>JBEKAA010000005.1:0-163689 GCA_050018455.1 Thermoanaerobaculaceae bacterium | reverse complement strand
CAAGGACTGTGCGCGGAGTGCCAGCGCAGCGAGTAGCGGCGGCTCAAAGCTCGCCTTGCGAGGCCCTCGGGAACTGACAGGCAGAGAGGCGGTAGGCTCTACGCATGGCACCATCCTCAAAACGAGACTGCGCACCCGCCAGTCTGCTTCGCTGTCCGTAGTGTGGTGGACCAATGCGGGAGCTTGACTCTGTAGAGCTGGCCCGCCTCCACTTCCCCTCTCGCGACTGGTCAGCCTTGACGTGCGACCGATGCGAACGGGCGGCGAAGGTCCGCAGCTGCAGCGCGACCCCCGTTCCCTCCCAAACCGCGCTCCCCGCTGCCGTCACGGCTGTGCGAAGGCACAGCGCCTGTAGGTCCGCCCCTCCGGTGAGAGATCGCGGCTCCAGGGGCCTCGGAGCGTGGGTCAAGAAAGAGGGTGGCCGGAGCCCGCTGACCAATCGTGGTTCCTGGGACTGACAGGTTTTCCCACGCTCCTTCCCCCAACTCGCCGTACAATCTCAGCAAGGAGAGCCGACACGTGCAGCCGGGCAGCCGAATCGCCCACTTCGAGGTCCTCGGCCTGATCGGTGCGGGCGGAATGGGCGAGGTGTATCGCGCACGGGACACGCGTCTCGGGCGTGAGGTTGCCATTAAGGTGCTGCCGGCGGAGTTCGCCTCCGATCCCGACCGGCTGCGCCGCTTCGAGCAGGAGGCGCGGGCGGTCGCCGCGCTCTCCCACCCCAACGTCCTCGCCATCTTCGATGTCGGCACCCATGACGCCATCCCCTACCTCGTCACCGAGCTTCTCGAAGGCGAGAGCCTGCGGGACCGGCTTAGGGCCGGAGGCCTGACCGTCCGCAAGGCGGTGGAGACGGCCGTCCAGATCGCCCAGGGTCTTGCTGCGGCCCACGAGAAGGGCATCATCCATCGTGATCTCAAGCCGGGCAACGTCTTCATCACAAAGAACGGCCAGGTCAAGATCCTGGACTTTGGGCTTGCCAAGCTCGCGCAACCCGAGACCCCACCCAACTCGTACGCGAAAACGGCAAGCGGCGAACCATCCACGGAGAGCGGGGCGGTACTGGGGACGATGGGGTACACGTCACCGGAGCAGTTGCGCGGGGAGCGGGCGGACGCGCGGAGCGACATCTTCTCGTTCGGGTGCGTGCTGTACGAGATGCTGTGTGGGACGTCGCCGTTTCTGAAGCGGACGGGGGCGGAGACGGTGACGGCGATCATGAGCGAGGATCCGGCGCCGCTTGCCGGCAGGGGGAGGAACGTCCCTCCGGCGGTCGAGGGGATCGTCGGCCGGTGTCTGGAGAAGCGGCCGGAGGACCGGTTCTCGTCGGCGCACGACCTGGCGCTGGCGCTGCGGGCGACGTCAGGCGGAACGGAGACCCCGGCGACGGCCAAGGCGCCGGTCCGCGTGCTGCGGGTGCGAAGCTCGTGGCTGGTCGGGGCAGCGGGTGTGGTCCTCCTCGCAGTGGCGGCGGTACTCCTAATCTGGGCGCCGTGGAGGAAAGCGGCTCCCGCCGCGAGCTTCGACCCCAAGAGCATCGTGGTGGCCGTGTTTGAGAACCGCACCGGTGATGCGTCGCTGGACAGCGTGGGCCAGCAGATCGCGGACGCCTTGACCAACGACCTGTTGAAGACGGGCGAGTTGAAAGTCGCGGTCAACCCGGTTGCTGTGAACCGACGCGGCGAGGCCGGTGGCGATCCGTTGCTCCGGCTTGCCCAAGCCACCCGATCGGCGCTCGTGGTCTCCGGCACGTACGACCTGCGGGGTGACCAGCTCGAGGTGCAGGCGCGTGTGGTCGATCCCTGGCATGGTACGGTGGTGTACACGGCGGCGCCGCTGAGGTGCGCGCGCGCCGATCCCCTTTCGGCGCTCGAACCGCTGCGCCAGCACGTGACCGGCGCGGTGGCGTGGGGATTCGACCGGAAGCAGAGAGCAAACTGGAACGGGTATCACCCGCCGAGGTACGACGCGCTGCTCGAGTTTCGCCTGGGTCAGGCGGAGTACGGGCAAAACATGGCCTCCGCCCTCGTTCACTACGAAAAGGCGGCCGCGCTCGATCCAGAGTTCTACGAGGCGCGGCTAACGCGAGTGGACACACTCTATGAAGGCGGACAGTTCGAAGAAGCTGCCAAGGAGCTCGCGCTCCTGGAAGCGAACGTTGGTCGGATGATGCCCGCGGAGCGCCTGAACGTTCAGTATTGGCGCGCCGAACTGGACGGGCGTCGCCTCGATTCGCTGGCGATCAACCGCGAGATGGCGGCGCTCTCGGGGTTCCCTGAGGACTTCCAACTCGGCATAGGGATTGAAGAGATGGGGCTGAACCGTCCCGGCGAAGCGATCCGCGACCTCTCAATCAGCCGGTCGGACTCGGACGCGCTCGAGCACGCGATCGACTATGCACCGGCGGTCTGCCTCGCTGAGGCGTACCACATGAATCGTGATTACGAGGGCGCACTCAAGGTCGCCCGGGAGGGCAAGAGCCGCTTCCCTGGTGTGCTCAGTTTCTACTCGGACGAGGCTGGTGCCCTCGCCGCGCTTGGCCGCCTCGAAGAGGTCGAGAAGGTGATCGAGGCGTGCGAGGCCACGCAGGGCGGATTTCGCGTCGGCACGCCGGGCTATGTAATGCGTGTGGCCGCAGAGGAATTGCGGGCGCACGGCCACCGCGAAGCCTCACTGAAGATGGCGGAGCGGGCCGTGGCCTGGTACCGGGCGCGTCTGGCCTCGGAGGCCGCGAAGTACCAAAGGTCGCTCATGGCGGCGCTTTACCTGTCCGAACGGTGGGCGGAGGAGAAGGTGGTCGCCGAGGCTCTGCTGGCCAAAGACCCGGACGACATCGACATGCGTGGGTGGGTCGGAACGGCGGCGGCACACCTCGGCAACGTGGCGCAGGCGCGGCGGATCGACGAAGAATTCGCCGCCCTCACGCGGCCCTACCTGTACGGAAAGCACACGTACTTCCGGGCGTGTATCGCGGCACAGCTCGATGAGAAAGACCGAGCGGTGGCGCTGCTGCGGGATGCGTTCGCACAGGGGTTCAAGTTCATTGTTGATATTCACAGGGATCTCGACCTGGAGCCGCTGTGGGGCTACCCGCCGTTCGAGGAGCTGATCAAGCCGAAGGGGTGAGCGCGATGAAACGCGGAGAACGCCTCGGTCCCTACGAGATCGTCGCCGCTATCGGCGCGGGCGGGATGGGGGCAAGTTGGATCGGGAGCGGCGGAAGGCCGGGGGGTCGCACCGGTGGAGGTGCTCCGAGGAACTGCGATTGCGAGTGGTCACGTACGCGGTCGCGTCTTCGGCGGACGGGGAGTCGCACGGGCACACTGCCAGCAGGCTCGGCCTCACCCAGTCCACCCTCTCCCGCTGGATTCGAGAGGCACCTGGGGTAGGGTCCGCCCTTCGCGAGGTGGCGATCGTGTCGGCCACGCTCGACGGCGCCACGCCGCCGCCGGCCTACCCCGCGCTGCGCCTGGTCACACCCCGTGGCTTCGTCGTGGAAGGCCTCGATGGGAAGTTGCTCGCTTCCCTGCTGCAGGTCCTCGGGTGATCGGCTCGACGCGGTCGGTGCGGGTGTTCGCATATGGTTCTCCTGCCGACATGCGCAAAGGCTTCGACGGCCTGTATGGCCTCGTCAAGAACCACCTCGAGCGTGACCCGCTCTCCGGCGATATATACCTCTTCGTCAGTGGCAACCGCCGGCGGGCCAAGGTTCTAATGTGGGACGGCACCGGCCTGTGCCTGTACGCGAAGCGGCTCGAGAAGGGGCGCTTCGCCCAGGTGTGGGGCGAGGACACCCTGGAGCTCACCATGGCGGAGCTGCAGCTGTTCCTCGAAGGCAGCGCACTGGTCGGCAAGGTGCGCGTTTCGCCTGCAAAACTCTGCCTGAAATGCTTGACAGAAGCCACGGAGACTGCGACTATTACTCGTGCCAAGGCTGGAGCAGATCCGGGACGTTGACACCCTCCAGCAGGCCGCTCTCCTCCTCGAGAAAACCGTCATCAGCCAGCAGAAAACCATCGCGACACTCCGCGTCGAGATTGCCCAGCTCCGCGGCGAGACGGTTCCGGCTCAGCTCGAGCTCGACCTCCTGAAGGAGCAGCTCGAGGCGCTCCGGCACAAGGTCTTCGCCCCCTCCTCCGAGAAGCGCACGGGTCAGGGCGACGACGTGTTGACGGAGCAGGCGACGGAGCCTCGCCGAGGTCACGGCCCGAAGGAGCAGCCGCTGCTCCCGATCTCGACCGTGACCCACACCCTGCCGGAGGATCAGCGCACCTGCCCGGTGTGCCAGGGTCAGCTCGAGCCGATGGGCGAGCAGACCGAGGACTCGGAGGAGATCACCGTCATCGAGGCGTCGTATCAGGTCGTCACCCACCGGCGGCAGAAGTACCGCTGCCGATGCAACGCCTCTGTCGTCACGGCGCCAGGACCCCTCAAGCTGACGCCTGGCGGGCGATACTCCCCGGAGTTCGCCGTCCACGTCGCGGAGAGCAAGTACCTTGATCATTTGCCGTTGGAGCGTCAGGCACGGGCGATGGGTCGCAAGGGCCTCGACGTCGATTCCCAGACGCTGTGGGATCAGCTTGGGGCGTTGGCCCGGCACCTCACACCGACCTACGAGGCGCTCTGCCGCCGGGTGTTGGCCTCCGATGTCGTCTTCATGGACGAGACGCACTGGCGGTTGATGGACGCGGACGGCAGTCACCGCTGGTGGACGTGGTGTGTTGCGAGCGAGGATGCGGCCGCGTACTGGATTCGCGGTCAGCGCTCGCGGGACGCTGCGGAAGCCGTGCTCGGAGGGTACCGCGGCGTCCTCATGTCCGACGGCTACGCGGTGTACGAGGCGCTTGCCCGCGGATCACCAACCGTCACCTCGGTGCACTGCTGGGCGCACGTCAGGAGAAAGTTCATCGAGGCGGAGAGCTCGTTCCCCGAGGAGTGTCAGCGAGCGATCACGTGGATAGGCGATCTCTACGCTGTGGAGCGCCAGGTCCCAGCGCTGCCACGGACAGCCCCGGCGGAGGCCAAGGCGGACGCGCTGGCGCTGCGGAGCCGGCTGCGGGGAGAGCGCTCGCGCTCGATCATCGACGAGCTGCGGGGCTGGGCGTACGAAACCAAGCCGGTGACGCTGCCGCAGAGCTCGCTCGGCAAGGCGATCGAGTACATGCTCTCGCTCTGGCTAGGCCTGACGGTGTTTCTCGCCAATCCGCGGGTGCCGCTGGACAACAACGCGGCCGAACGGGCGCTGCGTGGTTTGGTGGTCGGGCGGAAGAACCACTACGGTTCGCACTCCAGGCTCGGCGCGGAGGTCGCGGCGATTCTCTACACCCTGTTCGAGACTGCGAAGATCTCCGGAGTCGATCCTCACCGCTACGTGCTGGAGGCGACCCGCCGCGCGATCGCATCACCAGGCACCGTCACGCTCCCCGAAGACCCGATGGGAGGACTAACATAAGAACTGATACCGCAACCGGGGGCAGGTCAAGTACTTGCGCGGGCTTTGGGGTGGTTCGACTTCCACGGTGGGGGACACTCGATCCGCCATGAAGATGCGAAGCCCCCTCAGGCTCGATGTCGGCGTCTGTGCACCCGAGTAGTCGATGCCGATGTAGCGGTCGAAGATCAGATTTGTCCGGTTGGTCACCCTCGGCCTCTCTTGCTAGGCCGATCCTACTCCGGTGGTCGGGGCAAGGACCGGGCGAAGATGGCTCCTATCCCCGGAGGAGCAGAGCAGCGCCGCCGAGCAGGACGAGGAGAGCCAACGCGGCGAGGCCCAGGATTGACAGCGCCGGAATCGAGTGGAGGTTATCGTTCAGGTCCGTCACCTGGAACGCACCCGGCGCAAACGTGAACACCCGGACCTCATCGATAGCGCCCTGGACGTACTGGGCATGCGTGATGTTGGATCCGATCATGAAACCCGCGGCAGCTGCGACCGCAGTGGGAACGTTCGGGGCCGTCGCGGTCGTGGAACCGGGGACACCGTTCAGGTAGAGCGTGGCAACGCCGCCGCTGCGGACTAGCGCGACGTATGTCCAGGAGCCAACGGGGATCGCGGCTGACCCACCCCATTCTATGTTGCCTCCAAACAGGCCAGCCAAGTACCCATTGGCTTCGTAAAGACCCCAGCCGGATGTCGATGTGCTTCCATTATAGGCGATGACCGCGTTCGACGTCGAGTCGAGCCGGACCCAGGCCTCGATGCCGAAGTTGTCGGTGACCGTGGTCGGGTTGGCGACGGCAGAGTAGCCGTCTTGGCTGCTGGAATTGCCGGCGAAGTGCATCCCCAGCCCGAACGGGGAGGTCACGTACGTCGGGCTTCCGCTCCGGGAGAGGTTCAGGACACCCATCGCGTCGATCGTGGGGTTGGCGCCCAATGCCCCTGCCGCGGCACCTGGGTCATCATCTCCCAGCCGGTAGTGCACGATGGTGGTCACCGTCGCCCCACACGGCGCAATCAGCGCGATGGCCAGCACAACCGTCAACCCCACAACCAGGCGTACGTTCGTCATTGGCTCGTCCTCCTGATCCCTGGACATTGTGATCCGTTTCGCAAGCGCCTGCAACCCGCCTGCTGCTCCGGGGGATAAGTCTGGATCACGCTCATCGGTGCTCGACGGGTTCTGAGGGCCTACGATGATCCGATCCTCGTCCATACTCGGAGCATCGCCCGCAAACTCGCTCAGCTCAAGACGGGCTGCGGCGAGGTCTTACGAAAAGAACGTCCCACTCGCGCCAATCTCGCACTGGAGGACCTACGCATACCATGAAAGGGCCGAGATCAGTGTGGACCTTCCGGTAAACGACATCGCGACGCCATACCCGCTCGACTACCGCAGCCCCCAGCAGGTAGCCGACGACTCGTCCCCGGCCCCACCGCCTCCCTGGCTTGAACCGCGGCTATAGCATGGATCCCTCTTGCCCTTTTGTTGGTCCGTACCGCCATGGCCGCTCGAGCGCGTCTCGGCGGAACGCGTGCGGCCGCCCTCAGGGAGAGATCGCGGCTCCTGGGGCGTCGTAGCGAAGCGTCAAGCCGTGAATGCCCAGACCAACGAACAGGGTGGTAAGGTTGGGCATGGCCGACTTTCAGCACGGGACATCGACAGCTGCGCAGCGTGCGGCTCTGGTTCCCACCGGGCTAACCCGCGAAACCGCCGGGGGTCAGCCTCTCCCTCACCCGGAAGTCATGATGTCTAGGTGGCGCACCCAAGAGAGTCCCTCAAAGTGGAGCCGAGTATGAAGATCAGCGCGGAAGACCAGGCAGCGCTCCAGCTCCTGGAGGAATCCCTATGGCGAGAGGACACGCGGTTTGACTCGACGCTCATGGCCAGTGTGTTCGCGCCTGATTTCTTCGAGTTCGGCCGGTCGGGCAGAATCTACGGACGTACGGAGATGCTCGGAGCGACCAGGCAACCGATCCAGGCCGTCCTGCCCTTGCCGGATTTGTCCATTCGCCTCTTAAACGAGGTCACGGCGCAGGTAACGTACAACAGTGTGGTGATGTCGTGCGGCAAGAACGAATACGGACGGCGGAGCTCGATCTGGTCCAAGTCCTCCAACGGATGGGGCCTTCGGTTTCACCAAGGCACGCCTTACGTGCCCTGATGCGGACTAGGCGCCACCCAACCCGCGCTTGCAGCGTCACGCCGGTCGGTTTGCTTGCCTGGCGCCATCGCGGGGTTCATCATCGCACCATGCTTATCCGCCAAGGAGTGGCCGGCGTGCCGCTGAAGCGCGGCGTTTGGGCAGCGCGAAAGGGGACATCGTGAAGCCCTTAGCCTTGGTGATCGGTTTGCTCATCGGCGCCGTCGGCGCCAGCGGCATCATCGCGCCCTCTGGCCTCGTCTGGATCGCCGAACACTCCGTCACTTCCGGCGCGTTCTACGTCATCGCCACCATCCGAGTCGCCTGTGGTCTTGTCCTGATTTCGGTGGCATCGGTTTCCCGCGCGCCAAAGACGCTCCGCGTTTTGGGCTGCCTCATCCTGATCGCTGGGATAGCGACGGCTCTGACGGGTCTGGTAGCAATCGAGCGCGCTCACGCCATCATCGAGTGGTGGTTACGGCAGGGATCCGGTGTCGTCCGTCTCACGGGAATTCCCCTGCTTGCCCTCGGAGGTTTCGTCGCATACGCCTGCGCTCCCGCCCGAAGCGCTGCCTAACGAAGCCCTGCACCTGTCGGAGCCGCGACAGGTCTTTGCTGACTGGGCCCTTGACCCGATAAGGCAGACACTCTGACCTAACTCTGCATGGCACCATCACCAGGACAACCCCCCCGATCCGTCCCGCTGCCCCTGGTGCGGCGTCCCGATGCGTGGACGTGACGCGCTCGAGCTCGCCCGCCTCCACGTTCCCTCGCGCGACCGGCCGGTGCTGGTGCGCGACCGGTGCGAGCGGGCCGCGGGGGTGAAGAACTGGAGTTCGGCCGAGGCCTCGCTTCCCCGCTCCGGCGCGTGCGCTTGACCGCGGGGCCGACGTTTACCGCTCAGAGGGTGCCGGATCGGACCCGGCGTCCCCAGACTGGAGGGAGCATGAAACCGCGAGCCGTCCTTTGCGCAGGGCATCTGGGGGTGGTCGTTGCCGTCGGCGTTGCACTCGCCGTCACCGCAACCGCAGTGGCCGGGATCGTAATCGAGGAGAAGCCTGTTGCGCTCGTCACGAGGAACCTCGTGATGCACAACGGCAAGCCGTTTGTGCCCCTGGCCGACCTGGCCCGGGCGCTTGGCGGCACAAGCAGGTGGGACCCGGCCAGGGTGAAGTACGAGATCCAGCCGGGACCCAACGGTGTGCTGCTGTTCAACCGTGGCGCGCTGGGCGCCCTCGGCCCCGGCGGCGGTCCCGAGCACAAGGCACACGATATGGCGGCCAGCCAGAATGCCGTCAAGCTCAGCATCGGTGGCCAGGACGTCAGCATCGACGAACAGGAACGCGTCATGCTGCGTCCCCCCGACCCGGCGATCTCACTCGACTTCCTCGCTCGGATGCTCGGCGGGAAGGCCAAGATCGACCCCGGCACGGGCATGTGGGTGCTTCCCCGCGGCGGGCCGGGCGATCCAATGATGTTCACTAAGTAGCGCACGGGCGGAGAGCCGAGGCGAAGAGGGGCGGCAGCATCGGTACCCGATATCACCATCACACCTTCTTCTTGTAGAGTCTTGGGTGATGATCTTCTAGAGGGCGGAGGTGGGAGACGCCACGACGGGCGAGAGTGTTCGTGACCGCTGCGTCGCACCACGTGTAGCGCATGGCCGCGCACGGGGGCCCGCGCCGGAGGATCCTGTTGAGGCCGCGGGCGTCGTCGAGGTGATGCGCGGGATGAAGAGCGAGCAGCGATTGTGCGGACGGCGCGCATCGCAGGCGAAGCGCAAGAAGGTCAGATGGTGATATCCGGTACCGATGGGGTTCCGAGGACGACAACGGCATACCACCGCGGACAGGGCCCGGGTGGATGGCGAGTAACTGCGCCGGTTTCTGCTGTATCCGCGGCCCGCGCTGCAGCCCGTGTGGTAAGCTTCGCGCGCCCGCGACGGCCCTGTCGTCTAACGGTTAGGACACCGGCCCTTCAAGCCGGCAGCACGGGTTCGATTCCCGTCAGGGCCGCCATTCCCCCACCCGGTTCGCAAGTTCACAGGTTCAAACGTTCGCAGGCTCACCACCAGCAGAGGAGCGGAGGAGCATGGGAGCAGAGGGGCAAGCGACCGCACCAGTCGCGGCCGCCTCTCGCTCCGCTGCTCCTCCGCACCTCTGCCCCTCTGCGGATCTTCAACTTTCGAAACTTTGAACCTTCGAACCTCTGAACCCGCTCGACCGGGCTTGTCAAACCCCACCGCAGGGCCTAGACTCTTCATGTGAAATGGTTCACGTTTGGGACGTGGACTGTTTCGCAACATCCGCCCCCCGGGAGACTTGAAGGGCGCGGAGCCGGATACCACCAAGGAGGAACGTCATGTCCACAAGGCGCATGGTCACCCTCGACGGGAACGAGGCGACCGCGTCGGTCGCCCACCGTACCAACGAGGTGATCGCGATCTACCCCATCACCCCCTCATCGAACATGGGTGAATGGGCCGACGAGTGGTCGGCGCAGGGAAAGAAGAACATCTGGGGCACGGTGCCCCAGGTCACCGAGATGCAGTCCGAGGGCGGCGCCGCCGGCGCGGTCCACGGGGCTCTCCAGGCGGGGGCTCTCACCACGTCGTTCACGGCCTCGCAGGGGCTCCTCCTGTTCATCCCGAACATGTACAAGATCGCGGGCGAGCTGACCTCCTACTGCATGCACGTATCGGCACGGACCGTCGCCACGCACGCGCTCTCGATCTTCGGCGACCACTCCGACGTGATGGCGTGCCGCCAGACCGGGTTCGCGATGCTCTCCTCGGGCTCCGTCCAGGAGGCGCACGACTTCGCGCTCATCGGCCAGGCCGCCACGCTCCGCGCGCGCGTGCCGTTCCTCCACTACTTCGACGGGTTCCGCACTTCCCACGAGGTGGCCAAGATCGAGGAGCTCACCGACGACGACCTGCGTGCCATGATCACCGACGAGCTGGTCGCGGCCCATCGCGCCCGCGCGCTCACACCGGACCACCCGGTGCTGCGCGGCACCGCCCAGAACCCCGACGCGTTCTTTCAGGCGCGCGAGGCGTGCAACCCGTTCTACCTGGCGTGCGCAGGCATCGTGCAGGAGGAGATGGACAAGTTCGCGGCGCTCGCCGGCCGCTCGTACCACCTCTTCGACTACTACGGCCACCCCCAGGCCGAGGACGTCATCGTCGTCATGGGCTCGGGCGGCGACACCACCACCGAGTACGTCGAGTGGGCGCTCAAGCAGGGCAAGAAGGTCGGCGTCCTCCGCGTTCGCCTCTATAGGCCGTTCTCGATTCCCGACTTCGTGCACGCTCTGCCCAAGACGGCGAAGAACATCGCCGTGCTCGACCGTTGCAAGGAACCAGGGGCGATCGGCGACCCCTTGTACCTCGACGTGATCACCGCGCTCCGCGAGGCTCACGACTCCGCGTTGACGAGCTTTGACCCGTGCCCCCGCGTGTTTGCGGGCCGCTACGGCCTCTCCTCCAAGGAGTTCACGCCGGCCATGATCAAGGCGGTCTACGACGAGATCGCCAAGGACAAGCCCAAGAACCACTTCACGGTCGGCATCGTGGACGACGTGACCCACACCTCGGTGACGGTGGATTCCGAGTTCGACATCGAGCCGGACGACGTGAAGCGGGCGGTGTTCTTCGGCCTCGGCTCCGACGGCACCGTCGGCGCCAACAAGAACTCGATCAAGATCATCGCCGAGGAGACCGACAACTTCGGCCAGGGCTACTTCGTGTACGACTCGAAGAAGGCCGGCGCCGTCACGATCTCGCACCTGCGCTTCGGGCCCCGCCCGATCCGCTCCGCCTACCTGATCAAGAAGGCGAACTTCGTCGCCTGCCACCAGACGGAGTTCCTCGACAAGTACGACATGCTCGACTACGCCGGCCCGGGCGCGACGTTCCTCCTCAACACCCCGTTCGGAACGGACCAGGTCTTTGAGAACCTCCCTCGCGAGGTCCAGCAGCACCTTATCGAGAAGAGGATGAAGTTCTTCGTCATCGACGCCTACAAGGTGGCCAAGGACACCGAGATGGGCGTGCGCATCAACACGATCATGCAGACCTGCTTCTTCGCGATCTCCGGAGTCCTGCCGCGCGACGAGGCGATCGAGCAGATCAAGAAGGCGATCAAGAAGACCTACGGCAAGAAGGGCGACGTCGTGGTGCAGAAGAACTTCGCGGCGGTGGACCACACGCTCGCCCACCTGTACGAGGTGAAGGTGCCGGGAAAGGTCACGGCCACGCGCTCGATGCCGCCGACGGTGACCAACGCCGCGCCCGACTTCGTGAAGCGCGTGACCGCCGTGATGATGTCCGGCAAGGGCGATCTGCTGCCCGTCTCCGCGTTCCCGGTGGACGGCACCTGGCCGGTGGCGACGACGCAGTGGGAGAAGCGCAACATCGCGCTCGAGATCCCGGTATGGGACCCGGCCATCTGCATCCAGTGCAACAAGTGCGCGATGGTGTGCCCGCACGCCGCCATCCGACCCAAGGTCTACGACGCCAAGCTGTTGGACAAGGCGCCGGCGACGTTCAAGTCCACCGACTACAAGGCGGCGGACTTCAAGGGCGCCTCCTACACGCTCCAGACGGCGCCCGAGGACTGCACCGGCTGCACGCTCTGCGTCATGGTGTGCCCCGCCAAGGACAAGTCCAACCCGAAGCACAAGGCGATCGACATGATGCCGCAGATGCCGCTGCGCGAGAGCGAGCGCGCGAACTACGCCTTCTTCCTCGACCTGCCGGAAGTCGACCGCACGGCGATCAAGATCGACGTCAAGGGTGCGCAGTTCATGCAGCCGCTGTTCGAGTACTCGGGCGCCTGCGCGGGGTGCGGCGAGACGCCGTACGTCAAGCTCCTCACGCAGCTTTTCGGCGACCGGGCCCTCATCGCCAACGCCACCGGGTGCTCGTCGATCTACGGCGGCAACCTGCCGACGACTCCATACGCCGTGAACCGCGAAGGCCGCGGGCCGGCGTGGAACAACTCCCTGTTCGAGGACAACTCCGAGTTCGGGTTCGGGTACAGGCTCGCCATCGACAAGCACATCGAGCAGGCCCGCGAGATGCTCGCCAGGCTCGCGCCGAAGCTCGGCGAGGCTATGGTCACCGAGCTCCTCGAGGCGAGGCAGGAGGACGAGACTGGCATCGCAGCCCAGCGGAAGCGCGTCGAGACACTCAAAGCCAAGCTCGCCGGGGTCAAGGAGCCCGAGGCCGCTCGCCTCGCGCTCCTCGCCGATTACCTCGTCAAGAAGAGCGTCTGGATCGTCGGCGGTGACGGCTGGGCGTACGACATCGGGTACGGCGGCCTCGACCACGTGCTCGCTCAGGGCCGGGACGTCAACATCCTGGTCCTCGACACCGAGGTCTACTCCAACACCGGCGGCCAGGCCTCTAAGGCCACCCCGCTCGGCGCTGCCGCCAAGTTCGCGATGGCTGGCAAGAGCATGCCGAAGAAGGACCTCGGTATGCTGGCCATGACCTACGGCCACGTGTACGTCGCCCACGTCGCGTTCGGGGCCAAGGACGCGCAGACCGTGCGGGCGTTCCAGGAGGCCGAGTCCTACCCCGGCCCCTCGCTGGTCATCGCGTACTCGCACTGCATCGCCCACGGCTACGACCTCGCCTTGGGCTGCGAGCAGCAGAAGCTGGCCGTGGACACGGGCTCGTGGCCGCTCTATCGGTTCGACCCGCGCCGTATCGCGCTTGGTGAGACTCCGCTCAAGCTCGACTCTGCCGCGCCGAAGGTCGAGCTCTCCAAGTACATCCGCAACGAGACCCGGTTCCGGATGGTCGAGCAGGCCAACCCGGAGCGCTTCAAGCACCTCCTCGCCCTTGCCCAGCGCGAGGTGACCAACCGGTTTGCCGTGTACGAACAGCTCGCGAAGGTGACGATGCCGGTGAAGTCGGCCGACGAGCAGCCCGTCGCCGAGAAGGAAAGCTAAGGGGGACACCATGGATCTATCGACCAAGTACCTCGGGCTCGACCTTCCCAACCCGCTCGTCGCCGGCGCCTCCCCGATGGTGGACGAGATGGACACCGTCAAGCGGCTGGAGGACGCAGGGTGCGCCGCGATCGTCATGCACTCGCTGTTCGAGGAGCAGATCACGCGCGAGCAGCTCGGCACCGAGATGGACATGGAGCTGCACGCCGAGTCGTTTGCGGAGGCGCTGTCCTACTTTCCACAGCCCAAGGAGTACCGCCTCGGGCCCGAGCAATATCTCGAGCAGATCCGCCGCATCAAGGCGGCCGTCAAGGTGCCGGTGATCGGCTCGCTCAACGGCACCAGTCCGGCCGGCTGGCTCTCCTACGCCAAGCTCATCGAGCAGGCGGGTGCCGATGCGCTGGAGCTGAACGTCTACTACCTCGCGACCCAGGCGTGGGAGACGAGCGAGACCGTGGAGCGCCGGACGCTGGAGGGCCTCAAGACCGTCAAGCACGCCGTGAAGATCCCCGTCTCCGTCAAGCTCTCCCCCTTCTACTCGTCGCTCGCCAACCTCGCCAAGCAGCTCGACGACTCAGGCGCCGACGGCCTCGTGCTGTTCAACCGGTTCTACCAACCCGATATCGACGTCGAGGAGCTCGAGGTCGTCCCGAGCCTCCAACTCTCCGACTCATCCGAGCTGCTGCTCCGCCTGCGGTGGCTCGCGATCCTCTCCGGCCACTTCAAGGGCTCGCTGGCGTGCAGCGGCGGCGTGCACTCGCACCTCGACGCGATCAAGGCCGTGATGGCCGGCGCTCACGCCGTTCAGCTCGTTTCCGTCTTGCTCAAGCGCGGTCCCGAGTACCTCACCACGCTGCGCGACGGCATCTCGCGCTGGCTCGAGGAGCACGAGTACGGCTCGCTGCAGCAGGCGCACGCGAGCATGAGCCATCAGAACTCCCCGAATCCGCAGGCGCTCGAGCGCGCCAACTACATGAGGATCCTGCAGGGGTGGAAACCGTAGAGACGACGACGTGGTCCGTGGACCGAAAGGAACAACGACACGACGGGCGGCCGCGAGGCCGCCCAACTGCTGCTCGACGACACCGCGAGGGAGAATGGCGCACAGCCGCGCCGCCCGAGAGACGGTGACCCGTGGACCGTGGCCTGCGGTCCGAACGGGCAGGCAGAGGAGCGGAGGGGCTGATACCCTCAGGGCGGGCTCCGCGAGGGATCTGGGAGGGGGCTGGTAGATCCAGGCTTTCCCCCACCCAGATTCCTCGTCGCTCCGCTCCTCGGAATGACATGTTCGATGGCAAACCGGTATGAGGAGTCGAGGAGCGAAACCCCGAACAGCGTGTCGCCGGCTCCTTGGCTCCCCTGCACCTCAGCCCCCCTGGTGCTCAGAACATGCGTGCCAACGCCCCACACGTGAAACCGTAATCCTTGGTCAACAAGAACAGCCGAGGCATGGCCTCGCAGTTCGGCGTGTAGCCGCGCCGCCGCCGTTGGGCCTATGGCAAGGCGCGCGAGCCCGCCGCACCGGAGCATAGCCGGAGGCTATGTGAGGATGCGAGCGGGCGAGCGCAACGCAGCCAGAGGTCCGACGCCGGCGGCGCCAGGCCCTGTGCTACCCTCCGACGCCGGGAGCAGCATGGAGCTCGTATCGCACGTCATCGCCACGGTTCACGAGGTGGCGCTCAAGGGCGGCAACCGCGGGTGGTTCGAGCGCACGCTCGTGCACAACGTCCGCGCCGCCCTCAAGGGCCTGCCGGTGGCCGAGGTGTCGATCCCGGCCCGAGTCGTCATCCGCTTCTCCCAGCCGGTCGCGTGGTACGAGGTGCGCCGGCGCATCGAGACGGTGTTCGGGATCAACGGGATCATGCCGGTCGAGCGCGCCGGCACGACCTACGACCAGCTCGAGAGGTTCGTCTCGGAGCACGCGGCCGAGTTCTCCGGGACGACGTTCGCCGTGCGCTGCAAGCGCTCCGACAAGCGGTTCCCGCTCACCTCGGAAGAGGTCAACCGCCGGCTCGGCGCGTTTGTGAATGAGCTGACGGGGATGGCGGTCGACCTCGAGAACCCCGACGTCACCGTCCACGTCCTCGTCCAGAGCGACGGGCTCTACGTCTACAAGGACCACTACCCGGGTCCCGGCGGCCTCCCCGTCGGGACCTCGGGGCGCGTCGCGGTGCTCATGTCGGGCGGGATCGACTCCCCCGTCGCCGCCTACCTGGCGATGAAGCGCGGCACCAGGGCCCACTACGTGCACTTCCACTCCGCGCCGTACACGTCGGATGCGTCCGTCGCCAAGGTCGAACGCCTCGTCCGGATCCTGACCCGCCACCAGGGGTCGAGCCGCCTGGCGGTCGTACCGTTCGGAGACTGCCAGCGCGAGATCGTCTCGTCCTGCCCGGAGCGGCTTCGTGTCGTGCTCTACCGCAGGATGATGCTCCGGACCGCCGAGCGCATCGCGCGGCGCTGGCGCTGCGAGGTGCTCGTCACCGGCGAGTCGCTGAACCAGGTCGCGTCGCAGACGCTCGAGAACCTCGCGGCCATCGACCGGGTTGCGCACCTCCCGGTGCTGCGGCCGCTCGTCGGACTCGACAAGCAGGAGATCATCGGCATCGCTGAGCGCGCCGGGACTTTCGAGGTCTCGATCCTGCCCCACCAGGACAGCTGCTCCTTCCTCCAGCCCCAGCACCCGGCCACGAGGACGACCGCGGCGGCCTGCGAGGAGGCCGAGGCGGCGATCGACGTCGAGGCGTGGGCCCGCCGCCTCCAGCACGAGGCCACGATCACCGTCGTCGAGCACAGTTGGACCGCCTGATACCACTTTCTGCTCAAACGTAGCGTCGTCGTTGGCACCGCGAGGTTCCCGGAGGTCGCGAGGGGGCCGTGGCGATCGCGCCGAAACCGTCGAGATTGCTTCGCCCCGCCTTCGGCAGGGCTCGCAATCCTCATGAGCGGCGGGCTCACCCAGGACCATGAAAGTGGCAGGCGGGAAGCCGGAGTCGGCGCGCCGATCTTCGGGGCCGTGAGTTCCAATTTGCGGGCGGCCGCAAGGGCCGCCCCTACACACGACGGGACAAGTCCCTCACGCTTGCGCCCTACGCCATCCAGTGTAGGGGCGGGGCTTGCCCCCGCCCGCTGCTGCCACCGATCCGTAATTGCGAACCCGGCCGCGCTCGCGGAGGGACTTTCTGAACAATGACAGCCATTCCCCTACTACGACGGACGGCCCATTAGTATGAGAGCTGACCCGGGAGCGCAGAATCAAGCCGGTTGACGGGCGCGGCGCCTACCGCGGACGCAAGCCGCTCGTCTTCCGTCCCCCGTCCTCCCTCCTCCCCGCTTCTACTTGCCCGGCTTGAGCTGTGCGAGGTCCGTCAGCACCTCGCCTGCGTGCTTGGCGGGGTTCACGTCCGCGTACGCCTTGAGGACCCTGCCGTCGGGGCCGACCAGGTACGAGATCCGGCGCGCCCACAGCCGGCTCGGGGAGTCCGCCGCCCCCACCGCGACCGCGAGGGTTTTCTTCGCATCCGAGAGTAGACGGAATGGGAAATTGTGTTTCTTGATGAACTCTGCGTTGTCGGCGGGGTCGTCGAACGACACGCCCACGACCTCGACGCCGGCCTGCTGGAAACCGGTGAAGTTGTCGCGCAGGGCACACCCCTCGGCGGTACACCCAGGCGTCATGGCCTTCGGGTAGAACCACAGGAGGTAGGTCTTGCCCGCAAGATCCGTCGAGGCGACCATTGCACCGGTCTGGTCCGCGAGCTGCCATGCCGGGAAAGCATCGCCTGCCTTCAACATCCCCCCGGCGGTCGCAGACGCCGCCAGACCGAGAGCCACCAATACCATCGCTACGAGTTTCATCTGCCAGACCCTCCAGTACTGCAAACCGTGCGCTGTCCCCGACGATTCCGCAACGGGGTGTCTCGACTACAGACACGACTCCCGAATCTAGTCCTGCCCTTTCTCGTCAATCCTAGATAGAATACTGTTTCTGAGCTTCTTGTTCTTGAGATGAGCATGCGACGGGGAAACGCCACGGGCATCGCGGAGAGCCGGAGCGCCGCGCGCGAGAAGCGCGTGGTGGCGAGCACGTCGGTCGCCGCAGCCGTCTTCCTCACAACGATCAAGATCGTCGTCGGGTTGATGACGGGCTCGATCGGCATCCTCTCGGAGGCGGCCCACTCGGGTCTCGACCTCGTCGCGGCGATGGTGACGCTCTTAGCGGTGCGAGCCTCGGCAAAGCCTGCCGACCGCGAACACACGTACGGCCACGGAAAGGTGGAGAACCTCTCCGCGCTGTTCGAATCCGCGCTGCTGTTCGCGACATGCACTTGGATCATCCTCGAGGCGGGCAAACGCCTCTTCGTCAAGAACGTCCCGGTCGAGGCGTCCGCTTGGGCCTTCGCGATCATGGGGGTCTCGATCCTCGTGGATCTCTCCCGTTCGCGGGCGTTGGCGCGGGTGGCCGCAAAGTACAGCAGCCAGGCCCTCGAGGCGGACGCCCTTCACTTTTCCACCGACATCTGGTCCTCGGCCGTGGTGATCGCCGGGCTTCTCGGTGTCCTCGTCTCGAAGCGGCCCGGGTTCGAGTGGCTCGTCAAGGCCGACGCCGTGGCGGCCCTGGGGGTTGCGGCGATCGTGGTCTGGATCACGGTGCAGCTCGGCCGCAAGACGGTCGCGGACCTGCTGGACCAGATCCCGCCGGGTTTGCGCGACGACCTGGACCGAGCCGTTCGCATCCCGGGGGTGGTCGACGTCCTCCGCGTCCGCGTCCGCCGCAGCGGCCCGGAGGCCTTCGCCGACGTGGCGCTCACGGTCGGGAGCGACACCGCGATCGGACCCGCCCATGAGGTTTCCAGCGCCGCGGAGGCGGCGATCCGCCGCCTGTTGCCGGGAGCCGACGTCGTCGTCCACGTGGAGCCCGCCGATGCTCAGGCGCCGACCCGCTACGAAGACCCCTCTGCGGTGGCGCGCGCCATCGCCGATCGGCTCGGCTTCGCCGTTCACGACATCCACGTTCACCACGGGCTCAGCGCTCGCTCGCTCGAGCTCCACCTCGAAGTCGACCGGTCGCTCTCGGTGGCCGCCGCGCACCAGCAGGCGACGGCGCTCGAGTCGGCGCTGCGCCAGGCGATCCCCGACCTCGGCCAGGTCGTGACACACATCGAGCCGCAGGGCGATGCGACAAGGGCGGACCGTGCCGCCCGCGAGGACGAAGGCCAGGTGCTTGCGGCGCTGCGCGAATTGGCTAGGGCGAGCGACCTGCGCTGCCATCCTCACAACGTCACGGTCCGTCGAAGCGGCGGCGAGCTCACGGTTTCGTTCCACTGCGCCCTCGACCCCGCCACCGGGATCACCGCCGCGCACGACCTCACCGAGAAGGTCGAGCGGTCGCTGCGCGCCCGCCTGCCGCACCTCGGGCGCGTCGTGATCCACGTCGAACCCCTGGTGAAGCGAAGTTGACAGTCAACAGTTGACAGTCGACAGTCAAAGCTCAAAGGTCAAAAGTGAGACCTTGGCGGGTCCGCGCTTCCAGCTTTGGACTTTCAGCTTTCGACTGGGCGGGCGGTCGGGGGAAGACTGTCAACTGTCAACTGTCGACTGTCGACTGGGAGGGGGCGCGGGGGAAGCTGTCTCTTAGGCTCCGAACTTGGCGAGCTTGCCGGCGGCCGCCAGAGCCTCCGCCAGCAGGAACCTGAGCGGCATGCGTCCCAGAGCGCCGCCGACGCAGGCCGACTCCGAGAACGAGGTCACCAGGTCGCGAAAGACACGCCCCGGCGCCCACAGGAGTCCGGGCACGGGGTGCCACGAGTGCGCCTTGAGCGCCACCGGTGTCGAGTGATCGGCCGTGACCACCACCACCTCGAAGCCCTCGCCGATGAGGTCCGGCAGGAGGCGGTCCACCTCCTCGACCACCGCCGTCTTGCGCCCGAAGTCACCGTCCTCCCCCGCCTTGTCGGTGTACTTCACGTGAACGAAAAGGAAGTCGTGCCCCTCGCGCGCGGCCCGCACTGCCGCGGGGAAGTCCGCGAGCGACGGCGGCGCTGGAGGCATCGCCATCCCCACCAGGCGCGCGAGGCCCCGGTACATCGGGTACGTGGCGACGCACACGGGCTTCAGTCGGAACCGCTCGGCCAGCGAAGGGATCTTCGGCAGCGAGTCGAAGCCGCGAAGCAGGATGCCGTTCGCCAGCGGCTCCGTGGCGATCGCTTTCCGGGCCGCGTCCACGAACGCTGTGACGACCTTGGCAGTCGGACGTGACGCCGCATCGAGCGCCTTGACCCGCAGCGGCGGCACGCCCGTGCGCTGGGGATCCGTGTCGGCGAGCCGGTGACCGAGCTTCTCTCCGCGAACGACGAGCGCGCCACGGTGCTCGGCCTCGGTCTCGATGAATATCTCCACTCCGTTCGGCACGGGGATTTCCCGGAGACGCGCGACGAGGCGCCTGTTCTCCTCGGTCGAGATGCGGCCGGCGCGGCGGTCGTAGATGTTGCCGTCGAGGCCGATGGTGCAGAAGTTGAAACGGGCCGCGACGTCCCCGGGCCGGAGCGGGAAGTCGATCCCGACGGCAGACAGCACACCGCGTCCTATCTCGTACTCCGTGGGGTCGTAGCCGAAGAGCCCGAGGTGACCTGGTCCGGATCCGGGGGTTATCCCGGGCCCCACCGGGTCGAAACGCCCACAGCAACCGTCCTTGGCGAGCATGTCGAGGTGAGGCTTCGAAGCTGCCGCGAGCGGCGTGAGGCCGTCTCCGTACCGGGGCAGGTCGCCGAGCCCGTCCATCACCAGCATCAGAATCCGCGACGGCGTCTGCTCGGCCTGCCGTTCGACGATCTTCATCGGGTCCATGAACGCCTCCGGCCCCCAAAACAAGACTGGGGGCGACCCCTGTTTCAGTTTAGCGCTTCCCGGCCGGCGCCGGCGTCGGAACCGCGGGAGCGGGCGGCTCGGCCATCCGTTCCAGCACAGCGTTGAAGAGGAGCGGGAACACCGCCTCCGTCTGGCCGCGGAAGTAGGGCGAGAAGGCGTACAGAACGGCTCGTCCCGTGCCGCGGCGGACCTCGACGACGGCTGCCCGCCGTCGCAGCTTCTCCTCGCCCCGCACCCACCCTGAGAGCAGGAGAGGTTCATCGGGGAACCGCACCGGCACGGCCCGTACTTCTTCCCCACCAACAGGCCGGGTCTGGAAGGCGGTCTCTCCGTCGAACATGACCGCCGCGCGTTCCGGCATCCCCCAGCCGAGCGGGGATCTCGGGTCGACGGCCACCTGCAACAGCGCTCCGGGGCAACGAAACTCCTCGCTCCTCACACCCTTGAGAGCGTTGGAGACGGGTAGTTTCAGCTCCTCGGCAAGCCAGTCCGCCGAGGACCCGAACGCCACCACGGTGTGGCCGTCCTCGAAGAACTTGCGCACCGCCTGGGCGCCTTCCTTGCCGATCCCTCGCCGGTACTCGGGGGGGGCCGGCACGGGGCCGCGTTGCTCCGGCCCATCCACGAGAACCTTCCCCTCGAGCGGAGGCAGCACGAGCACCTCGACCCGTCGCCCGAAGGCGCCCGAAGAGACGGCCGCCGAGTCGACGACCTCGACCGGGAAGCCCGCGTTCTCCAGCACGAACCGGAGCCAGCCGGCGTCCTCCAGCCCGAAGTTCGGGTGGTAGACGCCGACTCCTACCCGCCGGAGCGGCACCGCCGACGTCGGCCTCTCAGCCAGCGGCACGGGCGTCACGCCCGCACCGACCACGATCTCGCTCCGTTCGCGCTCAGCCAGACCCTCGACCAGGATCGAACCCGGAGCGAGGAGCCGCCCGGCGGCCCGCGTCTCGCCCGTCAGCCACGCGACGCGGGCCCCGCGCGCAAGGGCCCGGTTGGCGACCAAGGTGGCGCCAAGCTGCCCGGCAGGGATCGCGAGCACCGCGGAGTCGCCGGTCGGGCCGGCCTCCGCCTGGGCCCAGTCCGTCCCGAGACGAACCAGGGTACCGGCCAGGTCGCGCTCGACCATGACGCTGCGAACCCCGATGGTCAGCGGCATCGTCCACGCCGTGACGTCGTAGGGCAGGAGGATCTCGGCGTCGGGCGCGGGCGAGATTTCCGGGTAGCGTTGCCGCTCCATCACTTCCACGAGAAACTGGCGAAGCGGCTGCGCTGCCGGGAAGACGACCGTCCCGGGAGCGTACCCGACTCCGTCTCCGACCACGCCGCTAGGAGCTTCATATCCTTCGGCGCCCGCAGCCAGCAGGAGCCGGATCAGATGAGCGCGCCGCCCCGGATCTCCCTCTGGAGGTATCACGTACGCTCGTGGCGCCTCGCCTTCCCCTCGCGTCACGGCCTCCGCGGCCATTGTCATCACGTCGCGCAGCACCGTCGGGCGCTCGGTGGCGGCGAACTCCACCAGGGCCTTCATGATGACGAGCTGATAGGAGACCGCGTCGGCGAGCCCCCAGCTCCCGCCCCGCCAGGGGTTGGGGAAGTTCACCTGGGCGCGGTAATCCACCAGGCCCTTCCCGCCGCCCCGCAACTCGTTTTCGTCGATCATGATCGGAGTCGCGAGAGCGGCGCTCGCGGTTTCCGTGAGGACCCCGAACACGTTCTTCCACCAGCCGGTGTTGCGGGTGCCGCCGATCCAGTTGCCGTCGAACGTCCAGCCGGACACGACGCCGCTCTTCCCCTGTTCCTCCAGGCGCAGTGACATGAGGGTACCCAGGTGCGAGGTCACCCGCCACACGAATGGGTGAACGTTGGGCGCGATGGGGTCCGCAAAGGGCGGCACGAACTGTCGGGGGCCCGTCGAGCCCATCATGTGGACGTCGAGGAAGAGCTGGGGGTGCCAGTCCGCATACACGAAGCGGTTGAGCGCCCGGCTCTCCGGCTGGGTCAGGTAAACGAAGTCCCGGTTGTTGTCGTGGCCGGCGTAGCGGTGATAGAGGAATGGCAGCTGCGAGCCCTCGTACGGCGTCCCCAGCCACTTCCGGTACCACGCGACGACGGCGTCCTGGCCGTCCGGGTTCAGCGAAGGCACGACGAGCACTACGGTGTGATCGAGCCAACCCGCTTCGGCGCTCCCTTCCGGGGCGCTCGCGAGCTGGTGGACGAGGAGGAGCGCCGCTTGCGGGCCGGCGACCTCGTTCGCGTGAATCCCGGCGGTGATCAGCGCACAGGCCGGAAGGGTGGAGAGCAGGCGCTCCCGCGCGACGGCGTCCAGGCCCCGCGGGTCCGCGACCCGGGCCCACCCGATGCGGAGCTCCTCGAGCCGGGCGATGTTCGCGGCGGTTGAGACGGCGACCGCGATCATGGTCCTGCCCTCGACCGTCGTGCCGATGGGGATGATGCGCATCCGGTCGCTCTGCCCTGCAGCCGTCCGCAGGTAGCGCTCGCTCTCGGCGTAGCTGGCGAGGACGCGGTTCTGACCGATATCCAGGCCGAGAACGTCCTTGGGTGACGACAGCGCCGTCGGGGTAGTGCCCTGCGCCAGGGCAGCCGCCACGGCCATCAGACCGAAACCGAACGCCATCGTGATCGCCGCTTTCTTCATCGTTCCTCCACCCCATCAAGGGTACTCTCCCTGTGCCATCCGGCGCGACGCACGAGCTGCCGCAGACCGAGGGAGCACACGCGGCGCGCTATCGGGTCGCCGCCTCACCCTGGTAGACTCGCTCCCCTGAACGAGGTGGTTCCGGTTCGATGGCCGCAGCGAGCATCCCCGTCTCCGCCAGGGAGCGCACCGCCGCCCTGATCCTCCTCGGGGCGGGGACGCTCGCGAGGTTGCCTTACATTTTCCACTACCGCATCAACTCGGACGAACCGCAGCACCTCCACGTCGTGTGGGGTTGGACGAGGGGCCTGCTCCAGTACCGGGACGTGTCCGACAACCACTCGCCGCTCTTCCACCTCCTGATGGCGCCGCTGCTCGCCCTGATCGGCGAGCGACCGAACGCCGTGGTGCTCATGCGGTTCGCCATGGTGCCTCTCGCCCTGCTGGCGCTCTGGCTCGCGTACGCGATCGCCGCGCGTCTCCTGGGCCGGCGCGTCGCGATGTGGTCCGCGGTGCTCCTCGCTTTTCACTACGATTTCTTCTTCCGGTCGATCGAGTTTCGGACCGACAACCTCTGGACCGTGGGGTGGCTCGCGGCGCTCGCGGTGCTCGTGGGCGGCCCTCTCGGCGCGGGACGCGTCCTGCTGACCGGAGCGGCGGTCGGCGCCACTCTCTGCGTCTCCCAGAAGACCGCCCTCATGGTGGCGGCGCTCTTCGGCGGCACGGCGCTGGTCGGCGCGCTCTCGGCCGATGTTCGGCGGGCGATTCCCTGGCGGCGGGCGGTCCGCCTCGCGGCCGCCGCGGCAGTCGGCTTCGCGATCACGCCCCTTGTCGTGGTGGGGTTCTTCGCCTCGAAGGGCGCCTTGGGCGCGCTGACCCAGGGCGCGCTCGCTCAGAACGTCCTCGCGGATCTCGGAGCGCGGCACGAGGCATGGAGGCGTTTGCTCCTCCCACTCGGCGTCGTCCTTACGGCCTGGTTCGCCCTTCCGCGGCTGCGCGCGGCCGGCGGTGACCGCATCCGAGTGCAGAGAGTGCTCGTCTCGCTCGTCGCGGCGCTCTACGTGCTCGTGCTGGAGAGCCTCTGGCCTCTGGTCACCGGACAGGACTACCTGCCGGTTTTTCCGCTGGCGGCCATCATGGTCGTCGCCGAGCTCGACCGCTGGGAGCGAACGTGCACCAAACGGGCGGGAAATGGCCGGCGCCCGAGCCGCGCCCCTGCGTACACGTTTCTTGCGATCCTGGTGGCCCAATCAGGTGTCATCGTGTTCAGGGGGCCGGTCTGGCGTGACCGGACCGTCCAGGAGACGAAACTTGTCTCGGACGTCCTGCGCCTCACCAATAGGAGCGAGCCGGTCATGGACACGAAGGGCGAAACCGTCTTCCGCACGCGACCGTTCTTCGCGGTCCTCGAGACCATCACGATGGAGAAGCTGCGCCGCGGCCTGATGCGGGACACGATCGCGGACGACATCGTCCGGACCGGTTGCTTCGTGGCGGTCCAGGACAGCGCCCGGTTTCCGCAGAGCGGCCGCGCCTTCCTGAACGAGAACTTCGTCTCCGTGGGCTCATTGCGCGTGGCCGGGCGGCTCCTGCGCCCGTCGGCCGGAGGAGCCGTGCCCCTGAGATTCGACATCGCTATCCCGGGTCCTTACGCCGTTGTCACACCGGGGGATGCTGCAGCCGGGACGCTCGACGGCACGCCGTACTCGGGTTCCCGCCCGCTTCAAGCCGGCTCTCACGAATTCGTTCCGTCAACTCGCTCGGCGCCGCTCGCGGTTGTCTGGGCGCGGGCGATCGAGCGAGGGTATTCGCCGTTCGCCATGGATCGGAACCGCTCATGATTCAGACGCTCGCCCTGACCCCGTCGGACAGGTTGCTGGTGCTCGTGCCGCACCCGGACGACGAGAGCGTCGCGACCGGCGGGCTGCTCCAGCACGCGATGGCGGTCGGGACGAAGACCCTGGTCGTGTTCTTCACCGAAGGCGACAACAACCCCTGGGCGCAGCGCGCGCTCGAGCTGCGCTGGCGCATCGGACCCTCCGACCGCGCACGGTTCGGGGCTCGCCGCCGCGAGGAGGTTCGAGCGGCTCTCGAGCATCTCGGAGTACCCCTCGCGGACACGCGCTTCCTCGGCTTCCCCGACCAGGGCGCGTGCGACCTGCTTCTCCACGGGAATGAGCTGGCGCAGCGCGCCGTGACCGACGCGCTCGAGGAGTGGCGACCGACGGTCGTCGTGGCGCCGTCCTTCCTCGACCTCCACCCCGACCACAGCGCCCTTGCGGTCATGATGGCAATGGCAATGACGCGCCTGCGAGACAGGGTGCCGGTGCGCAGGGTCGTCCGCTTCCTCGTGCACAACCCGCAGCTCCGCGCGCGCCGCCACGAGGGCTCGCTCGTGCTTCCGCTGTCCGACGCCCAGAGATCTCGCAAGCGCGCAGCCATCGCGTGCCACAAGAGCCAGCTCGTCCTCCGCGGGTCGTGGCTGCTCTCATTCGCTTCCGGGGAGGAAAGGTACTACCTCGAGGAGTCACCGACAGGCCTCCAGCAGCATCCGGTCGTTGCGGTTCATCTCGAAAACGGCGCGCTTGTGCTCCGCCTCGCGTCCCGAACGCGCCTGCGGTCGTTCGGCGCCCGCAGGCTCTACCTGGTCTGCAGTGGCGAACCCCCGGCTCGGCTCGTTGTCGATCTCCCGCCCTCGACCGGCGGCGCGACGGTTCGCGAGCCGCGGAGCGGCCGGCCCATCGGAGAGGGCTCTTTCCGGGGCACCGGGGGGACCGGGACCCTTACCCTCCCCGGGAACATCGTCTCTCCCGGCGGGCAGTTGTTCGCCAAGATCGAGCACCGGTTCGGCTTTTTCGACGAGGCCGGCTGGAAGGAGACCAACCCGGTTCCACGGTAGGCGCCAACCGGACGGGATTCAGGCGTGCTGCTGTAGACTTTTTTGTGGAGAACAGGGATGGCCTCGGTAGGCCGCTTGGGCCGCAAACCTCTGTGGCGCGCGACGCCGGAGCGCTCCGAGCCGGGATTTTCCGGAGCCCGACGATGACCGCCCGGCCGAGCAAGCCGGCACCGCGGGAGAAGGGGCTTCGCCCGGAGCGCGCACGCCACCTGCGGGAACGCGGGCCGGCGTTGCGAAGCATCCGGCCTCGGCGCGTTCTGGACCTGCTACGACGCGTCAGCGAGGTGCTGGAGACCGTCGTCGACCCCGAGGTGGCTGCCTGGAGCGTCCTCGTGGCGTACACCGCCGGCGAGGGCCTCGGATTCAACAGGGCTTTTCTCCTCCTTGCGGACGGCGATCAGCTGCGAGGTTGGTTCGGAGTCGGCCCCGTGACGCGCGACGAGGCCCGCAAGGTGTGGACCGAGATGCGCCAGCACGGCGTGCTCCCGCTCGAGCGGCTCACGGAGCCGGATCCCAGGGTGGTCGAGTCCGAGCAGCACCGGCACGCGGCCACGCTGGCCGCGCTGTCCCACGCCTCCGAGAAGGGCTGCGGCGCCTGGCGCCGCGCGTTTATCGGACGCAGCAACCATCCGAACCCGTGCGTCCGCCACTGGGTGACGGTGCTCGAGTCGCGCGAGCTTGTCGTCGTGCCGCTCATGGCAAGCGGCCGCCCGTGGGGCGTGGTGCTTGCCGACAACTTCGTCACGCACGCGCCGACCTACCACGCAACGCTCGAGGCCGCAGAGACGCTCGCTCACTACCTCCGGGCCGCGCTCGAGCGCACGCAGCTCTTGCGCCGTTTCCAGGAGGAGAGACGGCGCCGCATGACCGCCGAGCACGCCACGGCACTCCTCGAGACGGCCCGGACGCTCGCTCACGATCTGAAGAACCCGCTTGCGCTGGCCGGCGGCCTCGCTCGAGAACTGATGGCGGCGCCTCCCGGAAACCCCGACACGCTTCTCAGGCAACTCGGCATCGCCGCGGCCGCCATCAGCCGGGCCGAGCAGAGGGTCGGGGACCTCGTGGACGGCCTGGCGAGCCGGGCCGATGGCATCGCCCTGGAGCCGGTGGAGGTGGGGGCTCTGGTCGACCGAGTGGTCGAGGCGTTCCGGCCGCTCGCCGCGAGCCGCGGGGTCCGCCTCCTGTGCTACCACCCGGCCCGGCCGGTGCTCGCTAGTGCCGTCGTGCACTCGCTCGAGCGTTGCCTGGAGAACCTGGTTGTCAACGCGCTCGAAGCGCTCAGGGAAAGCGGCGGGGAGATCCACGCCGCGGTTCGCGAGGACGG
This sequence comes from Thermoanaerobaculaceae bacterium, assembly GCA_050018455.1. Classification (GTDB taxonomy): domain Bacteria; phylum Acidobacteriota; class Thermoanaerobaculia; order Thermoanaerobaculales; family Thermoanaerobaculaceae; genus RBG-13-68-16. The sequence continues at coordinate 136,401 of JBEKAA010000005.1, read as the reverse complement.
CCAGTGGGTAAGGCTCGACGTGGCCGACAACGGACAGCCGCTGCCTGTTGCGCTCCGGGTCGACCCGTTTGCCGGCGGCATCACCACCCGGCGGGGAGGCAGCGGTCTGGGGCTCGCCTCCGTACGCACGCTCGCGGAGACCATGGGAGCGAAGGTGGAGTACGATGAGCGGGAGCCTGGCTGGGTGCGTTTCACACTGTTTCTGCGGAGGTGGTCGTGAACGGTTCGCGCGTGCTTTTCGTGGATGACGAGGAGGGCTTTCTCGAGCTTTACCGCGCCGCGTTCAGCCGTGACGGATACACGGTGGAGACCACAACCACGGTCGAAGGTGCCCGGGAGCGCCTCGCCCAGGGAGGGGTCGATCTCGTCGTGCTGGACATCCGGTTGGGCGAGGCCTCCGGCCTCGCGCTGCTGCGCGAGATCAAGGCCAGGGACTCCCACCTGCCGGTTGTGCTCGCAACCGCCTACGCTCGGTACCAGGACGACTTCTCGTCATGGCTGGCGGACGCCTACATCGTCAAGTCATCCGACCTCAACGAGCTGAAGCAGGCCGTTCGTCGATGCCTGGAGAAAGCCCGATGATCCCGGTCGTGATGGCCGGCGGCTTCGGCACGCGAATCCGGCCGCTCTCCGCAAACCGCCCGAAGCCCATGCTGCCGATCGTCAACCGGCCGATCCTCGAGCGGGTGCTGACCCACCTCGCGAGCTTCGGCATGCGCGAGGCCGTCCTCCTGACCTACTACGACCCGGACAAGATCCGCGCCGCGTTCGGGGACGGCAAGCGGCTCGGGATGAGGCTGCACTACAACAACGCCGACCAGGACTACGGCACCGCCGGCGCGGTGGCGCACGGCGCCGACCTCGTCCCCGCCGAGGACTACCTCGTGCTGTCGGGGGACGTGATCTGCGACTTCGACCTCTCGTCCCTCATCGCAGCGCACCAGCAGCGACAGGCAATGGTCACTATCGGGCTGACGCGGGTCGCCAACCCGCTGCAGTTCGGAATCGTCATCATCGACGGCGACTCCCGGGTCCGGCGGTTCCTCGAGAAACCCACCTGGGGAGAGGTTTTCTCCGACACGGTGAACACGGGCGTCTACGTACTCCAGGGACAGGCGCTCGCGCAGGTCCCGCGGGCCGAGCCCTTCGACTTCTCGCGCGACCTCTTCCCCCGCCTGCTCGCCAGTGGCGCTCCGCTTTACGGCCACGTGATGCGTGGTTACTGGCGCGACATCGGCGACCCGGAGTCGTACCTCGCCGCGCACCTCGACTACTTCCAGGGCACCCTTCGCCTCATGCCGCCCGGCGAGCTGCGCCAGATCGGCGGCAAGCCGCTGTGGATCGAGGGGGAGGCGGAGATCGACCCGTCCGTCGAGGTTCGCGGGACGGTCGTGGTCGGCCCCGGGTGCCGCATCGGCGCCAACGTCCGACTCGAGGACGCGGTGCTCGGCCCGGCTTCGGCGGTGGCACCGCGGGCCGAGCTGCGCCGGGCAGTGCTCTGGGAAGGTGTCCAGATCGGTGAGGGCGCCAGGATCGAGGAGGCTGTCCTCGGGGCACGCGTTCAGGTAGGCACGGGCACGGTCGTCGAGAAGGGCGCGGTGATCGCCGACGACACGGTGCTCGGGCAAGAGGTGCGAGTCAAAGAGGGCGTGAAGATCTGGCCCGTCAAGGTGGTCGAGGACCACGCCGTTGTCTACTCGAACCTGGTGTACGCCGAACGGTGGCGCACCTCCGCCTTCGAAGAGGGCGCGGTCACCGGCCTCACCAACCTCGAGCTCACGCCCGAGGTCGCCGCGCGGCTTGGCGCGGCCTACGGTACCCTGCTCCAGCCTGGGAGCAACATCCTCACCGCCCGCGACGATCACCCGGCTTCGCGCATGCTGCGGCGCGCCTTTGTCGGGGGGATGAGCTCGACCGGCGTGCACGTCGTCGATCTCGGACTCCTGCCGGTCCCCGTCATGCGGCACAAGCTCGAGGGGTTCGGCGAAGTAGGCGGCGTGTCTTTCCAGCAGGTGCAGCTCGTGCGGGGTATGACCTCGATTCGCTTTTTCGACGACCACGGCCTGGACATCTCGACGAGCTTCGCCAAGTCCGTGGAGCGCATCTTCCTCCGGGAAGAGTTTCGTCGCGCCGGGCACCAGGAGATCGGGGTCATCTTCGAGCACCCGCGCCTCGTGGACTTCTACGCGGAGTCGTTCCTCAAGGCGCTCGCCGTCGACCAGATTCGGGCCCGCCGGATGCGCGTCGTCGTGGATTACGCGCACTCGGCCGCGGTCGTGGTGCTGCCGCGACTCCTCAACGAGCTCGGGTGCGACGTGGTCACGCTCAACGCCCACACCGAGGGGATTCACGAGGCGCTCCTCGCCAGCGAGATCGCGCTGGCGCATCAGCGTCTCGCGACGATCGTCGCTTCCCTGGAAGCCGATATCGGCGTCTGGCTCAACCCGAGCAGCGAACGCCTCGTGCTCGCGGACCGTGAGCAGCGGCTGTGGGCCGACATGGACCTGGCGGCCCTGATGGTGGCCGCCGTCAACGCCGCGGACCTCCCGGCAGGAGAGGTCGTCATGCCTGCGTACGCACCGTCGACCTTCCACAAGGCGCTGTCCGCGGCCGGCCACCGCCTGCGCGAGACGCTCTCGGCTCCGCGCGCGCTTACCGAGGCGTCCCGGCAGCGCGACGTGATCTTCGCGTCCGCCGGTGAGGGCGACTTTATCTTCCCGAACCTCCACCACGCGCCCGACGCGCTGTTCGCGCTCGGCAAGCTGCTCGAACTCCTGACCCGCACCCCGCTCCCGCTGGCGGAGGTGGCGAAGCTGGCCCCAACGGTGCCCCTGGCCCAGGTGACCCTGCCCTGCCCGATGGAGCGTAAGGGCGAGGTGATGCGCCGCTTCGCCGAGAAGATCCAAGGGCAGGAGGTTTCGTACCTCGAGGGGATCAAGGTCCACCTTGACGGCGGTTGGGTTCTCCTTCGCCCCGATCGGGTGGCGTCCACGCTCCACCTCCACGCCGAGTCGGGCACGGCCGAGTCGGCCCTGAAGCTGGTCCGCAAGTACCGCGAGGAGGTGCAACGGTTCGTGAGGAGCGCTTGACCCAACGATGGCCAAGCTGACGTTCCTCTGGCACCTGCATCAACCCCAGTACCGCACCGCCGACGGGCGTGTCCACGCGCCGTGGGTCCTGCTGCACGCAGCGGGCGAGTACCTCACGCTCGTTCACTCTCTCTCACAGACCGGCCTGGCGGGACAGGTCCTCAACCTCACGCCGGTATTCCTCGATCAGCTTGCCGCCTACCGGGACGGGACGGCGCGTGACCCCCTTCTCGAAGCGCTCGGGACACCCGTGCGGGACCTCGGCCCCGAGGCGGTCCGGGAGCTGCTGCGGTGGGCGTTTCTCCTCCACCCCAACCAGCTCCGCCGGTGGCCGCGCCTCGCCGAGCTGGCCGCCCGTGCGAGCGGCGGGACAGGCGAGGAGGTCGCCCGGCGGTTCACCGTGCAGGATCTCAACGACATCCAGGTCCTTCTCGTTCTGGCGTATGCCGGGCCCAACCTGCGGTGGGAGGAAGACCTCGCAGACCTCGCTACGCGCGGTTCCGGCTTCCCCGACGGCGCGCGGCGCCGCGCGGTCGCCTGGCTTGGCGGCTGCCCGGCCCGGTTGCTCGACGGGTACCGCAAGCTCGCCATGTCCGAGGGCATTGAGATCGCCACGTCACCCTGGGCTCACCCGATCATCCCCCTGCTGATCGACACCCGCGTGGTGAAGGAATCGTGGGCGCCGCATCCCGCCCCGGCGGCCCCGCCGTTCGCCGCGCCGGACGACGCCCGCGAGCACATCCGGACCAGCCTCGCCGCCGCCGGCGAGTTCGGTTTCGCCCCGATCGGTTGCTGGCCGCCCGAGGGATCGGTCTCGGAAGCCGCGGTCGCGCTCTACGGCGACAACGCCGTGCGCTGGCTCGCAACCGACGAAGGGATCCTGGCCGCGTCGTTGGGCAGAAACGTCTCGGGCGAGACCGGCGTCGGCCCCGAGCTCTTCAGCCCGTGGCGGCTCCCGGGCGGAGGCCCGGCGCTGTTCTTCCGGCACCGGGGGCTCTCGGACTTCATCGGCTTTCAGGCCTCCCGTTTCCCCCAGGAAGCGGACGCGGCCAGGGAGTTCGTCGGCCACCTCCGCCGCATGGCATCGCACCTGCCCGCGGAGGCCGGCATCGTCGTCGCGCTGGACGGCGAGAACCCCTGGACCAGCTACCCGGAGGGCGGAGCAGGTTTTCTCGCAACGCTTGCGCGGGAACTCGACCAGTCGTCACAGCTTCGCCCCGCGACCCTTGCCCAGCGTCTCGACGAGGTTCCGAGGACGCTTCCGCGCCTCCACCCCGGGTCGTGGATCGGCGGCACCTTCGGCACCTGGATCGGCCATCCCGAGAAGAACCGGGCATGGGAGCTCCTTGCCCGCGTCCGCGCGCTCGGGGGCTCTCGCGGTGGGCGGTCGTGGCTGGCAGCCGAGGGGAGCGACTGGTGGTGGTGGTTCGGCGACGACAACCCTACCCTCCTCGCGCCGCTGTACGACGAGCTCTTTCGCGCTCACCTGCGCGACGCGTGTACCGCGGCCCGGGTGACCCCTCCGGCGGAGCTCGCCGCTCCGGTGCGCGCCGCAGCCGCGCCGCTTCGGGTGCCGCTGTCGCGCACGTGGCCTGCCCCGGTTCTCGACGGCAGAACGACAAGCTACTTCGAGTGGACGGTGGCTACCTGGATCGAGGCGCCGGCTACGCACCGTCGCCTTGCGCGTGTCGCGCTGCGGGCCGAGCCCGGAAAGCTCTGGCTGCGGGTTGACCCGCGTCCGGGCGCGGGCGCGCCGGTCCCGCTCGTCGTGACCATGGTGACGACGGGCCACCGCACAGGTTGGACGCTGCCGGCGGACCGGCCCGCCGCGTGCGCGGTGGAGCAGTTTCTCGAGGTCCATCTTCCACTGCCGGAGGACGAGGTCCTGCTCGGGATCGAGTGCGGAGGAGAGCGGATGCCGTCCGATGGGCTCTGGCGCCTGGAGTTCCTGGAGGTCGACGAATCGTGAAGAGCCCCCTGAGACTCGAGCCACGACGCTCGCGGCAGACTCACTTCCAGCGAGCCTCGGGCGGGCCGGCGACAGGCGTCCGTCCTCGCAGCGCGCGAAAGTCCGGAGTCCTGCAACGACCCGTTCCTCTTGTTCCCGCGACATCGACTGGAGTGATCAATGTCAGAGCTTCGATTCGACCCCATCCGGCGGCGCTGGTCGATCATCGCGACCGAGCGGCGGTTCCGCCCCCACGAGTTCAGGCGGCCGGGACCCGACGCGCCAGGCGACGTGGGCGCGTGCCCTTTCGAGTACGGCAAGGAGGCCGCCACCCCGCTCGAGATTCTCGCCTTCGCCAAGGGGCCGCGCCAGCCGAATACCCCCAACTGGCAAGTCCGGGTCGTGCCGAACAAGTTCCCTGCCCTCGGGATCGAGGGCGAGCTTTCGCGCGAGGCGGTCGGCATGTTCGACCGGGTCAACGGCATCGGCGCACATGAGGTCATTGTCGAGACCCCGGACCATCACCGGCCGATGGCCGACATGTCCGTCGAGGAGATCGCCCTCGTCTTCAGGGCATGGCGCGAGCGCCTGATCGACCTGCGGCGCGACATCCGCATCCGCTACGTGCTGATCTTCAAGAACCATGGCCGCGAGGCGGGGGCCTCGCTGTTCCATCCGCACTCTCAGCTCATCGCCACGCCGATCATCCCGACCGCCCTGGTGGAGGAGCTCAACGTCGCGCGCGAGCACTGGTCGCGCAAGGAGCGCTGCATCTTCTGCGACCTCATCCACCAGGAACGCTCATTCGCCGACCGGGTGGCCATGGAGACCGACCGGTTCATCCTGCTGGAGCCTTTCGCCGCTGCGTTCCCGTTCGAGACCTGGCTGCTCCCGAAGGCGCACAGCCACGACTTCGCCCTCTGCACGGACCAGCTCTTCGAGAACCTGGCGCGCCTCGTGCGCGACTTCCTGCGCCGCATCCGCACTCTTCTGGACGACCCGCCGTACAACTTCATCCTCCACACGGCGCCGAGCCCTCACCCCCGGCCCGGGCAGCCGAGGTACTGGACGACCATCGAGTACGACTACCACTGGCACCTGGAGTTCATCCCGCGAATCACCCGGATCGCGGGTTTCGAGTGGGGCTCGGGGTACAGCATCAACCCGACGCCGCCCGAGGAGGCCGCTCGATACCTGCGCGAAGTCACCGCCGATGAAGGAGGTTGACAGTCGACAAAGGAAGTTGACAGTCGACAGTTAACAGTCGACAGTAGAAGCGGATCGGCTTCTTGTTCTTGGCTGTCAACTGTCAACTGTCAACTGTTGACTGTTGACTGTTGACTGTTGACTGTTGACTGTTGACTGGGAGTTGCGCATGCGCATCGCTCACCTGGCGTCTGAAGTTGTGCCGTTCTCGAAGACGGGCGGCCTGGCAGATGTGGCAGGCGCTCTACCCCCAGCACTGGCGGCTCTTGGCCACGAGGTCACGGTCGTCGTCCCCGCACACCGGACCACCCTGAAGGACCCTCCTCCAGGCGAGCCGCGCGGCGAGGTTGCCGCACTCGGCCTGACGGCAAGGTTGAACGTCCTCCTCCATCGGAACGTTCGCGTCGTCCTGCTCGACTGCCCGGCCCTGTTCGTCAGGCCGGCCCTCTACTCCCTGCCCGACGGCGACTTTCCGGACAACGCGGTGCGGTTCGCGTTCTTCGCCCGGGCGGCCCTCGCCGCCATCGCGAAGCTGGGCGGTGTGGACGTGGTCCACGCCCACGACTGGCAGGCGGCGCTCGCCCCCTTTCTCCTGCGTCACGATGGCCAGACACGTTTCGCGATGCCTGCCGCGAAGACGGTGTTCACAATCCACAACCTTGCGTATCAGGGAGTCTTTCCCCCATGGTCCCTGGAGGCCTGCGGCATTCCGCGCGATCTCTTCACCATGGACCTGCTCGAGTTCTACGGCAGCGTCAATTTCCTCAAAGGCGGCCTGGTGAGCGCCGACGCCATCACGACGGTCTCGCCCACCTACGCAAGGGAGATCGTGACGCCGGAGTTCGGCTGCGGGCTCCAGGGCGTTCTCGCTATGCGGCGGGACACGCTGTTCGGCATCCTCAACGGCCTTGACACCGAGGAGTGGGACCCGCGCCGGGACCCGCACCTGGAGCTTGGGTTCGGCGACGAGGACGACGTCGTCGAAGGGAAGGCCGCGGCGCGGGAGTTGCTCGGGCGGGAAGCCCGGCTCGCGGCCGTCGGGCGCCCGCTGATCGGCATGGTGTCCCGCCTCGCCGAGCAAAAAGGCGCCGACCTGCTGGTCGCGGCGCTCGACGACATCGTCGCGCTCGGGTTCGACGTCGTGGTGCTCGGCGCCGGGGAGCGCCGCTACGAGGAGGCCATCCGTGCCGCCGAGGCGGCCCACCCCGGGAGGGTTGCGTCCTTCATCCGCTTCGACGAGCGCCTCGCCCACCGGATCTACGCCGCGAGCGACCTGTTCCTCATGCCCAGCCGCTACGAGCCGTGCGGGCTCGGCCAGATGATCGCCATGCGCTACGGCACACTGCCCGTCGTCACCCGCACCGGTGGCCTCGCCGACACCGTCGTCGACGCCGACGAGGAGGGCGGTACCGGGTTCGTCCTCTCCGAGTTGACCCCAACTGCGCTCATCGGGACCCTGAAGCGCGCGCGCGCCGTGCTCTTCGACCCCGCCCGGCTCGCGACGATGCGCGCCGACGGAATGGAGCGGGACTTCTCGTGGAAGGCCTCGGCCCGCGAGTACCTCAAGCTCTACGAACGCCTCGTCGGGTAGCAAGCTCGCCGGCTCTCGCGTCATTCAGCAGCAGAGGAGCAGAGGTGCCGAGGAGCAGAGGAGAAGTGGAGAAGAGACTCCACGCTCTGCGGTCGTGCTCCTCTGCTCCCGTGCTCCTCTGCTCCTCTGCCTGCGGGCAACCCCTGGACCGGTGCTAGCTCTCCTCGACCGGACGTTTCTTGCCGAAGATCCAGGCTACGAGCACTCCCAGGAGGTAAAGGGCGATCATCGGGAGGGCGAAGACGCACTGTGTCGGGATGTCCGGCGTGGGGGTTATGACGGCGGCGATGATGAAGATGATCAGCACGGCGAAGCGGAAGTACTTGAGCAGGAACTTCGCCGTGACGATCCCGAACCGCGCCAGCAGCATGATGAGCACGGGCATTTCGAAGACCAGACCAAGGCCAAGGATCACCTTGCTGGCCATCGCGAAGTACTCGTTGATCGTGATCACCTGGCGAAAGTCCTGGCCCACCGACAGCAGGAACTTGACCGCCATCGGAAACGCGATCTTGTACCCGAAGTAGCCTCCGGCAAGGAAAAAAACCGTCGTGAAGACGATGAACGGAACGACGAGGCGGCGCTCGTGGCGGTACAGCGCCGGCGACACGAACAGCCAGAACTGCCAGAGGACCACGGGCGATGCCACGAAGATGCCGGCAAGCAGGGCCACCTTCATGTAGAGCATGAACGGGTCCACCAGTCCCGTGAAGGCCAGCTTTTCACCCGCCGGAAGGAACTGCGTGATCGGGATGGCCATCCACTTGAAAATCGTCTGCGCCCAGTACCAGCACAGAAGGAAGCCGGCGAAGATCGCAACGACAGACCAGAGAATTCGTTTGCGGAGCTCGTCCAGGTGCTCCAGGAGCGTCATGCGCGGGAGCTCGCTCCCGTCGTCCGCGAAGCGCCGCCGCGTTTCCGACATGGCCTACTTCGGCTCCGTCGGTTTCGCCTCTGTCGGTTGCGCCGGCGTGGCCGGGGGCGCATCGGTCCAGGCGGCCGGCGTCGGGGCGCTCGCCTCAGGAGTCAGTCGGGTAGCGCCCTCCACCTCGCGCTTCGTCTGCTTGAGTTCGTCGACGGCGATCTCCTCCTCGAGCGAGCGCTGGAGGTCGTTCGAGGCGCGCTTGAACTCGTTCATCGCCTTCCCGAGGCTCTTCCCGATCTCCGGCAGCTTACGCGGGCCGAAGAGGAGCAGCGCGATGACGAAGATCAGAAGCAGCTCGGGAAGCCCGATTGAACCGAACATACCTACCCCCAGCGCCGCCGCGGCCGCCGGCGGCTCCACGAGTATAGTGTGCTAGAGTCACGATCCCAAGGGGGCGCGATGACGGCTTTTCGGAAGGGGCTTCTGGCGGCTGTCGTGATCGGGGCGGGTGCCCTTACCGGCGGCGTTGCCGGCCAGGCGACGCAGAAAGAATTTGCCGGATCCGACAAGTTCCTCAATCGTTACACGGCGCTCCTTCGGCTGGTGATGGAGAACTCGCCCCAGTCTGTTTCCCCGGCCGATCTCGTCTACTCCAGCATCGACGGCATGCTCGCGCTCCTCGACCCTCACACGAACTTCCTGCGCCCCGAGAGCTACGCGCACATGCGCGAGCACCAGCAGGGCGCCTTCCACGGCATCGGGGTGATCATCTCGTTGCGCGGGGGAAGGATAACCGTCATCACCCCTGTCGAGGGAAGCCCCGCCGCGCGGCTGGGCCTGCGGGCCGGCGACGTCATCGAGACCGTCGACGGCACGTCCACCGAGGGCATGGACATCGACGAGGCGGCCCGGCGGCTGCGCGGTCCCGAGGGGACCAAGGTGCGCATCACCGTGTCGCGGCTCGGCCTCACGGCCCCGCTCGACCTGACCATCGAGCGGGCGCGTGTGCCTTCGGAGTCCGTCCGGTACGCGCTCATGATCGACAAGGACTCGGCGTACATCCGCATCAACGACTTCATTCGCTCCACCGGGGACGAGGCGAAGCGGTCCCTGGAGCGGCTCCAGAAGGAGGGCGCCACCCGCCTCGTCCTCGACCTGCGCGACAATCCGGGCGGGATGGTTGACAGCGCCGTCGCCACGGCGTCGCTCCTGCTCGACCCGGGCCAGGAGGTGTTCTCGACCAAGGGACGCACCGCCGACTCGTTCCAGGACTACAGGGTGCCCCAGGACGGGTTGCACTTCACCGGCCCACTGGTCGTGCTGGTGAACCGGGGCTCCGCCTCCGCCGCCGAGATCGTCGCTGGCGCGGTCCAGGACCATGACAGGGGGATCTTGGTGGGCGAGACCTCGTTCGGCAAGGGCGTCGTCCAGACCGTTTACTCCGTGCGGGACTCCGGTCTCGCGCTCACCACCGCCAGGTACTACACCCCGTCGGGACGTTGCATCCAGCGCGACTTCGACTCGTTCTTCGACTACATCCACGTGCGCAACGGCGGCGAGGGCAAGGACTCGCAGCCGCAGCCCAAGGGCCCCGTGTTCCTCACCGACTCGGGGCGCAAGGTGTTCGGCGCGGGCGGGATCATCCCCGACCATGAAGTCAATATCCGCGAGTACTCGGAGCGCCTGGCACGCCTGGTCGGCAACACCGCGTTCTTCCACTTCGCAATCGCGTATCTGGCGGACAAGCCGGACAAGGCGGCCGCGGCCCAGTCGTTCGCGGTGACGGACGATGTCATCAAGGCGTTCAGAACCCGGGTGATCAACGAGAAGTGGCTTCCGGCGGCGGACATCGACGCCGCGCTCGCGGACCCGAACGATCGCCGGGAGATCGAGGTCACCCTTCGCTTCGAGATCCTCAACGCCGGCGTTTCTCTGAACGCGGGTTACCGCGCGATCCTCGAGACGGACGAGCAGGTGCAGGCCGCCTTGAAGTGCTTCGACGAGGCGGCCAGGCTCCAGTCGGGCGTCCCGAACGGCTCCAAGCCGGTGCGGACCGCGGACGGTGCCGGGTTTTCCGGCAGGTAGGCCACGGCCCGCCGCAGGCCGGCCGCCTGCCGCCGCGCGCCCTCTCGCAATGGTGACCAACGCCAGGAGGACACCGTGAGAACCATCATCGAGCCTTTCCGCATCAAGGTCGTTGAGCCGTTCCGGATGACAAACCGCGAGGAGCGGACCCAACTCATCCGCCTGGCCGGATACAACCCCTTCCGGCTCAAGGCCGAGCACGTGCTGATCGACCTCCTCACCGACTCCGGCACCGGCGCGATGAGCACGCACCAGTGGGCGGGCGTCATGGAAGGCGACGAGTCGTACGCCGGTGCGAAGAGCTTCTTCCACTTCGAGGCCGCCGTCCGCGGGATCTTCGGCCACGCCCACGTGATCCCGACCCACCAGGGGCGCGCGAGCGAGCGCCTGCTGTGCCGCGCCGTCGTCAAGCCGGGCGACGTGATCCCGGGCAACACCCACTTCGACACCACCCGGGCCAACATCGAGGACACCGGCGCCGAGGCCCGCGACCTCGTGATCGCCGAGGGGCGCGATCCCGATCTCGAACACCCCTTCAAGGGAAACATCGACCTCAACGCCCTCGAGCGCTGCCTCGCCGAGTCCGGCCGCGGGCGGGTGCCGTTCGTGCTGATCACCGTCACCAACAACTCCGGCGGCGGGCAGCCTGTCTCGATGGCGAACCTCAAGGGCGCCCGCGCCCTCTGCGACCGCTTCGGCGTGCCGCTCCTGCTCGACGCCGCCCGCTTCGCCGAGAACGCGTACTTCATCAAGCTGCGCGAACCGGGGTACGCCGACAGGACGCCCCGCGAGATCGCCCGGGAGATGTTCGCTCTCTCCGACGGCGCGATGATGAGCATGAAGAAGGACGCCTTCGGCAACATGGGCGGCGTGATCTCGATCAACTCGGACGAGTGGGCCGACAGGGTCCGCACCCTGTTGATCCTGACGGAGGGGTTCATCACCTATGGGGGACTCGCCGGCCGCGACCTCGAGGCGCTCGCCATCGGCATCGAGGAGATCCTCGACGAGGAGTACCTCAAGTACCGGATCGCCTCCACGGCGTACGTCGGCAACAACCTCTCGGCTGCCGGCGTGCCGCTCCTGAAGCCGATCGGCGGCCACGCCGTCTATCTCAACGGCAGGAAGTTCTGCGACCACATTCCGGACGAGCAACTCCCCGGCTGGTCGCTCTCCGCCGCGCTCTACGAGCACGTCGGCGTGCGCGCCTGCGAGATCGGGAACGTCATGTTCGGCACGCAGGATCCGAAGACGGGGGCATGGACGTGGCCCGCCCTCGACCTCGTGCGCCTCGCGATCCCGCGCCGCACCTACACCCAGAGCCACATGGACTACGTCGTCGAGGGGATCGTCGAGCTCTACCGGCGACGCAAGGAGATCCGCGGCCTCCGCTTCGTCCACCGCCCGGCAGTCCTCCCCCACTTCACCGCGACTTTCGAGCACGTGTAGAGACCGGCCACGGCAAACGGCCGAAGCGAGAACAGGGGCCGTGGGTCGGGGTTCAGGGCTCGGCCTGTCGAAGGCCAAGCGCACAGCGTAACTGTGCGTGCGGCTTGTCGATAGAACTCTAAAGAGGTATAATGTCAATGAGATGCGGGACGGAGCGAGGACCATGACGCACCAACAGAGGTTCCGTATCGGCGAGCCCGAGGATGTGGTGATCGAACAGCAGGTCGACGACGCCCTGCGGGCCACCGCCGAGCAACGGATGACTGCTGGGCTGGCGCTTGCCGACGCCGTGTACGCGCTTTGGTTGGAGCGGGGGTTGTCGCATGACCAAGGACTTTGCCGATTTCCTGGATGCGCTCAACAGCGAAGGCGCGGCCTACGTCGTCATCGGCGGGATGGCGGTGATGTTCCACATCCCGTATCGCACCACACGTGACATCGACGTCCTGATCGAGCCGACGCTCGAGAACGCAGGCTTTGTGCGTCGTGCTGTCGAGCGCTGGGGCGGGTTCGAGCCGGAGTTTGCCGAGCCCGAGTTCATCGCTGGCGACATCTTGTCGTTTGGCGGTCTCCTGCGCGTCGAGATCCACTCGCGAGTCCCGGGGGCGACCTGGGAGGGCGTCGCAAGCCGCCGCGTGCCGGGGACGTTTCAGGGGGTCCCGACGTCGTTCGCGAGCCTCGATGACCTCATCGCGATGAAGGAGGCTTCCGGCCGTCGCGAGAAGGACCTGCCCGACCTCAAACGCCTGCGAAGGCTGAGGGAAAAGCTCGGCCGTTAGCAGCGTTTTGCGGATCGCGTGGAGCCGCGCCGTCGCAACGGCAGTAGTGCCTGGCCTTCGTCTTACGCGGGTGCGGCCTCAGGCGCACCGGCTCGGTGGCAGATTCTCCCGGCAGCACCTTGATCGCGACCTCGCGCCCGAGGCGGGTGTCCCGCGCCCTGTGGACCTCCCCCATCCCGCCCGTACCGATCGGGGCAACGATTTCGTGGGGGCCGAGATGGGTGCCGGGCTTCAGCTCCGTGGGCGCCTACGTGGCATCAGATGGTCGCTCCGTTCTGCTTCAGCAGCTTGACCACCTCTTCGAGCGGCTGGTTGAGGTAGGACGGCAGCTCGCCGCGCGTGCGCGCCTGATCGAGAGCGCGGGCGACCATGGCCGCGCCGTCGCGGGATGCTGCGAGCACCTTGCCGAAGCGAGGGTCGTCCCGCAGGCGCTGCAGGTCCGGATCGACGAGCAGCCAGTCGTACGCAGGCGGGACGCCGACCTCGGCGTTTCTTTCCAGGATCCGCATCGCGTCGTTGGTCTTTCCGATGCGCCAACGCCGGAACCACATTGAGCACGACAACCGAGAGGAAGTTCGCGTCTGCACGGCTGTCGAACACCGACGAGAAGATCTGCCGGGCCAGCGCCTCGGACGTAGTGCTGTCCCGCTGCGCGACCGCGAGCGCAAACCTGAACTGCCGCCAGAACTCGCGATCCGTGCGGTCTGCGTTGGCCGCTTGTTCGCAGCGTCGAAGCGTGCTCTCGGCCTCGTCCAGCCGTCCGAGCTTGGTCAGCGCAAAGCCCTTCCCAACCAATCCAAATGGCCAATCGGGCTCAACCTGCAACGCCCGGTCGATCATCGGAAGCGCCTCTGCAGGACGCCCGAGCCAGCACAGACCCAAAGCGGTGTTGCCGGCTGCACTTAGCAGGATGGGGGCGAGCTCAAGAGCCCGCCGGCTGGCGGCGACGAAGAGCGATTGCGAGCCTGGGTCGCCCAGCCACATTCCCAGAGCCAGGTGAGCAAACGCGTCGCGGGGCGTGAAGGCGACGGCTTTGACCGCGTAGTCGATGCCTCGCTCGGGGTCGGCCTGGGTTGCGTTCAACTCGACTGAGCCCAGGGCTGCCCACGCTTTGCCACAGCGCGGGTCAATCCCGAGGGCACGACGAGCCCACGACTCGGCTTGTTTCCGCAAATCGTGCACATCGCCTTCCCAGATGATCCTGGTTGCGAACAGCTCCGCTACCTTGCCCGCGGCAGCTGCAAGCGATGGGTCGAGCGCGAGGGCGCGTGTGAATGCCGCCAAGGCGCCCTCGAAGTCAGCTGGACGCTCGCCTTGGTGGTAGCGATCGAAGTGATACGTTCCTTCGCGGAACGCCAGTTCGGCCTCGGACGACACGCCGGAGGTGGGGACCGCCGAGGCCGCTGGCCTAAGTACAGCTTGACATAAATACGGCAACGTATATGATGGGCTAGAAGGGGCGCACTGTCTCCTCGCCCGTGGAGGTGTGCGATGCCGAGAAATAGCCCATTCAATATCGAACTGAAACCGAAGGAAGCCGAAACCCTCACCCATCGATCGCGAAGTTATACGTTGCCATATTTCGTGGTGTTACGGGCACAGATGATCCTGCTCGCCTCCGAGGGCCTCCGAAACGACCAGATCGCCGCACGCCTGAACACAGGCAGAGACGTGGTGAGCCACTGGCGCCAGAGGTTCTTCTACGAACGACTAGCTGGCCTCGAGGAACGCCCCCGTCCCGGTCGACCCCGGGCCTTTCCCCCCAGAGATCGTGGTTCAGGTCAAGGCGCTCGCGTGTGAGCTCCCGGCTGTTCTTGGCCTGCCGCGGTCGCGCCTGAGCACCGCTGACATCGCGCGTGAGGTGTGCAACCGCGGCCTCGTCGCCACCATCAGCGGTACGACTGTCTGGCGCTGGCTCACTGAGGATGCGATTCGCCCTTGGCAGCATCGCTGCTGGATCTTCCCTCGCGATCCGGACTTCGTCGTCAAGGCCGGGCGCATCCTGGACCTGTATGCCCGACAGTGGGAGGGCACCCCGCTGCGGCCGAATGAGTACGTGATCTCCACCGACGAGAAGACCAGTATCCAGGCACGGCGCCGCATTCATCCAACTCTGCCACCCCGGCCAGGTTTGACGAGTCGGGTCGAACATGAGTACAAGCGCTGTGGCGCCTGGGCCTATCTCGCCGCACTCGATGTCCACCGCACCAAGCTCTTCGGTCGGTGCGAAAGAAAGAGTGGCATCGCTCCGTTTGCTCGACTCGTTGACGACGTGATGAGTACACCACCGTATCGCACCGCCCGCCGCGTCTTCTGGGTCATGGACAACGGCTCCTCCCATCGTGGTGAGGCGTGTGTTCAGCGCCTCCAAAGCGCCTACCCGAATCTTGTCCCCGTTCATGGCCCCGTCCACGCCAGTTGGCTCAACCAGATCGAGATCTACTTCTCGATTGTCCAGCGAAAGGTCCTCACCCCGAATGACAACCCCTCACTCCAAACACTCAAGCATCGCCTCCTCGCCTTCCAGGACCACTACGAAACCATCGGCCACCCATTCAAATGGACTTTCTCTCGCCACGACCTTCGCGCCCTCATGAACAAGCTCACCCTGCCGTCGCCAATGCAACTCGCAGCGTAAGAAAATACGTAGCCGAACTTATGAACCGGTGTACTAAGTGCAAGGCGGATTCCATCCGCAGCCTGGCGAGCGAGGTCGTTGTAGGCCTCGCGGGGGCCTTCGTACTCCTTGCCCCAGCGCACCTTCCTCGTCGCCGCATCCACGAGCTCGACGTTGAGGGCGAATCCTCCGGTGGAAGTGTTGATCGACGTGACGATGAAGCTGGAGACCTGATAGAGGTCGGCCAGCGTCGCGAGATCGCCCTTGACCTTCTCCACCTCGAAGCTGGTGGGTGACACCTTGGTGTTGAGCCCCTCGACCTGGGCGAGGAGCGTGGAGATGGTGGCGGGGACCGCATCCGTAAGGAAGGCAACTTCCGGCGCGCCGTAGACCTTGCAGGGCAGGGCGAGGACGCTCGGGACGTGCGCGGCAGCGTTCCCGGCAGGTTTCGAGACTGCATGCCACGGTCGCCAGATCACCAGGGCGGCCACGACTGCAGCAACGGCGATGACCCCTCCGCCCAGCAGCAGGCGACGCCGGCGAGCCAGCCCGGCGACACCTGCGCCGGCAGGAGGGGGGAGTGCAGTCCCTCCCTGGCCCGACGCAGCCTGCAGTGCCAGCTCCAGGTCGTGCCCCGAGGAGGACCTCTGGTCGGGACGCTTTGCCAGACACTCGGCCACGACACCTTGCAGCGTCGGCGGCACGCCCACAGGCAACGGAGGTGGGTCCTCCTTGAGGATCGCCGCGACGGTGTCCGTCGCCGTCTCCCCACGGAACGGCCGCTGCCCCGCCAACATCTCGTAGAACACGACCCCGAAGGCGAAGATGTCTGCTCGTTGATCGACTGCCATCCCCCGCGCCTGCTCGGGCGCCATGTACGCTATCGTCCCCAGGACGCGGCCAAGGTCCGTCGCACCGGTCGGTGCGTGCGTGAGCGTGTCCGCCTCTCCGAGCGGCACGCCCTCCACCAGCTTTGCCAAACCGAAGTCCAGGATCTTGACGGTTCCCTCACTCGTGATGAAGAGATTCGCCGGCTTGAGGTCCCGGTGGACGATATGCTTCTCGTGCGCCGCGGCGAGACCGTGGGCGACCTGCGCCGCGATCGTGAGCGCCTCGCGCACCGGCATTACTCCGCGATCGAGCCGCCCCCGCAGCGACTCGCCCTCGAGCAGCTCTTCGACCAGGTAGGGCACGCCCTCGTGCGAACCCACGTCGTAGACGGCAAGGATGTTCGGGTGGGAGAGTGCTGCGGTCGCCTTCGCTTCCCGCTCGAAGCGCTTGAGGCGCTCCGCGTCGTCCGCAAAACCAGCCGGCAGCACTTTGATCGCGACGTCGCGACCGAGTCGGGTGTCGCGGGCCCGGTAGACCTCGCCCATCCCCCCTGCACCGATGAGCGCTACCAGCTCATACGGACCAACGCGCGTGCCATCCGTCAGCACCGGATTCCTCGCTTCGCTCGGGATTTCGCCTGCGGGCTCCTGCTCCGCTCACGCCCGCAAGACGGCTCAACCTCGAAGTGGGCGATCCGACTGCCCGGTTGCATTGTTGCGTTGCCCTCTTGATCTCAATTGTACCGCCTGTTCTTCTCATATCAATTCGCCATCTGTCATAGAGCAATGGTGTCATCCCGAGCCCTTCGACTCCGCTCAGGGCAAGCTCCGCGAGGGATCTGGGCGGGGGCTGGTTGATCTGGGCTTTCCCCCACCCAGATTCCTCGTCGCTCCGCTCCTCGGAATGACATCTTCGATGGCAAATTGGTATCAATGGGCGGTCAGCGGGGTCTTGAGACAGTCTCGGAGAGGAACAGCGTCCCCACCGAGACACGGCCGGCCAACCGGCACGCGGCCGCTACGCAGAAACGGCAAGCAGCCCGCGCCGCCATGGCAGGGCCACGCCTGAAGGCGTATAGCCGCGTCGCCGAGAGTGGGCCAGATGCAAGGCGCACGAGGCGAGAGCGGCGGAGCGTACCCGGAGGGTACGTGAGCACGCGGTTCGCCGAGTGCAACGCAGCAGATGGTCCGCTATCGGCGACGCCAGCGAAGCGCTAGACGGGCTTGGAGTAGATGCGGTACGTCTTCGTATGCTCGGCGTCCATCAACCGCACGGTCCTCTTCGCCAGCTCGTTGTCCTCGAGGATCCACGAGTACTCGCACCACTTGTACCCGCGGTCGAGCGCGGCCTTGAGGCCGTCGTAGAACATCACGCCCTCGATCCCGCGCAGCCTGTACTCTTCCTTGACGCCCATCGTGATCAGCCGAAGTCCCGCACGCCGCCGGCCGATCATGATCGCGCGCAGCAGTCGAATCGGATTTGCCATGCTCCCGTTCAGCGCCGCCAGGGCGGGGTTCGCGTCGGGGATCGCGAGAAGGAAGCCCGCCGGATCGTCCCCAACGAACGCGATGCGCATCAGCGGCGGGTCCACGAGCGGCTTGAGGTCCTTGGCGAGCCAGGCGAACTCAGCCTCGCTCGAGGGGATGAACCCCCAGTTCTTCTCCCACGCCTTGTTGTAAATGTCACGGACGATCTGGACCTCGCTGGCGAAGTCTTTGAGGTTCGGCGAGCGGACCCGGAGGTTCGGCTCGCGACCGCGAGTCTTGTCCGCGAACTTGGCCAGGCGCTCGAGCGACTTCGGGTGCACGGGTGACTGGTAGGCGAACAGGTCCTTCGCCTTGGCGAACCCGGTCGCCTCGAGCAGCTCCGCGTAGCGAGGCGGGTTGTACGTCATCATGACGCACGGCGGCGTGTCGAATCCCTTGATCAGCAGACCCGCCTCGTAGTTGGTCGATGGGTTCATCGGGCCGACGAGAGCGTCGCATCCGTTGAACCTCACCCAGTCGGCCGAGGCCGCGACCAGGGCGGCGACTGCTTCCGGGTCGTCCTCGCACTCGAAGAAACCAAAGAACCCCAAGCGATCCTGGTGATACGCGTTGTGGGCGCGGTTGAGGATCGCCGCGATGCGACCGACCGCGCGCGTGCCCCGCCACGCGAGGAACATCTCCCGTTCGGCGGCTCCGTCCGCATAGAAGGGATGTTTTGTGTCGAGGCACCCACGCACCTGTTTCTTCAACGGCGGTACCCAGCAGGGATCGCCGGCGTAGAGACGCCACGGAAGATCTACGAAGCGCCGTACGTCGGCCTGGGAGCGAACGACCGTGATCCGCAGCGGCGCGCCGCTCATTGGATGACGCCCAATTCCCGGCCGACCTTGGCGAACGCCGCCAAGGCGCGTTCGAGGTGCTCACGCGTGTGCGTGGCCATGTAGGAGGTGCGCAGCATCGCCCCTCCCGGCGGAACTGCCGGAGACACGATCGGGTTCACGAACACCCCCTCCTCCTGCAGACGCTTGCACATGACGAACGCGAGCTGGTCCTCGCGGACCAGAACCGGGATAACCGGCGAGGCGGAGCCCCCGGTGTCGAAACCCAGCGATCGCAGCCCTTCCCCCATAAACCTGGTGTTCTCCCAGAGCCGCTCGCGGCGCTCCGGCTCGCGCTCGATGATCTCGATCGCCTTCAGCACCGCCGCCACCGACGCCGGCGGCGGGGCGGCCGAGAAGATCAACGAGCGTGCATGGTGCTTGATCCAGTTGATGACCCTCTCCTCGCCCGCGATGAACCCGCCGACCGACGCCAGCGACTTGGAGAACGTGCCCATGATCAGGTCCACCCGGTCCTCGAGACCGAAGTGCTCCGCCGTCCCGCGGCCGTGCGCGCCGAGCACCCCGATCCCGTGTGCGTCGTCCACCATCACGCGGCAGCGGTGTTCCTCGGCGACCTTCACCAGCTCCGGGAGGTTGACGATGTCGCCCTCCATCGAGAACACGCCGTCCACGACGATGAGCGCCGCCCTCTTCGAGTCGTGGACCTCGAGGCGCTTACGCAGGTCCTCCATGTCGTTGTGGTGAAACTTGACCACCGATCCGAATCCGAGCCGGGCTCCGTCGATGATGCAGGCGTGGTCGAACTTGTCGAGGTAAACCAGGTCGCCGCGCTCGACCAGGCAGGAGATCACGCCGAGGTTGACCTGGAAACCGGTGGAGAACGTCAGCGCCGCCGGCTTGTGCATGAACTCGGCCAGTTTCTCCTCGAGCCGGATGTGGATGTCGAGGGTGCCGTTGAGGAAGCGCGACCCGGCGCAGCCGCTGCCGTACTTCGCGATCGCGTCCTGCGCGGCTCGCTTGACCTCGGGGTGGCTGGTGAGCCCGAGGTAGTTGTTCGACCCCAGCATGACCACGGGCTTGCCGTCGATCACCACCACCGGGTCCTGGCCCGACGAGATGGTCCGGAAGTAGAGGTAGAGCCCGGCTTCCTTTACGACGTCCGCATCCCGGAACCGGTGACACTTCTCGAAAATGTCCACACCGCCTCCTGCCTCACCGAAAACTGCGATTGCTACACCCGCCGGATTTTAGCATGGGGCACCCACCCCTGTTCGCGGTACCAGGACCATGTTCGGGCGGCTCCGACCGGCATGGGAACGAAGCCGGTCAGCCCGAGCGCCTCCAGCGAGGTCACGGTGCGGGCCGACCAGTGGCGGGCCAGCAGCTCGCGCGCCTTGTCGGAGGTCATCGCGACGCTGCGCATGCCGAGCATCTGGAGGAAATCCCCGCCTAAACCGAGGCATCGCACGATTGCCGGAGGGATCGGGAGAACCCTGGCGCGCACTCCGCCGGCCTCGGCGAGCACCCGCACGAGGTCGGCCATCGTGCGCGGCTCGGGCTCGCCGAGGTGCAGGACCCGCCGATCCGCACTCCCGGCCGCGGCGGCCAAGATCGCCCTGACCACGTCGATCACGCATGCGACCGTCACCCAGCGCTCGCCCGAGGGCAGCGGCACGATGCCGCGTGCAGTGAGCTTGAAGAACTGCAGGATGTCGATGTCGCGCGGCCCGTAGACGGCAGGCGGGCGAAGGATCACCCAGGGCCCGGCGTGCCCGCGGGCGGCCGCCTCCCCGCCCAGTTTCGATCGCCCGTACGCGGAGACGGGCCGCGGCTCGTCCTCCGGCGCTCTGCCGCCCGGGGCCGCGCTCGGACCTGTAGCGGCCAGCGAGGAGACGTGGACCAGGCGCGCTCCGACCGCCCGTTCCTGCATCGCCTGGACGAGATTCTCCGTCCCGATGCGGTTGGCGTGGTCGAACCGCCTTTCGTTCTCGGCGCGCACCAAGCCGGCAAGATGGATCACGGTCCTGCACTCTGCAACCGCAGCCCCGATCGCGTCCCGGTGGTCGAGGTCCCCGCGAACGACCTCGCCCGACGACCGGGCCCTCTCGGAGAGCCTGGCGGGATCACGGACGAGCAGCCGCGGCCGCAGGCCACCCGCAAGCAAGCCGTCGACGAGATGGGACCCGATGAACCCGGTGCCTCCCGTGACGGCGAGCGGCAGTTGGATCTCCGGGCACCACAAACCGAGCTCATCGGGCGTGATCTCGACCGGCAGACTGCTCCATCGTGCCCCGCTCTCGCTCATTCCCCTGTGCCCTGTTCTTCCCCGTATTCGCCCCACGTGGCCGGCGTCTCCCACACCCGGATGCGCTCGAGGCGCACCGTCGGTGGAACGCGATAGAGGGCACCTCCGGGCGCGGTCACCTCGATGCCTGGGCAGAAGGCGGCGGAGACGGCGGTAAAAAGGTGGCGCGCCAGGACCTCGGTCGTGGGATCACCTTCCTCCATCAGGACGACCCGCTCGGCAAACGGCGCGAACGCCTCGCGGAAGGGATCGGTTGCAGCCAGCAGCATCGCATGATCGAATCGCTCCAGCTCGCGAGCAACCACGGTCTTGAGCACCTTGTAGTCGCACACCATGTCGTTGGAGTCGAGGGACTCGGCGCGGAGGACCACCTCGATCGTCCGGGTGTGGCCGTGCGGGAAGCGGCACTTCTCCGGGTGTTTGGAGAGCCGGTGCCCCGACTCGATTTCGAACCGCCGTGCAATTCGGAACACTCCCACTGGGGATCCTCCAAACTCGGCGGGAGTGTACCAGCCGGCTGTGAAAACCGGGTTCCGGGGTCCGTAGAGACGGGCAGCGGAGGGGAGGGGCCGAGGAGCAGAGGAGCCGGAGACAGTTCAGAGTGAAGAGTTGAGAGTGAAGAGTTGAGAAGCCGTTCGAAGGTTCGAAGGTCCGCTGAGAACTTGTGAAAGGTCAAACGGAAAAGGTCAAAGGGGAGACGAACAAATGTGGCGGCCCGCCGCTCTTGCTTCTGTGGAGCGCGCCCTCCGGGCGTGCTCCCGAAGGCAGGGCGAGGGCGGACGGCGGGTAGCCGCGCCGCCGAGAGTGGGCCAGATGCAAGGCGCGCGAGCGGCCCGCGCCGGAGTGTAGCCGGAGGCTACATGAGGACGCGAGGCCGCGAAGCGCAACGCAGCAGATGGTCCGCTATCGGCGGCGCCAAGCCTCAATACGCCAGCAGTTCCTTCATGCTGGCCATGATGGTGCTTACCTGCGGCAGTATCACATCCTCCAACACGGGCGCATACGCAACGAAGGAGTCTTTGGCGGCCACGCGCCGCACCGGCGCGTCGAGGTAGGCGAAGAGCTCGTCGCCGATGCGGGCGGCGATCTCGGCCCCGTAGCCGAACGAGATGCAGTCCTCGTACACCACGAGCGCCCGACCGGTCCTCTTGACCGATGCCGCGATCGTATCCCAGTCGTAGGGGGCGAGGGTCCGGAGGTCGATGACCTCGACCTCGGCCACGCCCGTGTCCGCGAGCCGCTTGGCGGCCTGCGCCGATCGTACGACCGTCGCTCCGTAGGTGATCACGGTGAGGTCGGTCCCCTCGCGCACGACCGAGGCCTTGCCGAACGGTACCGTGAACTCGGGGCCTGGGTACGGCGCCTTGTTGTGGGTCTGCCGATAAAGGTGCTTGTGTTCCAAGAAGATGACCGGGTCGTCGCAGCGGATGGAGGTGCGCAGGAGGCCGTTGGCGTCGAGCGCGTTGGACGGCATCACCACGCGGAGACCCGGCACGTGGGTGAACATCACTTCCCCCGATTGCGAGTGGTACGGTCCGCCACCCTTAAGGTAGCCGCCGGTCGGCACCCTGATGACGACAGGCGCGGACCACGCCCCGCCCGAGCGCCAGCGGATGTTCGCAAGCTCATCGCGGATCTGCATGAACGCGGGCCAGATGTAGTCCAGGAACTGGATCTCCACGATCGGTTTTAGCCCACGCAGCGCCATCCCGATGGCCCGCCCCACGATGTTCGCCTCGGCGAGCGGCGAGTTGAAGACGCGCCGGGAGCCGTACAAGCGCTGCAGGCCGTGGGTCACCTTGAAAACGCCGCCCTTGCCCTTGACCTCGGCGAGCACATCCTCGTGCGACGCGTCGGCAACATCCTCGCCGAAAAGGACGATGCGCTCGTCGCGGGCCATCTCATCCCGCAGCGATGCGTTCAGGAGGTCGACCATCGTCTTGGGCGACGGATCGCCCTCGGCGGGCAAACCGACGAACCGTTCCGACGTCGGGTCCACCTCGCTTGAGTAGATGAAATCAGCCCACGAGGAAGCATCGGGTTGCGGCGAGGTGACCGCTCTTTCCGCCGCCGCGTTGACCTCGGCCTGCACCTCGGCCTCGAGCGCGTCCAACTCCTGCTGGCTCATCCCGTAGTGGTCGCGCAGCAACTGTGCGGTGCGCCGGATCGGGTCGCGCTCCGCCTCGCGCTCGCGCTCGGCTGCCGGCTTGTAGAGGCGCTCGTCGTCGGAGAGCGAATGCGAGTACGGCCGCACCACGTGGGCATGCACGAGCGCGGGTCCATCGCCGGAGCGCACGCGCGCTACCGCCTCGCCCATCACCCTGAACGACTCGGGGAAGTCGCACCCGTCGACCTCGTAGATCGCGAGATCGGGGAACCCCGTGAGCAGCTTGGAGATCGAACCGCCCGGCGTCTGGGCGTCGACCGGCACGGAGATCGCATACCCGTTGTCCTCGATCACGTACAGGACCGGCAGACGCGCGTTGCAGGCCGTGTTCAGGGATTCCCAGAACTCGCCCTCCGACGTCGCGCCGTCACCGAGCGAAACCCACACCACCTCGTCCGCGGCAATGTCGGATTGCTCGATCGTCTTCTCCATGGCCCTGATGTACCGCCCCCCCTCGGCGAAGCCGACGGCCTGGAGGCATTGCGTCCCGGTCGGCGAGGAGGGAGGCGTGAGGTGTAGTCTGCGCTGCCCGAAGTGGTTTGGCATCTGGCGGCCGCGCGAGTCGGGCCCCGCCTCGGCGCCCACGGCCCCGAGGAAGATCTCGTACGGGGTCATGCCGAGCGCAATCGCCAGCGCCCGATCGCGGTAGTACGTGAAGAACCAGTCCTTCGCGGGCGAGAGGTGCCGCGAAGACGCCGCCAGGATCGCTTCGTGGCCGACCCCATTGATCTGGAAGAACGCCAGGTTTTGCTGCTTGAGCTGGATCTCCTTGTCGTCCACCTTGCGCGACGTGAGCATCACCCGGTAGGCGTCAAGGACCTCTGCAAGCGGCAGCACCGCGGTTTCGTTGCTCGCGACCGTGGCCATCTCGACCCTCCCTGCGACCGTTTCAGCGCCCCGGCCGGAGTTGAACCCTGCCGGCGTTCCAAGGGTTCATTCTAAGCTTAAGTTCCATCGTGACCGCCGCATTCCCCGCCCCTTGTCTACGTCCTCCACGCGCGTTACCTTTGTCCGCAGGAGACACACCATGGTCAAGCACATCGCCGTGGCCCTCGATGGTTCCGCCCATGCCGGCGCCGCGGAACGGCTGGCGACCGCGCTGGCCCTCCAGGTGCACGGCATGATCCACGGGCTCCACGTCATCGACGCCTCGTTCCTCGAAGGCGCGTTCATCACCGACATCTCGGGTGCAATGGGGTTCGAGCCGTTCCTCAACCTGCAGTCGCAGATGCGCGCCACCCTGGACGACGTCGCCGACGCGATCCGCCGCGAGTTCACGGAGCACTGCGCCGCCGTCGGGGTCGAGTGCCGCTTCCACCTCGAGCGCTCCGGCGTCGCCCACGGCATCCTCGGCGCCTCCAAGCTGGCCGACCTCCTGGTCGTCGGCCAGCGCGGCGTCAACGCCCGCTTCCACGAAGATCTCCTCGGCGCCACCACCGAGACACTTCTGCGCCGGTCGCCGGTGCCGGTGCTGGTAGTGCCCCTTGGGGCCTCCCTGCCGACGCGCCCCCTCGTCGCGTACGACGGCAGCCCGAAGGCCGTCCGCGGACTGCAGCACGCGGCGGAGCTGGCGCGCGCACTCGCCGTCGGCCTCACGGTCGTCACGGTGGACGCCCAGGCGGAGCGCGGGAAGGCTCGGATCGCCGAGGCGACCGGCTACCTCGCCCCGTACGATATGCACGTGGAGTACCGGGTTCAGCCGGGCGAGGCGGTCGAGGAAGAGCTCCTGAAGATGCTCGGGCCGGAACAGCACGACCTCGTGTTCCTCGGGGCGCACGGACATCGGCGGATCGTCGAGCTGGTACTCGGCTCGACAAGCCAGTACCTCTCCCGGCGCTCGCCCGTGCCCGTGTGGTGCGTGACTCGCGTCTGAGACGCAAGTCCTCCCCCTTCCAACCGCCCAGTCCACAGTCGACAGTCAACAGTTGACTGCCCCACCACGCAGCAAAGAAGAACCTACCGTTGAGTCGACGGCGAGAAACGGCCCGCAAGCCTCAGGTCGTTGGCTGTGGGTTTCTGACTGTCGACTGTCAACTGTGAACTGTCAACTCGGCGCGGTGAGGGGCTGCCTTCAAACGAAGATGCCTTGGCATATCGACGGGAGGTTCGCCGTGAACGATTTGGAAAGAGCCGCGCTGGCCGCCATCCGGGCCTGTCCGGGCATCCAGCCTCACGAGACCCTTCTGATAAATACCGGACCGCCTTATGTCCGGATCGCGAGCGTCCTGGCCCGAGTCGCGCCCCCTTGCGCGTGAGGTCGTGGTCCTCGACTATGCGGAACGGGAACTCGACGGTCAGGGACCCCCGGCTCCGATCCCGGCAGCGATGGCAGCGGTGAATGCGGTCCTCGCCGTAACGTTGAAGTCGATCACCCACACCGCGGCCCGCCGTGCCGCCTCCGCCGCAGGCGTCCGCGTGGCCACGATGCCGGGTATCAACGAGGAGTGCCTCATCCGCACGATGAACGCCGACTACCGCTCCACCGCCGCGCGAACCGAGCGCGTGACGGAGAGGCTCAGCCGGGCGAGGACTGCGCACTCCACGACGCGCTCGGAGCCGACCTCATTCTGCCGATCGCCGGGATCACGGCCACCGCCTCTACGGGACCGAACCTCAAACCCGGTCAGTGGGGAAACCTGCCCTCCTTCGATGCGTACCTCAGTCCGAGCCTTCGCCATAGGCTGCGCATGCCCCTAGCGGTGATGCACGCCTTGTCGGTGGTCTCGGGCGCTACCCGCAGTTGAGCCTTTGCGAGGCTGTGAGGCGTCTTTCGGAGCGAGCGCCGCTCCTTTTCCAACTGGCCGACCCTGCGCTTCAGGTCGGCTGTGGTGCGCCGCAGGCTGGCTGCTGGCTTGCTGACCGTGGTGAGGGCCATCTTGGTTTCCCGGCGGGTGATGCGGGAAAGCTCGTCTTTCAGGACCTTTGCGATGCTGGCCATCTGATGTCCTCCAGGGAATGAGTTGGTTTCAGAGTAGTCGTCGGACCTTCCCCAGCAGGAACTTCGCGGTCACCGTAGACCGGGTCCAGCGG
Source organism: Thermoanaerobaculaceae bacterium (assembly GCA_050018455.1). Classification (GTDB taxonomy): domain Bacteria; phylum Acidobacteriota; class Thermoanaerobaculia; order Thermoanaerobaculales; family Thermoanaerobaculaceae; genus RBG-13-68-16. The sequence continues at coordinate 110,110 of JBEKAA010000005.1, read as the reverse complement.
CTCGGCATTCCCAGAGTGCTTACAACGTGGCACGCGGCTGTTGCGGCGACCTCAGTTGCGGACCTTCGCCGCCCGGTCGCATCAGTCGCACCTCAAGGTTGACCAGTCGCGGGAGGGGACGTGGAGGTGAGCCGGTTCGAGGGGTTCACGCTCACGCAGCAGTCCGCCACACTGCTTGACCAACTTTGGAACTTTGAGATAACTTCAGATCGAACGCGACGGGCTTACCGAGGCACGTTGCCGGCTCAAACGTCCAGCCCCTGAGGGCCTCCAACACCGCCAGGTCAAGTGAGACGTAGCCACTGCGGCGCACCACGACGGGTTGGCGCACGCTCCCTTGTTTGTCGATGATCACTCGGACGACCGTGTCCCCCACGAACCCATAGCGGACAAGACGAGCCGGATACCTCGGCTGGACCTTGGTCTTGAGCTTGGGAGGGACAATATTAGTGTTGCAGTAGTTTCCGAGGTCTTCTCGCAGTATCTCCCTGATCGGGTTCTCCTTCATGAACGGTGTCGGGTCGGGAAGCTCCTGGAGGTTTCCCCCCACCGTCTCCGGGGTCAGGTCTTCCCTCATGAAGGGCGCCACGCCGGGAAGCCCTGGGATTTCTTCCCACCGCTTCTCCGGGATCACGTTGTCCAGCATGAAGAGCGCCACGTCGGGAAAGTCGTCAAAGGCGAAATTGCGAAGCTCCTGGGAGACGTTCTGCGCCATCTGCCAGTGCCATGCGCCGGCGTCGCGATCACCGAGCCTGACCTCCGCGATTGCGAGCATGATCAGGATGCGCCCAGCAGGTTCGAGGAATTCCTCGCCTCTCACCGCGTAGTCAACAACATCCTCGAACAGGGTGTATGCGCGCTTCCGGGCGTGCTTGTTGGACTTTGGGGTGTCCTCCTTCAGTTCGGCAACGACTGCCTCGCAGTCCTTCTGCCACACTCCGAGCTGTCCTTGGACCTCAGAAGGCAGGCCGGAGCGCTTCGCGGCCCCCTGCGCTGCAGCCGGGTGGACGCCCGCGGCCAGCAGCGAGACTCCGACGAACAAGCAGAGGCCGTCAGTCCAGTGGAATCGCACCATCATTCGACCCCCGCACCGAAACCAAGCCTGGGACTGCGAAGTTGCGAAATACGCCGTCGATTGTACCGCGAGTCACTCGAGCGAAGATCAGTCCCAAAAACGTGAGAACTCCGCAGAAACCTCAGGGTCAGTGTCCATCGAGGCCAACTGGAAACCGTCGTGCCTGGCGCACGTGTCATCCGCGACCGGCCAGCACAACCGCCATCCCGATGACCAGATTCTTCCCTCTTCCCTCACTCGCCTTCCTCTGTCAGCCTGGCGATCAGCTCCGCGTCCGCCGGCGGGGTCGGCAGGAGCGCAAGGTCGGACACCGCAAACCACCCCACCTCCTGTCCCAGTAATCCTCGCGGCTCCCCCTCTGCGATGCGCGCAGCGTAGAAAAGGAGGACCACGTCACGCTGGTCATCGCGGTGGAAGGCGAAGGTGATCGGTCCTCCGACGGCGACCGTCACGCCAAGCTCCTCGACGAGTTCGCGCTTCAACCCCTCGGCCGGCGCCTCTCCCGGCTCCACCGCCCCGCCCGGGAACTCCCAGAGGCCCCCGAGATGGGAACCCGCCAAGCGCCGGGCGAGAAGGAAACGGCCGTCGTCCCGCCGGACAACGGCCGCGACCACGATCCTGCGGGACCGGTCAGGGCTGCTTGGGGACATCTGAAACGGGTTTCGGGGTAGGCGCGGCGCCGCTCTGGGCCGTCGGCGCCGGTTTCGCTGCGCCCGTCATCGGTTTGACCTGGGCCTCGGCGCTCTCCAAGGCAGCCTTCAACGCCGGGTCGAGCACGTCGATCTTGGCCTTGGCCCTGCGCTCCGCGACAACCATCCTGACTGTGGCTTCGATCTTCTCGTTCTTGAGGTTCCCGAGAAGTCTCGGCTTGACCTCTTCGAACGACAACGATCCGGGCAGGCGCCGCTCGTCAACCTTGAAGATGTAATACCCGAAATTAGCCTTGAGAACCGAGGAAACCTCGCCGGCTTTGAGCGCCCAAACGGGGGCCTCGAGCTCGGGCCGGAGCAACCCTTTCCGGACCCAGCCGATCTCTCCGCCGCGAGCCTTGCTTGGATCCCCGGAGACCTCCTGGGCGACCTTCGCGAAGTCCTCGCCACCGACCACACGCTTGTAGGCATCCTCGGCTCGCGCCTTGGCCGTCGCGTCTTCCTTCTCGTCGCTGCCCGGCTTGACCGCCACCATGAGCACACGCAGCTTGACCTGCTCCGGGTTCTGGAACTGCTTCGGGTTCGCGTCGAAGTAGGCCTTTGCGTCGGCGTCAGTAACCGTCGCCTTGGGCGCTATCTCGGCCTCGACGTATTTGCGGACTAACTGGGCCTGCTCTTCAATCTTGGCAAGGTCCTGCTCCGTGATTCCGAGCCCTGCCAGCTGCTTTGCGAAAGCCTCGGGGCCCCCGGCCCGCGTGCGCTCCTCTTCCATGCTTGCGGCCACGGCCTTGGGATCCACCGTCGCCTTCGCTTCGAGCGCCGCCTGCAAGAGCAGCGTGCGGCCGATAAGCGAATCGACGGCGTGGCGGAGGACGACCTCGTCCGTCGGATGCATGCCCTGCATCTGTTGCGCAACGGGTCCCTTCGCCAGCTTGAGGTCCACGTCGGTGAGCAAGGCGTCGTTGACGCGCAGCACGGGGTTCGCTGCGAACGCCGCCGATGCCGCGAGGACGGCACCAAGGAAAGCGATTTGAGAGGAACGCATTGACAGTCTCCCCCGCCCCTATTGGAGCGACAAACTGCCGAACCTTAGGCTTCGAACACCAAAATGTCAAATCACTTGCGAGGGGGCCGCTCGGCAGATTTTGCGTTCTCCCAGAGCGCGTCCTTCTCGGCAAGACTCAGGGAACCCAGGGCCACTTCCCGGGCACGGGCCTGCTCCTCCATGGCGCGAAAACGTCGGGCGAATTTCTCGTTGGCGCCCTGCAGCGCCGCCTCCGGATCGACCCCGAGCCGACGGGCCAGGTTGGCCATCACGAACAGGACGTCCCCGAGCTCCTCCCGAACGCCTTCCGGCTCGCCGGAAGTGGGGGCCGCCTCGAGCTCCACCTTCAGCTCCGTCACCTCTTCATCGAGCTTCGCGAGGACGTCGTTGGCCTGTTCCCAGTCGAAGCCCAGTGCGGCAGCCTTTTCGGTAATCCGCAGGGCCTTGAGCAGGGCCGGGAGCTGGCGGGGCACGCCGGCCAGCGCCCCCTTCTCCTGCCGCTCCCCCGCCTTGATGGACTCCCAGTTGCGCACGACGTCGGAGGACCCCGAGACCTCGACGTCCCCGAAGACGTGAGGGTGCCGGCGGACCATCTTTGCGTGAATCCCGCGACAGACGCCGTCGATGTCGAAAAGCATTTGCTCGCTCGCGATCTGCGCGACAAAGACGATTTGGAATAGCAGGTCCCCGAGCTCCGCCGCGAGCATCGTGGAGTCGCCGCTCGAGAGGGCATCCACGACTTCGTACGCCTCCTCGATGATGTAGGTCTTGAGGCTCTCGAAGGTCTGCTCGCGGTCCCAAGGGCAACCGTCGCGCGAACGCAGGCGCGCGGAGAGCTCGCTCAGCGCGTCGAAAGGACGATCCTGGCTCATGGGTGGGCAGTATAGCGCGGCCGGAAAGCCCGGCAGCGGCGACACGACGCTTGTTCCAGCAGGGCGAAATGCGTAAGATGGGACAGGGTCGCGACGTGGAGGTGCTGGTGTCCGAGGCGAAGGACGGGAAGGTGAAGGTTGTCGATCGCCGGTGGTTCACGGCCGAGGGAGAACTCAAGAACGAACCTCAGCCACAGGCGCCTGCTCCACAGCCTCCTCCTCCAGAGACCGCCGCTCCCATGATCGAGCTCGATGATCAGCCCAGGCGGGATCCCGAACCGGGCCCGGCGACCTCCGCCGTCGGCTTTCTCGACTTGGTGGATTTCCTGGCGCAGCAGGCGGCTGCGCTGGTGTCCGGGCAGATCCCCGGTCGGGGACGCGATCCGCAAATGGCCCGGTTTTTCATCGACCTTCTCGGTGTTGTGCAGGACAAGACGAACGGGCAGCTCTCTACGGAGGAGGCCAGCTACCTTGAGGATGTCCTTTATCAACTGCGCTCGCTCTTTGTGGCTACGACGCGCTAGCGCGTTCGCGATCGCCCTGGTCCCGCTCGCGGCGGCGGAAGCCGCTCCCGCCGAGAGACCTCGGGGCGGCGATGTCGAGCAGGCGTGGTTTCGGCTCGCCCAGGGCCTCGACAGGCCCGCTCCGGAGTCCCTCAAGGAGCGCGCTGACGAACTCCTCTACACTGCCGGCAAGGCGGGCCTGAAACGCCTGCCTCCCCTCGCTCTCGCTCTGGTGGCCCAGGCCCGGACCCTGACACCGGCCGCGGCGACCCCGCTCTTGGTGCAGGCGACACGTCTCGACCCCGGCAGCGCCGAGGCGTCGTTCGCGCTCGCCGAAAACCGACTGAGGCAGATCAGCCTCTTGTCGGGGTTCTCCGCCCTCTTTCGCGGGGTCTACACGCTCCTCTCCGACCGGCGCCTGCAGGCCTTCGTGCAGCCGAGCGCTCTGTTGGCGGTCCAGGCCTCGCTGTTCGTCGTGCTCGCCCTCTGGGGGGCGGTGGCGGTACTGAAGGTGCTCCCGCGTCTCTGGCACGACCTCACGGAGATCGGCGGTCACTGGCGACTGGGCAGCAACGCCCCGGTGCTTGGACTGTTTGTCATCGCGCTCCCTTTGTTCGCCGGAGGTGACCCGGTCTGGCTCGTGCTCTGGATGTTTGCCCTGGCCTGGGCCTACCTTCCGGTGGGTCAGCGCGCGATCGGCGCGGTGGCTCTGCTGGTAGTCGCCGCGAGTCCGGTACTGGTCGAAACAGGGTTTCTCTCCATCACGCATCCCCAGAATGTGATCTTGCAGGCGACCGAGGCCCTCGCCGACAAGTGCTACGAGCCGCAGCTCCTCGACGAGCTCAACGCGCTCGACGACGTCTTGGGCGACGACGCGGACTTCCATCGCCTCGTTGGTGATTGTTACAGGCAGTTCGGGTTGCTCGACCAAGCGCTCTTCTCGTACCGGGAAGGGCTGCGGGTCGGGCCGCGCAATTCGGCGCTTTCTCTGGCACTCGGTACCGTTTACTACCTCGAAGCGGACTACAACGCGGCGTTACAGGCGTTCCAGGCCGCCCGAGATGCCGGTTACGATCCCGTGGTCGCGAACTACAACCTCTCGCTCACCTACGCACAGACCTACCACTTCAAGGAGAGCGACGAGGCAATGGCGGCGGCCCGGCAAGCCGGCGAGAGAGGCCTCCAGGCACTCGCAAAGGAACGGGATCACGACATCATCCTGCCCGCGTTCCGTCGTGAGGAAGCCGTCGCGATGCTGGGACGCAAGGATCCGCTCCTGCTGCTCAACCGCGGGCTCGTCGCGCCGCCCCTCGCGCGCGAACGCACACTGATGCATCCGCTCACCATCGGGGGCTTGCTCGCCCTGCTCCTTGCGGTGGCGCACTTCCTCGTGCGGCAGCACGCGGGCGGGTTCGCAACGGCCTGCCTGAAGTGCGGCCGCCCGTTCTGCCGCCACTGCAAACTCTCCAACGAAAGCCAGAGTTACTGCACTCAGTGCATCAACATCTTCCTGAAGAAGGACATGGTCGGTATCGATGCGCAGCTCGCGAAGCGCCGGCAACTCGCCCGGCATCAGCGTTGGTTGAGGTTTGAACGACGGATCGCCGACCTCGCGCTCCCGGGCCTCGGAGTCGCGTGGGCCGGAAGCCCGGTGCTGGGATGGCTCCTCGCGGTCGTGGCGTTCGCCGCGGGCTCCGCAGGCTTCGTTTGGCTGCCGATATACGTGTCCCCGGCGCTGATGGGCGTTCCGATGTGGCCGCTGATGACGCTGTGCGGCCTGGTGTGGGCATCGACCGCCGTCGTCGCCCAGCTGCTCCTCCCAGGGGAATGGAGGTAGCCGTGGCGCTCGAGGGGACCCTCCGCGACTTCTCGCTCTCCGACATATTCCAGCTCATCGGGCTGCAGAGAAAGACCGGCGTTTTGACGCTGCGCTCACCTGAGGACGTCGTCACCGTGTCGTTCCTGGACGGTAAGGTCGTCGGGGCCGACTCCCTCAACAAGCGCTTGGAGGACCGCCTCGGGCAGGTACTGCTGAAGACCGCAACGGTCACCAAGGACGAGCTCGACTCGGCGCTCAAGAAGCAGATGGAGACGCTCGAACGGCTCGGGCATATCCTGATCGAGAGCGCTGTCGTTTCCCGCGATGAGTTGAAGCGGGCTTTTGAGCAGCAGATCCTGCAAATCATCTTCCGCGTCTTTCGGTGGCAGGACGGGGACTATCACTTCTCCCAGGAGACGAGCGTCGACTACGACGCCGAGCTCGTGACTCCTCTCGGGTCCGAGAGCATCCTGATGGAAGGCGCGCGGATGCTCGACGAGTGGCCGATCATCGAGAAGCGGATTCCGTACCGGGGAGTTGTTTTCATTCCGACACCCGCTTCGCGCCAGGCCGAGGTCAATCTCGACCACGAGCCCGACGACCTCGAGACGTTTAACATCGACCTCGAGCCGGCTTTTCCGGAGCCGGAGTCTTCGGGACGGGTGCTGATATCCCCGATTGAGCGCGACATCCTGGCCCTCACGGACGGCGTCAATGCCGTCGATGACATCGTCCGGAAGAGCCCGCACGGGGAGTTCGAGACGTGCAAAGCGCTCTACACGCTTCTCACACGCTCTCTCATCCGCCAGGCGTCCAGGGATGAGATCACCCGCGCATCTCAGCGCGCCTCAACCGAGACCCTGACGGCGCCCTCCTGGCAACTGCACTTCCCGTGGCTCGCACTCCTTCTTGCGCCTCTTTTCGTGTTCACGGTGCTCCTCGCGCCCCGAAACCCGGCAGATCCCCTCCTCGGACCCGGGCCGAAGCTCCCGCCGCGGCTGCTCGCAGCCGCCTCGTTCGCCCGGATGAACGGACTCTGGCACATCCTCCAGTCGCGGGCACTGCTCGTCGGGAGCTATCCGGACAACCTCGCAGAGCTGTACCGGGAACGGTTCCTGCCCACCTCTTCGATCCTCGACCCATGGGGCCGGCCCTACCGCTACGTCCTCCGCGAGCAGTCGGTGCTGCTGGCGGGGAACAACTCCGCTGGTGTTCCGGACTCGAACCTAATGCTCTCTCAACACCTTGGCATGGAGGGAGAAGAGGTCGGCACGGGTCCCGGAGCGGTGATCTTGACGCCTTGACAGTAGCGGACTCAGGTCCTATAATTGTGTCACGCGGTTGACTTGAGGAGGGCCTTATCAATGTCAAGGATCATCGGAATCGACCTCGGAACCACCAACTCCGTAGTGGCCGTCATGGAGGGCGGGAATCCCATCGTCATCGCCAACCAGGAAGGCAGCCGAACAACGCCTTCTGTGGTGGCATTCGGCAAGAACGGCGAGCGACCCGTCGGCCAGGTGGCCAAGCGCCAAGCCATCACGAATCCGGACAAGACCGTCTTTTCCATCAAGCGGTTTATGGGCAGGCGCTACGACGAGGTGACTCAGGAGATCAAGATGTTCCCTTTCCACGTCGTCCGCGGTGAGAACGACACGGCACGCGTCGACGTGGACGGCAAGGTGTACTCACCGCCGGAGATCTCGGCGATGGTACTCCAGAAGCTCAAGGCGGCCGCCGAGGATTACCTCGGCGAGAAGGTCGAGAAGGCCGTCATCACGGTCCCGGCCTATTTCAACGATCCGCAGCGCCAGGCCACCAAGGACGCGGGCCAGATCGCTGGGCTTGAGGTCGTCCGCCTCGTCAACGAGCCGACAGCGGCGGCGCTGGCGTACGGCCTGGACAAGAAGAAGGACGAGACGATCGCCGTGTATGACTTCGGCGGCGGCACGTTCGACATCTCGATCCTCGAAGTAGGCGAAGGGGTTGTCGAGGTGAAGTCCACCAACGGCGACACCCACCTGGGTGGAGACGACCTCGACCAGCGTCTGATCGAGTGGCTGGTGGAGGAGTTCCGCCGCGACCAGGGCATCGACCTCTCCAAGGACCGGATGGCCCTGCAACGTCTGAAGGAGGCCGCGGAAAAGGCGAAGTGCGAGCTTTCAACCACCCAGGAGTCCGACATCAACCTGCCGTTCATCACGGCCGACGCCTCCGGGCCCAAGCACCTCAACATCCGCCTGACGCGCTCCAAGTTCGAGCAGCTCGTTGAGGACATCGTTCAGAGAACCGTCGGTCCATGCCGGCAGGCACTCAAGGATGCGGGACTCGAGGCCAAGGACATCGACGAGGCCGTCCTGGTCGGGGGTTCCACGAGGATCCCCCGCGTGCAGGCGCTGGTCCAGGAGCTCTTCGGCAAGGAGCCGCACAAGGGCGTTAACCCGGACGAGGTCGTCGCCGTCGGTGCTGCGATCCAGGCTGGAGTGCTGGCAGGTGAGGTCCACGACCTCCTCCTGCTCGACGTCACTCCTCTCTCTCTCGGCGTCGAGACCCTCGGATCCGTGACGGATGTTGTGATCCCGCGCAATACCACCATCCCAAACCGCAAGTCCAAGGTTTACTCAACGGCCGACGACAACCAGACGCAGGTCGAGATCCACGTCTTGCAGGGCGAGCGCCCCATGGCGCACGACAACCGCACGCTAGGGCGCTTTCACCTGATTGGAATCCCACCGGCACCGCGCGGCATTCCGCAGGTCGAGGTGACGTTCGACATCGACGCCAACGGCATTCTGCACGTGTCCGCCAAGGACCTCGGTACCGGCAAGGAGCAGAAGATCCAGATCACGGCATCGTCGGGCCTGAACGAGGACGAGGTCCAGAAGATGGTGCGCGAGGCCGAGCAGCACGCCGACGACGACCGCAACCGGCGCGAAGAGATCGAGGCCCACAACCGGCTCGACTCCCTGATCTACTCGACCGAGAAGCTGATCAAAGAGAACCAGGAGAAGCTGCCAGAAGCCCAGAGGAAGGACACTGAGGCGGCCGTCGCCGACGCCAAGAAGGCCTTGGAGGCGGGCAAGAAGGGCGAGATGGACGCCGCTTACGACAAGCTTACGAAGGCCTCGCACCGCCTTGCGGAGGAGATCTACCGGAGCGCGGCTGCCACAGGGGCCCAGGCCGAAACGGGCAACTCGACCGGCGGCGCCAACCCGCCGCAGACGGGAAGGCCGTCCGGGGACGGAGACGTCGTTGACGCGGAGTATGTGGACGTCGAAACCAAGCCCTCGAACTGATGCCACCGCAGGCGGCAGATGGATCTGGTGGTGCGGCTGCGCCGGAGCCAGTCGGATGATGCGCGTCCAGTTGCATGAGAGCAAGGCGGCGCCGAGGCACGCCGCAACCATTCCGGACTCCGCCTCGTGTGCGACGAGAGGTGCGGCCGCGTCGCCGCGGCGATCGACAGAAACTGTCGGCGACAGAACAAGGAGGGGCGCATGGGCGACCTCGACTGGCGCGCGGTGCGCGAGCTGATGGCGCTCGCGAAGCGACTGCGCGAGGCGACTGAGCGGGCGCTGCTTCCGGCCGCGGCGGTCCCGCTCGGACACCCTGCCGCGTTCGAGCCTGCGGTGGACGTGTGGGAGGGCGACGGCGAGATCATCGTCGAGGCCGAACTGCCGGGAGTCAGCGGCGGCGATATCGTTCTGCGGCTCGACGGTCACACGCTGGTTCTCTCCGGCCGCCTTCCGGAATTCAACGACCGTCGCGGAGCGTACCTGCGCATCGAGCGGCCGCGGGGCAGGTTCCACCGCCTCGTGCGGCTGCCTGGAGACGTCTCGGGCGAGCCGCAGGCCACCTTGCGCGGCGGCGTCCTGGAGGTTCGCCTGTTCAAGGCCGCTTCCTCCCACCGGCGCGTCGCCGTTGCAAGGGAGGGACCGTGACCGACCGAAGCAGCCGCTACCACATGATCAGCTGGGTCGCAGAACGCTATGAGATCCACCCGCAGACGCTCCGCCTGTACGAGCGAGAGGGGTTGATCCGGCCGACCCGCAGCGTCGGCAACACCCGTCTATTCGACGACGAGACCTGCCGGCGCCTCGAGTTCGTGCTGACCCTCACGAGGGACCTCGGAGTAAACCTGGCGGGCGTTGAGGTTGTCCTCAACATGAAAGACCAGATCGACACGCTCCAGGCAGAGGTTGAGCGTCTCGCTGCCCTGGTCGAGCGCGAGGCTGGTCGGCGCGGGTCCGTGCCGCGCGAGCACGCGCTGGCTCTGCGGCCGCGCGGAGGTTTGGTCCCCAACGAGGACGAATGAGCCGCGACGAGCAACAGAGCGATCCCGAATCCGGACTGCTGCGCCGCTACCTTTACGAAATCGGGCGCTTCAAGCAGCTCACGCCCGAGGAAGAGCGGGAACTCGGGCGCCGCATTCAACAAGAGAACGACGGTAAAGCCCTCCGGCAGCTCGTCGAGGCGAATCTCAGGTTCGTCGTCGCGTACGCCAAGCGCTTCCGGCACTCGCGGGTCTCCCTCCTGGACCTGATCAACGAGGGGAACATCGGCCTGATCCAGGCCGCCAAGAAGTTCGACCCCGGAAAGAACGTCAAGTTCATCACCTACGCGGTCTGGTGGATTCGTCAGGCGATCCTGCACGCCCTCTCCGAGCATGGCGCCACGTTCCGATTGCCGCAGAAGCAGGCCAACGTTCTCTACCGGCTGGAGCGCTCCCGTCAGGCACTCGGCCGCGAGCTCGAGAGACCGCCGTCCGAGCAGGAGCTGGCGGAGGAGCTCGGGATGGACCAGGAAGAGGTGCGGTTGCTCCTCTCGTCCAACCAGAACATTCTCTCGCTCAACGAACCCGTCGACGAGGAAGGCGAAGCCGAGTTCGGCGACCTCCTCGAGCAATATGTGGTCCCCGACACCGACCAGGAGATCCTCCGCCAGTCGTTCGAGGGAACACTCCGCGAGGCCCTCGCCAAGCTCTCCGAAAAGGAGAGGAAGATCCTGGCGATGCGCTTCGGGCTCGGCGACGACAACCCCCGCACGCTGCGTGAGATCGGTGACGCCCTCGGGATCTCGCGGGAGCGCGTGCGGCAGATCGAGAACCAGGCGCTCACCAAGCTTCGCCGCGGTGCCCAATCGCGGGCGCTCGCCGGCTACCTCAACTGACCCCCGCCCACCCGTCCAGCTGACAGCTCTCCCCCTCCCACGCTCCCAGTTGACAGTTGACAGTTCCCCCACCCACCCCAGAGACAATCCGAGCGAGACTGATAGCTGTTGGTTGTTGACTGTCAACTGTGAACTGTCGACTGTCGACTATCTTTGCTTCAGGTTGCCGGGAAGTTCCTCAACCGCGATGCGCAGGGCGCGTGCGATCTCTTCGGCCCCCTGCACCTTCAGGAGGTTGGCCACGGTCGTCCGGTTGCGGCAGATCCAGGAGAGACGCGCAAGCCATCGCAAGTGCGCCATGTCCTTGCGGAGGGCGAGCAGGAAGAACAGGTGTGTTGGCCGCTCGTCGGGTGACCCGAACGCGACCCCTTTGCTGGACCGCGCCAGGAAAAGGAACTGCTTCGGGAACTTCTCGGAGGCCCGGTGGCGCGCGTGCAGGAACGCCACTCCGTTCGGCATGGCGGTCGGGACCATGCGCTCGCGCTCTGTCAGAGCTGTCTCGAGCCATCGGGCGTCGCTGACGAGCCCACGTTGAGCGACAGCCTTCACGACCTCCGAGATGACGCTCTCACGGGTCGTGGCCTTGAGTTCAGGAATGATGTGCGTCGGCTCAAACAACTCGGCGAGTGCAGGGTCCGCAGCCTCGGCGAGGGCCGGGTTCTCCCGTTCTTCCACGGCAACCCCCTTACCCGCTGATGCGGGCATGAGCATTGTAGTCCACCCTGCGAAAGATCGCGCAATCACCGCCGATCCGGTCCCAGTCGCGGCTTTCGCCGCAAATTTCTACTTTGCAGGGCCGAAAAGCGGTTCCAGCTCCTTTTCGCCCGGCGGTGGCGTCAGGAGGCTCACCACCACGAGGGTGCCGATTGAGATCAGCGCCGCCGGGTAGACGCTCGGGATCCCCCACGGGTCGCCCCCGAACACCTGCGCCCCCCCCTTGCCCTGCGCAGCCTGCATGACGGAGGGAGCCGCCCGGGGCAGCACGATCTCGAAGAAGACGGTCGCCACGGCGCCGCTGATGATCGAGGCGAGGCCGCCCTGTCGCGTGGCCCTCCGCCACGTGAGCGCCGCGAAGAGGGCCGGCGTGACGGCCACCCCGTACATGGTGTAAGCGAAGTAGGAGTACTGAAGGACGGAGATCTGGAGCTTCAAGGCCGTTGGGATGAAGATCATGCCGAAAGCGCAGAGCCCAAGGGCGACCACAAAGACCTTCTGCAACGCCACCATCTTGGTCGGGTCCGCGTCGGGACGCACCATGCGCTGGTAGATGTCCCTGATCACATTCGAGCTCGACGAGAGCAGATAGTTCATGCCGGTGGACAGGACGACGGCGCAGGCCGCGCCGAGAAGCAGCACGCCGACGGGAGCCGGTACCATGTGACGCGCCGCGTTCAGGACGAGCGACCGCGGATCCCAGTGAGTCTGGTGTTCGGCGTTGTAAGCCGCCGCGAAGACGGCGATCGCTATCACGATTGTCTCCACGACGATCGTGCCGACGATCCAGATCGCGACCGCCTTTCTCGCCTCCTTCGGGGAGCGCGCCGCGTAGAACTTCTGATACATCGACTGCACACCCATCAGCAGCAGCAGCGTCGAGAGGAAGTACGACAGGCCCTTGAGCACGGGGTACTTGCCGAAGTCCGGTGAGAATACCTTGAAGTGCCCCGGGGGCAGCACCTGGGCGGCGTGCGACCACCCCCCCGCCGCCAGCACCACGAACGGCACGGCAAGGCAGCACGCCAGGACGATGATGATGCCGTTCGGCAGGTCGGTGTGCGCCACCGCGACCATCCCGCCGATTGCGACGAAGAGGATCACGAACGCCGCAGCGATGGTTTGGCCCACCTCGAGCGACACCCTGCCGTCCGTGACGATGTTCAGGATGTAGCCGCCGGCCCGGAACTGATAGGCGACGATCGTCGTGAAGGCGACGATCAGGGCCAGGGCGCCGAACAGACGGGCGAACTTGCCGTAACGCACCTCGAGGATGTCACCAACCGTGTACTGGCCGAACGTGCGGATCTTCCCGGCGATGAAGTAGATGATCGCGATCCCCAGGAAAGCGCCGGCCGGTTGCCATACCGCGCTCCAGCCAGCGTAGTAGGCGTACTCGGCGCCGGCGATGAAGGTACCCGAGCCTATCCACGTGCAGACCAGGGTGAACACCATGGTCGTCAGGGAGAGCTTCCGCCCCGCCACCATGAAGTCGTCCTGCGTCTTGATCTGCCGCGACCGGTAGAAGTTGAAACCTGTCAGCACCAACAGATAGCCGAGAATCACCCACAGGTACCAGTTCATCTCGCCTCCGTCCCCTACCCGGGGTCAGGGGTCCGGGGACCGGGGTCCGCTCCCCCGCCCCTTCCCAAGTTCCGCGGCGTCGGCGGGACCAGTCCCCGCGCCCTACCCCTCCGGCTTCTCCTCTTCAGAGATCTCCAGTTGGTGCAATTCGCCGGCGGCGAGCAATTCCCGCGCCGAGACCTCGTGCTCTGCCGAAACCAGGATCGCGACCTCCCCGAGACCGTCCAGCGTCAGACCGTAGACCGAGCCCAGAGCTTCCCGCCGGCTGCGCGCGGGGATCCCGTTCGCCCGCAGAGCGGCCAGGATCGGTTCGGCGTTGATCGAGCCCTGGACGCGCAGCACCTCGACCTCGGCGTCAACGTTGCTCATGACGCTTCACGCCACGTCGATCAGGATCAGGTGCTTCTGCATCTCTCCCGCCACGTCCACTTTCCCGTCGGGCGTGATGAACACGTTGATCTCGGAGCGTGCCGCCATCTCCCCGGCTAGGTAGATGCCCGGTTCGATGGAGAAACACACGCCGGGAACCAGCTGCCGGTCGTCGCGGGTCTCCAGGTTGTCGATGTTGACACCGCTCCAGTGCACGTCTTCGCCGATAGAGTGCCCGGTTCGGTGGACGAAGCAGCGTCCGTACCCCGCCTTCTCCACGACCGCCCGGCAGGCGTCGTCCACTTCCCACCCGTAGACGGGCTCGGCGGCCGCATACCGGGCCTGAATGAACTCCAGCGCGGCGTTGCGGGCGTCGCGGACGACGTTGAAGATCTCGACGTACTTCGCCGGTGGGTTCTTGCCGACGAAACCGCACCAGGTGATGTCGTAGAACACGGCCCCGGGCTTTTCGAGCTTCGCCCACAGGTCGATAAGCAGGGTGTCGCCCTTTCGGATCGGCCGGGCGTTTCCGGGAGTTGGCTCGAAGTGCGGGTCGGCCGGCTGCTCGTTCGTGCCGACGATGGGGAACTCGTTCATGCAGTTGAGCCCCTCTTCGCCGAACCTCTTCACGATGAACTGCTGGACATCGTACTGCGTCAAAGTACGCCCGGCGCGCAGCTCGCTCCCGACATGGGCAAAAGCCTCGTCCTTGATCCGCTGCACCCGCTCCGCCGCGTCCAGATGGGTGCGGTAGGCCTCCTCGTCCAGCAGGGCCTGGAACGTCTGGACGAGCCCGGCCGACGTGACGATCTCGTAGCCGAAGGAGCGGATGAGCTCGATCGTGCCTGCGTCAACGATAGAGACGTACGGGACGTTTGCTTCCGGCGAATACTGCATCGCCACCTTCTTCGCGGACCCGAGCACCGACTTCAGGCTTGCGTGCAGCTCCCGCCACGACAGGTAGACCTTCTTCTCTCCCGGCAGGGAATCGAGCTTGCCGGCCTCCACGGCAGAAACCAGGCGAACCGGAGTCCCGCGAACCGGGATCCAGTAGAACCACCGGCGCGTGGTGAACTTGCCGAAGTCCATGCCGAGAATTCCGTAGGCGATCGGGTCGCGATTCCGGAAGTCGTACAGGAGCCAGCCGTCGACCCCGGTTGTTTCGAGCTCTTTCTGAATGCGTGCGATGTCGGGCATCGGGACCTCCTCGCTGATCCGCAAGGTGGCACACTGAAACCCCGCCCGTCAACTGCAGGGTCCGTTACGAACGCCCGTTCATGCTAGTAGACGTATCGAGGCTCGACGTTGACCACGACCTTGGCAACATCCGGAAACCGGCGCGCGACCGCCTCACGGAGCCGGTCGGCGATGACCGGAGCGTGGTGGCTGTCCGCCTTGAGATCGAAGATCACGTAGGACGGACCGGCGCTGCCGACGATGCGCAGATCGTGGAACCCCTCGGCAAACGGAATGGCCGGCAAGGACTCCTCCAAAAACGCTTGCACCTCGGCGAAGAGCGGGTGTCTCCGATTGATCGGGTCCACGTGAACCACGGCCCAACCGTGGAACCGTTCGTTGATGGCGCCCTCCACCGCTTCGGCCAGGTCATGGGCCCTCGTGATGTCGAGCGAGTCCGCAATCTCGATGTGGAGCGACGTGACCATCACACCGCCGTAGAAATGCACGACCACATCGTGCACCTGGTCCACCTCGGGCACGGCCAGCGCGATTCCCCTGATCTCCGCCAGCAACTGCGGCGAGGGCGCCTCGCCGATCAGAGGGTTGATCGCTGCCCTCGTCAACTCGTAGGCGGCGTACGCGATGAAACCCGCAATCACCAGTCCGGCGACCCCGTCCACCCAATCCCAGCCGAACCGGGCCGCGAACAGCGCCGCGATCACCACGGCCGTCGCGAACACGTCGCTCCGGTGGTGCCAGAAATCACCCCTGAGCACGCTGGAGTCGATCGTCCTTCCTAGGTCACGGGCGAATCGCGAGAGCCACTCCTTGAGCACCAGCGTCACGGCGAGCAGCGCGAGCAGACCGTTCGACGCCGCAACCGGCCTGGGGTTCATCAGTCGGATCACCGAGTTCTGGCCGAACTCCCAGGCAGCTACGAAGAGCAGGATGCCAATCACGAGGGTCGCGACGCTCTCGACTCGGCCGTGCCCGAAAGGGTGCTCGCGATCCGCAGGCCGGGCGGCAACTTTGAACCCCCAGATCACGACGATAGACGAGAGCACGTCTCCGAGCGAGTGGAAGGCATCCGCAACGAGGGAGATACTGCCAATCAGGATGCCCGGGACCAGCTTCACTGCGAAGATGAAGACGTTGACGACGATGCTCACCCACCCTTCGAGCACGCCGTACGCCTCCCGGGTACGGGCCTCGCCGACCTGCTCCGGACTTGAGACGAACCATCTCACAAGCCAACGGTCGATCATGTGTCGAGGCTAGCACGAGAACCGGCCGAGTGGTGTATCCTTTCGCGGTCCTGGCGCGGGCCGCCCGCGCCGGGCGGTCCTGGAGCCCATGTGAGCACGAGCAGCGTCCTCGACACGATCGGCAACACGCCACTCATCCCGCTCCGTCGCGTGACGGAACCCGGGATGGCGACGGTCCTCATGAAGATGGAAGCCTGGAATCCTTCCGGCTCCCTCAAGGACCGAATCGTCAAGTACATCATCGAGGAGGCCGAGAGATCGGGGAGCCTCAAGGCGCACCACATCATCATCGACGCCTCGTCCGGCAACACCGGGATCGCGATCGCGATGGTCGCCACCCTCAAGGGCTACCGCTCCCGAATCTACATGCCGGAGACAAAGTCCGTCGAGCGGCGGAAGATCATGCGCACCTGGGGCACCGAACTGGTGCTCACGTCGGGCGCCGACCAGAACTCCCACATCTGGGCGGTCCAGGAAGCCGCAAAGGACACCGAGACCTTCTTCTACCTCAACCAGAACGGTAACCCCGGCAATGTCCTCGCGCACTACCACGGCACCGGCGCCGAGATCTACACCCAGACTCGGGGGCGGGTCGACTGCTTCGTAGCCGGGGTCGGGACCGGGGGCACGTTGATGGGGGTGGCGCGCTACCTGAGCGACAAGGGCTGCCCTGCGAGGATCGTGGCCATCGAGCCCGACGACTCGCATTCGAAGATCGAAGGGTTGCTGCACTTCGATGGCAGCTTCGTTCCACCGATCTGGGAGCGCTCGTCGATCTCGGAGCAGATCCGTGTCACGGACGAGGTCGCGTTCGAGGCTGCGCGCAGGCTGGCGCGCGAGGAAGGGATGTTCTGCGGCCCGTCAACGGGAGCGATCCTGTCGGTCGCGCTCGACAAGGCTCGCGAGCTCGGCGAGGGTCACACCGTCGTTGCGGTCGCGTGCGACCGCGGGGAGCGGTACCTGTCCACCAAGCTCGTGCCGGAGTAAGCGGAGCTCCGGGGTCCGGGGTTTGCTAGAACAAGACAAACAACGAAAAATCGATTCAGGGCGGCACCGCGGCGCACCCCCACTCCTGTCGACAACCCTCTGACCCCTGACCCCTGCGACCTGACCCGGGTCTCATCAGCTCTTCAGCTTGAGTGAGCAGCCGATCGCTTTGCTTTCCGCCACCGCCGGCCGCGAGCCCGAGACCACCGCATCGATCGCGTCGCGAAGGTAGCGCCGGGTCACCTTGCCTGCGTCCTCTGCGTTGTCGTCGATGGCGCCGTGGTACACCAGTGCACCCTTGGAATCGAACAGGAAAGCCTCAGGGGTGTGAGTGGCGCCGAACGCCCGGGCCAGTTGCGATGGACCGGCGTCGACGACGTAGGGGAAGGCATAGCCGCGAGCCCGTGCGCGCTCCTTCATCTGCTCGAAACCATCCGCCGGGATGGCCGCGGGGTCGTTCGGGTTGATCGCGATCACCCCGACGCCGAGCTTGACCGCGTCGTTGCCTAGGGAGACCAGCCGATCCTCCCACGCCTTGACGTACGGGCAGTGGTTGCACGAGAAGATCACCAGAGTCCCCTTGGGCCCCGCCACGTCTCTGATGGCGAGTTCGCGCCCGTCGACGTTCTGCATCTTCAGCTCGCCCGCCGGTATCGGATCGCCAATCTGAAGCGCGAAGCCCGTCCCCACGCCAGCGCCGATCATTACCACAGCCGCTACCACAGAACCGATGCGCTTCATGACGGCTCCTTTCTTGTTCACTTCCCCTCCAGGAGGGGCCTGACTTTCGCGAGAAGCTCGGCATACGTCGAGGCCCCTTCCCAAAACGCGACCCTTTTCCCGTGTCGGTCGAACAGAAGGCTGGCGGGCAACGCCCCGGACCAGCGCTCTTCCAGCCCCTCGATGAACTCCTGGTCCCCTTGAGCCTTCACGAATGACGGGAATCCCACCCCCTGACGCCCAAGGAAAGCCTCGACCTCGGGACGTTGACTCGCGAAGTCCGCCGACACAAGTATGAGCCGCAGCCCCTTGCCGGCCAAGTCCCTTTGAAGCCGGAGAAGATCGGGAAACTCTTCACGGCATGGGATGCACCAGGTCGCCCAGACGTTGACGAGGACGACCGAGCCCCGGGCGCCTTCGACCTCGTGCAACACCCCCGAAGCCGTGGCCGGCAATACGGCGGCGGACGCCGTGCCGGCTTCCGAGCTCCTCCCACCGCCGGTCGTCTCAACCGCCGGCGCCGCAACCGCCAACAGAGCAGCGAGGACAAGGTTGGCAGAGCCAAAGGCCACCCGGACGACTCGACGGCCGATCCACTGCCGGTGAAACACCGGCCCTGAGCTCGTCCTCGCCGACTTCCTCGCCCTCACCAACAGTCTCACCCCTGGAACCTCCAACAACAGTCGGAGGACAGGGATTCCCTCTCGGCCAGCAGCTGCGAACTCCCAGGGGGCCTCCGGCAGCGTCAGCGGGTAGGCGCCGTCAGCTCGCCAACGGGCGCGACCTGCGGCTCGACGCGGTTGCGCCCCCGCTGCTTGGCGCGGAAGAGACGGCGGTCGGCGCTCGCGATCAAAGCCTCCGCCGACGGCCGGCGCGGGTCGTCCAGCTCAGCGAGCGACGCGAGTCCGATCGACACCGATGTCGTGACCGTGCGTCCATCGTCCGTCAGCACACGAGCCTTCCCGACCAGGTCGCGGACCTTGTCCGCAACCACCGCCGCGCCGTCCAGAGCCGTTTCGGGCAGCACGAGGAGGAACTCGTCGCCGCCGTAGCGGCCGACGGCGTCGCTGGTCCGCAGGGCCGAGACCATCGCCTGCGCGACACACGCCAACAGGCTGTCGCCGACGAGGTGTCCGTGCCCGTCGTTGATGGCCTTGAACTGGTCCAGATCCGCCATCCCGACCGTGAGCGGCCGGCCGTACCGACGGGCGCGCTCCAGCTCCTTTTCGAGCTCTTCGAGTATCGCCTCGCGACGCAGGAGGCCCGTGAGGTTCTCGTACGTCGCCGATTCGAAAAGGCGGGCGTTCTCGAGGACCGCTGCGACGTTGTGGGAGAAAAGGTTGAGCAGCTCGAGCTCCTCGGCCGAGAACCGCCCACCCCCCGCCCTCTCCCCCGCCAGGAGCAGCCCTACCAGCCTGTCGTGGGTCAGCAACGGGACGACGACCGCCGCCCTGAAGTGGTGGAGGCGCTGGCCGAACGACGCGCTCCTGGACTGCAGCTGGCCCACGGGCAGTGGGCGCTTTGCGCGCTGCAGCATGACGACGCCGGGGTCCTCCGGGGAAAGCAGGAACGACGTGTCGAGATCGCGTTCGGGAGCGGCCGGGCTGGACGCCAGCGTCAGGAGCAAGCCGCTCTTCGGGTCGGCCAGCAGAAGGGTGGCCGCGCACATGCCGAAGATCTCCTGCAGCTGGGCGACAAGGTGCATTCCCATCGCCGGGAGCTTGCCCTTGGCGGCCAGCTCCCTCGCGAGTGCCGTCAGCCGCTCGTGCCGGCTTTGCCGCTCCGGGAAGAACGTGCGGTCGATCAGGCGCTGCACACCGCTCCGCAGCGGTGCGAAGAGAAGGCCGAGGAGGAGCGTGGCGGCGGCGACCAGGCCCACCGAGGCTCTGCTTCCGCCGACCGCTTCGGACAGGACAACGCTCCCGGCACCCAGGACGGCGTAGAAGAGGAGCACCAGCGAACCGGTGAGCACCGCGTAGATCAGGCTCCTGCGGACCACGAATTCGAGGTCGAACAGGTTGTACCGGTAGATCGCGATGAAGACGGCCACCGGGAAGCAGAGGAGCAGGGGCGACCAGAGCGAGTCCACCCAGTCCGGAGGCCCGCCGCCCAGCAGGCTCGACACGGAGGTCCAGATCGCGATGCCCGCCCACGGAAGCGCACCCAGAAGCACCAGTCCCGCTTGCTGGCGGCCTTCCGGCAGAGGGAACCTGAACGCGGGCAAGGCGAGCAAGACGACGATCGCGCAGGCCCACACGGGGACGACGATGTTGTTGACGAGGGTGTCCGCCTGCTGCAGGCTCCACGGCAACATCCGCGTCCCCGCGATTCCTTCCGTCAGGCGAGCGGCGACCGCGATCATGGCGACCGACGCTCCGGCCGCGTAGTACGCGGGGACCACCCAGCGATGGCGCTCGATCCACCGCTGTCTCGTCGGGATCAGCGACGCGAGGTGCAGCTCGACCCCGATCTGGAACCCGGTGAGCAGATAGAACGCAACCGTACGCAGCTGTTCGAGCACCGCGAACCCTATGGGACGGACCGGCATGGCGAGCTCGAGCGCCACAGCCGTAGAGAAGAAGAACAGGAGACGGGCGCGGAGGTCGGTCGAACGCCGCCTGAACGCAAGCAGCCCGATTCCCAGGAAAGCCAGCGTCGTCAAAGCCGAGAGGAGGTAATCTCCCCACCCGAATGGCACCCCCGGCGTGACCGTCACCCGCCGGATCCCGCCTTTCCCGCGGACGAGATAGTCGACCGGTGTGGAGCGGCGGAAGCCGTTCGCGACCCGGTTGTAGTCGCTCGTATTCGCGACCGGGCCGCCGCTCACCTGGACAAGGACGTCCCCTACGCAAAGTCCCGCGCGGTCTGCCGGCAAACCGGGCGCGACGTTCCTGACCTCCAAGCCCCCGACGGTTTGGACGACATTCATCCCAACGCGCCGAGCGGAACTCTCCAGTCCGACCCGGAGTTGCGCCAGCAGGAGCATCAGGATGACCGCCGCGAAAACCGCAACGACGGCAGCACTTCCTCTGCCCTTGCCGACCGTCTTCTTTGGGTTGGGACCCTCGCCCTGGGTGTCCAGCGCGGCCATTGATCCGTGAGTATATGCCCCCTGCAGACGGCCGCAAGCTCCACGGCAGAGAAGCCGTCGCAGTCTCGTGCCAGGCTAATTGATGCCGAAGCTCTTGCGCGCTAGATCGGCAATGGTCTTACCGATACTGATCGACGCGGTCGCAGCGGGCGACGGGGCATTGAGAACGTGGACCTGGTGCTCCGTTTCGACAATCCTGAAGTCGTCGAGCAGCTTGCCCCCCGGGTCGAGGGCCTGGGCCCGAACCCCGGCCCCGCCGGGCTTGAGGTCGGCGGAGGAGATCTCGGGCATCAGCCTCTGCAGCGCCTTCACGAACGCCCGCTTGTTGAACGAGCGCCAGTACTCCCCCAGCCCCATCCGCCAGTAGCTCGCGGCCATGTGCCAGAAGCCTCCGAAGGCGACCGTGGTGAGAGCATCGCGAGCGGAGAAGCTCCACCTCGTGTAGCCCTCCCGCTTGAGCGCCAACACCGCGTTGGGGCCAGCCTCCACACCACCCCCGATCATTCGTGTGAAGTGCACGCCAAGGAAAGGGAACTCCGGGTCCGGGACCGGGTAGATCAGGTTTCTCACCAGGTGGTGCCGCTCCGGCATCAGCTCGTAGTATTCACCGCGGAACGGGATGATGCGGACGCCCGGCTCGACGCCCGCGAGGCGCGCCACCCGATCACTGTGAAGTCCCGCGCAGTTGATCAGGAAGCGGCACCGGACCGAGCCTTTCGCCGTCTCGAGCACCATTCCGTTCCCGTCGCGGGCGATCCGACGAACCGGTGCAGAGAGCATCACTTGACCGCCTGCGCGCCGGACCTCGTCGGCGTACGCCTCGGTGACCCGTACGTAGTCCACGATCCCCGTCTGGGGCACGAAGAGGCCTGCGATCCCCGCTGCGTAGGGCTCGATCTCGCGGATCTCCTCTGGACCGAGCCGCCGAATGCCGGTCAGGCCGTTCGCCTCTCCGCGCCGCTGCAGCTCCTCAAGCCCCGGCAGCTGGTCTTCCCGGGTCGCCACGACGACCTTGCCGCACCGTTCGGCCGCAATCCCGTGCTCCTCGCAGAACCGGAGCAACGCCTCGCGCCCGGCCGTGCAGTTGTGCGCCTTGAGCGAGCCCGGTTTGTAGTAGAGGCCGGAGTGGATCACCCCGCTGTTGTTGCCGGTCTGATGGGCCGCGAGGTGCGGCTCTTTCTCGACGACCGCCAGAGAGACACGACAGTGGGTCGTCACCGCCATTGCCGTCGCGACCCCGACGATCCCCCCACCCACCACCGCCACGTCCACCCTCACCTCAGGCATGAAGCACCTCTCAGCTCGGTGGATGATAACCCTTGCGGACGCGGAGAGGCGACGATGTTCGGCGGCGGCTTGACCGACCCTTTCCGATTGCTCCCGGGGTGTTTTCTGGCGCAGCTGGCTCAGCGGCGACGCATGAACAGCCGCCTCACCACCAGCGCGGCGATCAGGACGACCAGCACGATGCCTGAGGCGATCTTGAGGTTCTCGTGGACCTGGCCGTACACCCTCTCCCAATGTCTGCCGGCCAGCGCCCCAAGCGACACGAACGTCAAAGACCACAGCAGAGCCCCGGTGTAGGCGAATAGCGCGAAGTCAACGTACCGTAGCCTCGTCGCCCCCGCCGCCACGGCGGTCAGGTGCCGGATCCCGGGAAGGAAGTAGCCCCAGAGCAGGCCCCAGTGACCGACGCGCTCGAACCAGTCCTCGACTCGGTCCATCTGCTCGGGCGTGACGCGAACGAACTTTCCGAGCCTCTTCGTGATCACCCGGCCGACACCACGGCCCAACCCGTAACTCACCGTGATGCCGCACGCGCTCCCCAGGAACGCAGCCAGCAACGCCGGGCCGAGCTCGAGGTGACCGCGGTAGACCAGAACGCCCGCGAACGTGAGCAGCGTCTCCTCCGGCACGGGCAGACCGATGATGCCGAACATGAGGAGTCCGAACAGCCCGAAGTAGCCATACTGGCTCAGGAAGTGGGCGAAGGTTCCCATCGCACTATCGGCCTCATCGTGAAAGGCTAGGCCAGCTCGCTCGGGACGCCGGCCAGGACCGCAGCCACCGAGCCTCCCGCCAGCTCGACGCACACCCACCGACCCTCGCAGTGCACGTCCCTCACGCGTACCTCGAGGCCCTCCGGGAGGAAGGCCCGGAGGTCGACCAGCAAGATACGGTCGTCGGGGTCGAAGCTCAAGAGGCCCTGACCGAAACGGCGGATCAGGGCGCTCACCAAAGCGGTCGGAAGCGGCACCCCCATCGGACCGCGCGGCCCCTCGATCCGGCATCCGAAGAAGCGCCGGTGAAGGCGCAGCTCGCGGAGCCTGGCCGACATCTGAGCCGGAAAGCCTTTCCAGACCGCTTCGAGGCGGAGCTCGAGACCGTCGCCCTCGCCGCTCACCTCCAACCTGCGGATGGTCTTGACGCGTCGCGCCAACTCGCGGTTTGCGACGAGCTCCACCATGTCGAGGTCGATTCGAAGGGTAAAGCCGTCCCAGCGCACAAGAGGGCGCATCGCGAGGCTGGATGACATGACGTGAGTATAGACCGATGGTTCGAAGGTTCGACAAGGCAAGGTGAAAGGTCAAACGTCAAAGGTCAAAAGGAAAGACACACCACCTCGGGCGCGGGAGGCATCGCGGGGTCTTGCCTTTCCTTTGACCTTTTCCCTCTTCCGTTTGACTTTCTCCGCCCACGTTCGAGCCTGACCCTTTTCGAGCGGCTTCCCCGGCAACGCCCCGAGCGATCAGCTCAGGTTCGCAGAGCGGCGCGCCAGTAGTTCAGCGTGTCCGCGAGCGTCCGCTCGAACTGAATCTCGGGACGCCAGCCGGTGGCGTCCCGGAACCGCGTCGCATCCCCGACGAGCACCTCCAACTCGGATGGGCGCAGGCGAGCCGGATCGAAGGCCACCTCGACGACCGCGTCCGAGAGCGCCAGCAACCTGTCGAGAATTTCCCGGATCGAGTGCGCCTGCCCGCTCGCGACGTTGTAGGCCTCGCCGGCCTTGCCGCGGTCCGCCGCCAGCCAGTAGGCCCGCGCGGCGTCTCGCACGTCCACGAAATCCCGGCGAACCTCGAGGTTGCCGACCTGGAGACGCGGCGGACGCAGCCCAGTCTCGATCTCGGCCAGTTGCTTTGCCAGCGACGAGATCACGAACCGTGCCGATTGACGCGGCCCGCAGTGGTTGAACAGGCGCATCCTCACGGTGCGGAGCCGAAAAGTCTGGAAGTACTGGAAGCCGAGCAGATCCACCGCGGCCTTGCTGACCGCGTACGGCGAAACTGGGCGGAAGGGCTGCTCTTCTCGTATCGGGAGCTCACCCTCGCTGACGAGGCCGTACGACTCCGCCGAGCACGCCAGCACGACGGGAGCGTCGAGGTCCAGCTGCCTCGCCGCCTCGAGGAGGTGCAGCGTCCCGAGGAGGTTCACCTGCATCATCTCGGCCGGCGTGTCCCACGAGCTCGCCACCGAAGAGGACGCGGCCAGATGGAAGATCACATCCGGCTTGGAGGTTTGCAGCACACGGAGGAGCGAGGGCGCGTCCAGGAGGTCGCCCTCCATGATCCGGACGACCGGCCCGAGGGCCGCCGCGGCGGGCAACTCGGAGCGCCACCGCCGGAGGCCGAACAGCTCGACCTCGGGGTGCTGGGCGAGCACGTACTCCGACAGGTGCAGCCCGACGAACCCCGAGATCCCCGTGATCAGCACGCGCATCGGCTCATGGTAGCCCATCCCGCCTCGCTCCTGGGAGAGGTCCAGCGGCGCCGGAAATCCTGGAGCGCAGAGGAGCCAGGGTGCAGAGGAGCAGAGGTGAAAAGACCACGGCGGGTTGTCCGCAGCCTGTTGTTGCTCCCTTGCTCCTCAGCCCCTCTGCTCCTCTGCTGCCGGCAGGAGGGGCGGCGGCGGAAATGGCAGGTCTTCCCGTCAGAACGGGGAGAAGGAGGACTCCGCCTGGTGCTCCGCCCGAACGGCGTTGAAGAGGCCGTGCAGCGCGTCGTAGTGTTGCTTCTCCCAGTCGGCCAGGAACTGGTAGAACTCCTTGACTTCCTTCTCTGTCGCCTGCTCGGCGGCGGTTGAAAAGTACCTAACGGCGTTGGTCTCGAGCGTCATCCCGACCGACAACACGCCGAGCTCGAACTCCGTCGACGCCGCCTGCTCGCGGAACCTGCCCGAGAAGAAAGCCTGATTGATCGAGCGGGCTTCCGGCGACCGCTGGTTCAGCTTGAAGGCGTCGACCCCCTGCTCGTCGAAACGCCCGGCCACGTTGCGCAGGAACGCTTGATGCTGGACCTCGTCCGCCGCCAGCTTGGCGAAGAGCTCGCGCACCGCTTCCTTCTCCGCGCGTTCGGCCGTCATCGAGTAAAACGTGTAGCCGTCCACCTCGATCTGGTACGCCTTCTTCAGCACGTCGAAGATCTGCTCACGGTTGCTCATCCCACCACCTCCGCCCTCTCCGCCGATCCGTCGCCTCGGCCGGGCCTCACGCAGGCACCGCTGCGAGCTTCTCGGCCTCGGCCACGAGGTCGTCCGGGCCCATCACCATCCCGCCCACGCGTCCGTGGAAAGCGACCGGGCGGCGGCCCGCGACGACGGCGCGAACGTCCTCGACCATCTGACCCGTCGAGAGCTCCGCCACAAGCACGGCCTTCGCCCCAAGAGCGGCCTCCGCGAGGGCCTCGGCCGGGTAGGGGTACAGCGTGATCGGGCGAAACAGACCGATTTTGAGCCCCTTCTCGCGCGCCTGGTCGATGGCGGTCTTCGAGATGCGCGCCACGGTCCCGTAGGCGACGATGAGCACGTCGCAGCCGCCCTCGGTGTTGTAGGCCTCATGGCGGGCCTCAACGGCCATCGACTGGTACTTGGCGTAGAGGTCCCAGTTGTGCTTCTCGAGCTGCTCGGGATCGAGGTACAGAGAATTGATGACGTTCCTCTCCCGGCCGGCGCACCCGGTCGTCGCCCAAGGCTTCTCGGGGAGATCCTCGGGCTTGATCGTCTTCTTGAACTCGACCGGCTCCATCATCTGCCCGATCAGGCCGTCCCCGACAACCATGACGGGGTTGCGGTACTTGTCGGCGAGGTCGAACGCTTCGATCACGAGGTCCGCCGCCTCCTGCACGGTCGACGGCGCCAGCACCAGCACTCTGTAGTCGCCGTGTCCGCCGCCCTTGGTCGCCTGGAAGTAGTCGGACTGGGAAGGCAGAATCCCGCCCAGGCCGGGGCCGCCGCGCATGATGTTGACGATCACGACCGGAAGCTCGGCGCCGGCCATGTACGACACTCCTTCCATCATGAGGCTGATCCCCGGGCTCGAGCTGGAGGTGAAGACCCGGCAGCCCGCGCCGGAGGCGCCGTAGAGCATGTTGGAAGCGGCGACTTCGCTCTCGGCCTGGACGAACATGCCGCCCACCTGGGGCAGACGGGCCGACATGTACTCCGGGATCTCGTTCTGAGGCGTGATCGGATAGCCGAAGAACAGCCTGCAGCCGGCGTGGATCGCAGCCTCGCCGATCGCTTCGCACCCCTTCATCAGCTTCTTCGCCATCGCGCGCTCCTTACCCGGCCGCCACGGCGGCTGCGTGGGCCTGCCCGATCTCGAACCCTCGGCGCAGCGCCTCTTCGTTGATCGCCACGAGCTTGGGCCTCGCGGCGAAGCTCTCCCTGAGGACCTCGTCGACGCTCTCCTTCTCGACCAGGCCCGACGCCCCGACGAACGCGCCCAGCGCGACCATGTTGGCCGCCTTCGCGTTGCCGAGCTCGATCGCGATCTCGTTGGCCGCAACCGGGACGACCGTGACGTCGGTGCGCCTCGGGAGCCGGTTGATCAACGAGGTGTTGACCACGACGATCCCGCCGGGCCGGAGGGAGTCCTCGAACTTGTCGAGCGATGGGAGATTGAGCACGATGAGCGCGTGCGGACGCTTCGAGATCGGGGATCCGATCGGGCGGTCCGACATCACCACGGTGCAGTTGCAGGTTCCGCCACGCATCTCGGGGCCGTACGACGGCAGCCAGGTCACCTCGTGACCGGCCTTCATGCCCGCGTACGCCATGAGCTTCCCGATCAGGAGAACGCCCTGGCCGCCGAAACCAGCCAACACGATTTCGCTGTGCATGGTCAGCTCCCCGCCTGGACGGCCGCTTCCTCGGGTACCTTGACCTCGCCGAGGGGGTAGTACGGCACCATCGTCTCCTCGACCCACCCGCACGCCTCGTGGGGCTGGTACCCCCACCCCGTGGGACAGGTGGAAAGCACCTCGACGAGCGAGAAGCAGGTGCCGTCGAGCTGGTACTTGAACGCCTTGCGGATCGCCTTCTTGGCGTTGAGGATGTTCTTCGGGTCGTGGACCGCGACTCGCGCGAGGTACGCCGGAGTCCTGAGCGTCTTCAGAAGCTCGACCACACGGATCGGCCACCCCGCCAGGTTGACGTCCCGGCCGGTCGGGCACGTGGTCGCCACCTGGCCGGGCATCGTGGTCGGCGCCATCTGGCCACCCGTCATCCCATAGATCGCGTTGTTCACGAAGATCACCGTGATCTTCTCGCCGCGGTTCGCGGCGTGCACCGTCTCCGCCATCCCGATCGACGCGAGGTCGCCGTCGCCCTGGTAGGTGAACACCATGAGGTCTGGGCGCCCGCGCTTGATC
The DNA here is from genome assembly GCA_050018455.1 of Thermoanaerobaculaceae bacterium. GTDB lineage: Bacteria > Acidobacteriota > Thermoanaerobaculia > Thermoanaerobaculales > Thermoanaerobaculaceae > RBG-13-68-16. The sequence goes on along the minus strand of JBEKAA010000005.1, from coordinate 82,421 downwards.
CCGGTCGCCACCGCCATCGCGCGGCCGTGGGAGGCCTCCTGCATGTCGCAGTTGAAGAACTCGTACGCCAGGACGGAGCATCCGACCGGGGCGATCCCGACGGTGCGGTCCTTGATCCCCAGAGAGTCGATGGTCTCGGCCACCAGGCGGTGAATGACGCCGTGGGTGCAGCCGGGGCAGTAGGAAAACGGCTTGCCCGTGAGCGCTTCCGGAGGCGTGGTGACCTTGCCCTTGTTCTCGATCTGGATCGCGGTGTCGGGGCAAACCAGCAGGCAGTAGCGGCACCCGGTGCAGTCGTCCGGATGGACGACGCTCGGGAAGAAGTACCCCTTCGCGTTGATCTCAGAGGACATGGCGAGGACGTCCTCGGGGCAGGCGTTGATGCACAGCTCGCACCCCTTGCACCTGTCCTTCTCGATGATCGGCTTCGGCACGATCCGTCTCCTTTCTCAGACCCCGGCGAACCGCCGGCGGCGCCCGGTCATGCCGGGCGCCTCGGGCGGCAGCAGATAGCGTTCGATCGACAGCACAGGCACGTCCACGCCTGCGAGCGCACGGTCCACTCTCTTCAGCAGCGCGCAGAACCGCACCGGGATACCGGTCGACCCGGCGAGGGTGTGCGTCGCATCGAGCCCTTCCCGCACGACTTCCGGCGTCGTCTCTTCGATCAGGTGCGTGTTGGCGACCAGGCCCGTCACCGGGCGCCGGGCCGCCGACTCGATGTCGCGGAGCATCGCGACGAGAGCGGCCTGGTCCTCGGCGAACGGCCGCCTCGTGTTCACGACGAAGAGCATCTCGGACCGCTCCGAGTCGATCGCGTCCACCAGGCTCCCGAGGGCGCGAGCGCCGGTATCGTCGCCGCCGGCGTCGACAACGACGCGCCCGCTGGCGCCCAGGGATCGCGTCAGCACGCCCTTGACCTCCGGGACGATGATCGGCAGATCGGCGTAGAAGCGGTCGCCTCCGGGAACCACGAGGTGAATCCCCTTGGCCTCGACCTCCTCCCGCGCCGCCCGGCACCGGAAGTAGGGCTTGACCACGTCGAGGTCCACGAGACTGACGTCGTCGCCGCGAGCGGCGAACCCGAGCGAGAGGTTGATCGCGATCTCGCTCTTCCCGCTCCCGAAGTGTCCCACGAGGATCACTATGGGAGCAGTCAGAGCCTCGCACGCATCGACGCGCCCGTTGGGCCGGATCATGGCGTCCATTCGCACACTTTCAGCGAACCGCATCCCCCCCCCGCCGCACAATGTATGTGAACCACTTCACGAAATCAAGTACGAACAGTGTTTTGAGACGCATTCACTGTTTTGGATTCGGGAGACATGCCTCACTCCGGGCCAGCCTCACCAGGGGCACGAGACGACCGTCGAGCCGCCGCCGCGGGGGTGTCCACGCAGGACCGACGGAAAGATCGTCGCCTACCCGTTTCGGCCCAGATAGTCCCCGACCGCTTCCTGCCAGGGGCGGAGCCCGTCCCCCAGTAGCGCTCGCAGACGGGAGGTGTCGAGGACTGCGTGTGCGGGGCGAGGCGCGGGCCGGGCGGCCTCGGCGGTCGTGATCGGGATGACGGTCACGTCGACACCGAGCCGGCGGATGATCTCCTGGGCAAGCTCGGCCCAGCTCGCATCGCCTGCATTGACGGCGTGCACCGTTCCTTCCACGCCCGATTCGACCAGGCGCAGCACCGCTCCAGCCAGGTCCTCGGCGTACGTCGGGCAGCCGCGCTGGTCGCTGACGACGCGCACGTTGGCGGCGCCGGCCTCGATCTGCCTGCGAATCGCATCGACGAAGTTCCCGCCTTCCCCGAAGAGCCACGCCGTCCGGGCGACGAGGTGATGGCGCGCCGCCGCAGCCGCCCTCTCGCCCGCGAGCTTCGTCCTGCCGTAGACCGACTGCGGGTTGACGGGGTCGTCCTCGCGGTAGGGGCGCCGAGCGGTGCCGTCGAAGACGTAGTCGGTCGAGATCTGGACGAGAACCGCGCCGACCGCGTCCGCCGCGGCGGCCAGGCCCGCGACCGCCGTCCCGTTGACTGCCAGGGCTCTCGCCCCCTCGTTCTCGGCGGCGTCGACGGCCGTGAACGCGGCGCAGTTGATGACCGCGTCGGGCCGCGCCTCGTCGATCGCGCTCATGACGGCGGCAGCGTCGGTGATGTCGAGATCCGGCAGGTCGTAGCCGAAAAACACGTGGCCACGCTCGGCTGCGACCCGCGCAAGGGCCTTCCCCAGCTGTCCCCGGCTCCCGGTTACGAGCAGCCTCACGATGCTCTCTCCGAAGCGTCGCTTCCGGACCCCGGACCCCGGACCCCGGACCCCTGTCTCATCCGAGCCGCGCCCCGTACTGCTCCCGGTAGTAGCGCCGGAACTCGGCGTCGTGGTCCTTGATCGGACGCCACCACGCCTCGTGCTCGACGTACCACCGCACGGTCTCCTCGATCCCGCGTTTGAACGGGACTCGCGGCGCCCACCCGAGCCGCCGCAGCTTGCCGGCGTCCAGCGAGTAGCGCCGATCGTGCCCAACCCTGTCCTCGACCGGGCGGATCAGGCTCGCGGGCTTGCCCAGCAGGCGCAGCACCTCGCGGGTGATCTCGATGTTCTCCCATTCGTTGGCGCCGGCGATGTTGTAGACCTCGCCGTCGGCGCCGTGTTCGAGGACGAAAAGGACCGCCCGGCAGTGGTCTTCCACGTGCAGCCAGTCGCGGACGTTCTTTCCGTCGCCGTAAAGCGGCAGACTCTCGTCCCGGAGGGCGTTGGTGACGAAGAGCGGGATGAGCTTCTCGGGATACTGGAACGGACCGTAGTTGTTGGACGCGCGCGTGATCGACACGGGCACCTTGTATGTGGCCCAGTAGGCGAATGCCAGGCGGTCGCCGCCGGCTTTCGAGGCGGCGTACGGGTTGCGGGGGTTGAGGACGCTCTCCTCGGTGAAAGAGCCCCGGGCAATCGACCCATACACCTCGTCGGTCGAGATCTGGACGAACCGTTGGAGACCGACGCGGCGCGCCTCCTCGAGGAGCACGAGCACGCCTTTCATGTCGGTGTCGATGAAGTTCGCGGCGCCCAGGAGCGACCTGTCCACGTGGGTTTCGGCCGCGAAGTTCGCGCAGGACGTGCAACCGGCCATCGCATCCCGCACCGTTTCGGGGTCGCAGATATCGCCCTTCACGAAGCGGTAGCGCGGATCGCCCGAAACATCGGAGAGGTTCTCCAGGCGCCCGGCGTAGGTGAGCTTGTCGAGGTTGACCACTTCCCAGTCAGGGCGTTCGGTCAGCACCATGCGGACGAAGTTGGAGCCTATGAAACCGCAGCCGCCTGTAATCAGGATCCGTGCCGTCATCTGCTCTTCCCTGTTCTCGGGGCCGAACGAGCGATCACCGGGGCGGGCGCCGGGAGGGTCACTCTGGCCCTCACCGCTGGGCGAGCAGCTCGAGGAGGTACTCCCCGTAGCCGGACTTCGCCAGCGGCTGCGCGATCCGGCGCAGGTCCGCGTCGTCGATGAACCCCATACGCCAGGCAACCTCCTCGGGGCAGGCGACCTTCAATCCCTGCCGTTGCTCGACGACCTGAACGAAGTTCGCCGCCTGGAGCAGCGACTCGTGCGTCCCGGTGTCCAGCCATGCGGTCCCCCGTCCCAGGACCTCGACCGTGAGCTCGCCCCACTCCAGGTACCGGCGGTTCACGTCCGTGATCTCGAGCTCTCCCCGAGCCGAGCGAGGAAGCGACCTCGCGATCTCCACCACCCGGTTGTCGTAGAAGTACAGGCCGGTCACCGCGTAGTGGGAGCGCGGTTGCGCCGGCTTCTCCTCGAGCGAGATCGGACTGCCGGCGTCATCCAGCTCCACGACGCCGTATCGCTCCGGGTCCCTGACCCGGTAGCCGAAGACCGTGGCGCCTCGCTCCCTGGCGGCCACAGCTTGGAGCCTCCTGGCGAGCCCCTGAGCGTAGAAGATGTTGTCCCCGAGGATCAGGCTCACCCGGTCACCGGCGATGAATTTTTCCCCTATGACGAACGCTTCCGCGAGACCGCCTGGCGTCGGCTGTTCCGCGAACGAGAGACGTAGCCCCCACTGCCCGCCGTCCCCGAGCAACCCCCGAAACAGCGACGCTTCGTGCGGGGTCGTTATGACGAGTACTTCGCGGATTCCCGCCAGCATGAGCGTCGAGAGCGGGTAGTAGACCATCGGCTTGTCGTACACGGGCACGAGTTGCTTCGACACCGCCAGCGTAATCGGGTGCAGCCGCGTGCCGGCCCCACCGGCCAAGATGATCCCCTTCATCGCCCTGCCGCCCTCCGGGTCCGGTCGCCCGCGAGCTCCCGTCTCCGTCGGGACGACGGTCGGTTCAAGCCCGGGCCCGGACCTCAGTTTCAGGGCGACATTCTACACGCGCCCGGCCGAGCGTTTCGCGTCATCGTGTTGCTTTCTGGAATAGACTGGGGTCCGCTGGCCTTCTGGTTTTGGCCGGGGAGGGAAAATGACGAAGAGCCTGGTGCTGGGTCCCCAGCACGAGACCTCCATCGCGGATCGCGATTCCAACCTCATCCCCAACGGTGAGGAGGGCGACAGAGTAGGAAAGCTCGCGGAGCACATCGGTGCGATCCTCGACCTGCTACATCTCGATCGAGGCGACCCGAACCTTTCAGGGACGCCCGAACGGGTGGCGAAGATGTACCTGGAGATGTTTCACGGCCTCATGGAGGGTGCCGAGCCCAAGGTCACGACGTTCCCGAACGAGGAGAATTACCAGGCGATGGTGATGGAGCGCGACGTACCCTTCTACTCCATGTGCGCCCACCACCTGGTGCCGTTTTACGGCCACGCCCACATCGCCTACATTCCCAACCGCCGTATCGTCGGCCTCTCGAAGCTCCCACGGATACTGGAGTTTTACGCCAAGCGTCCACAAATCCAGGAGCGCCTCACGGAGCAGGTGGCGGACTACCTCTGGAACAGCCTGCACCCTCTCGGTGCGATGGTCGTCATCGAGGCCCGTCACCTCTGCGTCGAGATGCGGGGCGTGAAGAAGCCCGGAGCCCTCACGATAACCTCCGCAATCCGAGGGTGCTTCGAGGACCGCAAGGTCCGTTCCGAGTTTCTCGGCTTCCTGGGAAGGACGAAGGAATGGTAGATCCGGACCTCGCTCGGAGGGCGGGCGTCGAGCTTCCGGGATGGGCATTGGAGGGTGAGGAGCTCGTAGGGCGCTGGCGGCTCCCCGACTTCTCGTCCGCCCTCGCCGCGGCAGTGCGAGTCGGCACGCTCGCCGAGCGCGCAGACCACCACCCGGAGCTGCGCGTCGCTTGGGGTTCGCTCGAGGTCCGCCTCACAACCCACAAGGCCAGGACGCTTACCGACCGCGACCTCGACCTCGCGGCTGCGATTCAGTCGGCGCTGCACCCCCCGCGACGTTAGGCTTCAGACGCCCGGGTGGGGCGTCCTTCCGGTTACCGCACAACACTCCGGCCCGGACCTGGCGTGGCGCCGCCTCAGAATGCGACCTGGACAAAAACGTACACTTTGCGGGCGCCTGCCAGAGCATCGCCACCGATGGTCAACTTCTGGCGTTCTTGAAACTCCTTGCCGGCCTTGGCCCTGAACTGATCGAGCGCGATCTTCTCCAACGTCTTGCCGTCCGCGTTTTCGAGAAGCAGCACCGCCGTCAGGGTTGCCTTCTTGTCGGTCTTGTTGCTGCCGGCCACGACGGCCTCGCACTTCACCTTGTCGCCGGGGCGCACGTCACCGAGGGCCGACAGCGTCACGCTGTCCAGGCGCACGCCCTGGATGTCCACGTGCAGCCCGATGGCTTGCCCGGGTACAAAAGCGAACTCCCCCTGAAAGGGATTCTCCCCGGGGGTGTAGGTCGGACTCTCCTGCGCGAACACCGCCCCTGCGACCAACGACACCACGAGCGCGAAGATCATCCGCCGCATGCCGCGCCTCCCGAATGGGCGAATCTCGGTCCGCCCCGCAGAACTTGACCGAAGTCTACTCCAGAGCTCGGCGCCCTGCCAGGGGCCGTCAGCGGACCTCTTCGGCGAGCTGGCGAGCCAGTGGTGCAAGCGCCTTCTCGCTCGCCTGCTCGAGCGACAGCTGCGTGTATTCGACCATCGCGCTCTGGGATTGCCCCTTCTGACGACCCGTCGCGAGGTCGTAGCTGGTCAACGTCACACGCGAGGAATACGCGACGTCCTGGCGACCCATGTATGAGAGCATGCGTTCGCCGACGCGCTGCACCCTCGCGAGAACCAGCACCGCGGCCCCGCTTCCACGCAGCGAACGGATCAGCTCGGTCGCCGAGGGCTCGCCCCGGCCTCTCAGGAGATCCTCGGTGCCCGGCAGCGTGGCGGCATCGAGAGCTTGCACCCCGGCCGCCGAAAGCTCGGATTGAAGCAGGCTCGCCACCTTTCCGGCGAGCGGCTCATCGCCCACCACGGCGACCGCCGCGCCGCTCAGCGCCGCCGCCTGGCTGTTGCCGCTGCCCCGCAAGGCCTGGGGACTTTCCTGCATGGTGCTGCTCGCGCCCACCGAGGTCGCCGCCCCCGACCCCGCGCCCGCGACCCGCGAGGTCCCTTGCCGTCCGGTCCCCGTCTGCGGTCGGCCCGTCTCCCCGCCGGCCGCTGCGCCCCCTGCGACGGTCTCGGGACCGGAGGTCGCCCCCTGACCGCCCGCGGCTGCGCCCGAAGCAGCGCCGCCGACTGCCTCGGCCGTCGCGGGCTCCCCCTCGGCGGGGTTACCCTGGGGCTGCTGCGCAAGGTTCTCAACGGCCGGAGCCTCGGACGTCGTCGTTGTCGATGCAGCCTCGGACTGCTGAGCGGTCCGAGCGCCGCCCAGCCAGGGGAAGTAACGCCTGATCAGCGGCGATCGTAACGCCATGAACGCGGACACTCCCATTGCAACCAGCAAGAGCGCGACCACCGCAAGAGCCACGATCGGCGCTCGGGACTTCCGGACCTCGGACGCCGCCACCGCGACCGGTGCCGCCTGAGGAACAGGCACCAGGGCCGATGCCGCGGCGACCTGGGCCGGGGCCGTCGCGGGCGCGGGCGGCGGCGCGACCATCGGGGCCGTCGCAGACGTGACCGGGACCGGCGCCGATGGCGCAGGTTGGACGTCGGCCGCGGCCGGGGCGGCCTCCGCCTTGCCCGCATCCGAAAGGAGGCGCGTCGGTTGCTCGGATTCGTCAACCGTTGCCGCAGAGCGCATACCGGCGACGCCGGCGGCGGCGCTGCGGACACCGCCGGCTTCGAGGAGCTTCTCCAGATCACCCGCGAGCTCGTGGCAGTCCTGGTAGCGCTTCTCGCGGTCCTTGGCGATCATCCGGTTGACGATCCGCTGCGTCTCCGGATCCACGCTGTCGCTGAGGGAGGCGAGATCGGGCGGCTCCTCCTGGAGGATCTTGTGCAGAAGAGCCAGCGGGCTGTCGGCCTGGAACGGCATTCTCCCCGAGAGAAGCTCGTAGTAGGTCACGCCGAGCGAGTAGATGTCCGTCCGGCGGTCGACGCCTTCGCCCCGGCACTGCTCCGGAGACAGGTACCCGGGGGTCCCCATCAGCATCCCGGTCGCCGTGAGCTTCGTCGTCGCGTCCTGTGGGAGGGCGAGGCCGAAGTCAGCGATCTTGAGCAACCCCTGTTCGTTCACCATGAGGTTGGCCGGCTTGATGTCGCGGTGGACGAAACCCTTGTCGTGAGCGGCCGCGAGACCGTTCGCGGCCTGGAGCATGTATTGCGCCGCCCGCGGGTTGCCGATCCTGCCCTCCGCCCGAACCATGGCGAGCAGAGACTTGCCGGAAACGTACTCCATGACGAAGTAGTGCCGCCCGTTGTCCTCGCCGATGAAGAAGATCTGAATGATGTTGGGGTGGGAGAGCGCGGCCGCCGCTTGCGCCTCGCGCACGAAGCGAGCGACGAAGGTCGGATCCTCCGAAAGGTGATCGCCCAGCACCTTGATCGCGACGAAGCGGTTGAGGGACTCCTCGTGGGCCTTGTAGACGACGCCCATACCGCCGCGTCCCAGCTCGGAAACGATCGTGTAGTGCCCGATCTTGGAGGCGGACATTGCGCTTCCCTCCTCCTGGCTCGTCGCCCGGGGCGGCTCGGACGTCCCGGGGCCATGCCAGGCCTCAATCACATCAGATTAGCGTCCCGAGCCGGGTCCCGACTGGAACTGCATTCGACCAGGAACGACGTCCGCCAGCGTCCCGCCATCCGGGACGTCAGGGCAGCTTCACCATCATCCCTTTCCTGACCGAGCCGGCGTTGCCGCTCTTGACGGTGCAGATCGAGAGCTTCTCCTTGACCTGGCTCACCTGGAGTCGCGCGACCTCGTTGACGCTCTGGTCGAGGACCTCGCCGGTGTCGGGGTCACGGACGATGTTGGCCTCGCCGACCACGAACTCCTGCCCCTCGGACACGCCTTCGCGGGTCCCGCGGTTCACGTACACCTTGCCGCCGGCCACCTGGGCGACGGTCGCCGTCCAGGGGATCTTGGGCAGTTGCGCGATCATGAAGTCCACGGCGTCCTTGCAGGCAGCGGTAACGGCCTTGCCGACGTTGTCCTTCTGGTACCCGCCGGCGTCGGCGCCGAACCCTGCGCCGCTGTACCCGAGGTCGAGGCCCTTGCGGGTCGACACGCCCGTGACGCTCTTGGAGGCTAACACCTGGCCGGTCGTCGAGTCCACGATGTAGACCGTGGCATTGACCTCGCCCTTGCCGCCCGCGCCGCCGATCCTGAAGCCGCCCACGCTAACGCCGCCGTGGCCTCCGGCCGTGCTGTCCTGGACGTGCGTGATCGCACCCTTGACCAGGAGCTGCGCCGGGGTCATCTGGCCGGTTGCCGGGGCCTTGGCGCCGCCGGCGGCGCGCCCTGAGGCCGCAAAGTCCTGCTCGGCCATGGCTTCCTGCCGCATGTCCTTCTCGCCCAGGACGATGAACTTCCCCGTTTGGTTGAGCAGGTCGGTCATGATGGTGCCCCACGCATCCCCGATCTCAAACTGGCCTGACCACCCCGCCTTGTTCTCGAACTTGCTGACGGTGATCGAGTAGCGAAGGCCGCCGGTCTGTGCGACGGCCATCCCCGGCAACGACAACGCCAACGCAAACAAGCCCAATGTTTTGACGCTTCGCTTCATGGCGATTCCCCCTTTTGAAGTTCGCTAACAAGATCAATGCTACGCGGGCTCCAAGTGGCTGTCAAACCCGATTTGGCCCTTCGACGCGAAGGACCCCGCGCACGCGCGCGGGGTCCGATTTGCGACAGGGTCCAGCCGTCACTTCTTCTTGGCGGCCTTGGCGGTCTTTTCCGGCGGTACCTCCCACCGGCCCTCCGCGATGCTCTGGGCTTTGAGCACGCAGATTGCGGCCATGTTCACGATGTCCGCAACCTCGACGCCGCGCTGGAGCACGTGCACCGCGGCGTTGACGCCGCACAGGATCGGGCCGATCGCCTCGACCTTGCCGAGCCGCCACAGCAGCTTGTAGGCGATGTTGGCGGACTCGAGGTCGGGGCAGATCAGGACGTTGGCGTCGCCCTGGATCGCCGAGAGCGGGTACGTCTCCTGCGCGATCGACGGCTCCACGGCAGTATCGGCTTGCATCTCGCCGTCGATCACCAGGTCCGGCCAGCGCTCGTGAACGATCTCGACGGCGCGTCGCACCTTGCTCGTGTTCGCGTCGCTGTTGGAGCCGAAGTTGGAGTACGAGAGCATCGCGATCTTGGGCTCGACGTCGAAGTAGTTTTTCGCCACCTCCGCCGTGCAGAAGGCGATCTCGGCGAGATCCTCGGCGCTCGGGTTGAGGTTGACGGTGGTGTCTGCGATGAACACCATCCGGTCCTCGAAAAGCAGGAGGTAGACGCCCGCAGCGCGCGAAACCGGGCCCAGAGTGTGGTGGACCTGCAGCGTCGGCCGGATGGTATCAGGGTAGTGCATCGTGAGGCCGGAGATCAGCCCGTCCGCATCATGCTCACGCACCATCATGTTGCCGAAGTACACCGGGGCCCTGAGCGTCTTGGCGGCGTCCTCGAGCGCCAGGCCCCGGCGCCAGCGCATCTCATGGAACTTCTTGACGTACGCATCGAACTTCGAGTACGACGCCGGGTCCACGACCTCGACCTTGTCCTTCGGGATCTCGAACTCGGCGAGCAGCGGCTCGATCGTCTTCTTCGCGCCGACCAGAACGGGCGTGCAGATCCCCTCGTCCACGAGGATCTTCGCGGCACGGATGATTTTCGGGTGCTCGCCCTCGGCGAAGACGATCCGCTTCGGGGCCGCCTTGGCCTTGTCCATCACCACGTGCATGACGCGGCGGATGCGCGACAGCCGCGACTCCAGCTCGCGGACGTAGTCCTCCTTGGAACTCCACGGCAAGGCCGCGATCCCGCCCTTGATCGCCGCCTCCGCGACCGCCGGCGCTTCCCACAGGAGCACCCGGTAGTCGAATGGCTTGGGGATCAGGTACTCGCGCCCGAACTTGAACGGCTTGCCGCCGTAGGCGCGGATCACGGAGTCGGGGACGTCCTCCTTCGCGAGGCTGGCCAGCGCGCGGACCGCGGCCATCTTCATCTCCTCGGTGATCTGGCTCGCCCGCACGTCGAGGGCGCCCCGGAAGATGAATGGGAACCCGAGCACGTTGTTGACCTGGTTCGGGTAGTCGGAGCGTCCCGTTGCCATGATCACGTCTTTGCGGGCTCCCACGGCGAGGTCGTAGGTGATCTCCGGATCGGGGTTCGCCATTGCAAAGACGATCGGGTCCTCGGCCATCGTGCGTAGCATCTCGGGAGTCACGAGGTTGGGGCCGGAAACGCCGATGAACGCGTCGGCGCCGCGCAGGACCTCGGCCAGCGTCCGGGCATCGGTGTCCTGGGCGAACTGCTCCTTGTAGGGGTTCATCCCCTCCTTGCGCCCCCTGTAGATGACGCCCTTGGTGTCCACGAAGTACAGGTTGGAGCGCTTGACGCCGAGGTTCAGGTACAGCTTGGCGCACGCGATTCCGGCCGCGCCCGCGCCGCAGAACACGACCTTGACGTCGTCGATCTTCTTGCCGACAACCTCGAGGGCGTTCAGGAACGCGGCGCCGGAGATGATCGCGGTTCCGTGCTGATCGTCGTGGAAGACCGGGATCTTCATGGTCTTCTTGAGCGTCTCCTCGATGTAGAAGCACTCGGGGGCCTTGATGTCCTCGAGGTTGATCCCACCGAGCGTCGGCTCGATCAGCTGGCAGAACTTGATCACATCGTCCGGGTTGTGCGTGTCAACCTCGATGTCGAACACGTCGATATCGGCGAACCTCTTGAAGAGGACGCCTTTGCCTTCCATCACAGGCTTGCCGGCGATGGCGCCGATGTCGCCGAGACCGAGCACCGCGGTGCCGTTCGAGATCACCGCCACGAGGTTCCCTTTGTTTGTGTACTCGTACGCGAGAGCCTGGTCGCGCTCGATCTCCCGGCAGGGTTCCGCGACACCCGGCGTATACGCCATCGAGAGATCGCGCTGCGTCAAGCACGGTTTTGTCGGCACCACCGAGACCTTGCCGTGACGCTTGCCGGTGTGGTACGCGAGCGACTCCTCGCGCGTGACCTTCCCTGTGCTCATGACTGCCTCCTCGCCCTTTCCGGGCTGCAAATGAACGAATTCACAAGTTCATCGTACGGCTTTGCCCGGCCGCGCGCAAGGCGGCTTGCAACCGACAAGCCGCGGCAAGAGGGCAAACGTCAAAGGGTAAAGGTGAAACGGAAGGCAAGACGGCCGGATGAGCTTTGGCGCGTCGCGTCGTTTCTTCCCTTTGACCTTTTCCGTTTGCCCTCGTACGTTTCACCTTTTCCGCCTCCAGGATTTGTCTCACCTCGCTCGCTCCGACAGCGGCTTTAGCGCCGCCTCGGTGAACCTGCGACGACGAGCGTGGCGAGCCAGGGCCAACGCGATCAGCCTGTCCAGCAACTCCGGGTAGGTCACACCCGAAAGCCCCAGCAGGCGCGGGTACATCGAGATCGAGGTGAATCCTGGAATCGAGTTGAGCTCACTGACCAGGAAACGGCCGTCGCGGGTGTCGAGCAGAAAGTCCACGCGGGCCATCCCCTCGCACCCGAGCGCTGCGAACCCCGCCAGAGCGAGCCCCTGCACGTGGGCGACCTGTGCGGGTTCGAGAGGTGCCGGCGCCAGCAACCTGCATGCGTCGTCGAGGTACTTGTCGGCGTAGTCGTAGAACTCGTGCCCCGGAACGACCTCGCCCGGCACGGATGCCACCGGAGGGACGCCCTCGAGCACAGCCACCTCGATCTCGCGCGCCGGTATCCCCTGCTCCACGATCACGACGTCGTCGTAGTCGAGCGCCAGCTCGATCGCGGCCGCCAGCATGGCCACGTCCTTGACCTTGCTGATCCCCACGGAAGAGCCCAGCCTCGAAGGCTTGACGAATATCGGCAGCCGCAGTGCGAGGCACCGGGCCTCGCAGCGGATGCGCTCGGCCTCCCACTGCGCAGCCGTGAGGACCTCGAACCTAGGGGTCGGCAGGCCCGCCTCACGGAACAGCCGCTTGGAGAGCACCTTGTCCATGGTCACGGCGCTCGCCTCGACGCTGCAGCCGGTGTAGGGCAGGCCGAGCATCTCGCAGAGACCCTGCGCGGTGCCGTCCTCGCCGAACGGGCCGTGGAGGATCGGAACGACGACGTCCACCGACCTCTGGACCAGCCGGGGGTCGAGACCGAGGCTGCCCTCGAATTTCACGACGCGGTCGGGCCTGTCGCCGCTCGAGCTCAGCACACTGGCAGCCAGCGCGGCGTCCGCCCAGCGCCCGGCCCGGTCGATCGCCATCGGGACGATCTCGTACTTTCCGGGGTTGAGGGCGCCCGCAACGGAGCGCGCGGAGACGACGGAGACCTCGTGCTCGCCCGATCGGCCCCCGAATACCAATCCGACCCTCAGCCGGTCAGCCACGGTCCCGCGCTCCTGCCTTCCACCGCTCGCTCATCGCTCGCCCTCCCGGGTTGCTCAAGCATGGTACCGCCACCCGGTGCCGTTGTCCTCAAGCCAGCCTGGGAGGGCGCCGAGCGCCGGGAGCACGGCCACGGCCCCCGCCGAAAGGAGTCCCTGGGCCGCGGCCGGGTCCGCCTGCACGCCCAACACCGGCGCCCCCACGCCGAGCCCGGCGGCCACGTCCACGTCCATGTCGCCGACGACGAGAGCGTCTCCCGCAGCCACGCCAAACCCTCGCAGCACCGGAAGCAGGGCGCCGGGGTCGGGCTTGCGCACGCCGTAGGTGTCGGGCCCCACCACGACCGCGACGTGCGCCTCGAGACCGACGTGCCGGAGCCAGGCGCGAGAGAGCTCCTCGTACTTGTTGGACACCACGGCGACCTTGCCGCCGGTCCGCTCGGCAACGTATTCCAGGACCTGGCGGGCTCCGGGGAGCGCCGGGGTGAGCCCGAGGTAGCAAGCCCGGTAGTGAACGCCGAAGCGTGCTCCGACCGCGCGGAGTAGCGCCTCGTCGGCTTGGCCACCGACGGCGTCCCGCACGAGCGCTGGCGCGCCGCGCCCCACGTGGGCACGGACCCAGGCGAGGTCGCACTCGGGCAGCCCCCGCTCCCGCAGCGCCGCGTTGAGCGCGTGGCGGATGCCGTCGAACGAGTCAGCGAGGGTGCCGTCCAGGTCGAACAGGAGGGCGTTCGGTTTCAAGAGGTTACCGTTCAAGTCTCGTCTCCCCCGACATCACCGTTGTCAGCCCAACAGCCCCGGCCCCCTGACGCCCGGGGTCGCCGGAGAAGCTCCCCCCGATTCCAGTGGGAACGGGCCGTCGCCACGATCACCTCGCCGACAGCGGCTTCGGGAACGGCGGGCGCCATCCGTCAGCTAGGACATGGGGCGGCACCCGGTCGGTGAGAACGTGCGACGGAAGGCCCGTCTGCCGGTCCACCATCGACGCGTACGGCACGATCATGGCGTCCTGCGCCGGCCCGTCCAGTTCGATCTCGACGCGGCCGTCCTCGACCGTCGCACCCACGGGAAAGTGCCTGTGGCCGAAAGGCGGGAGTTCGACGACATCCGTCTCGACCGTCGCTCCACTCGCATCGAGCACCCGGGCCACGACGCGCACCGGCCGAACGGACCACGACGCGAGGCCGATGCTGGCCCTGGTACTGTCGTTGTGCGTCACGTGGCTCAGCACGGCTTTCTCGCCCTGCCGAAGGGCAGCAGCCGGAGCGACCCCCGGCAGCCACTCCTGTGCGCGCCACACGCCCCCGGGCGAGCTGTACGTGCGAGACAGCGCCATGAACTTGCAGCCCAGAGCGCGGCTGCCGGTGCCGTCATCCAGAGCGTGCACGAGAAGAGCCCCCATCGTCCCCGCGTCCTTGAACTCCGGCAGGGTGAGGACATCCACGAGGTTGAGGAGCTCACCAGGCTGGAGCATCCTGGAGACCAACGGCGCGACGCTGTTGTTTCGAAGGGTGGCCAGGAACTCGATGGCGATCTTCAGCGGGTACGTGTTCGGATTGATAAGCAAGAGATCGGTGCGCCAGAAGACCCCGCCGTACCCCGGCACGTGCGCCGCCTGCGGCACGAGATAGGCGGACGCGGCGCCGCCTTCGGGGTCGAGCGCAACGAGCGGGAAGAACTGGATCGGCGGCACGATCGCCGTGGAGTTCTTCGGAGCGCCGACCGCGAGCGCGCCCTCGGGACCGGAGACCAGCCGTGCCACGACGCACTGCCGGGGGGCAACCGCCTCCGCAGGACTTTCGGGGCGTTGGAGCGTGATCGTCTCTCGCCCTGCACACACGCGCACAAGGGCGGGCGGTGACTCCTTTGGGAGAACGATGTGGCCGGTGCCGGACAGTTGCCACCCTTCCCTCGTGAGCTGCCACTCGGGCGAGTACATCGCTTCGTACGTTCGCCTCTCTCTCGTGAGCTGCCACTCGGGCGGGTACACAGCCTTTTCCGTCCGGCGGACGCGGCTGACGGCACACGAGCCGTACCGGCCCCATGCGAGCTTGAGGACGCGGTCGGTGTGGTGGCTGGCCTGGAACAGCACGTCAGCCCCCGGAACCGGGAGCCCCGTCGCAAAAAGGGTCTGTTCGCCGGGCACCTCCAGGCTGTCCCGGACCGATGCCGTCTCGGCCTGGAAGATCGAGAACCCCGCATCTCGGAGGAGGTACTGGATGTGGGGTGTGATCTCGCTCTCGTACAAGACACGGGTCGTGGCGGGATTGCAGCGCTCGCGGATCCACGTGAGCGCGGCCCAGACCGGAGCCGGTCTGCGCCGCTCGCGCAGCGCAGGCGAGGTCCAGGCAACCGCCGCCAGACACCAGAGCGTCACGAGCGTCGCCAAGCCCCTGCGGACAATCCGGTTTGGCGCAGCCAGTCCGCCGGCACCCAGGACTGCCAGGAACGGTAAAGCAGGCAACATATAGCGCAGCGAGACGGTCTCGTTCATCGTGAACAGCGCACCGAAAAGGTAGATACCGGCCGTGGCTCCGGCGAGCGCGGCAAGCCGCCCGCGCCCCGTGCGGACGAGCGCGACCGTCCCGGCGATCACCAACCCCCACAGCGGAACTGCGAACTGCCAGCTCACGAACGACCCGAGAAGCCAGTGAGCGCAGATGTCCGAGAGACCGGCGGCCGGGAGGTGAAGTGTGTGCTCCACCGTCGCCATGCCATGGATGTGCCCGATGACCACATTCCACCAACGCCGCGGGCCGGTGACGACGATCGCAGGCACCCAGCACGCCCCGGCCGTTGCGATGCCGGTGAGCGCTCCCAGCGCCAGGCTCCGCCAGCGCCCGCAGCGCACCGCCGCCACTGAGGCCCACCCCAGCGCAGGGATGAGCACCGCGGCGGTCTGCGGCCGAATTCCGAAAGCCAGGCCGCACGCCGCGCCAGCGACGGGCAGCAACCCCGGGCGTTCGGCCGCCGCCACGAGCGCGAGGACTGCCGCCACGCCGGCGGCCGCCCCGGACACGTCCGAGATACCCACCGCAGCGCTGTAGAGGAACTCCGGGTTTGCTCCGACGAGCGCGGCCGCCGCCGCCGAAAGGAGTGGGGGTGCTCCGAGGCGCCGTGCGAGCGCCCACGTCGCTGCCATGGCCCCGAGGGCAGCGAGGATCCCGACGACCTGGAGCGCCAGGAGGGGATCCCCGACCAGGAGCCGGACGGCCTTCGCGGCGCCGATGTAGGCCGGGAACCCAGGAGGCTGTGGCGAATGCGTGGCGACGTCGTACTTGATCACGGCACGCAAGGCCAGCACCTCGTCCCACTCGAGGGGCGTCGCCGGGCGGGACAGCCAGAGGAGAAAGCCGTACAGCACCAGCGCGAGCAGGCCGAGGCGGGCCGGCGGCCAAGACCGCCGCGCTGGCGCGGCAGGCTCGTTCGCGACGAGCTGCCCGCTCAACCTGATCTCCATGGCCGCCGCCTCTTCACGCCGTCCCCTTTCCCGATCGTACTCGCACCTGAGGGTTGGGATTTCCGCCGCTGCGACTTTGCGAGCCGCGTTCGAGCACGATAACAACCAACATCGTCGAGCCGTGTTCCAGGGACCGCACCGCCTCGGACACGTAGCCGTACGAGTCGGAACCCCCTGCAACGTCGGTCGAGAACCGGCGCGCCACGAAGAGGCACGAAAAGAAACCAAGCGCCAGGAACATACCTTCCAGCCGGGCCTTACGCCGGCTCCCGTCACGACGACCCTTGGCCATGATCACCTCGCCGACAGCGGCTTCGGGAACGGCGGACGCCATCCGTCCAGCGGCACGTGAGGGGATTTCCTTTCCGGGAGCATGTGCGACGGCAATCCGGTCCGGCGGTCCACCATCGACGCGTACGGCACGATCATGCCGCCCTTTGAGGACTCTTCCACCACGACCTCGACGCGGCCGTCCGCGACGGTCGCACCCACGGGGATGTGCTTGTGGCCGAAGGGGGGAAGCTCGGCAATATCCGTCTCGACCGTCGCGCCGCTCGCATCGAGGACTCGCGCCACGACGCGCACCGGCCGGTCGGACCATGACGCGAAGCCGATGCTGGCCCTGGTACTGTCGTTGTGCGTCACGTGACTCAGGACGGCCTTCTCGCCCTGCCGAAGGGCAGCGCCCGGGGCGACTCCGGGCAGCCACTCCTCGGCCCGCCAAACGCCTGCGGGCGAGCTGTAGGTCCGGGAAAGCGCAATGAACCTGCAACCGGAGGCGCGGCAGCCGGCGTCGTCAGCCAGAGCGTGGACGAGCAAAGCCCCCATCGTCCCCGCGCGCTTGAATTCGGGCAATGTGAGGACATCCACGAAGTTGAAGAGCTCACCCGGCTGGAGCGTCCCGGAGACCGACGGCGCGACGCGGTTGTCCTGGAGGGTGGCCAGGAACTGCACCACAATCCTCAGCGGGTGTTTGTTCGGGTTGATCACCACAAGGTCGGTGCGCCAGAGGACTCCGCCGTACCCCTGCAGGTGCGCAGCTTGTGGCACGAGGTAGGCCGACGCAACACCTGCTTCGGGGTCGAGCGCCGCGAGCGGGAGGAACTGGATCGGCGGCACGGTCGCCATGCCATTCGTGGGGGCGCTGACTGCGAGCGCGCCCCCGGGGCCGGGGACCAGGCGCGCGACCACGCACTGCAGGGGCGCAACGGTCTCCGGAAGACCGGTCGGTCGCTGGAGCGTGATCGTCTCGGCCCCAGCACACAGGCGCACGATCGCCGGCTTGGAATCCCTGGGGAGGACGATGTGGCCGGTGCCGGACAGTTGCCACCCTTCCCTCGCGAGTTGCCACTCGGGGGAGTACACGGCGTCGTCGGATTGCCTCATGCGACTAACGGCGCACGACCCGTACCGCCCCCACGCGAGCTTGAGGACACGGTCGGTGTGATGGCTGTCCTGGAATAGCACGTCGGCCCCCGGAACCGGCAGCGGCGTCACGAACAGGGTCTGCTCGCCCGGCAAGTCCACGTTGTCCAGGATCGATGCCTTCTCGGCCTGGAAGATCGAGAAACCCGCGTTTCGGAGGACGTACTCGATGTGGGGCGTGATCACGCCGTCGTACAGGACGCGGGTCGTGGCGGGGTTGCAGTGTTCGCGTATCCACGTGAGCGCGGCCCAGACCGGCGAAGGCCTCCGCCGCTCGCGCAGCGCGGGCGAGGTCCAGGCGACTGCCGCCAAACACCAGAGCGCCACGAGCGTCGCCAGCGTCCGGCGCACGAACCGGCCCGGCGCGGCGAGCCCACCCGCGGCCAGGACTGCCAGCAGAGGAACCGCGGGCAGGAAGTAACGAAGCGACGCGGTTTCGTTCATCGTGAATACCGCGCTCACGACGTAGCAGCCGGCGGACAACGCCGCGAAGACGACCAGCCGCGCCCGACCGGTGCGCACGAGGACAACCGAGCCGGCGAGCACGAGGATCCAGAACGGCGCCGCGAATCCCCACCCCGCGAAGGACGCGATAAACCAGTTGTTGAGGACATCGACAACGTCGGCCCCCGGGAGATGGAGCGTGCGTTCCACCGTTGCCATGTAGTGAACATGCCCCACGGTCGCACTCCACCAGCGACGCGGACCCGTGGCGACGATGGCCGGTATCCAGCACGCGGCAGCGGTGGCCACGCAGGACAACGCACCAAGCGTCATGCTGCGCCAGCGTCTGGACCGAATCCCGGCGCCGACCGCCAACAGCAGCCCCGGAATCAGCACGGCGGCGGTCTGCGGGCGGACGCCGAGCATCAATCCGCACGCCGCCCCTGCCAGCGGCAGCAACGAGAGGTCGCCGCACGCGACGACCAAAGCCAGCACTCCAAAGGCTCCCGACGCCATTCCGGCGACATCCGTGGTGCCGACCGCAGCGCTGTAGAGAAACTCGGGGCTCGCACCGACCAGTCCCGCTGCCGCGGCAGCAACGAGAAGAGGCGCTCCCAGACGCACTGCGAGTGCCCACGTGGCCGCGAGCGCTCCGAGAGCAGCAAGGATCCCGACGATCTGGAGCGCAACGAAAGGATCCCCGACCGCAACGTGGACCGCCTTGGCGGCGCCGAGGTATGCCGGGAACCCGGGCGGTTGCGGCGCGTGGTTTGCGACGTCGTACTTGGCCACGGCCCGCAACGCCAGCACCTCGTCCCACTCCAGCGGCGTCGCCGGGCGGGACAGCCAAAGGAGAGAGCCGTACAGCGCCAGCGCGAGCAGGCCGAGGCGAGCGTGCGGCCAAATCCGCCGCGCCGGCGCGGCCGGGGCGTTCGAGAAGGGCTGCCCGCTCAACCTGATCTCCAAGGGCGCCGCCTCTTCACGCCGTCCCCTTTCCGGATCCCGCTCGCGCCCGCGGGCTCCAGCGCCGGCCGCCGAAAGCGTCCGAGCTGCGCTCGAGCACGATGACAGCGAACATCGCCAAGCCCAGCTCAAGAGGCCGCACCGCCCGCTCGACGCTGCGCCAGAACCGGAAGCTCCACCCCGGCGCAATGCTCAGTGCAGAGAACCCGCCGGAGATGAGGTAGCTGAAGGGCATCAGCGGCTCGATCGATCGGACGCGCAACGACGGGAACTCCGCTTCGAAGACCGCGCGGTCTCGCTCGAACACGATCCACGGCAGCGCCCCGTTGGCCGAGGACAAAGGATGAGCCGGCGGCAAATCCCACGAACGCGCCTCCGGATCGAAGGGCTCGTGATGCCAATGGGTGTAAACGTAACGAGACCAGGGCGTGAGCCACGGCTCCACCGTAGCCACCACACCGCCCGGGCGCAGGGAACGGTCCGCCTCGCGAAGGAACGATTTCACGTTGGGAAGGTGGTGGAGGACGTTGGTCATGAGGATCGCCCGCAAGGTGCCGTCGGCGAACGGAAGCGCGCACCCGTCCATCAGCGCCCGCACGCGCGACACCGGCAAGACCTCCGAGGTGATGGCGCCTCTCACGACCTCCGCCAGGAAGCCGGCGCCCGAACCCAGCTCGACCACCGAGCCCTCGCCCGGCGGAAGCGCGGCCACGAGGCGGCGGTACCACTCTCCATACACCTGCCGCAGGAACTTGCGCTTGCCGATGATCTCGCGGCGTTTGGCCGTCGTGAGGGGGTCGTCCAGATCCAGGTCCCGAGTCGCGGGGTGGAGCATCATGCGTCCGGGGGCCATCAGACGAACTTCACCCGTCCCGCGCCGAACGTCACCATCTTGAGGAGCAGCCAGCCGTGCCGCCAGCGCCGGATGTTGGTCGTGCCGTACTTCCGCTCGCGGTAGCGTATCGGAACTTCGGCGAACTTGAGGTTCAGCCGCGCCGCTCCGAAGAGCAAGTCGAAGTCGCCGAATGGGTCGAACTCCCCGAAATAGGAGCGGTTTGCGGCGATCGCCCGGTAGTCGTCCTTCCAGAGCGCCTTGGTGCCACACAAGGTGTCCTTGACCGGCTGGCCCAGTAACCACGAGAACGCCATCGAGAAGAATTTGTTGCCCAGCAGATTCGCAAACCGCATGGCCTGCCGCTCCATGGGGTACACGAGGCGGACCCCGTTGATGAACTCCCCCTTGCCGTCCACGAGCGCCCGGAAGAAGCGCGGCAGGTCCTCCGGCGGCACGGTCAGGTCTGCGTCCAGGATCATCAGGACCTCGCCGCTCGCCTCGGTGAAACCCAGCCGCACCGCGTCGCCCTTCCCCTTGCCCTTTTGCCGGAAAAGTTTGCAGCGCTTCTGCGGGTGAGCGGCGATCCCCGTCTCCAATGCGTCGTAGGTGTCGTCGGAGGAATGGCCCTCGACGAACACGATCTCCGTGCCGCGTCCCATCTCCGGCATGCGCTCGAGGATCGCAGGAACGTTCCCCGCCTCGTTCCTCGCGGGGACGATCACTGAGACGAGCGGTTCGCGGCCGGCGGTCGCCGGTTCCGGGGCGAGCCGCGCGACGATGAAACTGGCGAGAGCAAGCGGCCTGAAAGGCCACACCCGCACGAGGTACCTGTTGCACAGACCTTCGAGCAGCGGCGTGCGGAGCGGCCAGAGGACCTCGTTCCACTGCCGGACGACGTCGAACCCCGTGAGGCGAAGCAGATTGGTGAGGTCGGCGCGGGTCAGCCAGTTCTGCGGCAGGTTCGGCTTGGTCAGACGGAGGCGCGCGGCCGCCGACAGCGGCGCCTCCCAAAGGTGGCTGTAGGAGTTGACGATGATGCGCGTGTGCCTTCCCGAGAGGCGGCGGATCTGCTCGAGCACGCCCTGCACGTCCCAGACGTCGTTGGCCAAGTCGGAGAGCACGACCGCGTCGAACTCGCCTTCGAGGTCGGAGAGGTCGTGGACATCCGCCCTGATGAAGTGCAGCCCGGGGTGGCGCGCCGTCGCCCTCCGGACCATCTCGCCGGAGAAGTCGAGCCCGACGCCGAACGACGGCTTCAGTGCGGCCAGGAGGTCGCCCTCGCCGCAGCCGAGCTCGATCACGCTCCTTCCTTCAGGGATCAGGTTCCGGCAGACATGCGCCAGACGCCGGTGGTAGCCGCCGCCCAGTCCCTGCCAGCGGTCGAGGGAACGCGCTACCTCGTCCCAGTGCGCGACCCGCGCCCGCGTGTAGACATCGCGCGCCTGGTCCGCCCTCCCCTCCACGCCCTCACCAAACGAACCGGGGTCGAGGGCGCGAGCCGCACCGGCGGGAGATACGCCGCCGGCGGCGGCCGGGCTGCCACCGGCAGGCCCGGAAACCGCTGTCTCCGAGAAGAGCGACTGCTGCCGACCGCCTTCGCCCTGCTTGCGCCTGTCCACGCCACCGCCTCCCTGACAACGGCAACCCCGGGTTCACGTCACGCGCCGGTCCACGAGCTGCTCAGGATGGCCAGTTTATACGACCGGAGCCCGGCGACGGGACGGGATGCTCCGTGCCTTACAATCGGTGCGCCACCGGACGCCCCCCGGCTTGCTGCCGGTGAGCCGGGCGGATGTCTGCGTGAGCCTATGAGGAGGACGTGAGAGACATCGGCGTCATTGTCCTGAGAGTCTCCTCGCCAACCGTGTCATTGCGAGGCGCCCTGATCGCCGGAGGCGGGCCGGGCAACGAAGCAATCTCCCGGCACCCTGCAAGCCTTGGGGGGATTGATTCGTCGTCCCTCGCATGCGCTCAGGACTCCTCGCAATGACAGTGGCTTTGATGGCCCGGGGTGTTTCTCGGCTCGTAAAGTTTGCGAGGGGGCGGAATTTCCTGACGGAGGCGGTCGCCAGGAACAGCTCTCCCTTCTTCGTGACGCTCGCGGTCGTACTGGCGTGGTCCCTTGTCATCCTCGTCGTGACCCGCGCACGCTACGGCTCCGACGTGCGCGCCCTTATCGTCGTCGGCGCCCGGGCACAGCTGCCTCCTGCGTTCGCGTCCATTCCCACGGCAGGCCCCTGGGGGTATGACGGCCAGATGTACGCCGCGCTCGCCACCGATCCGTTCCTACGGCACTTCGATACCCCGCACTACCTGGATACACCGTGGTACCGCGCCACGCGCATCATGGTGCCGGCACTGGCGTGGATCCTGGCCCTCGGGCACGCGCCGGCGGCGATCGTCGCCTACCAGCTCCTGTGCTGGGGGTTCGCGATCGGCGCCGTGTACCTGATCGGGAGGTGGCTGCAGGACGAGGGCCACTCCCCGTGGTGGGCTCTCCTCGCGGCCGGCAGCGGCGGCACCGCGGCCGCGATCCTGAGGACCACGCCCGATGGAGCGGCACTCTTCTTCATGCTGGCTTCCCTCTACCTTCACAGCAGGGGTCACCGGCTCCCGGCCCTCGCCCTCGCGGTGGTCGCGGTGCTCACCCGCGAGACTGCAATCCTGGCGGCCGTCGCCATGGCCGTCGACGACGCTCGCCGCCGGCGGCTCGCATCGGCCGCCGCGTTCGCTGGGGTCCCGGCCGCCTTCGGAGTCGGCTGGCAATTCCATCTCAAGCACGTTTTCGGCACGGCGTTCGACACCGGCGCCGGCAACTTCTATCTGCCCTTCGCGTGGCTGCCAAACAAACTGGCGCTTGTGTTTCGCGGACACCATTGGTGGTGGATGGAGCTGTTTGGAACGCTGGCCGTCCTTGCCGCCACGTGGGCCCTGCTGGTGCTGGCGTCGAGGCCGAGAACCCTAGACGCTCCAGCGCTGACCTTCGTTGCGTTCGCATTGCTGGGCGTCTTCCTCGCCAGCGCCGTCTATGGCGAGGCATGGGCGTACGCCCGAGCGCTCATCGCTCTGTCACCCATGGCCGTCCTCGTCGCCGCGAGGGAATCGGTCCGTTGGCGCCGCTTCGCCGTGGCTTCGGTAGCCGTGATGTACCTCCTCGTGGGATTGACGATGGTGCGGGGCGAGGTCCGCGATGCGCTCGGACCACGGAGCCTAGCCACCGCCTTGTGGCAGGGAACCGCGGAGGCTCTTCCGACCGCTGCGGCTCGATCCGGCGCGCCGCAAAGACCCGCTGGCCTGCCTTCACAGCCGCCGCTTTGGGTCCTGCCGGTCGCCAACGCCGGAGGCCGTGCCGGGGCGGTCTGGCAGACCCACCTCGCGATCGAGAACCCTCACGCACGGAGCGTCCGCACCACGTTCGAGCTGCACCTGACCGCGAGCGATCGCGACAACCCCGACCGAAAAGTGGTCCTCCTCGAACCGCGGCAACGCCTGGAGTGGCAGGACGCCGTAGGCGAGATCTTCGACAAGCACGGTACCGGCGCCCTGAAGGTTTCTGCCGAGGGGGGTCAGGTCGTGGTGCGGAGCCTGACGTCGAACGTGAGTCTCGCCGGCACGGCCGTTCCGTTGATCCCTGCGCTCGGCGGCGAGGCGATCGCCCACACGAACGAGATCGTCCGCTTCGATGAGCTGGCCCACGATCCGAATCGCGACATCGGGGTTCGCACGAACCTCGGCGTGTTCAACCTGACGGAGTTTCCGATCAGGATCCGGATCGAGGCGTTCGACGACGGCTACCATTCGCTCGGCAGCTTCCAGCGGCAACTCGATCCGTATCGCTTCACGCAGGTGGACGATCTCTTCGCGCGGTTCGGCGCTGGAAGGCTCGAGGCCGGATCGGCCCAGGTCTCCGCATTGACGAGGGGCGCATCGTTCATCGCCTACGCATCGGTCATCCGCGGGGCGAACGCCCCCGCCGTGTACTCCTACCCCAGACCCCTGCCGGCGCCGGGCTCTACCCGCTAGGTCGGTCTTGTTCCATGGCCGGGTACAGAAGGACACCGGCCCGCAGCGTGTTGAACTCGCTGCAATACGAACGCCATCGGCCGAAAACACCGTCCGCCGCGGCCCGGCCCTCGATCACATCGCGTGCCGCGGCCGAGCCCGTGAGGAGGTCGATGGTGGGCATGTCGGCCACGAACTCGTACGCCTCGCACCGCCATGAGAATTTCTCAGGGTGCAGCGCCCGCACCTCCGCCAGCAGCCTGACCCCCAGCTCCAGCGGCCGCATGGCGTCCCGATCGGTCACGTGCCACTCGACACCGTTGCACACCGAGCCGGCGTGCTTGCCGAACTGCGGGCGGAACCTCGTGGCGCGAAAGCGCGCGCCCGGCACGCCCGCCGCTCCCAGGTGCTCCGCAAGGGTCTCGCCATCCAGCCACGGGGCCCCGATGAGTTGAAACGGACGCGTCGTGCCGCGCCCCTCCGAGAGGTTGGTCGCCTCGACGAGGCACGCGCCCGGGTATACCGCCACGGTGGTGAGCGACGGCATGTTCGGCGACGGCGCCACCCATGGCAGCCCGGTTTCGTCCCACCAGTCGTCCCGGCGCCACCCCTCGCACGTCAGCACGGAGAGGGACAGCGCCGGGTGACGGGCGGACCGCAACAGCAGCGCGACCTCGCCGAGCGTCATGCCGTGGCGCACCGGCAGCGGAAGCTCTGAGACGAATGATCGGCACGCCGGCTGCACCGGTCCGCCCTCGAGAGCGACGCCGCCGATCGGGTTCGGGCGGTCACAGACGATCACCTCGACCCCCGCCGCCTCGCACGCCGCCATCGCATGCGCCATCGTGGCGGCGAACGTGTAGTACCGGCACCCGATGTCTGGCAGGTCCACGACCAGGGCGTCGAGGCCGGCGAGGTGCTCGCGGCGGGGTGTCAGCGTCTCAGCCGTCGAACCGTAGAGCGACACGACGGGCACGCCGAGCGCCGGTTCCCGGTCCTCGCCCACCGCCTCCATGTCCTGCGCCACGCCCCACAATCCGTGCTCCGGCGCGAAGATCCGGACGACCTGAGCGCCCGCTCTCGCGACCGCACGCCACGCCGGCTCGAGGTCGGAGGTCACCGACGCCTGGTTTGCCAGCACGGCAACTCGCCGGCCGTTGACCAGGGCCGGGTCCTCAACCAACCGCTCGAGCCCGAGACGAACTGGCATCATGGCCACCGGCCGCAAGTATAGCGGCCGATGGGGACACCTCGCGGCCTGAGCCCCGAGCCCCGTGCGTTCCATCCGTGGTCCGACGCCCAAGGACCGACACCGGCGGTAGCAAGGGAATGACCGCCAGGTCCGTCTTCAGGATCAAAGACCTCCTCGCGTTGTCCCCAGCTTGCGCCTCACCCGCCTTGGTTCGCCTCCAGGACAGCTCTGCGTGAGCACTGTACCGTTCAGACCGACGGCCACGGTCGTCCCAAAATGCGAGGTGACCGCGACGAGGTTCTCGGACACGTTCGTTTCGTTCGGTCCCCACGTGACGCCGTCCGAGCTCGTCGCGATCACCGCCTGGGGCGGGTACGCCGTCGTCCCCCCTACCGCGACGAACCGCGCGCCGTCCCACGTCACTGCGGCGAGGGACCAGTTCGGGTCGACTGAAGTGCTCTGCCAAGACAACCCGTCCGCGCTGCGCCAGATCGTGGGTGCCCACGTCCCCGACGGCTGAACGGACCCCCCGAGAGCCACGAGTTGGTGTCCATTCCAAGCGACTTCGGAGCCGCCGGGGCCGACGTTCCGCGTCCAGCTCCCTCCGTCGCCGCTCACGTAGACAACACCGTCGTTTCCCGACCTTCCCACCGCGACGAACCGCGTACCCGTCCAGACGATGCCGTCCAGTTCCTCGCGTCCGAGGCCGGAAGGCGGGGCCAGAACGCTCGTCCAACTGACCAGGTTGGTGGTGACTAGAATGACGGGATAGCCGAATGCTCCCATGCTCTCGGTCGGTCGGAAACCCACGGCGACGTAGGTTGACCCGTCCCACGCGATGTCGTTCAACGCAGTCGAGGGGGGGCCGCCCTCGACCCCGTATCGACCGGTCCAGTTGACCCCGTCCGGGCTCGTCGAGATGTACAGGTAGTGGCCGACCGCGAAAAACGTGCCTCCCAGAACCCGTACACGGACGAGCTCCATCGAGGGCCCGGTCCCGAGGTCGCTCCAACTCGATCCCGTCGGGCTGGCGAACGCGGCGTTGCCAAAGGCCCAGAACTCGCCGTTGCCCCAGGCTGCCGCCGCCAGGGACCCGGAACCGGACGCGACCTGGATCGGTTGCCACGAGGAACACTCCTGCGCCCGCGCCAAACCGCCAGAAGAGACGATGCCGGTCGCAAGAACGGCGGCGGAGAATGGGGGGATCAGTCGAGGCACGGTATCTCTCCTTTGCAGGAGATACGAAAGCGGTTCTTGCGCCGTTTACCCTCTGCCCCCCGCCTCGGGCGCTATCCTTGGTCATCAGTGGAGGTGAGCGTGGACCGCGAGGAGTTCATCCGCATCGTGGAAGGGAGCAACCCCCGCACCGTGTTCGCGCCGCTCGGAATCCGGGTCGCCAAGTACGATCCGGACGAGATGCAAGTCGCGCTGGAGATCGACGAGCGACACCACCAGCATTTGGGGATGCTGCACGGTGGCGTGTCGGCCCTGCTGGCCGAGTCCGCGGCGTCGCTTGCCGCGGCCATGAGCGTGGACCTGCGCACGCACACCATCGCCGGTGTCGACCTCAACGCCACGCACCTGCGCGCCAAACAGGCCGGCTCTTTGCTCGCCACCGCGCGGCCCCTGTTTCGAGGCCGCACGACGCACGTCTACGCCGTCGAGATCACCGACGAATGTGGCCACCTCGTGTGCGTCGCCCGCTGCACCATCGCGGTTCGCCCACGACGGCGTGAAGACAGTCGTCCGTAAACTGAGAAGGCAGGCAGAGGAGCGGAGGGGCTGAGGAGCAGAGGAGAAAGGACCGTTCGAAGGTTCGAAAGTTCGCAGGTTCAAAGACCGCGAATTCATCGGGAAAAGGGAAGAAAAACAGAGGGTAGAAGGTAGAGGGAAGACAAAACACGTGTCCCGTCGTCCGTCTTTTCTCTTCCGTCTTCCCTCTCACCTCTTTCCTTTTCCCCTTTTCCTTCTTCCGCCTCAATCTCCCCGAAGGCAGGGCGATGGCGTGCGGCGTGTAGCCGCGCCGCCGCCGTTGGGCCTATCGCAAGGCGCGCGAGCCGGCCGCACCGGAGCGTAGCCGGAGGCTACGTGAGGATGCGAGCGGGCGAGCGCAACGCAGCGAGAGGTCCGACGCCGGCGGCGCCCGCAGGAACTAAATGCGCATGCGGATGGGGAGGACGACCGTCTGTAGCCCCGAGAACTGCAGCCGCCTTTGGATCGCGAACGCCGTGTCGTTGTGCAGGAACTTGTACGACAGGCGTTCGTGGGCGAAGATCAGCTTGCCCAGGAAGAAGACGGTGCGCGGGTACTGCTTGCCGACTTCCAGACAGAGTTGCTCCGCCTCCTCCACGACGTCGGTCGCGATCCTGTAGCGGTACTCGGCGTTGATTCCCAGACGCCGCGCGAGATCGACGTAGCGCTGCAGGTTCTTCTCGGTGTTCGAGGAAAGCGCCTCGAGCTGGTTCTTCCCCTTGAACGCACCGGAGTCCACCGTGCCTACCGAAAGGAAGAGGACGTTCTTGAACGTGCCGGGGAAGAGCCGCTGGACCGAGAGGAGCGAGTGGACGCCAAGGCCGCCGTACCCCGACACCAGCAGCGCCGCGACGGGCTGACGGCCGTCTATCCTGGCCGCGCCGGCCGGTCCCGCTCCGGACGGCAGCTGTTCGAAAACGGCGTCGAGCTGCTCGATTTCGGAACGGACGCTGGTGTAGTGCCTCTTCACGGCCAGGCACATCACGATGAACGAGGATGTGATGAACAGCGTGAGCCAGCCGCCTTCCCGGAACTTCTCGAAGCAGATCACGGTCAGGATCGAGACGCAGAGCATCCAGCCGACGGAGTGGACCGAGAGGTTGCGCAGCCACCGCTTCTCGGTCTTGCGGTGGGTGAACCAGAACCGCCACATTCCGGTCTCGGTCAGCGTGAACGTCACGAAGACGTTGATCGAGTACAGGATGACGAGGAACGAGACGTTGCCTTTCGTGTACAGCATCAGCAGGGCGGAGGCGACACCCATGACCAGCACGCCGTTCTGGCTGACCAGACGCTCGGAGAGGTTCGCGAACCGGTGCGGCACCCAGGAGTCCATCGCCATGTTGGCGAGCACGCGCGGGCCGTCGATGAAGCCGGTCTGCGCGGCGACGAAGAGGAGCGCGCCCTCCGACAGCAGGGTGAGGATCACGATCCATGCGCCGACCTGCCACCCGCCGAGGGTCCACGAGGAGAAGACCCGCTCCAGCAAGACGGCGTTCATCGTCTTGCCCTCGACCGGAGAGGCATTCCAGAGCAGGTAGCAGAAGATGATGCCGCCGGCGGTGAAGGTCAGGGAGAGCGCCATGTAGACCATCGTCCGCTTGGCGGTCGCGACGCGCGGCTCCTTCAGGATCTGCACGCCGTTCGAGACCGCCTCGATCCCGGTGTAGGTGCCGGCCCCCAGCGAGTACGAGCGCATGAACAGCAGGAGCACGGCCACGAAACCCAGCTTGCCGATGTCGGCCTGGAGGCTCGCGTGGGTCTGGTGCAGCACCTGCGGCATCGTGGAGGCATGCGCGAGGATGCCGTATCCGACGAGCACAAGGTGGGTGACCACGAACACCATGAAGATCGGCAGCAGGATCTCGATGGATTCCTTGATGCCCCTCAGGTTGAGCACCAGCAGGGCCGCGAGGACGACCACATCAAAGGGCACCTTGTAGGCCTGCCACGCGAGCGGAAGGAACGAGAGGATCGCGTCCACCCCGGAGCAGATCGACACCGTGATGGTGAGCACGTAGTCCACGACCAACGCAGACCCAGAAACCACTCCCGCGACAGGACCTAGGAGCTGGCTCGCGACCACGAACCCGCCGCCGCCCGACGGGAAGTGCTCGACCACCAGGCTGTAGCAGAAGGAGATCACCCCGACGGTGATCGCGATCATGATGGCCAGAAAGAACGCGAGGTACTCGTGGCCCGGGAGTGCCCTGAACGCCTCGTCGGGCCCGTACGAGGAAGACGACAGACCGTCGGCGCCGAGGCCGACCCAGGCCAGGAACGCCATCAGCGAGAGCTTGTGGAAGACGTTGGGGTCGTGCAGGTCCCTGGGCTTGCCGAAAAGGGCGCGCCTGACCCCCTCGACGACGCTCGGGACGTGAGCCGGCTCCTCGGGGACACCCGCCGGTCCGGGCTTCGGCTGGTCAGGGCGCATCTAGTGATGCTACACCACCCAAGTGGGGAGGGAGGAGTTGCGCGTCAGGCAGGTTCGAGGGTTCGAAGGTTCTGGACCTGACGACGAGCAGAGGAGCGTGGGTGCGGAGGAGCAGAGGAGCTCAAGACGGCGTGGGAGCGGTGCAGCAACGAGCGCCTCAAGCTGAGGTCGTTACCTTCTCCTCTGCTCCTCTGCCCCTCGGCGCCTCTGCTGCTGTTGAACGTGTGAACGTGCGAGGCCTCGGACGGCCTCACACCATGCGGAGCAGGTGCCCCATCTTGTTCTTCTTGGCCTCGAGGTACTTGCGGGTGTGCTCCGTGGGCGGGACCTCGAGCGGAACCCTCTCCACGATCTCGAGGCCGTACCCCTCGAGCGCGACGTATTTGGACGGGTTGTTGGTCATCAGCCGCATGCGACGAACTCCGAGGTCGCGCAGGATCTGGGCTCCGACACCGTAGTCGCGCTGATCGGCGGGGAACCCCAGCTTCTGGTTCGCTTCCACTGTGTCCGCGCCCTGGTCCTGGAGCTCGTAGGCGCGGAGCTTGTTCGCGAGCCCGATTCCGCGACCCTCCTGGAGCAGGTAGAGCAGCACCCCGCTGTGCGCCGCTGCGATCCGCTCGAGCGCGGTCTCGAGCTGGGCACCGCAATCGCAACGGGCTGACGCAAACACGTCACCGGTGAGGCACTGCGAGTGCACACGCACCAGGACGGGCTCTTTCGAATCGATCTCGCCCATCACAAGTGCGACGTGCTCCTCACCCGTCACCGGTGAGTGGTACGCATGCACCCTAAACTCGCCGTAGCGCGTCGGCAGCGACGGCGCCGCGACCCGTTCGACGATCCGCTCGTTGTGCATCCGGTACGCGATCAGGTCGCGCACCGTGACTATCTTCAGCGAGTGCTCGCGAGCGAAGTCGACAAGGCGCGGAAGGCGGGCCATCGACCCGTCCGTGTCCATGATTTCGCAGATCGCAGCCGCGGGGTACAGACCCGCCAGACGGGCGAGGTCCACCGAAGCCTCGGTGTGCCCGGCGCGTTTCAGCACCCCTCCGTTTCGCGCCCGGAGCGGGAAAGTGTGCCCGGGCCGGAGGAGGTCCTGTGGCCTGGTGGCGGGGTCGATGGCCGCCTGGACGGTGGCGGCCCGGTCGGCCGCCGATATCCCCGTGCTGACCCGGCCCCGGGCTTCGATCGAGACGCAAAAAGCGGTCTGATGCGGCGAGGTGTTGTGCTCGACCATGGGCGGGAGCTGCAGCTCGTCGCACCGCTGCTCCGTGAGCGCGAGGCAGATCAGCCCGCGAGCGTGGGTCGCCATGAAGTTGACGGTTTCCGCCGTCACCATCTCCGCCGGCAACGCCAGGTCGCCCTCGTTCTCGCGGTCCTCGTCGTCCACGACGATGACAAGCCGGCCGCGGCGGAAATCCGCCGCGGCCTCCTCGATGCTCGCGAAACCGTCCGTGGTCACGTCCACCATCTTACTTCGGCGGTGCCGCCGGCGCAGCCGCCGTCGAATCCTCCTTCGGCACCGTGAACGGGATCTTCTGCGTGCGCTGGACGCCTGTCTTGGCATCGCGCATCGTCACCTCGAGCTCAAAGTCCATCCCTCGGCGGAACCCCGAGAGCGGCAGTTGCTGGCCGTAGGCCCAGATGTCCCCGCTGAGCTTCAGCCCGGGCACTACCTGGAACGCCCGTTCGTCGTGCTTCTTCCCTCCGGAGTAGAGGGCGACTTTCAGTTCGACCGCCGGCTCGCCCTTGTCGTCGAGGCTCGGCCGCACCACGTACGCCCCATAGGTTATGTTCTCGTCCTGCTTGTACTTGTTGTCCAGGCGCAGGATCATCTGCATCCCGCCCAGGTGGAAGGCATCGCCGAGGTGGGCCTGGCCCGACTGCCGGATATCCGCGCTCCAGATGATTGGTGAGATGTAGGGGCCGTCCGCCGGCGCCGGCTCGTTCTTCGCGTCCGCTGTTGTGATGGCGATCGGACCGGCGTCGCTGGACAGCGCCAGGTCCACCTTCCAGTCGCCCGGTCCGGCAGGCAGGGAGAACTCGTACGCACGCCCGCCCGGGATGCTCACCGGGGTCACGGAAGCCACGAAGCTGCCGACGACATCGCCCCCCTCCGCCTTGCGCACACGACCGATCGCCTGCGTCGCCGGGGGAACGGCGTCGGGGAGCTGCACCCAGACCCAGATCGGGTGCGAGGATTCGCTGCGAACCCCGGAGCCGGTCACGATCGCGGCGCCCTGCTGCGGCCACGGGCGCGGCTGCGTGTCGAAAATGGCCTGCTGCGCCATCGTCGCAGCCTTGGTCCCGGGCAGCAAACCCATGCGCGGGACTTCGGTGAGCTTGGGGTTCTTGAGCAGCTCGTCGACCCTGGCAGCGAGAAGTTTCAGGGACTGCTTGTTGCGCATGTCCGCGCGGTCGAGCAGATAGTCGCCCAACCCCGGCCGACTCTCGGTGAACACAAACAGAATCGCGTCGCTCTTCTTCGCCGGGGGCTTCCCGTCCTTGGTGTACGTCCAGATCTGGGTCGCGCCGCGGGCGATGAATGAGGGCCGGCTCCCCTCCTCCTCCTCCGCGGCGCCCTTCACGTTCTGCAGGCTCAGGGGTTTGCCCATGAGGATGAGGACCTTGCCCCGGTCCGACATGCTGCCCTTGATCTTCTCCATCGAGAACATCTTGTCGGCGGCGGTTACTCGCAGATCGAAGTCCTGCTTGTACTCGTTCTCGATCGTGTTGAGGTCCGGGTCGCGCTTGGCCCAGAACAGCTCGATCCAAGCCTGCGCCTCGGAGTCGCTCTTGAGCTGGGCGAAGGCCTTCTTCTCGTTGTCGGTCATCACGAACCCGGCGGGGCCGTTCGGGAAGTCCTTGAATGGCTGAGACAGCTGCGCACCTGCGACGGAGGCGAACACTCCGGCCGCAAAAGCGACGAGGACGAATGCACGGTGCATGAAGCTCCCCTCTTTTCCACCCCGCGGGTCCCGCCGCAGGGCATCGAAGGATACACCTCTTGTCCAGCCCAAGACCTTGGGGGTTCCCCCTCCCGCCCACCCAGTCACCAGTCTCCGACCGCCCGACCTCCCAGTCGACAGTCGACAGTCCCCCCACCCACCCGAGATCCACACCTGGTGGAGCCAGAGCCTCTGGCTGCTCGCTCTTGACTGTCAACTGTCAACTGTCAACTGTTAACTGTCCCTAGAACGGGTTCCCGAACGAGAGGAAGAGCTCGCCCGGTGACTCACGCACGATCGTCCCGTCCGACGCTACGAAGCTCTTTCTGTCGAGCTTCCAGCCGTACTCCAGACGCAACGGCCCGATGGGGGTGTCGACGCGCACGCCCAGACCGGCTCCCCAGCGCATCGCACTGACGTCCACCTCCCGCCACGCCTGCCAGACGTTCCCCCCGTCCACGAAGAGGTTCCCACCCACGGGCCCGTAGACCGGGAACCGCCACTCGGTGCTGGCGAGCAGCAGCCCCGCTCCCCCCGTCCCGATCAGAGTGCAGCCCGGAGTCGAGCTGTTCGACGACGGCTGGCATTGAAGAGTCTGGCCCGGTATTCCGAGCAGGTCGGTATAGAAAGCCCGCTGAGAGACGCGGCCGCCGGCGAAGAACCTCTCGTTGATCGGGATCTCCAGGTTGTCGGGAACCCCTGCCACGCTGGTGCGAGGCTGGATCGCGCCCCCCTGAATCGTCACGGCCAACACCCCGCCCTGCGCCGGAGCGAACGCCGATGCCGAAGCCATGAACTTGTTGAACGCCGCGTTGGCCTGGAGCATCTTGAAGGCGCTCTTCCACGAAAACGACAGGTAGACGCCGCGATGGGGGGAGAAGATGTCGTCCCGCGTGTCCCACTCGATGCTCGGGGTGATCGACGCGATCTTGTCTTGCTGCTGCTCCCTCTCGATCTGGCTCAGGATGTCGGGAGGCCCCGTGGGATCGACAATGAGGTACTCGTAGCGAACGATGGTGCGGAAAGGCCTCCTGAAATGGTCGCCGAACTCGATCCACATGCCGCGTTGGAGGACGTCGTAGCCCGTGTAATAGTCCTGGCTGCGGTATACCGACACCCAGGTCGGGATGCCCAGCAGGCTGAGCCGCTCGGGCTCGCGGTACGTGGCTTGAACTCTCTTCTCCTGGCTGGAGAACCGCAGATCGAGCGAAAGGCTGCGAGCTGTTCCGAACAGGCTGAGCTCGGACCAGCTCACGGAGAGCTGCACCTTCTGCTCGGTGTTGTAGCCGACACCGTACGACAGCGCCTGGCTCGGCCCCTCCTTGAGGTCGAGGACGAGGCCCCGACTCGGGCCTGAGTCCTGGCCGGGAATCGGGTGCAGGTCGACCCTCTCGAAGATCCCGAGCCCGAGCAGCCGCCTCTGAGCCGCGAGCTGGGCCTCGGGTCCTGCGATCTGCCCCGCCTTGATGCCTGAGACCGTGTCGACGACCGCCCGGCGCGTCTTGACGAGACCAGCGACGACGACCCGGCCGATCACCGACGGCGCGCCCGGCTCGGCGACCAGTGTCACCGAGCAGTGCTCCGGTCCGCAATCGTGCGACGCCGTGACCGTCGCGTCGGCATAGCCCTTTTCCTGCATGACGGACTCGAGGGCGAGTCGCGCCTGCTCCTCGGCGCGATCGCTCCAGGGACCGCCGACCTTCAACAGCATACGGGGCTGCTTCAGGCTCGGTGGAAAGCCCTCGACCTCGAGCCGCTCGACGGTGCGCCGAGTCCCCTCCTCGATCGCGAACTCGATCTCGACCCCACCCCGCCCGGGGACGATTCGGGGGTCCGCGACCTTTGCATCGGCGAGACCGGCATCGCGCAGGATCCCGAGAAGCGACGAGGCGTCGGCGACCAGCGTTTCCTCGTCTACGGGCTCGCCGCCCCAGCGCCAGTAGTGGCCCGGACGCGCACCGATCTTCTCGCGCATCTGCCGCTCCGGGAGCGTATGCGCGCCGGGAAATCGGACTCCCAGGATGGGCGTGAGCGGTCCGGGATCGACCGTCAGGGCCAGCACTCTCCCATCGCCGTCGCCCGTCACGCTGCCATCGACCTTGGCGAGCAATCTGCCTTGCCGCTGAAGGTAGACCCGCAGGCGCGTCACAATCGAGTCGAGGGCAGCCTCGCCGAACGTCTCTTCGCCGCGCACGAACGGCAGCGCCTCGACCTCGACGGATTTGGTCCGTTTGAGCCCCTGGAGGCGGAGGGTCCAGTGCGGGCCCCGTTGCACCGCGAAGCCGACCGACGCGCCCGCAGGACCCTCGCTCACCTCCGCCGAATCCAACTCGACCCCCCAGAACCCACCCCGCCGCAAGAACTCGGTCAGGCGGCGCCTCGCCCCTTCCAGGTCCTGTGCAGTCAGAATCTGCCCGGGATTCAGCTTGCAGATCTCCCACAGCTTCTCAGTCGCCAGGGCCGCGCCCGGGGCCGAAAGCTCCCGAACGGTAATAGGGGCGCCGAGGTGGACATGCAGGACCACCGCCACGAACCCATTGTCCCTTTCGAACTCGAGATCGGGCTCGATCGCGGCGCGAGGATAGCCGCGTTCGCGCAGCAGCTGTCGGGCGCGTTCGAGGGCTGCCTCGAAGGAACCTATTCTCAGCGGCACGTTCTTCGACAGCGCGAGCGCGGCCGACACCCTCTTTGCCTCGCCCTTGGAGACTCCGAGGATCTCCACCGAGCGGACGCGCGAGGCCGGTTGGACGCGCACATGGATGAGCGCTCCGGCCGGAGTGCTGTCGACGTCCACCACGGCGTCCTCGACCTCGCCCGTTGCGAGAAGCGCTTCCACGCCCGCTCGAATCTCGGGCCGCGACAGCATGCTGCCTTCGGTTACCCCGAAAACGCCGCGAAGGCGATCCGCGTCCGCAATGCCGGGAGCGTCAATCACGACCTGGGCGATCGGGACCGTCCCCCAGCCGAGGGCGGCGACCGCGAGCGCGCTCAGTAGCGGTGTTGCCACTTCACCTCCAGCGAATACGAGCCGTCCAGCTCGCGGTTGGCTTCCAAGTAGACGCCCTGCGCGAGGCGCCACCGACTGGTGATGACCTGTTCGCTGTTCGAGGTCAGGTTCGTGGACATCGTCACGGTCCAGTCCCTGTTCATCTGCTTGACGACCGTCAGGCGTGCCGTCGGGTCGCCGGTCTGGGTGGCCGCGAATGGATCGACCCGCATCTGGTCCACGTCGAGAAGCGTCCGGGCACGGTTCGTCACCGCGCCCGTGAGCTGGTCGGTCAGGAACGAAGATGCGACGGCTCCCGCTCCTGACTGCCCGGCGGCGTCCGCCTTTCGACCCGTCGAGATCAGGGAGATCACGTCCATCTCAGGCAACGGCGGGTTCGACGTGAAGGTCGACGTCAAGCGGTCAAGCGTGCCGTTGAGCCCCACCGTCACCTCGAAGGTCTGCACGGTGGTGCGGGCGAGGATGTCGAGGTGCGGCTCGATGCGATCGGGGCTCGTGAACGTGACCGTGCCCCGGTCCAGCTCGTAGCGGTTGCCGGCAAACTCGAGCTCGGCCCCTGGCAGCGCCTCGAGGCGTCCCAGAACACCGTACCGCGCCGTTGTTCCGACGACGCGGAGCTCTCCCATCGCCGTCAGCCTGGCAAGCGGCGTGTCGACTTCGAGTGTGCTCGGGACATCTACCTCCAGGTTGAGAACCATCGGCGTGCCTTCCGTGGCGCGCATGCGCTCCGGTGTTCGCATCTGCTCGACCACCAGCTTTTGGAGGTCGAGGTCCCGGCGGAACACCGTGTGCTTCAGGGCAGCCTTTCCGGAAAGCGATAGGCTTTGCAGGCCTCCGACCAACCGTACGTCCCCGGTCAGGATCGGCGTCAGGCCGGTGATGAGCGGCCAGTGGACGGCGTCGAGGTGCATCTCCAGGTCGAGACTCAACTGGGGGCTCAGGTAGATCCGGCCGTTGCACACTCCCGAACCGCCCAGGACCGAAAAGGAAAGCCCGTCGAGCTTGATGGCCTCCGGGATGAACTCGAGGACGCCGCTGATCCTGGTCACGGCCTCGGGCACGCCCGGCACGCGGAGGGCGCCGTCGGACACGCGCGCCGTGCCCTCGAACCTCGGCGCGGAGTCGGTCCCGGCGATCTCGCCCAAGAGTTCGACTCGGCCCGAGGGCTTGGAGTCGCGCCATACCAGCGCGAGCAGCGCTGCCGGCAGTTCGCCCGAAACGTTCCCGGACAGCGCTCCATCGCTGCTCCTGGCCACCCGCGCAAGAAGGCTCGACCGCTTCCCGGTCACCGTAAGTCCTTCGAGGCGAATGGCTCCGCCGTCGATCACGAAGCGGGCCGGCTCCGCGAGGGTCGCCTGCTCGCCCTCTACGGAAAAGATGAGCTCGTTCACGACACCGTCGATGTGAGCGGGTCGAGGAGGAGCAAGACGGACCTCCGCCTCCCCCGACATCCGGCCATCGATAGGCAGTTCCGCCCCGGCAAGATCTTGAGCCAGGAGCCGCCAGGACTCCACCCCGTAGTCGAGTTTCCCCCGGAACTCGCCCTTCTCGCGGCGCAGGGCGCCAGCGATCCTCCAAACGCCGGGACGTTCCACCTCGAGGCGGACGCCCTGGGCGTCCAGCTCCACCAGGCCGCGTGCGCCCTTGGCGCTGGCGACATCGAGCCTGCCGGCCGGGCTGTCGAAGGGGAAGGCACCGTGGAGCGTGCAATCGAGGGAGCCTCCGGCCATGCGGGCGAGCGGCGGAGAGATCGCCTCCAGTCCGAACCCCGAAAGCGACGCATCTACCACCGCCTCCCGCTTGGCCAGGTTCACCTCGGCGGAGGCTGAGAAGGGGCCGACGGCGATCTTCGAGACCTTCACGACCCTGTCGGCGAGCCGGACGTGGCCGACCCCATCGCCGAACGGCACGCCGACCACCGCCACCCCGGAGAGGCGCAGGTCCGCCTCGGCGATCGGGGCGTCGAGGCTGCCGCCGACCGTCCCGTGAAAGGCGACCCGACCCGCCAGCGGGGCGTGCACGCCTCCCCACGCGACCATTCTCGCCAAGGGCACCCCCTGACCGGAGAACTCGATCTCGAGCTCGCCGCCCTTCCCGTACCGAAGCTCACCGCGACCGGTGACCCGGCCCGCGCCGACGTAGATCACACCTGGGTCGACGGTCAGGACACCCTGCCCCACGCGGAAGGTCGCCTCGATGCCGTCGGCGTTGACGGGCCCGAACGCCACCGGCGCGAGGGCGACGTTGCCCTCCACGGTCAGGTCGCGGAACGGGCCCGAGAGCCCGATGTCGATGGCCGCTTCGCCGGTGAGCTGCGGCGGTACGACCTGGATTCCCACCCACCCCCGCAGGAGCCTGGCGATGCTGGTCACAGGTAGCTTCTCGCCCTGAATTTTCCACTTTGGCACCCAGCTCCCGAGCGCGAGCTTCCCATCCCAGCGCACCGGCGCGCCGGCCAGCGTGGTGTTCTTCGCGGAGAACTGGAGCGCCCCATCGTGCGAGAGCGAGACAACGACCCTGCCGGCAACCGGAACTTCGCCGCTGCCCGGCTGCAAGTCGGCGATGCCGGTGCCGTAGCCGGCCTTGAACGCGCCCCCGTCCCACGTCACTTCGGCACTCACCCGGGAGCGCGCGGAAAGACCGGCATCCGGCGAGCCGAGCTCGCCCAGGAACCGGCCGAGGTCGACGCCCTGGCCGCGGACGGCGACGCGGTGGCGCCACGGCGGGCCGAAGCTCCCGAGGGTGTACGAGCCCTCGAGGTCGCCGGCGGCGAACGTCGCCTGCGAAATCGACCCCTCGAGCCCGTCCGGTGAGACGTGAGCCTCTCCGACGAGGTCCCCGAAATGGAGTCCGACGACCTCGGCCTTCGGGCTCGAGACGGCGGCGTCCACGCGAAAATCGACCACTTTCACGCCCGTCCTCACGCTCCCCTTCCAGCGCAGATCCACATGCCCGGCAAGGCCGGCGCCGATCCTCAACGTGCGGTCGAGGTCGCCGAGCTCGACACCAGCGGCGCCTTCTCCGGTCACTCTGGTCACGGTCGAGATGCAGTGCGCGTCCACGGTCCAGCCCTTTCCGCGGCTGCGCAGCCGTCCGATCTCCCACCCCTGACCGGTCTTCCGGCCCCATGCCATCAGCGAGCCCGATATCGGTTCGAGGCCCGGGACCTCCACGCTCAACGAGCCGATGCTCACCACCGCGGAGCTGATCGGCAGGCGCCGGGTGCCGTTCCAGCGCGCCTCCACGTCGGCCGCCTTGAGGACCACCCCGCCCGGAAGTGCGATCCTCTTGACCTCGAGGTCCTGCACCTCGAGCTGCCGCACGAGAATCCGGATCCACCCGCCCCCGGTGCTTCCCTGCGATGCCGGCCGCTCCTCGAGGTCCACCACGACGCCCTTGAGCCGAAGCTGGTCGATCCCGATCTCACGGTTCACGAGAAGGACGTCGCCGACCAGCACCTCGGCCACGGCCACTTTGACCAGCGGAGCTTGCGGCGGGCCGATCACCAGCCCTCGCACGACCAGGCGGATGGGCGTGAGAGAGACCTGGACGTCTGCGACCTGGACGGGCAACCCGGCCGCAGCGGTGATCTTCTCGGCGACCTTGCGGGCAAGCCACGCGCGCGAGCTTGGAAGGTCCATGGCCCAGAGCGCGGCCGCCACCGCGGCCATCCAGAGCGCCACAGCGAGCAAGAGCCCGATCGTGGTTCGGGTCAGGTGTGGGCGTCGGCGGGGCAGATCATCCCTCCCGCTCGCCCCACTTCAGCTTCTGGTGCAGGATCGAGAAGAAGCTCGCCGTCGGAACACGGATCAGGGATAGAGGCTCGGCGGCCTTGCCGATCTCGACGCGATCCTCGGCTCCGATCGGCAAGCCGTGCTGCCCGTCGAGGGTGAGGTAGACCTCCTCGTCGCCGCCGCCGACCCACACCCGGACGCGCCACTCGAGGGGGACGACCAGCGGCCGGTTGGTCAGCGTGTGCGAACAGATCGGCGTGATCAGCATCGCCGACAACGCGGGGTGAACGATTGGACCCCCGGCCGAGAGGTTGTAGGCCGTCGAGCCCGTAGGTGTGGCGATGATCAGCCCGTCGGCGTGGTACCGCGAGAGGAACTCGCCGTTGATCTCGACGTTGATCGTGAGGATGCGCGCCAGCGCCGCCTTGTTGATGACCACGTCGTTCAGGACCAGGAACCGCTGCAGGGCGGCGCCGTTGCCCACGACCACCTCGAAGCGGTCGCGCCGCTCGATCGTCACATTCCCTGTGAGCAAATCATCAAGGAGCTCCAAAGGCCGCTCCGAGCTGTGCTCAGTCAGGAACCCGAGGGTCCCCATGTTGATGCCCGCCACCGGCGTCGAAGCCGGGCAACCGCGGGCGACCGAAAGAAAGGTGCCGTCGCCGCCGAGAACGACGGCGGCGTCCACGTGCCGCCCCAACTCGGCGCGAACCGGACCCGGAGCGACCCCGAGAACACCGGCCGACTCTACGTCGGCGACGCCCTCCACGCCACGGCGGGCGAGTTCGCCGAGCATCCTCTTGCCGAGAGCGATGGCGTCGGGGCTCGACAGCTTGACTGCCAGGCCCACCCGCCGGGGAGCACCTTGACCCTTGCCAGCCCGCATCGGCTCATTCTAGCGTGGACCGTTCGTGCCCGTACCGGCGCGAGCGCGCATGTGGCGGGGCGGCCCTTTCACTCTTTGGAAACGGCGACGAGACCATTGATCTCGCCGGGATCGGGAAATCGGCCGGTGTCGTGTTTGGAGAAGACCTTCCGGCCGTCGACCACAACGTCGAAGACCCCGCCCGAGCCCTTGATCAGCCACGTCTGGGCCCCGAACGACTGCTTCAGTTCGGCCGCCAGACCGGCGGCCCGAGGCTCGTAGTTTCAAACCACGCAGTAGGTGATCTCGACCTTCATGAAATCCTCCCGCCCGCCCTCCTGAACGATCGCCGGAGGACGGACATTTCAAAACCCATCAGAGCTGCCGAAGCGAGGCACGCGAACCCGGCTCCGGCCGCGGTCCACGGCGCCCCGACGTGCTCCGCCACCCAGCCTGCAGCGAAGCCGCCGATCGGCGAGAGCCCGCTGAACAGCCAGATGTACAGCGAAACGACCCGGCCACGCATGTGCGGCGGGGCCGTCGTCTGCAGGAAGCCGTTGGTGGTCGAGAGCTGGATCGCGACCCCGAGCCCTATCATCACCATCCACACGGACGCGAGCGGCAGCCAGCGCGTTCCTGCAAGCGCCATCAGGCCGATCCCGAGGGCTCCCTGCCCTGCCGCCATGATCACGCTGGTGTGGCGACCTCCGCGACGGGCAGCGGTGCCCAGCGCGCCGAACACGGCGCCGAGTCCACCGCTCGACATCAGTAGACCGAAACCCCGCACGCCGCCGTGCAGCACGTCGCGGGCGAACACCGGGAGCAGCGTCGAGTACGAAAGCCCGAACCCGGAGGTCACGGCGATCGCGGCGAGCATCATGCGAACCTGCCGGTTGCGCCACGCGTAGCTCAGCCCCTCGACCAACTCGGCCCGCAGCGAACCCTTCGCCGGCCGGGGCGACGCTGGGATCCGAATCGTCAGCAACGCGACCAGGACCGCAAGGTAGCTGACGGCGTTGACCGCGAAGCACACCCCCTCGCCCCAAACCGCCACCAGCACCCCGGCCAGCGCCGGCCCGACCATTCGCGCCGCGTTGAACGCCGAGGAGTTCAACGAGACGGCGCTCTGCAGGTCCTCGACGCCGACGATGTCCACCTGAAGGGTCTGTCGTGCCGGGGAATCCAGCGTGTCGACGACTCCCTGGAAGAAGGCGAGCACCAGGACGTGCCACACCCTGACGACCCCGGTCAGCGTCAGCGTCGCCAGCAGGCTGGCCTGGACGAGGGAGATCGATTGGGTCGCGAGCACCACAAGGCGCCTGGGGAGCCGATCCGTCAGCACGCCGGCGAACGGCGCGCCGACAAGCGCCGGCCCGAATCGCACCACCGAGAGAAACCCCAGCATCAGCGGCGAGTTGGTAAGGCGGTAGACCAGCCACGCCTGAGCCGTGGTCTGCATCCAGGTGCCGTTGACCGACAGCCACTGCCCGATCCAGAACACCCGGAAGTGCCGGTGCCGCAGCGCCCGGAACGCGTGGCTCATTCGCGACGCCAGCTGCCCCATCGCGCGTCAAGGTAGCAGAAACGCGGCAGACGAAGGTTCGGCAAGAACAGGTAAAGGGTCAAACGTTAAAGGTCAAAGGGAAGACACACCAGCTCACGCCAGGGGGAATCGGTTGGTATTGCCTTTCCTTTGACCTCTCCCCTTTCACGTTTTACCTCCTACGCCTTCTTGGGGACCTTCGAACCTGTGAACGTGTGAACCTTCGAACAGCTCACTCGCTCCTCTGCCGTCGTCGGAATCTCACCGGCGGCGAGGGAGCTTCTCGAGCAGGCCGGCGCGCCGCAGCGAGTCCAGGTCCGGGTCCATCGCGAGGTCCAGCC
This sequence comes from Thermoanaerobaculaceae bacterium, assembly GCA_050018455.1. Classification (GTDB taxonomy): domain Bacteria; phylum Acidobacteriota; class Thermoanaerobaculia; order Thermoanaerobaculales; family Thermoanaerobaculaceae; genus RBG-13-68-16. Next base: position 40,556 of record JBEKAA010000005.1, on the reverse strand, counting down.
GGTCGGCGCCGTACTGGTCGCGAGCCCGCAGCAGCCACTCGTACGCCTGCCGCGTGTCGCCGAGCACGGCCCAGCTCGCGGCTATGTTGTAGGCGAGTGTGCCGACCGCCGGCACACCACCCGCACGCCAGAGGCTCGCCGCACGCTCGAGGGCATCGCGCGCACAGCCCGCATCACCGAGGCCGCCACAGGCATGCGCGAGGGCAAGGAAAACCTCGGGATCGCCGCACTCTGCGGTCGCCAGCGCACCGAGGGCGGCGCGGGCTTCGGCGAAGCGGCCGAGCCCTGTCAGGGCCTCGGCGCGCGCCAGCTTGACGTCCACATCGGCTGGTTTTGCGGCGAGCCCGCGTTCAGCCTCGGCCAGCGTCGCCTGCCACTGTCGCCGCCGCTCTTCGTCCCACCGCAGCAGCGAAGCCCAGTACTGCGCCTTTTGGTGGCCGGAAAGCGGGTCGCTGCTTGCGAAGTCGAGGTGCTTCCGAATCGCGCGCTGGAGCGCCTCGCGCGCCATTGCCTGCCGGCCGGACTGTTGCAACGCCAGGGCCGCGTAGAGCGGGTACTTGTAACGTGTCGGAAAGCGCGCTTCGCCCTCCGCCGTCGTCTTAAGCACGTTGCTCAGTCTTCCGGCGAGGAGCTGGCTGAACGCGAGTTCCTCCCGCGTCGGGCTCCAGTCCGGCCGCCATCCGGATCGCAGCAGCGTCTCGAAGAGCGGGATCGCTTCCGCCGGCCGATCCTCGAAGCGGTACGCCTGTCCGGCCCGGTAGGTCAGCTCGCCGCTTTGGGGAAAGAAGGCGCGGGCGCGCTCAAGCGCCTCGAGACGGCGCTGGCTGTCCTCCGAGAGCATCGCCGAGACCTCCTCGATCACCACGGCCTCCGCCTCGTCCGGGTGCGGCACGAGCTTGCGTGCGGACTCCAGCTCGCCCGCCCATTCGGTGAAGCGGCCGGTCGCCTTGGCGTTGAGTGCGAGGTAGAGGTGCGCCGGCCAGAAGCCCGGATCGGCCGCCAGCGCCAGCTCGAAAGCCCGTCTGGCCTCGGGCTGACGCGTCCGCATCGCGAACTGGAGCCCCTCGCGGAACGCGGCAACGGCAGACAGGCTCTTCGTCCTCCGCGCCAGGAAGCCGTGCAGCGCGTCCGCCGCCTCCAGCTCCCGGCACACCTGCTCCCGCTCGAGCGCCGAGGCGAGAGCTCCGGCCGCCTCGCCCACCCGAGCGTCGCCGCCAAGCGGAGCCTCCCGGATCTCGAGCACGGCGGCGGTCGCCGAATCGAGGATCGTGAACCGAGCTGCGTTTCCGCCGTCCCCGCCGACGACAACGGTGCGCACTCGCACGTCAGTGTCCCCGGCCTGCACCACCTTCAACGCCTTGCGCGCCGCGACCGCGCGGACCAGCTCTCCATCGAGGCGGGATGCCAGATCGCCCGCGGGCGCCGACGAGTCTCGGTGCACGGGTTCCAGCGCGATCAGCAACGCGGGCGCGGCCGCAGGCCGGGGGCGCGCCGCCGGGCGCGTCCGCCACACCAGCAACGCCGCCACTGCTGCCGTCACGACCACCGCTGCGGCCGCGGCACCGCGCCACGGGACTCGACGCGGGATCCCACGCGTGACGGACGTCGAGACGTCGAGCGCGCGACTGATCTCGTCGAGCGTTGGCCGCCGCGAACGGCTGGTCTCGAGGCACGAGACCAGCAGCGATCGCACACCGGACGGCGTCTCCGGGGGAAGGAGGTCGAGGTTGGCGTGGCCCGAAAGCACCCTCGTCATGATGTCCGGCACCGTCGGCCCGTCGAACGTCCGCTTGCCGGAGAGCATCTCCGCCACGCAGCAACCGAACGCCCAGATGTCGCAACGCTCGTCGCACTCCTCGCCCCGCACCTGCTCGGGCGACATGTAGGCCGCCGTCCCGACCACCGTTCCGGAGTCCACCTGGTTGGCGGTGACGTCCACGTCGTCCGCGGGTCTGCGGTCGGGGCGGAAGCGCGCCAGCCCGAAGTCGAGGACCTTCGCCTCGCCGGCGCCGGTGAGCATGATGTTCCCGGGCTTGAGGTCCCGGTGGATCACCCCGCGCGCGTGAGCCGCTTCGAGGCCGCGCACGACCTGGCGAGCGACCGCCAGCGCCTCGCCGAGCGGCATCGGGCCGGAACGCAGCCGCCGCGAGAGCGATTTGCCCTCGACCAGCTCCATCACCAGGAACCGGACCGCCGTCCTCGGTTCATCTCCGATGAACCCGCCCGAGCCGGGGTCCGGCACGGCCTCGCCGAGCTCGTAGATCTGCGCCACATTGGGGTGGTTGAGCGCCGCCAGCGCCCGCGCCTCGCGCTCGAAGCGCGCAACCCTGTCTGGGTCGGACGCCATGCCCTCGGGGAGCACCTTGAGGGCCACGTCCCGCCCGAGCCTGAGGTCGCGGGCGCGCCAGACCTCACCCATTCCGCCCCTGCCGAGGACGGAGACGAGCTCGAATCGGGCAAGCACCAGGCCGGGACGCAGCATGACCTTGCTAGATGATAGTGTGGTCGTGGCCGGGACAGAAGAACGGAAGAGGTCAAACGGGAAAGGTCGAAGGTCAAACGAGCGACAAGGAGCGCTCCTCCGACCCAGTCCATTGTATCTTTCGTCTTCCCTTTACCGTTTCACCTTTTACCTTTGACCCTGACTCGCCGGCTTTCGGCTTTACGTGTCCGACGGCAAGGGCGGTGCATCGCCCGCGGCCACCTCGGGCGGTGCCTCCTGGCCGGTCACAGACTCCAGACGGTCGCCGACCTTGCCTGCGAGCTTCTCCGCCTCCTCGTATTTCCCGGACGCGGACTGAAGGTGGCGGCCGACGAGCCGGAATGCCTCCGCGAATTTGCCGAACTCGGTTTGTAGCCGTCCCAGCTCCGCCAGGATCTCGCGCGCCCGCGCTTCCACTTGCATCCCCTTGAGGCCGGTCACGATCGTCGAAAGGTAGGCGTAGAAAGAGTTTGGGGACACCGGCACGACCCGCCGGGAGGTCGCGTACGCAAGCAGTGAGGCGCCCTCGCCGAGGCTGTCGTCCTTGATGATCACTTCGTAGTAGATGTTCTCGGCCGGGATGAACATGAGCGCGAACTCGAACGTCCCCTCGCCTGGGCGGATGTACTTGTCGGCGATCTCGTCGATGCGCCCTTTGACGGATCTTTCGAACTCCTTGCGGGCCGTCTTGCGCGCGACGTCGTCCTCGGCCGCGACCATGCGCTGGAAGGACTCGAGCGGGAACTTCGCGTCCACCGGCACGAGGTGGCCGCGCAGCTTGATCACGGCGTCGACCGTCTGCCCGTCGCGAAACCGGTACTGCGTCTCCCAGAAACCCGGCGGCAGCACCTGCCGGAAGAATTCCTCGAGGGACGACTCGCCGAGGTTTCCGCGCAGCTTGGGCGCTTTGAGGATCCCCTGCAGCTCGTCGATCTCGCGCCCGAGCGATTCCATGCGAGTCGCCATCTCGGCAACCTGGCCGAGCTGTCCCTTGAGCTCGCCGAACACCTTCGTGGCGCCCTCGAACTGCTTGCCCAGGTTCTGCTGCGACTGCGCAAGCTGGATGTTGACCGTCCCGACGAGCCCCTGGAGCTGCTCGGAAAGGCTGCGGCGTGCCTCCTCGAGGCCGGTGCGCAGCGCGTCGCCGGTGGTCGCCTGGCCGCCCTGCACCTGCTGGCCGAACTCTCCCAGGCGACGGTTGAAGTCGGACACCACCGACGTCAGCTGGCCGCCCAGCTGGGCAAGCGTGTCCCGCTGCGACTGGGCGAGTGCCAGCGAAACGCGGCCCAGTTCTTCCCGAAGCGCCAGCTCCTGCCTCCCGAAGCGCGCGAGCTGCAGAAAGGCGAGGATCACCAGCACACCCGCCAATGCCGCCACCACGGCAACCCAGGTCGTCATCGCCGATCCCCCGTCTCAGCCTCTCGCTGCGCGCCGTCGCGCAGCTCGCGGACTCGCGCCTCCGCGACTGCCGTCAGGGTACGCCTGTTGGCGTGCGGCGGGGCGATTGGCTCGCCAAAACGTACCTCGGCGAGCACGCGACGGTGGGACGCGAGGCGCAGCCCGTGCGAGATGAAGTTCTCGCCGTGGAACCAGCCAATCACGTCGAGGTTGGCCTCCGTCACCGGCTCACCGTCGATCTCGAGATACCGCACCGCCGCGGGCACCACCGGCACGCCGGAATCCACCGCCGCCTGGAACAGCCCACTGCGAAAGGGCAGCAGCGCGCCCGCGCCCGCGGAGGTCCCCTCCGGAAAACCGAGCACGGTCGCGCCCGACGCGAGCGCGGCCGTCACCCGCGCGATGCCGCGCGCCCCTGCGCGGGCGTGCTGCCGGTCGATGAAGATCGTCGCGCCCGAAGCTGCCAGCACCCCGAATATCGGCCAGCGGCGCATGTCGTGGCGCGCCGCGAACACCATCGGGAACAGGCCGCCGATGGTGAACACGTCGGCGTACCCGTAGTGGTTCGCCACCACGAGGGACCCCGGCGGCGGCAGCACTCCGACCGTCCGGACCCGGATCCCCAGGCAGCACTGCGCGACCCGTCCCCAGCGGGCGTTGTGTGGGGCGCTGCGCTTCCACCTCTGCGGGAACCGGGAGAACACCGCGCCGATCCCGCGCGCTACGACAAGCCACGAGCCGACCACGAAAGCGACCAGCCGCGCAATCCCCCGGATCCGACCGGTCAGGGTCATGGGAATCTTGTACCACACGAAGATAGTCGACAGTTCACAGTCGACAGTTGACAGTCAACAGCTCTCCCAACGCAAAGACAGTTGACAGCTCTCCCCCACCCGCCCTCCCAGCTGACAGCTCACAGCTCCCCCTCCCGTTCACGAAAGATCACACCTGGGAGGGACGCTGCTAGCTGCTAGCTGTCAGCTGTCGGCTGTCCGCCTCTGACTGTCAACTGTCAACTGTCAACTGTGAACTGTCGACTGTCAACCGGGCGGCCGGCGGCATGTGGCGGAGCCACCAACTTCGTGATAACTTTCACCTATCCGCCGGTCTGCCGGCGCCGGAGGTTGGCCGATGTCCGACGTCCGTCCGTTCCGGGCCCTGCGGCCCCGCCCCGACCTCGCAGCGCGCGTCGCCGCGCCTCCCTACGACGTGATCAACTCCGAGGAAGCTCGCGAGATGGCGAAGGGGAACGAAATCTCGTTCCTCCACATCAACAAACCCGAGATCGACCTGCCCCCGGACGTCAACCTCTACGACGACCGGGTGTACGCGACGGGCGTGAAGAACCTCCGGAGATTCATGGCAGAAGGCGTCTTCGTGCGCGAGGCCGAGCCGCGGTTCTACGTCTACCAGCAGCGCATGGGCGACCACGTCCAGGCGGGGATCGTCGGTGCGGCGAGCTGCCGGGAGTACGCCGACGGGCTGATCAAGCGGCACGAGTTCACCCGCAAGGACAAGGAGGACGACCGCACGCGGCACACGCACGAACTGAACGCGAACGCCGGTCCGGTGTTCCTCACCTACCGCAAACGCGCCGAGATCGATTCGGTCGTGGGCGCCATTCGCGCGGGCCGGCCGCTGTACGACTTCGTCGCGCCCGACGGCATCGGCCACACGGTCTGGCCCGTTCCGCCGGAGCAGACGGCAGTGCTCCAGACGGCGCTGGCGGAGGTGCCTGCACTCTACGTCGCCGACGGCCACCACCGAGCCGCGTCGGCGGCCCGGGTCGGCCTCGAGCGCAAGGCGGCCAACCGGCACCACCGCGGCGACGAGCCGTACAACTACTTCCTCGCCGTGCTCTTCCCGCACGACCAGCTGCGCATCATGGACTACAACCGGGTCGTGAAGGACCTCAACGGCCTCACGGAGGATCAGTTCCTCGCGAAGATCGGGGAGAAGTTCGCGGTGACGAGGGCGACCGAACCGCGCCCTGACGCGGCGCATCGCTTCGGGATGTACCTCGGCGGGACCTGGTACCGCCTCGAGGCAAAGGCCGGCACCTTCCCTTCCGGTGATCCCGTGCGCTCGCTCGACGTCGCGATCCTGCAGGAGAACCTGCTTGCGCCGGTACTCGGCATCGCCGACCCACGCACCGACAAACGAATCGATTTCGTCGGCGGGATCCGGGGTTTGGGCGAGCTCGAGAAGCGCGTCAGGGAAGGGTGGGCGGCGGCCTTCGCGCTGTTCCCGACCTCGCTCGACCAGCTCATGTCGGTGGCCGACGCCGGACTCGTGATGCCGCCCAAGTCAACCTGGTTCGAGCCGAAGCTGCGCTCGGGCCTGCTCGTCCGTACATTGGACACGTGGTAGGCGGGGGCCCAAGGCCCCAGGAAAAAGGAGGTCGCAATGCTGATCCTGATCTGTGACGCCTTCGACAAATCGCTCCCGGACAGGCTCAAGAAATTCGGGGAGGTCACCGAAGACATCGCCCGGCTCCCGGAGGCCGAGGTCGCGCTTGTCCGTTCCAAGACCAAGTGCACCGCAGAGTGGATCGCTGGCGCCCCCAAGCTCAAGCTCATCATCCGCGGCGGCGTGGGCCTCGACAACGTGGACGCCAAGGCCGCCAAGGAGCGCGGCATCGAGGTGCGCAACACGCCGGCAGCGTCCTCCGTCGCGGTGGCGGAGCTCGCGTTCGGCCTCATGCTCGCCGTGCCCAACAAGCTCATCGAGGCGCACAACGCCATGAAGCTCGAGGGGAAGTTCCTCAAGAAGGAGCTCAAGCGAACCGAGCTCTTCCAGAAGACGCTCGGGCTCGTCGGCATCGGCCGCATCGCGGGCGAGGTGGCCAAACGCGCCGCGGCGTTCGGCATGCGCGTGCTCGCCTACGACCCGTTCGTCAAGCACTCCGACGTCGCGATCCTGGTGCCGACGCTCAAAGAGCTGTTCTCCAAGGCCGACTACATCTCCATGCACGTCCCGCTCAACGACGACACCAAGGGAATGATCAACAAGGCCACGATCGCCGAGATGAAGGACGGCGTCGTGATCGTGAATACGGGCCGCGGCAAGTGCATCGTCGAGGAAGACCTCGCCGAGGCACTCAAGTCGGGCAAGGTGGCGGCGTACGCGACCGACGTGTGGTTCTCCGATCCGCCGGATCCGTCCTCCGCTCTGCTCTCCGCGCCAAACGTGATCATGACCCCGCACATCGGGGCCAGCTCCAAGGAAAATCTCCTGAGGATCGGAAACGAGGTCGTGGACCTTCTCGAGAAGTGGGGCAAATGACCGGGGTCAGGGGCCAGGGGTCAGCGTTCCGGAACGGAATCCGGCCCGACGACGGCTTCGGACGCGTGCGGATGAGGTTGCTTTCGACTTTCGACTTTCAACTGTGGGCTGTCGGCTGTGAGCTGTCGGCTGTCAGCTCCGCATAAGGAGGCTGCCATGAGTCACAGGGTAATCAACTTCTACGCCGGTCCCGCCGCGCTGCCGCTGCCGGCCCTCGAGCGCGCCCAGGCGGAGCTGCTCGATTTCGAGAAGACCGGCATGTCGGTCATGGAGATCTCCCATCGCGCCAAGGAGTACGACGCGGTGCACACCGAGGCGATCGCGCTCGTGAAGGAGCTCCTGGCCGTTCCGGACAACTACAAGACCCTGCTCTTGCAGGGCGGCGGCAACCTCCAGTTCGCCATGCTGCCGATGAACCTCCTGCACTCTGGACGTAAGGCGGACTACATCATCACGGGCCAGTGGGCCAAGAAGGCGTACAAGGAGGCCAAGATCGTCGCCGGCGACGCCGCGCGCGTCATCGCGACCACGGAGAGCGAAAAGTTCTGCCGGTTGCCGCGCCCCGACGAGATCAAGGTCAACGCCGACGCCGCGTACGTGCACTTCTGCTCCAACAACACGATCTTCGGCACGCAGTGGAAGACGTTCCCCGAGACCGCGGGCATCCCGCTCGCCTGCGACATGTCCTCCGATTTCATGTGGCGGCCGTTCGACGTGAAGCCGTTCGGGTTGATCTACGCCGGCGCCCAGAAGAACCTGGGGCCCTCGGGCCTGGTCGTCGCCATCATCCGCGACGACTTCCTGGCGGCCTGTTCCGACAAGCTTCCGAGCATGCTCCAGTACAAGATTCACGCCGACAAGAACTCGCTCTACAACACCCCGCCGTGCTTCTCGATCTACATCCTGCGCAACGTGCTGGCCTACAACAAGTCGATCGGCGGGCTCGCGGCGATCGAGAAGAACAACCTCACAAAGGGCGAGTTGCTCTACGGCTGCATCGACAGGTACCCCCAGTTCTACAAGGGCCACGTCACAGTCAAGGAAGACCGCTCGCTCATGAACGTGGACTTCTTCCTGCCGAACGACGAGGTCACGGACACCTTCGTCAAGGAGTCCAAGGCCAACGGGATGGTCGGGCTCAAGGGGTACCGCGACCTCGGCGGCATACGCGTCTCGATGTACAACGCGGTCACCGTGGACAACGTCAAGACCCTGGTCGCGTTCATGGAGGCGTTCGCCAAGAAGCATGCATAGAAGAAGAGGCGTGGTCCGTGGACCGTGGTCAGTGGCCCGCACGATCAGCGACTCGAATCCGAAGGGAGACTTCGATGCACCACGAACCGCGTGGATTCTCTGGCAGTGACCTTCCCTCGACGGTGCGGAACGGTCTGGTAAACCTCCTTGCCTTGGGTGTCGCGCTGCTCGGATTGCCGCTGGCAGCCGGTGCTGCGCAGCGCGCTCTCATGCGCTTCCCGACCCTTCACGGCACCACCATCGTCTTCGAGGCGGGCGGAAACCTCTGGCGGGTTGACCGCCAGGGCGGCGCGGCCCAGCGCCTCACTACCGACCCCGGCATGGACCTCATGCCGCGGTTCTCCCCGGATGGCAAGGAGATCGCCTTCACGGGCGAGTACGACGGCAACAGAGACGTTTACGTGATCCCCGCCGAGGGCGGCCTGGCGCGGCGGCTGACGTTCCACTCCGACGTGGTGCCGGACGCGCCCCTGCGTTGGGGGCCCGACAACATGGTCGTGACGTGGACCCCCGACGGGAAGAGCATCATCTTCCTGTCGCGTCGGACGACCTACAACGACTGGTTCGGCCAGCTGTTCCTGGTCCCCAGAGAGGGCGGCGCCCCATCGCAGTTCCCTGTGCCCATGGGGGGCGTGACCTCTTTCAGCCCGGACGGCAGCAAGATCGCCTACAACCGGATCTTCCGCAACTTCCGCACCTGGAAGCGGTACTACGGGGGCCTGGCCCAGGACATCTGGATATACGACCTCGCAAGCCACGAGATCCAGAGGGTCACCGATTGGAAGGGCACCGACACCTTCCCGATGTGGTACCGCGACACCGTTTACTTCGCCTCCGACCGGGGACCCGAAAAGCGCCTCAACATCTGGGCTTACGACCTCAAGACAAAGCAGTTCCGGCAGGTCACCGGCTTCAAGGACTACGACGTGGACTGGCCGAGCCTAGGGGACACGGGGATCGTGCTCGCCTGCGGCGGCGAGCTGTACGTCCTCGACCTTCCCTCCGAAAGGCTCAACAGGATCGAGGTCGCGATCCCCTCGGATGTCGTGCGCACGAGGGGGCGCTGGGTCGACGCCGGCAAGACCATCCAGTCGTTCGACATCGCCCCCAACGGCAAGCGCGCCCTGTTCGAGGCCCGCGGAGAGGTCTTCACCGTGCCCGCGGAGCACGGCAACACGCGCAACCTGACCCAGACCTCCGGCGTCCGCGAGCAGTACCCCGCGTGGTCCCCCGACGGCAGGTGGGTCGCGTACGTGACCGACCGCACCCGCGAGGCGGAGATCGCGGTCCGGCCCGCAGACGGAACGGGCACCGAGCAAGTCCTCACCGACCGCCGCAAGGGGTACCTGTACGACCCGGCGTGGGCTCCGGACAGCAAGAAGATCGCCTTCTCCGACAGCGAGCACGCCCTCTGGATCCTGAACGTCCCGGACCGGCAACTGACCAACGTCGACTCCAACCCTCGCGCCGAGATGCACGACTTCGCCTGGTCTCCCGACGCGCTCTGGCTGGCGTACAGCAAAGCGGCCGACAACGACCTGCGCCAGATCTACCTTTACAGCGTGGCCTCGGCTCGCGCGACTCAGGTGACCGCGGCCCAGACCAACGACTTCGGGCCGGTGTTCGACCCGCAGGGGAAGTACCTGTACTACATCGGCCTCAAGCACGAGAACCCGGTGTTCAGCGGAAGCGAGTTCAACGTCGCGACGGTCAGCATGGCCGGCATCTACGTTGCGACACTCCAGGCGAACGAGCCTTCACCGTTCGCGCCGCGCTCCGACGAAGGAACACCGAAAGAAGAGAAGAAGGACGGCGAACCCAAGGCCGAAGCGTGGAAGCCCGGCGCCAGTGCGCCAATCAAGATCGACCTCGAGGACCTCGCCGACCGCGTCGTCCCGCTGCCCGTTCCTCCCGGCGAGATCGATCACCTGAGCGCCGCGCGCGGACGCCTTTTCTACCTCACCACGCCGATCAGGAGCTTCGAGACCGCGCTGCACGGCGAGGAGCCCGCGCTTCACGCCTTCGACATGGAGAAGCGCAAGGACACGGTGCTGCGGAGCCCCGTTGACGGGTACTCGCTCAGCGCCGACGCGACGGCGGTCATCACGAAGAACAAGGACGCGTACGCGATAATCAGCACGGCCGCCGAGGCCAAGGCGGAGGGCGACGCGAAGCCCAAGGATCTCGACGTCTCGCACATGCAGGCACTCATCGAACCGGTGGCCGAGTGGAACGAGATGTTCCACCAGGCGTGGCGGCTCGAGCGTGACTTCTTCTACAGCCCCGAGATGAACGGTGTGGACTGGCCGCGAGTGCGTGATGCATACGCGAAGCTGCTGCCGCAGGTCACCTCTCGCGAGGACCTCAACTACCTCATCGGCGAGATGATCGGTGAGCTCGGGAATTCCCACACGTACGTCGGCGGCGGCGACGAGTCCCGCGCAAAGCGCGTGCCGACCGGGCTGCTAGGAGTGGACTTCGGCGTCGACGAGAAAGCGGGCCGCTACTTCATTAAGAGGATCTACCCGGGCGACAATGCCCGCGAGAGCTACTGGTCGCCGCTCACCGAGCCCGGGATCAACGTCAAGGAAGGCCACTACCTGCTGGCGGTCGACGGCCGCGAACTGCGCGTGCCGACCGACCCGGACAGCCTTTTCGTCAACACGCTCGACCGCACGGTCACGCTCACCGTGGCGGACGATCCCGCCGGAAAGAACCGCCGCGACGTCACCGTGAAGCCGATCACCGACGAGCTGAACCTGCGCATGAAGGCCTGGATCGATCACAACCGCGAAAAGGTGGACAAGGCATCCGGCGGGAAGATCGGCTATCTGTACCTCGTCGACATGGACGAACAGGGGATGAATCAGTTCATCAGCCAGTTCTACCCGCAGGTCCGCATGCAGGGGATGATCGTCGACGTGCGGTACAACCACGGCGGCTTCATCGATCAGATCGTTCTCGAGCGCCTGCGCCGCGTGCTCGTGGGCATGGGCGTCAACCGCCAGGGCGTGGCGTCCCCGATCCCGCAGCAGATGCTGCACGGGCACATGGCCTGCCTCCTCAACCACTTCTCGGCCTCCGACGGCGACATCTTCCCGTACTACTTCAAGAAGTACGGCCTCGGCCCGCTGATCGGGGAGCGGACGTGGGGCGGCGTGCGGGGCATCCGCGGCTACTGGCCGCTCTCCGATGGCGGCTACGTCACCATCCCCGAGGACAGCCTCTACGGCCTCGACTCGCAGTGGGTCATCGAGAACCACGGTGTGGACCCGGATATCGAGGTGGACAACCTCCCCGGCGACGAGATGGCGGGCAGGGACGCCCAGCTCGAGACGGCGATCAAGTTCGTCATGGACAAGATCAACGCCGACCCGATGACGCTCCCGCCGCCGCCGCCGTTGCAACCGCCCTATCCGCCGAACGGCCGGTAGCGCGGGTTCTCGTCAGCGCAACCAGGGCGGGGCGAGTGCCCCGCCCTTCTTGTTGTCGAGAGACGTGGTCCGTGGCCAGTGTCCGGTGGTCCGCAGGGACACAGACAACCCCGTGCGAGGGCGCGGCGACTGCGCCGTTCCTTTCCGGGAGCGGCAAAGGCGTCGTCTGTCGGGAGAGTTGTCTCTACCGACCACGGGCCACGGACCGCTGGCCACGCCGTTCCAGGGTGCGATTGAGGCCCTACAGGGAGCGCTTCCGGCCGCGGGTGCCCCGGCGGCTCCCCTTGGGCTTCGAGAAGCGCCCCTCGACTGCGAAGAAGCTCGGCCCCGCGATGGCCTCCGGGGGACCCCCGAAAGGCCGCGGCCCGCCCGGACGTCGCTGCGGCCGATCCTCGGCCACGTTGACCTTGAGGGCCCGGCCACCGACCTCGCGGCCGTTGAGCTGGCGGACGGCTTCCTCGGCCTCTGCCTGGCTCGCGAATTCGATGAACGCGAATCCGCGAGGCTTTCCGGTCGCGCGGTCGGCCGGCATGTAGACGTCGACAACCGTTCCCGCAGCTCCGGCGAGCGCGGTGAGCTCTTCCTTGGTTGTGCGGAAGCTCATGTTCCCTACGAAAACCTTGGCTGGAATGGTCCTGCTCCTCCTCTAATTCCCAGGCGCTCAACCCACCAGCGCCTAACGATCAAGGTAGTCATTGTACAGCCTTTCGCCGTAAAACCCAGTGCGCGTCTTGACGCGACAAATTTTTCGCCCAACCTCGCACCGCAACCAACACTCTTCCACCCCGTCACGGTCCACCAGCGCGTTGCGGGCGCGCTGAACCTCACCGATCGCACCTCAGTCGATCACACAGAAGAGCTTGCGATGTTCGATCCGGCTTCTCGAGTGCGAGTTGGTGCTGTACTCTTGGCTTGAGTTCCACCGTTTGTCTTTGCTGCCGGCACAGCAACCGGGATTCCAGCACCCACTGCCGGCCTAGGCGCACCCCAGTCATTGGCTCATGCTCGCAGGGTAGTTCATGCGGCGCACCATGGCGCGGTGTCGTTGTAGCCCAGGGTGTCGGCGATAAGCGCAATGCCGAACGGACCCACGTAGAGCCGTGCGGACAGGCCCTCAACCCGGGTCTTGACTGCCAGTGCCTGCTGACGCCTGCCCATGAGTCCGTAGCCCTTTCCGCAGTTGGTCAAAACCAACTGGTCTTCCGGCAAGCTCTCGATCGCCTTGTCGCATTTAGCCAGGGCTTCGCTGCCCATGTGCTTCTGCCCGTAGTCCAAGACGAGAACCATGTGCGATATCGATCCCACGCCGGTTGGGTCCTCCCCCAGAGAAACAGTTCGGGGTCGAGGCATGGCAGTTTCCCTGAGCAGCAGACGCTCAGAAGACTTTCGCGGACGAGTTGAAGGACGCTCATGCCAATGCGCCTTATAAGACGACGGTGGAATCCGGTGGCGGGGACCGGGCCTTTTCGACGACAGGCGTTATGGCCACGATGGAGGCGATCACGTAGGCGGTCGTCCAAGGCTCCCGATTCCTCCACGTCGTAAAATTCGGTCCAGACACAGTCCCGCACGATCGCGTACGCGGGCTCGTGCTGAAGGCACTCACCCCGTAAACTCGGCGCCCATCCCGCCCGGGCCGATGGGGGCAACGATTTCGTAAGGGCCGAGGTTCATGCCCGGCTGCAGAGTCACCTCGCACCCTCCACGACAAAAAGCTGCGATGACATTCTCGAATAGTCGTACGCGTAGGACTTGGCTTCGTCGGTCACCGCAGCCAACACACCCTGGAGGACGCCTGCCCTGTCGGCCGGGGCAACGTCGCGAATCAGTACGCGGCGGCCGGAGCCGATGTCCAGCCGCTCGAACCGGAACGGCAGATTAGGCCAGTGGAAAAGACATAGAGAGCCGCCATCCGCACTCCATCGGATGATCGCGTCGTCAGTGGTCAGCCCAAGCACTGGCTGAGCGGTCCCACCCTCGGCGTGCTGGATGAAATAGGGGCCAGCCGGTGTCGCGTACAAGATCCGCAGGCCATCCGGAGAGACCGTGCCATTCGTTGTTCCTTCTGGCGTGAACGGCCGTGGCAGGCCACCCGAGGCGTCCTGCGTGTAGCACCGCGTAGCCTTACCCGCCTCGTGGCCGCAAACCAGAATGCTCTTTCCATCCGGGAACCAGCTGGCCGACTCGTAGGCCTCGAGGTCGCCCCGTGGGAGGCACCGGGTCTCTCCGGGACCGGTCGGGTAGATGACAAGCTGTGGCGGCGTGTCGATGGTAGCCAGCACCCACTTTCCGTCTGGCGAGAAGCCGTAGCCCATGCCTTCTCCGAGGACTACGACAGGACCGCCATCGGTCGTCCGGAGGCAGACCCGATAGTTCGAGCCGGCGGTAGAGGAGGCGTCAGTGAAAAGCAGCATGCGCCCATTCCGCGAAAGAAACGGGACCGCGGAAAAATCGAGCCAGGAGAGATCATGCTCGGCGATCGCGCCCGGGGCTAGGACGGAGATCGCGACCCGCCAGTCGTCACGAGTCACGAGCCAGCGCCCGGTGCGGGAGATGTCGTGCATCGTCAGCCCCCCGGCGCTCCCCAAGGCGACCCGGCGGTGCCCGTAGACATCGACGCCATAGAGAGTCTGAGCTACTCCTGCCGTGCTCGCGGTGAAGAGGACCTCATCGCCCGCTTGGGACCAGGACAGGCCCTCCTCTGTCCTGTAATCGCCGGAGAGGACGGTGCGTTTCCCTGCCCGGTCCACGAGGATGACCGACCCGCGGTCGTCCCCCTGCCTCGGGTGCTCGAAGAGGGCGATCGACTCGCCTCGGGGCGAGACACGAAGGTCGCTCAGGTAGCCCGCGGTCTCGTAGAGTACCTTTCCGATCGGGAACTCCAACCGGCACTTCCCGGTGGCCTCTCGAATGATGGCCAACTCGGAGCCATCCGGCGACCAGTCGGCTTGAAGAACATTCTCGAGGATCTCTCGTGGGGCGGTGCCCCCGAGCAACACCCGGGCGAGTGTGCCGGTGAACAGCCGAAACCCCAAATAGCGGGCGTTGGTCAGGATGGCAAGTTCCCCCTTGGAGGAGATCGACAGGAGGTGTGTGCGCGGCAGGCCGAGGGGCTGTGGCTCGGGATACTCGGGGCGGATTGTGAACAGCTCCGGAACGTTGCCCTCAAGTGCTGCGCTGTAGACGACGGTCACGCCGTCAGGCGCGAAGGCAGCCTTGAAGATCGCCTGCGGACGGAAACTCATCTGGCGGAAGCTGATCTCCGCGGCCGAGCGCAGACCCGCCTTCTCGCCTTTCCGGTACAACTCAAGACCGGCAATGACCAGCCCGCCGCCAACCAGCCCAGAAGTGACGGCAAGGACGGTGATCCACCGGCGCGGGCCACGCGGCGCCCTGGCCAACTCCGGCCTCGGACCCGTCGCGGTGCCCGAGATCCTCGCCAGCAAGGTGAGATGGAAGGCGAGGTCGTGAGCCGAATGGAAGCGATCCTGCGGGTTCTTCTCCAGGCACCGGCTCACGATCCGCTGCAGCACCGGCGGAACCTCTAGGCCCGTGCTCGAGAGCGGCTCCGGATCCTTCGTGAGGATCGCGGTCATGGTGTCCGCCGCCGTGTCCCCTGTGAACGCCTTCTTCCCCGACAGCATCTCGTAGAGCACGCACCCGAAGGCAAAGAAGTCCGTGCGGTGGTCCACGCTCTGGCCACGCACCTGCTCCGGGGACATATACCCAACAGTGCCGAGCCTGGTGCCCGCTTCAGTCGCCTCGACAACAGTGCTCGGCTGGGCAGGCTCGGAGACGCTCCTCGGCGCAACCAGTTTCGCTAAACCGAAGTCCAGGATCTTGACCTGGCCGTCCTTCGTGATGAAGACGTTTCCAGGTTTGAGGTCCCGGTGGACGATGCCCTTCTCGTGCGCGGCCGCAAGGCCCTGGGCGATTTGGACCGCGAGATCCACGGCCTTGCGGACAGGCACGCCACGTCTGTGCAGTCGCTCCCTCAGGCTTTGGCCTTCCAGCAACTCCGTGACGATGTAGGCGGTCCCCCCGTCGGTCCCGACATCGTGGATTGCGAGGAGTTGTTCAAACGTAGCGTTTTCGTTGTCATCGCGAGGCCCCCGAGCGTAGCGATGGGGCCGTGGCGATCTCGCGGTTTCACGGGACTGCTTCGGCCCCTCCGGGGCCTCGCAGTGACAGCCATTCCTCTACGACGGACGGTGAATCGGTATGAACTCGCCCATTTCACCCGCGCCGATCGGGACGACATAATCGGCCGGGAGCGTCAGGGCGTGAACCGCGTGTCTCATACCGGTTTGCCATCAGTCGTAGAGCAACGACTCCGCTCAGGGCGGGCTCCGCGAGGGATCTGGGAGGGGGCTGGTAGATCCAGGCTTTCCCCCACCCAGATTCCTCGTCGCTCCGCTCCTCGGAATGACATGTTCGATGGCAAACCTGTCTCATCGGGTTCCCGTTTCCTGGAGCCAGGTCGTGCGGTCGGTCGGGAGTGCATATCGCCTACTTTCGGTCCCCGGCCTTGAAGGTGGTCCAGGGCTGGGTGGGGCGGCTCTGGAGGATGTCCTTCATCCACTCGAACTGAGGGTGCTGGGCGAGGAATGCGGCCGCGTCGAAGGGACGCCCGCAGGCGGCACCCCAGCGGGCAGAAAAGCTCATGGCCTTGGCCATCGTCGTGTCGACCACCTTGCCGTCCACGGCCCCCCCCGGCTCATAGGGAACGTCCCAGCCTGCTGCCGGGCTTTCCCGATCCAGCTCCGGGTGGGCGCAGAGGCCCCGGGCGCCGAGCTGCTCGCGTTCCAGGAAGGAGTCGAAATGATCGGCCTCGAAGCGCCGGGCCAGGTCCACGTCGATCTTCCCCTTGTACTGGGCCATGAGCTGCTTCCAGCGCACCCGCCTGGCCACGTCGGAGTTGCGGATGTCCGTCTCCTTCGTGTTGGTCTCGAAACGCAGGAGCTTCAGGTTCTCGGCGACATTGGAACCGGTGAAATAGCCGTCCTTGGTGCGCTCGAAGCCCACCACCTTGAGGCCCAGCTCCAGCCGGGCGATCTCGCCGGTGTTGACGTCTCCCAGCAGCCAGGCGTTCGCGTACCCTCCGTTGTTCCCCTCCTTCATGATCCCGCACCACTCGTCGATGGTCGTCGCGTCCTGGCTCGCGCGGCGCATGCGGGAGAACTCGGGGATTCCCTTGGGGTCGAAGCCCTCGAAGCCGCCGATGGTGGTCTCGGAGCCCACCAGGCCGGCCGAGGTGATCCAGAAGTCCGAGCCGCTGTGGATCCACCCGGGCTCGCCCTGCATGAGGATGCGGTTCCCCTTCTCGGGGACGAGGTCGAGGATCAGCCTCGGGAGGTCCCCTTCGTAACCCGTCATGGTGTTGTGGCCCAGCACCACCCCCCCATCCTTGGTCCAGCTCCCGGTGGCGATGAAGGAGCTGCAGGATTCGGGCACCCTGATCTGGGCGTCCTCCTTCACCTTCTTCAGCTCCTGGGGCCACCAGTAGCTGAAGAGCTCCGGCTGCGCGTTGTAGGCCACCAGCTCGGCGCGGCTCGAGGCGACGCCGGCCGCCGCGAGCCCCTCCGCGATCCCGTCGATCTCCGCCAGGTTCTCGGGGTCCACCCTCACCGTCAGAATGGCGTCGGCCTGGGCGACGTACCAGCTCCAGGACAGAGCGCTCTTGTGCTCCCACTGCACGCGGGTCTTGCGCAGGCCTTCCGCGATCTCCGGGGCCAGCAGGTAGCCGTGCTGGAACCCCCGGGCGCGGGGTGAGCCTTCCACGTGCAGGTAGATCCAGCCCGCCCGCTCGAAGCGGTAGCCCTTGGCCAACAGGGTCTGCTGGTCCTCGGTAAGGGGCTGGGTGGAACGTCCGGGTCCGGCGTGGACGACCGGCTGCGGGGCGCCCGCCGCGGGCGCCTGGGCCATCGCGAACCCGGTCGCAAGAACGATCATGATCGCGAGTGCGCGCGTGACCTGTCTCATCTGGACCCTCCTCGGTCGGGATGGGTTGGTCTCGGGTTGGTGTCGAACGCGTAGAGGGCGTACTCACTCGTGTCGGGCGGGCCGTACGTGACCTGGAGCGTGGAATGCCCGGAGAGCGTCATGACCACCGAGCCGAAGGTGAAGGTGGTTCCCCGCCCATCCCGCCCGCACCGATAGGGGCCGCGATCTCATACGGACCAAGGCGCCAACCAGCCCCGAGCCTCACTTCAGCCCCTCGATCAGGTAAAGGTCCGAGAGCTGCTGGTCGAACCCGCAGATGTAGCTTCGCCCGTCGGACGTCATTGTGACCACGGGGGGTGTTTGGATGTTCGCCCCGGCCCGCTCGCTCAACGGGATCTCCCGGAACAGGACTCGGTCGCCGGTCCGCAGGTCGACCTTGTAGACCTTGATTGGCACCGCTGGCCGCCGGTACACGAGAGCGGACTGCCCATCGGCCGCAACCGCGGCGACCCACTCATCCTTCAGGACGCCGGTCATGCGCCGTGGCTCCCCGCTCGGGAGCGGGTACAACCACATCGCGGCAGTCTGTCGTACGACGCCGTACCGTCCGTCGCGTGTAATGCTCTGGCTCCCGAGCGGCCCCTCCGGAGTCACGGGACGGGGCTTCGACCCCGAAAGGTCCGTAAGCCAGAGCCGGTAGCCGTGCGCAGGTTCATTGCCGACGAAGCAGATCGTCGTGTCATCCGGAAGCAGGCCCGGGAACCACCCGAGTTTGACGCCGGTGATCGGGACCGTTCGCGCAGCTCCTAGCCCGAACGGGTAGACTACGAATGCGTTCTTCTCGTAATCGACCGTCAGAACGAACCGGCCATCCGGAGACAGTCGGGGATAATCTCCTTCGCCCAGCCTCAAGGGCGGCGCACCGTCAGTCCCGCGCAGGTAGCTAACGGTTTTGAACCCCGTCCCCTCCTGCCATTCGGCGAACGCGATCAGGCGACCATCGTCGGAGAGATCGCTCACGATGGTCGCGTCCAGCCAGGTGAGCTCGCGGTCGGCCGTGTCGCCTGGACCCCGGAAGAGGTCCCTTGCACGCTGGTCCCAGGTTGTGACGAGGACACGGCCGTCCTTTGCGACGTCCTGTAGTGTCAGCCTCATCGTCTGCGAGTAGACGACGCGCGCCCGCCCGGAAAGCGTCACCGCGCACACCTGATTCCTGGCATCTGAGTACCAGACCTCGTCGCCGCTCGGCGACCAGGCCACGCCATAGGCGAAATTAGAGCCTGGAATGTCCTTGGCCAGGACCCGGCTCCTCCCGGTGGTGTCCGCGGTCGCCAGCGTGCCGTCCTGGATGAAGGCCACCGTCTTGCCGTCGGGCGAGACACGGGGACAAAGAATCCAACCTGCTGTCGCGCGCACGGTGTTGATGGGGTATTCGAGCTGGTAGCCCTTCTGGCCAACACGCACTACCGCCATCGCGCGACCATCCGGCGAATAGTCGGCCTCCCTGACGGTGTCGTCGAGGTCCCTGGGCGTGCCGCCCGAGAACGGTGCTACGGCGAAGGTTGGTACGGCCCCGAAGCGAGAAGCCGTCCACCTACACAATGGTGAGAGGGGATTGCGCGAGAGCGCCAGTTCGTCAGCAGGGGAAACTGCCAGCAGCTCGGCGTGGGTGTAGCCGAGCGGGGTCGATTCGGGATTCCCGAGGCGGACGCTAAACAGTTCGGTCGGCGCGCCGTCCCACGTCGCGCTGTAGACGACGGTCCGGCCATCCGGGGTGAAGCGCGCCCCTGTGACGAAGCCCCGCCGATAGGTCAGGCGCTGGCACTGCACCGTCGAAACCTTCGACAAGCGCCGATCGAGAAGCGCGCCGCCAAGAAGCAGCACCGCTGCCCCAATCGCGGCCGCCGACCCTGTGATCCAACGGCGCGTGAGGCGTGGCGCTCTGGCCAGCTCCGGCCTCGGACCGGTTCCGGTATCCGAGATCCGCCCCAGCAATGCGAGATCGGAGGCGAGGTCGTGCGCCGAATGAAAACGATCCTGCGGGTTTTTCTCAAGGCACCGGCTCACGATCCCCTGCAGGACCGGCGGGGCCTCTCGCCCCGTGCCGGAGAGCGGGTCCGGGTCGTTCGTCAGGATCGCGGTCATGGTGTCCGCCGCCGTGTCCCCGGTGAACGCTCGCTTCCCCGACAGCATCTCGTACAGCACGCACCCGAAGGAGAAGATGTCCGTGCGGTGGTCTACGGTCTGGCCACGGACCTGTTCGGGCGACATATAGGCGACGGTGCCCAACACCGTCCCGGCGTCGGTCGCCTCCAGGACCGTCGTGGCCTTTGCCCGCTCGTCCGGGCTTCGCGGTGGCGCGAGCTTCGCGAGGCCGAAGTCCAGGATCTTGACGTGCCCGTCTTTCGTGACGAACACGTTCGCCGGCTTGAGGTCGCGGTGGACAATCCCTTTCTCATGCGCCGCAGCAAGACCCTGCGCGATCTCGGCCCCCACCTCGATCGCCTTGCGCGGGGTGAGCGGCCCGGCCTGCAACCGCTCCCGCAGCGACTCGCCCTCCAACAACTGGGTGACGATGTACGGCGAGCCTTCGTGGGTGCCGACGTCGTACAGGGCGAGGATGTTGGGATGATCAAGGGCGGCGACGGCCCGAGCTTCCTGCTCGAAGCGGCGGAGTCGGTCGGGATCAGATGCGAACTCCGCCGGCAGCACCTTGATGGCAACCTCCCGGCCCAGGCGCGTGTCGCGAGCGCGGTACACCTCACCCATCCGACCCACACCGACGAGGCCGAGGATCTCGAAGTGGGCGATCCGGCTGCCCGGCTGCACTCGTGTGTTCTCCCCGCGGAGATTGTACAGCGGAGGACTAGAACGGAACGTGGATCTCGGAGCCGACGATGCCCGGCGCTGGCCGGCGCCGACGACGCCGCGCCGCTACCTTTTCAGCATCCGGATCTCGGTGCCGCCGCGGTCGTAGTGGACGTGGTCCATGAGGCGGTTGATGAGGTAGATCCCGCGGCCGCCCTCGCGGTACACCTGCTCGCCCTCGATCGGACTGGGGATCTGTTTCGGGTCGAAACCCAGGCCGGGGTCTCGAACGACGATCAGCAAGCCGCGGTCGTGGTCGCACCCGACCCAGATCTCGACGTTCTTGTCGGGGTCGTGCTCGCAGCCGTGCTCGACCGCGTTGGCGAGCGCCTCGGTGAGGGCGATCTCGATCTCGAACTCCTTGCCGGAGGCGCAGCCCATCTCGCCAACCGCAGCCATGATCTTCTCCACCGCCGGTTCGATCGCCTCGACGTGCCCCGGTATCGTCAGATCGGCCTGCGTCGCCAGGGTCAACGCGTCGAACTCACAGTGTGGAACTGTCCGGCTCATCGCCATTCCCCCCGACAACAGGACTCCAGGATCGCGGCTTTCCGTTCCGGCTAACTCCTGCGCGCCTGGACCAATTCCACTCCCAGGCCTGCTCCTCGCTCACCGTGCGCCGTCCGCAATGGAACGTGACATTCTCATCCTACCCCTGGCCGCCACAACTGCGCCGCGCGTCGTTTCTGTTTCCGCCCGGGCTCTCGAAGACCCGGCCTGCCGATTGGCCGGTCATAAGCTATGATTGGTTGGCTTTGGTCGGCCTGTAATTGGCGGTTGAAACGTTCTCAAACAGGCCTAGAATGGTCATAGGACCGGTCCAATTTCTGGATCGGTGGGCCGGCAGCGAGAGGAGCGTGGCAGTGGACATCCGGATCGACAGGGAGTCCGCGGTTCCCATCTACATGCAAATCAGCACCGGCATCAAGGAGCTGATCCTCTCCGGCAGTCTCCCCGAGGGTTTCCGGCTGCCGCCCGAGCGGCGTCTGGCCGAGGCGCTCGGCGTGAACCGCAGCACGGTGCTCTCCGCCTACCGGGAGCTCAAGGCCGACGCGCTGGTGGACGCCCACGTCGGGCGCGGCACCAGCGTCCTGCCCCGCACGACGAGCCCGGTCGTTACCGCGGCCGTGCAGCCCCTGGCGTGGAGGCAGCTCGTTCGCGATGGCGTCACCGAGGTGCAGGACCCGCTCCTGCGGGATCTGCTCGCGCTCGCCGAGCGGCAGGACGTGATCACGCTCTCGGTCGGCCTGCCCGCCGCCGAGCTGCTCCCCCTCGCCGCGCTGCGCGAGGTGCAGGCCGATCTGCTCCGGGACGTCGGGGCGCCCATGCTTCTGCACAGCCCGACCGAGGGGCTGACCCACTTCCGCGAGGCGCTCTGCCAGCTCGTGGTCGCGCGCGGCATCCAGTGCTCGCCGGCCGAGGTGCTGGTGACCTCCGGCTCGCAGCAAGGGCTCGACCTCGCGGCTCGGGTGTTCGTGGCGCCGGGCGACACGGTCGTGGTCGAGGACCCGACGTTCTTCGGGGCGCTCCAGGTTTTCCGCCGCGCCCAGGCCCGAGTGCTCAGCGTGCCGATCGACCGCGACGGGATGCGCACCGATGTCCTTGAGGCCCTCCTCGAGCGGCACCGCCCAAAGCTGATCTACACGCTCCCGACCTTCCAGAACCCCTCGGGCGCCGTGATGAGCATGGAACGTCGGCGGCACCTGCTCGAGCTCGCCTACCGCTTCCAGGTGCCGGTGCTCGAGGACGACCCCTACTACGAGCTACGTTACGAAGGCGAGTCGGTCCCGCCGCTGAAGGCGCTCGATGAGCACGGGTACGTGATTTACCTGTCGTCGTTCTCCAAGGTGCTGTTCCCGGGGCTGCGGATCGGCTGGCTCGCAGCCCCGCGCCCGGCGGCCCGCCAGCTCGCGCTCGCCAAGCAGACGGTGGACCTGCACTCCTCCACCGCGGGCCAGTTCCTTCTCGAACGATTCCTGCGGGACGGCCACTATGCCCGCCACGTGAAAGCGGTGCGGATTGAGTACGCGAAGCGCCGCGATCTCATGCACGAGTCGCTCACCGCCGAGGCCCCGCAGGGGGTCACGTGGACCAGGCCCGAGGGGGGGTTCTACTTCTGGTGCCGATTCCCCGACGGGATCCGCCAGTCGCAGCTGCTGGCGAAGGCAGCGGAGCTTCGCGTGTCGTACCTGCCCGGTGACGCTTGCATCGCCGGGGAGCCGGGAGCCAACTACCTCCGGCTGAACTTCACCTTCGCGCCGCCGGATCAGATTCGGGACGGCGTCGCGCGCCTGATGGAAGCGTTGCGCGTGGCGGCCCGGCGCCCGCAGTCCGGCAAGCCCGAAGGAGCGGCCACACCCCCGATCGTTTGACGGGACTGGTTTTCGAGACCCGAGCGGGCCTCGTGCGGCAAGGAGGGTTCCATGGCGGTCCGGTTCTCGCAGCGGATGAACGAGATGAAAGCGTCGGAGATCAGGGAGCTCCTCAAGCTCACGCAGCGTCCCGAGGTGATCTCCTTCGCCGGAGGGTTGCCGGCGCCGGAGTCGTTCCCGGTACGGGAGCTCAGGGACGTCACCTCGCGCGTGCTGGACGAGCGCGGCCCGGAGGCGCTCCAGTACTCCCCCACCGAGGGGTACCCGCCGCTGCGGCGGTGGGTCGCCGAGCACATGAACGAGACGCTCGCCACCACGGTCCACGCCGACGAGGTGCTGATCACGAGCGGCTCGCAGCAGGGGCTCGACCTCTCGGGGAAGATCTTCCTCGACGAGGACGACGTCGTGCTCTGCGAGAGCCCGACCTACATCGGGGCGATAAGCGCCCTGCGCGCCTACCGGCCGCGCTTCGTGGAGGTCCCGACCGACGACGACGGCATAATCCCCGAGGCGCTCGACGCGCTCCTCGCGCGCGAGGAGCGAGCCCGCCTCGTCTACGTGATCCCCGATTTCCAGAACCCGACCGGTCGGAGCTGGTCGCTCGCGAGGCGGCAGGCGTTCATGGAGGTCGTGCGGCGCCACCGGATCCCCGTGGTCGAGGACTGCCCGTACGGCGAGGTGCGCTTCGAGGGGGTCCCGCTGCCGGCGCTGAAAGCGCTCGACCGGGACGACCTCGTGATCTTCCTCGGCACCTTCTCGAAGATCTTCTGCCCCGGGCTGCGAATCGGCTGGATCGCAGCAGCCCGCTCGCTGGTGGAGAAGTACGTCCTGGTCAAGCAGGGCGCCGACCTGCAGACCGCCACGCTCGCGCAGATGCAGGTGGCGGCGTACGTCGAGGACTACGACATCGCCCTGAACGTGGAGCGCGCCTGCGCGATCTACCGCCCGCGACGCGACGCGATGATCCGCGCCCTCGAGCGCGAGATGCCGGCGGGCGTGCGCTTCACCCACCCGTCCGGGGGGCTGTTCCTGTGGGTCGAGCTGCCCGAGCAGGTGAACGCCCGCGAGCTGCTCGCTGCGTGCGTCGAGCGCCAGGTGGCGTTCGTGCCCGGCGGCTCGTTCTTCCCCAACGGCGGGCACGAGAACACGATGCGGCTCAACTTCTCCAACATGCCGGAGGCGCGCATCGAAGAAGGCGTGCGCCGCATGGGCGCGGTGCTGCGCGAGCTCCTCGGGCAGGGAGAGGACGGTTCGAAGGTTCGAATGTTCGAACGTTCGGAGGTTGCGGTGTGAATCGAATGGGAAAAAGGTCAAACGGAAAACGTAAAGGGGAGGACGGCAGAAGAACGGCAGGGCTCTGGTGTTCCACCCGCGGGCCGTCTCCTGTCTTCCCTTTGACCTTTCACGTTTGCCCTTTCCCCTCTCCCTTTGGAACCTGCGAACCTTCGAACCTGTGAACCTGCGAACGTACGGAGGCGGACATGAAGATCGAAGGCGTCCCATTCGGCACCACCGACTGGAGCACGGTTCCGGCCACGGAACACGCCGGCACGACCGGCGTGGCGCTCTGGCGTACGCTCGAGGCCGGCAACATCCGGGTGCGGATGGTCGAGTACTCCGCGGGTTACCTCGCCGACCACTGGTGCGAGCGCGGTCACGTCCTGCTGGTGCTCGAGGGGGAGCTCATCACGGAGCTCGCGAACGGCGAGCGGCACGTCCTCCGGCCCGGGCAGAGCTACCAGGTCGCGGACGGCGCCGCGCCCCACCGCTCCCGCACCACGGGCGGCGCGAAGATCTTCATCGTCGACTAGGAGGCGATATGGCGACCAAGGATCCCTGGGCCGCACGAGTCGGAGACGTGGCGCTCGAGCACTTCGAGCGCGGGTACAGCTGCGCGGAGGCGATGGTGCTGGCGCTCGCGCCGGACGACGGGCGCGCGCCGGACGACCCGCAGCGGGCGGCCGCCGCGCTCGGCGGCGGGATCGCCCGCGCCGGCCTTGTCTGCGGCTGCGTCACCGGCGCAGCGATCGCGGTCGGGCTGCACATGGGCCGGACGTCCCCGGACGACAAGGAGTCGAAGGAGCGCGCCTACGCGATCATGGCGAAGATCGTGCGCCGGTTCGAGGCGGCGTTCGGGACGACCGAGTGCCGCAAGCTCACCGGCCTCGACTTCAACGAGGAGAACCCGCAGGCGGAGCTCGACCGGGTCCACGCCGAGGTGTGTACGAGGCTGGTCCGCTTCGTGGCCGAGGCGGCCCAGGCGGAGCTGGCCGCCGCCGAAGCGGAGGCCGGAAAGGGGTAGCGATGGGGATCCGGGCATTCAAGGTGGACTCGTTCACCGGGGCGCCGTTCGCCGGCAACCCGGCGGGGGTGTGCCTGCTCGCCGAGGCGCGCGACGAGCGCTGGATGCAGGCGGTTGCCCGCGAGATGAACCTCTCGGAGACCGCGTTCCTGCTTCCCGAGGGCGGCGGGTTCAGGCTGCGCTGGTTCACGCCGGTGGCGGAGGTTGCGCTGTGCGGGCACGCGACGCTCGCGAGCGCTCACGTGCTGTGGGAGGAAAAGATCCTGCCGCCCGGTGAGACGGCCCGCTTTGCCACGAGGAGCGGCGAGCTGCGCGCGGCCAGGCGCGCCGAGCTGATCGAGATGGACTTCCCCGCGAAGCCCGAGCAGTCGGCGGAGCCGCCGGCGAACCTCCTGCGCGCGCTCGGCGTGACGCCGTCGTACCTGGGCCGCAACCAGTTCGACTACATCGCGCTGCTCGAAGATGAGGCCGCGGTGCGCGCGGTCGCTCCGGACTTCGCCATGCTCCGAACCGTCGAGGTCCGGGGCGTGATCGTCACTGCGCCGGCGGCGTCGCCAGAGTATGACTTCGTGTCACGCTTCTTCGCCCCAAAGGTCGGCGTCGACGAGGACCCGGTCACGGGCTCCGCCCACTGCTGCCTCGCGCCGTTCTGGGCCGCCCGGCTGGGGAAAACCGAGATGTCGGCGTACCAGGCGTCAGCGCGCGGCGGCGCGCTTTCGGTCCGCGTCGCGGGCGACCGCGTGTTCCTCGGCGGCCGCGCCGTCACCGTCCTCCGCGGCGAGCTGTTGGTCTGAAACCGATTTGCCGTCTAACGCAGGGACATCGTTCACTGCGAGGCCCCGACGGGACCGAAGCTGGAACGACGGCGCCAACCCGTCGTTCCCGCTGTCATTGCTTAGAAAATCCCCTCGGTGACCCTTGTCATCCTGAGGAGGACCGCCGCAGGCGGGCCGACGAAGGATCTCCCCGAACCCCCGAGCGACCGGGTCCGTGCGCTCCCGGGGAGATCCTTCGCTCGCTCAGGATGACAGATACGGGCGGCCTCACGGCCGCCCGATCGGTTTGTCTTTGGGGGTCGAGGGCTCAGGCCAACTCTTCGAGCGTGGCCTTGAGGAGCGTGTAGAACCTGCCCACGGTCGAGATCTGGACCCGCTCGTCGGGCGAGTGCGGCGACTCGATCTGAGGGCCCATCGAGACCATGTCCATCCCCGGGTACTTCTCCCCGATCAGCCCGCACTCGAGACCGGCGTGAATGGCCTTCACCGCCGGCTTCTTCTTGAACTCCCGCTCGAACACCTTGAGCGCCGTGTTGAGCACGGGGGAATTCGGGTTCGGCTTCCAGCCGGGGTAGCCGTCGAGGTGCTCGACCTCTGCCCCGCCGAGGCGGAACGCGGCGCCGACTTGCTCGGTCGTTCCCTTCAGCGACGGCATCACCGAGGAACGGCTCGACGTCACGACCTTGACCGTGTTCCCTTCGGCCGTCACGACCGCGAGGTTGTTCGAGGTCTCGACGAGTCCGGGCACCGCGCGGCTCATCGCGAGCACGCCGTGCGGGCACGCGAGCAGCGCATCGAGGAACCGATCGTTGTCGAAGCGGATCCAGACCTTGCGGTTGCTCTCCTGGTCCTGGAGCGTGACGCACTCGATCCTCTGGTTGGGGTCGATCTCGCCGAACTCCTCCTTGAGGACCCGCGCGCACTCTCCCACGGCCGCCTGGACCGAACCCTCGCTCCCGGCGGCGACTCGCACCTCGGCGTCGGCCTCGCGCGGGATGGCGTTGTGCTTGCTGCCGCCGGCGATGGACACGATTCCGAACTCGATCCCCTTCTGCCGGATCGCGTTCAGCGTACGGAGGAGGAACTTCAGCGCGTTGCCGCGATTCTCGTGGATGTCCACGCCGGAGTGGCCCCCGCGCAGGCCCCGCACCGAGATGCGCATGGGGATGGTCCCGGCGAGCGCATCCTCGCGGGTCACCGAGAATGTCGCATGGGTGTCCGCCCCGCCTGCGCACCCGATGTACAGCGCCGCATCCTCCTCGGTGTCGAGGTTGAGCATCGTGCGGCCGGCGAGCAGCTTGGGGTCGAGCTGCATCGCACCGGTCAAGCCGGTCTCCTCGTCGATCGTGAAAAGCAGCTCGAGCGGTCCGTGGACCGCGTCGGCGTCTTCGGCCACCGCCATCGCCGCCGCGACGCCGATTCCGTTGTCGGAGCCGAGCGTCGTGCCAGTCGCGTAGACGTAGTCGCCGACCACGCGCACCTGGATCGCGTCCTCCTCGAAGTCGAACTCCACGTCGGAGTTCTTCTCCGGGACCATGTCGAGGTGGCCCTGGAGAACGATCGGCTTGGCCTTTTCGTGTCCGGCCTTCGCCGGCACCTTCACGAGCACGTTGCCGACGCCGTCACGCTTCGCCTCGAAGTTGTGGCCCTTGGCCCACGTCACGACGTGCTCGGCGATTCGGTCTTCATGCTTCGACGGACGGGGGATCTGCCTGATCGCGTCGAAGTGCTTCCAGACGAGTTTCGGCTCCAGCTTGTTCAGCGGACTCGACACCTGACACCTCCCTTGGCGGTTCGCCGCCGGCTCGAGAGCGCGGCAACGGTACATTTTACTCCGGGCTTTCGGGGCAACAAGACGGGCCGTCCCTCGTGTTCCGGTGGCTCTAACGCATGACCTCGAGGATGCCGTCTTCCTCCATGTACACCGAGTCGATGAAACGAACGGTGCGGGTGGCCAGCGACATGATCACCGACGAGACGCGCACGCCGCCGCCGAACAGGCGGACTCCTTCGAGCAAGTCTCCCTTGGTGACCCCGGACGCGACGAACAGCGCATCGTCCCCGGAGGCCAGTTCCTTTTCGCAGTAGACGTGGTTGTGGTCCTTGATGCCGATCTCTTCCAGGCGCCGCCGGTGCCAGTCTTCGAGCACCATCAGCCGGCCCTGCATCTCCCCGTGCAGGCAGCGGATCGCGGCCGCGGTGATGACGCCCTCCGGCGCGCCGCCGATCCCCATCAGCGCGTGGATGCCGGTGCCGCGGATCGCGGTGGACAGGCCGGCGGAGAGGTCGCCGTCCGAGATCAGCTTGATGCGAGCGCCTGCGGCGCGGATCTCTGAGATCAGCTGCTCGTGGCGGGAACGGTCGAGCACGACGACGGTGAGGTCCTCGACGTCCCGGTCGAACGCCTTCGCGATGTGGGCGAGGTTGTCCTTGACTGGCGCGTCGATATCGACGCAACCCCGGGCCGTGGGGCCGACCACGATCTTCTGCATGTAGATGTCGGGGGCGTACAGCAGCCCCCCCTTGGTCGCCGCAGCCAGGACCGCGATCGCGTTGTTGGAGCCCGTCGCGCACAGGTTGGTCCCCTCGAGAGGATCCACCGCGATGTCGATCTCCGGGTAGCCGAGGCTGCCGTCCTTGTCCGCGCCGACCTTCTCGCCGACGTAGAGCATCGGCGCCTTGTCGCGCTCGCCTTCTCCGATCACGATGGTGCCGTTGATGGCGAGCGTGTCCATCTCCCTCCGCATCGCCTCGACGGCGATCTTGTCGGAGTGTTTGCGCTCGCCGTACCCCATCGTGCGCGCCGCCGCGATCGCGGCTTTCTCCGTGACCCGCAGGAAATCTGGCTCGAGGTTGACATCCATGGGGGGTCCCTCCCTTTTCGGCTCGCGGCGGCCCCCAGCATTCTACGCCGGGCCAAGAGGCGGCGAAAGGGGAAAGGTGAAAGGTCAAACGTGAAACGCGAAAGGGAGAAACATGAGAAGCAAAGGCTACGGAAGCCGGGGCTCTTGTCTTCCGTTTGACCTCTTCCGTTTTCCCTTTGCCCTATTCCTTCACCGTCATCAGGTCGCGGACTTCCTTCACTCCCGAAGTGGACCGGACGACGGCGGTTGCGAGCTTCCGGCGGTCTGCATCCGGAACCGTGCCCGACAAGGTCACGACTCCGTTGTTCGCGTCCACGCCGACCTTGAAAGCTACCTTGCCGAGCTCGCTGAGGAGCAGAGCCTTGACCCTCGCCTCCAGCAAGGCGTCGGCAACGCCGTGCTCCACCTTGCCGAGGGCGTGCGCGACCGGCGGCTCCAACGTCTGCCCGTCCGCCACGAGCGCGACCCGGCTCTTGACGGAGCGCACCCCGTCGACGGATCCGGCGACACGCCCCGCGAGATCGACGTTTTCGGGCTTCTCCACGCGGCCCGAGAGCTCGATGTTGCCGTCCTGTGCGTCGATCGTCACGCGCAGCCCGTCTTCCTTGAGACGCTCCAGCAACGCCACGCGGACGCGCGCGATGAGGAGCGCCTCGCCGACGCTCCTGCTCACCTGGCTCCACCCGCGGTCGAGCGTTCCTCCGACGCGCTCCGCGGGGCCCGGCGTCGGCGTCGGAGCCGAGGCGGTGGCACCACGAGCCGCAATCAGCGAAAGGAGGCCAACCGCGACCGCCAGCGATGCGCGCTGCCGACAGGTCATCGGGCCGGGCACCGCAGCAGTCATCACTTCTGATCCGGATGCACGGAGGACTTGGCGAGCGCGTACCCCGCCTGGTTGGTGAGCTCGTCCCGCACGCCGACCGAAATCCGGTAGACCCCTGGCTCGACCAGCAACGAGGTCGAGATGGTGATCTGGTCGCGACGCATCGACTGGTAGTCGCTCGAGGGGATGCGAATCGGGTGCTCCGTGTGCTGCAGGTCGGACTGCTTGCCCTCCTCGTCACGCGCAGCGTAGTAGACCATGAGGAAGCCGATGAGGTCGCTCCCGTCCGGGATCAGGGCGATCTTGTCCACCGGCACTTTCACCTCCACCGGCAACGTCCAGCGGTTGTTGTCCGCCGGCGCCGGCTCGCCTGCCTTCAAGTCAATCCCCAGGGGGTTGTCCTTGAGATCGAACGCCAGGCCGCTCATGACGCGATCGCCGATGCGCGTCGGCAGGGTTTTCTCGATGAAAGAGCTCTTGTAGACCAGCTTGTACTCGGGGTGGCCTTTGACCTTGACCTCGACCCGGTGCATGCGGTCCTCGCCGGTCGGTATCAGGCGGTACCCGAGCGAGTAATAGGTCTCGAAGTCGGCGGCGATCTTGTCGAGGCCGGGCGTCGGGTCGTTGGCGTTGAGGATCGCGATGCCTCCAGTGCGGTCGGCCATGTAGAGCAGCGAGTCCTGGTAGTTGCTGGTGGCGATGCTGGCGGCGAGCGGCGAGCGGGAGGTCCGGTTCTCGGCCTCGATGCCGGAGTCTGAGGTGAGCCCCCGAGCGTCGATGGAGTACAGCGTCACTCCCGCCGAGACCGCGGTGCGGACGAGGCTGTCGTACAGGTCGGTCGAGTCGAACTCCCGCGACTCGGAAATGATGCTGGGCGCCTGGTACTGCTCCTGGATCTCATAGTAGAGCTCAGCGCCCGGCGTCATGGGGAGGCCGTCGGACAGGTAGATGATCGCCTTCTTGCCCGGCAGGCCGCCCATCATCGCCACGAGGTCCTGCAACGCTCGCACGGCGAACTGGAGGTTGTTGCGCACCTCTCGGGAGAAGCTGCGGGCTTCACTCAAGACTTGTGTGGGGTCGTTCGAGCTGGAGCCGCTGCCGGAACCCGAACCGGATGAGTTCTGGTTGATGTCGTCCTCGATGCGCTGGCGGCTGTTGATAGTGTCCGAGCGCCCACCGACAAACTTCTTCACGGAGCGCAGCGCGGAGGCGATCTCGTCCGGGTCGGAGGTGAACGGCTGGATGATCTTCATGCTCTGGGCCGCATACGACACCACCATCGCCTGGTCCGGCGGCGTCAGGTTCGTGTCGATCCACTCGACCATCCTGTTGATCACCCGGTTGCGGTCGAACGGCATGAGGTTTTCGTTGTCGATGTAGAACGCCACGAAACGCGGCTCGCGCTTGGGAGGCGTTGCGGGCTCAGGGGTGGGCGTGGCCGGCGCCGGCACTGCTGTCGAGGCCGGCGCGGGCGTCGCCTTGTGTTCCGTATTCTTGGTAAACGCCGAGAAGTTAGTCAGCGGGACCGGTTTCCTGTCCTGGTAGACATCGAAGTCGTCGGCCGTGAGGTTGAATACCGGGCCTTTCTTGCCCGAAACCGAGACGTCCACGTTGACGACCGTCAGCTCCGAGACATCGAGGAATCGAAGGCCGCCGATCTGCTTCATCGGGGGTTTGGCTGCAGCCGGCTTGTCCTCGGCGGCCACCGCAGGCGTCGGCGGGTTCTCCTGGGCCAGGCCCACCACTGCGAGCAGCGCCAACGGAACCACGACCCGGAACTTCGCTTTGGTGTTCAAGCCGTCACCCTCCGGCCGGAGTCTAGCAAATTGGGCGCGGCGACTGCGCCCAAGAGATCACGCCGGCCCGGAGCCTTCGGAGTGCGAGGTTCAAAGGTCCAGGTTGGCGACGACGGCGGAGGTGGTATGGGCGAGCACGTCGTCCACGCCGATCCGCATCGACTGCTTGCCGCCCTCCATCTCGAACGTCATGCGATACGCGAAGTACCCGCGCCGCCTGGCTTCTTCGAGCTTCTCTGCGGGCACCTCGATCGGAACACGCTGGTGGGCGAGGTCGGACAGGTTCCCCTTGTCATCCGTCACCACGATCACGACCTGGACCTGCCCCCACGCCACCGGCCCTCGCGGCAGCATCGTGAGATTGGCGTACGGGATGCGCAGTTCCGCACCGATCTTGCAGGTCTTCATCTTCTGGGCGCCGAACCGGAACTTGCTCGAAGGCTTGTCGAGCACGAGTTCCACGCCTAGGGGGTTCTCCGTCTGCCCGGTGAGCAGGGCGGCACGGGTCCTTTCGGCCTCCCGTTGCTCCCCGGGGCGGTCGACGTAGCTCTGCCGGTGGGTCAACTTGTACTCTGGGTGACCTATCACTTCGACGCCCAGCTTGTGCTCCTTACCGTCGCCGGCGTGCTCGGGCTGGAAAGCCAGCGAGTAGAAGGCCGACGTGATCCTCTCGACGTCGGCGAGCGCTGCCCCGCCGTCGGCGGTGAAGACCGCTTCCCCTCCCGTCAGATGGGCTGCCTGGATGAGGTTGTCCTTCCGGTCCGCCTCGCGCCAGAACCTCACGTTGGCCACGTCCGTGAACCCGATGGGCCGGCTACGGCTCGCGTCGACTTCGAGGTTCGACAAACCCGAGGGATCGACGGCGAAGAGCGTGTACTCGAGCTCGGCGGCGAGCTGGGCCGCCCGCTCGAGCAGTCCCACGTTGCGATACTCCGAAGGCGGCGTGTCACGGAAGAAGTCGTACGTCCGGTAGATCGGGACGTTCTCCGCGCGCGGGAAGCCCGGCGAGACCAGGACGACGACCTTGCGCGAACCCGGAGCCGCAGAGAAGCGATCGAGAGCCGCCGAGAACGCCCCCTGGACGGCGCCTACGACGCGCCGCATCTCGTTCCAGTACTCCTCGTTCTGGGTGTGGCGGTACTCGTAGCCGGCATAGCTCCGTCCCGAGCGCGTGTCGTCGGTCCGGTAGGTCGAGAGCTTGATCTGGCGCTGCAGCCCCGTTGCGGGAAGACGGTCCACGTCCTTGAGCGCAGCCATGAGCTTCTCGACGCTCACGGTCGGCGGCGTGTGGACCCTGAGGGCGCCGTCGTAGCTCACGACTCCGATCGTCTCGGCAAGCGGCAGCCCACTCGCGATCTCATTCTTGATCGATTGCAGCACGGCCTTCTTGTCAGGCTCGACGAGCTCGTAGAGGTCGAAGAAGAGCAGGATCTGGCGAGGCATGGGCTGTCCTATTACGCTCGCCTCGGGCGAATCGCTCACCTGGCCGCCGCTCACCGCGAGGAAGTTGGTGACGGCCTGCTCCTTGCCGTCCTCCAGAATCCGAAAATCCTTGCTCCGCAACCCCGAAACCGGCACGCCCTGAGCATCGACCACCTTGACGTCGACGGTTACGTTGTTGACCATGACCTCGCTGACAAAGGCGGGGGGGCCCGGCTTCTCTTGAGCCAGCACACTCGTGGCCGCGAGAGCCACGCCGAGCACGATCCGAACGCTGGTGTTCATGACGACACCCTCCCCGTCACGGATAGAATAGCAAGCGCCGTGCCAGGTTCTGCGGCAGTCGCGACCTCGGGCCCCGGTCAGCCCGTGCCAAACGGGAGGACGCCCCGTCCAATCGAGACGACACCACGAGGGAAGACGTGAAAGGGAAAAGGAAAAAGGAAAAAGGGAAGACGGGAAGCAGTGACGAGTGCATACCGGCCGCTCGGCGGGCGGCTGGTACAGTCCGTCGGCAGCTTGTCTTTCGTTTGACCTTTCCCCTTTGACGTTTACCCCATCTGCACCTTTCATCTGCTCCCGTCCAACGCCTGAGTGCGCCGGGGCCGCCGGGGGCCTACAATCGCGGAGCCGCGATCGCGGCTCGAGGTGCCCCGTGGCTTTCGACTACACCTACTCGGAGCGGGCGGCGGGAATGCGACCTTCCCCCATCCGCGAGCTGTTCAAGCTCATCCAGCGTCCCGGCATGATCTCGTTCGCCGGTGGTCTCCCCGATCCCGCGATCTTCCCGGTGGACGAGTTCGCGGCGTGTGGTGACGTCCTGCGCAGCAAAGGACCAGAGGCGCTCCAGTATGGCGCGACTGAGGGCTACCGGCCATTGGTTCTGGACATCGCCGGGCGAATGGAGCCTCTGCTCGGGCGCCAAGTGACACCCGAGGAGATCGTGATCTCGGCGGGCTCGCAGCAGGTGATGGACATGCTCTCGCGTGTTCTGATCGACCCCGGCGACGTGATCGTGGCTGAGGCGCCGACCTACCCAGGCGCGCTCCACACCTTTCGCGCGGCGGGCGCCCGTTTCGCCCTCGTTCCATGCGACGGCGACGGCATGCAGACCGATCGGCTCGCGGAAGTCATCGAGCGCTGCCGGCTCGCGATCGGCCGCCTGCCCAAGCTCATCTACACGATCATCAACTTCTCGAACCCGTCTGGCGCTTGCCTGCCCGAGGCGAGGCGGCGGCAAATGGCCGAGATCGCGGCGCGCTTCGGCATCCCGGTGCTGGAGGACGACCCGTACGGAGAGTTGCGCTACAGCGGTGAGCGGATTCCGACGCTCTTCTCGATGGCCTCGGGCGGCGTGCTTTATGCCTCGTCGTTCTCCAAGGTCCTGGCTCCGGGTGTTCGGGTGGCGTGGGCGGTCGGAGATGCCGATCTCATCCGAAAGATGGTCATCGCCAAGCAGGGGATGGACCTCTGCACATCCGTGGTCGCGCAGGTACTGGTTGCGGAGTACTGCCGGCGCGGCCACCTCGACGGTCACCTCGCGAAGATCCGCACCCACTACGCCGCCAAGGCCGCGGCAATGGGAGCCGCTCTGCGCGAGCATCTGCCGAGCGACGAGGTCAGCTTCTCGGAACCCACAGGCGGATTCTTCTTCTGGGTTCGGCTCGCCAGCGACGGCCAGGAGCTCTTCCGCAGGGCCGTGAACGAAGGCGTCGCGTTCCTTCCCGGCGAGACGTGCTACCCCGAAGCGGGCGAGACCGTCGGCGAGCCTCACGACGGACGGCCGTTCGCCCGCCTATGCTTCACCTTCGCCCAGCCCAACGAGATCGTCGAAGGCACCAAGCGCCTCGCCCGGGCCCTAAGCCGTTCTTGAGAGCCTCGCCCAAGCCCTAGAGGTTACGGAAGAGGGTCAAACGGAAAAGGGAAAAGGTCAAAGGAACGACAAGAGCCGGCCGACCGAACATGTCATTCCGAGGAGCGGAGCGACGAGGAATCTGGGTGGGGGAAAGCCTGGATCTACCAGCCCCCTCCCAGATCCCTCGCTGCGCTCGGGATGACACCTTTGCTCTACGACTGTTGGCAAATTGGTATCACACCGTGCTCTGCGGATCCACGTCGATGATCCGGCGCACGGTGCGGGCCAGCGGGAGCGCGGCGACCGCCGCAATTCCGGCCCTCAGCGGCGGCCTCGTCGACGCCATCAGGAGCAACTGCACGCGCCACCGCCCTCGCAGGCGCTCGAGCGGCGCTGGAGCCGGCCCTATCACCCGGAGGCCGGGCGGCGCGGGGTCGAGCGAGCGCGCCGCCGCCTGCGCCGCCGCCACGGCCGCGCTCTCGCTCGCCGCCTCGTAGCGCACGAGAACCAGGCGGGTCGTGGGCGGATAGCGGAAAGCCCTTCGAAAGCGAAGCTCCTCCTCGGCGAATCCACGGAGGTCATGGGCGAGTGCCGCACGGACCGCGTGGTGGTCCGGGTGGTAGGTCTGGATCACGACCAGACCGGGCCGCTCGCCGCGGCCGGCGCGGCCCGCCACCTGCGTCAGCATCTGAAACGTCCGCTCGGCGCCGCGGAAATCAGGAAACCCCAGGAGGTTGTCCGCGTTGACGACGCCCGTCAGCGTGACGGCCGGGAAGTGGTGCCCCTTCGAGACCATCTGCGTCCCCACAAGAACCCGGCTCTCCCCTGCCGCAAAACGCTCAAGGGTCGCGAGGAGCTGCGCCGGCGAGCGCGCCGTGTCCCGGTCCAGGATGTCCACCACCGCCCCGGGGTGGAGCTGCCGCACCAGCGACGCGATCTTTTCGGTCCCGGCGCCCACATGGTCGAGCACGTCGCCGCCACAGCGCGGGCACGTCTGCGGGATGTCACGGTGGAAGCCGCAGTAGTGGCACACCAGAGCCGCCCGGCGGCGATGCACCGTAAGAGGGATCGAGCAGTCGCGGCACGCGACCTGGTGCCCGCACTCCCGGCACAACAGCACAGGAGCCCAGCCGCGCCGGTTCACCAGCAGGATCGCTTGCTCGCCGCGCGCCAGCGCTTCCGCAAGAGCCTCGCGGAGACGGCGGGACAGGAATCGCTGACCGTGCTCTCCCGGCTCCGGCGGCTCGTCCTTCAGGTCCACGACCTCCACGATGGGGAGACTGCCGCCGGCGACGCGCTCCGGCAGTTCGAGCACCGCCACCCTGCCTTGCGCCGCCAACGCGAGCACCTCGAGCGAAGGAGTGGCCGACACCAGGACGACCGGGATCCCCATGCGCTGGCCGACTGTGAGAGCCAGATCCCGCGCGTGGTAACGCGGCTCCTCCTCCTGCTTGTACGACGTATCCTGTTCCTCGTCCACCACCACGACGCCAAGACGGGCCATAGGCGCCCACAGAGCCGACCGCGGCCCGGCGACAACGTCCACCTGACCTCGCCTCGCCCGTTCCCACGCGGCGAGCCGCTCGCCATCGGCCATCGAGGAATGCAGCACGGCGACCCGCCCGCCAAAGCTCCTGGTGAGCTGCCCAGCGAGCGCAGGGGTCAGGGCGATCTCGGGGACGAGAATCACCGCCTGCAGCCCCCGCTCGACCGCAGCGCTCGCGACGCGCAGGTACACCTCGGTCTTGCCGGAGCCGGTCACGCCCTGCAGCAGGAACGCCTTGAACTCGCCGCCCCCAAGAACCGAGGAAAGAGCTTCGACCGCCCTTTCCTGATGCACCGTCAACGTTTCCGGAACCGGACCAGGGGCGAGTTCCCAGCGACGCACGTTGCGATGCCGAGCCTGCTGAAACCTCCGGACAACGCCCTTGTGCAGAAGCGCATCGATAACGCCCGAAGAGCATCGACACGCCGCAAGGAGCTCGCCCTCCAGCACCGGCCGGTCGGTCTCGACGAGCCACGCCACGGCCCGAGTCTGTGCGGGCGCGCTTCCCACGAGCCGCGCCCGCTCCTCGGGTGCCGTGTCGCACAGCACGAGCGCTGAGACCGTCGAGCCGGCGGGCCCGGCCGCACCGCGCTCGATGACCCTGAGCGCGTGCTTCTCGGCAAGAGCCGGGAGCAACTCGTCGAGTTCCCGTTTGGACCAGCCCTCGGCCCGCAGACGGGCAACGGAGATCCGCCTCGCCTCCAGCACCCGTTCGAGCAGGCGGCGCGCGGCGGGCTCCGCTCCGCCAAGGAGCTCGCTCGCCCGAGCGTCCGCTTGCACGATCGGCGGCGGCACGCGCAGCAGCGCGCCGGGGATCGCCGTGCGGACGACGGTGCCGACCGGCGCCGCGTAGTAGTCGGCGACGAAGCGGATCATCTCCAGGACGTGCGGCGGGAGGAGCGGCTCGGGGTCGAGCACCTCCTCGATCGGCAGCACCCGGTCCTCCGGGCAACCCGGGTCCTCGACAACCTCCACCACAACCCCTACGCGGCTCTGGCCGCGGAGGCGCACCTTTACCCGCGCTCCCGGGACCGCGAGGTCGGCGAGGTGTTCCGGGATCCGGTACGAAAGGGCTTCTGGAAGCGCGGTAGGCAGGGCTGTCCGGGCGAACACCGACCGCGATGATACACTCGGGCGGTGGCCGACCGGGAGGCGATCGAGCGCTGGCGTGGCCTTCTCGCACGTTTACAGCGCGGTCCCGCTCCATGCGGCGAGGAGTACGACCTGGGCCGCCTGCTCGAGCCGCGATGACGGCCTGGCTTGCAACCTTGCTGGTGCCGGCCGCGTGGTGGTTCGCCGGCGGCCAGCTCGCGTCGCGACGGCCCGGTGCACCCCCGCTCGCCGTGCATTGCCTATTCGGTTTCCTGGGGCCGGCGGGCCTGCTGCGCTGGCGCCGGCGCCCGTTTGCAGAGCAGCTCGTGGCCTGGGTTCTCGGGGTGGTCGCCTGGGCAGGGATCTTCGTCATTCGGGACCCGCAGGTCTTCGTCGCGTTCGGGCTTGTTGGTGCGACGTGGGGCGCGGGCCTCGGCTTGAAGAC
This sequence comes from Thermoanaerobaculaceae bacterium, assembly GCA_050018455.1. Taxonomy (GTDB): domain Bacteria; phylum Acidobacteriota; class Thermoanaerobaculia; order Thermoanaerobaculales; family Thermoanaerobaculaceae; genus RBG-13-68-16. Next base: position 2,581 of record JBEKAA010000005.1, on the reverse strand, counting down.
GCTCAAGCCTGACGTCCCCACGATGGGATCGGCTGTCTCGCCTTCGCCACGCGACGCTTCAACCGACGAACGCGACCCCCGCTCCCCTGATGGCCCCGGCTTTGCGGTCGAGTTGCGCTGCCCGACGTGCGGCGCCGCGCTTGCCGTGCCCGTCTACCACCGCATGGCGCGCTGCGATTTCTGTGCGAGCGAACACGTCGTCATCGGCAGAACGGACTCCCTCACCGTCGTCATCCCTGACGCCATCACGAACGAGGGCTTGCTCGCGCAGTCGGTTGTCAGGCACCTCCGCGACCGCCGCTACCTCGAGCTGTACGACACCAGGGTGCGGCCCCTGACCGGGGACTCGCCGTTCGCCCCTGCCGCCGAAGAGGGCGAGCTGCCGCGCCTCGTCGCCACGCGCCCATCGCCCCTGGCGGAGGCCATCGAAGCCGAGGTCGGCAGGGCGGCGGACGAGTGGGCGGCCCGGATCGCTCCCAGGGTTCATGTCCGGGCCTGGCGCCGATTCTTGAGCCCGTACTGGCATCGTCTTGGAACGCTTTACCAAGCCGCGTTCGGCCGCGATCGAGACGGCGCCAAGCGGATGGAGTTCGCGGTCACGACGATCGAAGGATCGGTTTCAGCGACTGCCTTCCCCGTGCCGGAGATGGGGAAGCTCTCGTATCTGAAGGCGTTGCGGCCGCTCCTCGGGGCGCCCGAGGCCGCATATCCGGCATTGGCCGCGGAAGTCGGCCCCGAGGAGATCGATCGGAAGGTCCAGCAGCTCTCGCACCGCTCGACCGAGATGACGATCACCCCGATCGCGATGCACTCGACGCTGGTGCCCGAGTTGGTGGCTCTCGTCTATCGCCCATGGCACGTGGCGGTCGTCGAGCTGGACGGCGACCAGCTTGCGATGCTGGTGGACGGCGGGAGCGCCCGGGTCGAGGGACAGGTTCCGACCCGGCAACTCCCCACCTCGCGGGCTGAGACTCCAGGGGGCGAGGCGCCTGCACTGGCGCCGAGTCGGTGCCCGGATTGCGGCGCCGACTTGCCGTTCGCCCCGGACTCTGTCGCGTTCCTCTGCCGCTCCTGCTTCCGGCTGGTCGAGCTTCGGGGGACGCGGTGGACGAGCGTTCCCTACCTTCGCGAGGAGCCGACGGCGGGACACCGCCAGGTCCCCTTCTGGCGCTTCCCGCTCCGGCTTCGTACGGCGGCCGGGGCTCTCATCACCGACATCCCCCATCTCACCGACGGCATCGACGGCACATTCGACCAGATCGGCGACCGTCCACAGGTTGCCCAGACTTTTTTCGTCCCCGCCTTCCGGACTCGGGTGAGCAAGGCGGGCGTGCAGCTGTACCGGCGCCTGTGGCCGGCGGTACAGGGATGGCCGCGGGAGCTGAGGCCCGAGCGCTTCGGCTCCGCCAACCCCCCGGAGCGGACGGTCGAGGTCACACTGTGCGCCGCCGAAGCCAGGGTGTTCGCGCGCGTCTACCTGGCGCTCGCCTTCACCCAGCGGGACCTGGCCAGGGCGGAGGTGAAGGGGGTGCGTGAGCGGTTCCTGTCCGGCGAACTGGAAGGAGACGCGGAGCTCGTCTTCCTGAACTTGCCCGAAGAGATCCTTGGACCGCTGGACGGGCTCTTCGGTAGGGCGCGCCTCACGGCACTTGCAAGTCTTGAAGGACAAAAGACATGACGCGGCACTCAAAGGGTTACGGGCTCCCGGCCGGCTGGGTTCTACCCAATAATCGTTACGTTATCTTGACGTATTGTCATTTGATTCACCAAAGCGTATAGTTCTCGTAATGCCTGATCACTCTGCGCGCGAGGAGGCCATCGTCACCACGGCGATCGAGCTCGCGGAGGCCAACGGGATCGCCGGCGTGACCACTGCCGCCCTTGCACGCCGCCTCGAGTTCACCGAAGCGGCTCTGTATCGCTACTTCCCGGGCAAGTCCGCGATCATCGCGGCTGCCCTCCGTCACCAGAGCGAGCGCCTCTTTGCGACGATGCTGCTCGAGCTGATGCCTGAGGCCGTTCAGTTCGGCCAGGCGGTTCGCCCACAACTGGAGCGCCACCTCCATCGCTTCGTCAACCACAATGGGCTGCTGCTCGAGCTCCTTCTCTCCGCCGCAGGAGGGCGGGACGAGGCCCTCCAAACCGCGGGCGGCGAGGTCCTCCACGAATACGGCCGCCGCATGAGCGACTACTTCAGGGAACTCCAGCGGCTAGAGCTGATAGGCACCAACGTGCCGGCGGCCGAGCTCTCGCACCTCTGGGTCTGCCAGCTCCTCGGCGGCTTCGTCCGGTGCCGCCTCGCTCGTGAGACCTGGGACCCCGTCCAGCAGCCGGGCTTCCAGGCGTTCGCAGCCCAGCTGCGGCCTGTCGCAGACCAAGTTGATAGTTGACAGTTCACAGTTGACAGCTCCCCCCACCCACCCGCCCAGTTGACAGTCGACAGTCCCCCTGAAGACAGTTGACAGCCTCCGCCCACCCACCCGCCCAGTTGACAGTCGACAGTCCCCCTGAAGACAGTTGACAGCCTCCGCCCACCCACCCGCCCAGTTGACAGTCGACAGTCCCCCTGAAGACAGTTGAC
>JBEKAA010000004.1:382500-432888 GCA_050018455.1 Thermoanaerobaculaceae bacterium | reverse complement strand
TTCCGTTCCTACACCAAGGCCAAGCAGCTGATCACCGACGCCACCAACGCTGCCAACGCTGCCAAGGATGCCGCCGTTGCGGGCAAGGAGAAGGCGAAGAACGAAGCCAAGGCCTCCATCGACGCCGCCAAGGCTGCCCTCGACAACGCCAACAAGCTGCTCGCCGACGTCGAGAAATGCAACCGCGCCAAGCGGGCCAAGGAAGTGAAGAAGGACCTCGAAGCCGTAAAGGGCAACCTGGACACCATGAAGAACCAGGCTGCTGATCTCGATGCCAAGTTCGCCAAGGAAGACTTCTTCGGCGCCAAGGCCGCAGCTGACACCCTCAAGGGTGCGGTTGAGCCGATCGCCAAGGACCTCGACGGCATCAAGACCAAGTTCAAGTGCAAGTAAGGCTGTTTGCCTTGTTTCACCTCGGAACGGCGGCGGGCAACCGCCGCCGTTCTTCTGTTTGTGCGGTCGCAACGACCGCGCTGCTTCTCGTGGGCTGCTCGCACCGGCCCGTGCCGGATGCGGACGCTCCTCGGCGGGCGGCCCGCAGAGCCATCGCGATCGTCCGCCCCGCCGCTCCATCCAAGGCGAAGTTGATCGAGCAGCTCGTCGCGATCGCCGAGATCGCCACGGCCGCGGAGGTCAACGCCCCGTGGTGGGAGGGGTCCGTCGGCCGGTCCGAGGCGGCATGGCTCCGAGTGTTACGGGCCGCGCACGACGCGACGACGGCGGTGCGTGCCGCTCAGAGCCAGGCCGAAGCCCGGTACGCCGCCCTGCAGGTCGAAGGGCGGTACGAGATTGCGAGGGCCCAGGCGGAAATCAACGAAGCGGGAATGGGACGCCGCGAAGCCACTTCCATGCAGCAGGCGCTCATCAGCTTCCGGCTGAGCGAGAAGTTGGCCTCCGGGGGGCGCCACCAGGAAGCCGGCGACGAACTGCTGAAAGTGCGCGGAAACGCGTCGGTCGTGCACGGGACCTGGAGTGCCCTGCACGCCCGCTTCTCCGACCCCGCAAACCTGCGAACGTGGCGTGGATGGGCCGAGCAGACGATCGAGGAGTCCCGTCGCACCGGGGACGCGGCGATCATCGTGGACAAGCTGCGCCGGAGAGTGGTCCTGTACAGGGCAGGAAGAACGGTTGCGAGCTACGCCGCCGAGCTCGGCGCCAACGGCCTCCGACGCAAGGAACACTCCGGCGACCGCGCGACTCCCGAGGGCAGGTACCACGTCGTCGAGGCCAAGCAGGCGCCCGCTTCGCGATACAACAAGGCGCTCCTGATCAACTACCCCAACGACGAGGACCGGATGCGCTTCGCCCTCGGCCGCACCCGAGGTACCATTCCGACGCGGGCCGGCATCGGGAGCCTGATCGAGATCCACGGCGATGGCGGCGAGGGACGGGACTGGACCGACGGGTGCGTTGCGTTGACCAACGAGGACATGGACCGTCTGTACGCCCACGTACACGTGGGCACGCCGGTGACCATTGTGGGAACGTATGAGCACTGACCCGACGGTTGCGATCCTGTTGACAGGCGACGAGTGTCACGGCTCGCGCTGGCCGCTCGCGCTCGGGCTCGGCTTCGCTGCGGCCCTCCTGTTGACCTGCGGAGGCGCGGCGGTGCTCGCGCGCCTCGGACGGCCTTTCGTCGCCACGCCGTTCGACGCCACGCCGTCGGTGTCCGACCTGTCGTCCGACCCCAACCGACTCACCAGGATCGCCAGCCAGGCCGCCAAGGAGATCGACAAGGTCCACCCCAAGGGCGTTTTCATCGTCGTGGACAGCTATCGCAACCGCCTCCATCTTTACGACAACGGAAGACTCATCCGCACCGCCGTCTGCTCGACCGGCACCGGGCGGGTGCTGAAGGACCCGCGCAACGGCAAGCGGTGGATCTTCGACACGCCGATGGGCGAGCGGGTGGTGGAGAGGAAGGTGCAACACCCGGTCTGGGCCAAACCCGACTGGGCGTTCATCGAGGAAGGATACCTGCCGCCCAAGGACCCGAATGAACGTTTCGACAACATGTCGCTGGGCGACTACGCGCTCTACATCGGCGACGGGTTCATCATTCATGGGACGCTCTTCAAGAGCCTGCTGGGCCGTCGGGTCACCCACGGCTGCATCAGGCTCGGCGACGAGGACCTGGAGTTCGTCTACAAACATGCGCCTATCGGCACTCGCGTATATCTCTATTAGCCTGGCGGCGTTCGGCGCCCGCGCAGGCGATTCTCCGCCCGAGCCGGCCCGCGTCGCGGCGCTCGAGATGGAGGCGGGACTCGCCAGGAAACCGGGCGTGTACCTCGTTCTCGACCCGCAGCGGCGGGTCCTGGAGATCAGGTCTCGCGGCACCGTCCTGGACGCGGTGGGCCTGAGCGGGATCGAGATCGTCAGCCAGCAGCCGGTGCTGCGGAGGGACATCCCGGCCCACCCCCCGATCCCGGCCGTCTGGACGGTGGCGCAGGGGGCAGGAGACTCCGATCGAGAGGTCGTGGAGCCGACCGAGTTGAGGCCAGCCCCGAAGATGGGCGAAGAGGAAGATGAGGCCGAGCCCACGCCTTCGGCGACACCTGCCGCGCCGACCCCCACGCCGACGCCGGTGCCGTTGCCGCCCGTGTCCTACCGAAACCGCCTCAACAACGGCTGGGACCTCTGGATCACAGACACGTTGCCGCCCCAGAGCCATCTCCAGACCTTCCTGGCCGCAGTCAAGGACGGGTGGCGGCGGCTGCGCGGCCTCGGCGAGGACCGCATCCCCGCCATTACCCTCGCGATGGCCGGCGAGGACGCGCGCCGGATCCACCACCTGCTGCGCACCGGCATGCCGATCCTCGTGGCGGGGGAGATGTAGCGCGCAGGAGTTCGAAGGTTCCAAGGTTCGAAAGTTCGAGAGTTCAAGAACGGCAGAGGTGCCGAGGGGCCGAGGAGCGGAGGAGAAAGACCCAGTGCGGGTCTGACGCACGCTCCGACGCCCAACCTTGGTCTTGAGCTCCCTGCTCCTCCGCACCCCTGCTCCTCTGCTCAGGGCAGGTGGTGGAACCTTCGAACCTGTGAACTTTCGAACGTGTGAACCTGCGAACGCCGGTTCTCAGTTGGAGCGGAGCTTCGAGATGCGATCCACGACATCCCGGAACGTCGGGTTGATCGCGAGCACTTCGCTGAAGCACGCGAGAGCCGCGGCCGTGTTTCCGGCCTGTTCGTGCGCCCGCCCGAGCTCGTAGCGCAGACCGAGCTCCGTCTCGAGAGGGAGGTTGGGCGCCGAAAGCGCGCGCTGGTACCACTCGGCTGCCAACTCCGGCAGCCCTTTGTCGAGGTAGCACGCACCGATCATGCTCGCGCTCTCAACAAGGTAGTCGGGGGATTTGGTGGACAGCTGAAACTCGCCGATCGCCTCGTCCAGGAGGCCCATCTCGCGGTACGCCAGCCCGAGGTTGAAGTGGGTGTCGTAGTCCTCTTCCTGAACCTGTTCCGCCACCCCGCGCTGAAACTCTTTGAAGAGTTCCTCGATCGAGACGTCGCTTGCCTTGCCGGCTCCGGTGGCCTCCGCCACCATCTCCTCGTCGGCAAGTTCTTTCTCGAGCTCCGCGGCCAGATCGAAGAACTGGTCTTCCTCGCTGAAGAGCTCGGCTGCCGTCGACGCGGCGGCAGCGGGGCGTTCGTCATCCCAACCTCGCGCCTTGAGCATCGCCTGGCGGGCAGCAACGTCCGGGTGTTCCGGAAACGCGTCCCGGATCTTGCTCAACACCTTCGCGGCGTCGTCCAAGAGACCTTGCTGGATGAAGAAGTCCAGCTCGCCGAGCTGTTCCGCGCTGGGTCCCGACAGTACCTCGGCGACCTCGACCAGCTCCATCGCCTCGTCCAGGACGATGGGGGGCTCGGGCGCGGCAGGGACCTCGGGCACCGGAGGTTCCGTCGCGATCGGTTCCGGGGCGGCAGGTTGCCGCAGAGGCGCCGGGGCCGGCGCCGGCCGAGGCTCGGACACCGGAGGCGGGGAGCCGGCAGGGGAGCGGAGGCCGAGCATCGCCTCGAGGTTGTCGAGCCGGATCGGGCCGGTCGGCTGCCGGCGCTTCTCCCTGGCGAGAGGCGGCTTCGGGGGCAACGACGCCACCAGGTCGTCGAACGACGGGAGGGGTCCGGCCGCCCTCGGCTCGGCGGGCCTTGGTTCGGCTGCTTTTTGCTTTGCGGGAGCGGCTTCCTTGGGTGCCGGCCGTTCGAAAATGCTCAGGTCGAGCCCCGGAACCGGAAGCGAGAGGTCTAGGGACGGCTGCGCCGCCTTTGGGCGGGCGGCTACCGGGGGCGCGGCCGCGGGCAGAGGGATGGCGCCCGAGAACGGGTTGAACCCCTCTTCCGCCGGGAACATCCGGTCGTCGATGGCCGCCGGAGGGGGCGTGAACGCGAGTTCCGCCTCCGCAACGGGGGCCGGCGGGGCTTCCGGCACCGGCGCCTCGACCTCGACGAGATCGCCGCCTCCGAGCGACGCCAGCATCTCACGGCCGCGCGCATGGACCGGGTCCAGCGCGAGCAGGCGCTGGAGGTGGGTGATCGCCTTGTCTGTGAGTCCGTACTTGGCGAATACCACCGCCTCCGTGTAGAGCTCCTCGGCGTTGGTCGGTGACAGCGACGGCTCGGTGAGGCCCGCGTCCTTCCGGGGCTTCTCCTCGACCGGCGCAACCGGACTCGGAACCGGCAACGGCACGGCCGGGCTCGGCGGGTGTTCCCCGGAGGCGGACGAACTGAACTCCACATCGACGAACTCGACCCCGTCATCCACCGGGGCCGGCGGAGCCGGTTCCACGGGCACTGGTGCCGGGGCCGCCGTGATCGCCACGCCGAGCTCAGTCAAGCGCTGGGCGAAGAGAGGGTTGGAAGGGACTTCGGCCGCAAGGCGACGATAGAGAGGAATCGCCTCGGTTTGCCTCCCGTCACGGAGGTACGCATCGGCCAGCGCCGCCTCGATGCTCAGGATCATGTCGGCGTCGTCCTGCTGCTCGAACACCCTGAGCGCGCGTTCGAGCACTTGCGCGTCGCCGGGAATGCTGCTCATCAGCTTCTTCACGAGGGTTGCGGCCCGTGCGACGTCGCGGACTTTCAGCAGACGGTCGATGGTGGGGAGAAGCCGCTCTCGGGCCTCCCCGGCGTCCCCGACCCGGATCATCACGTCCCCGTAGAGCTGGATGATTTCGGTGCGGTCACCGAACTTCGTCACAAGATCCTCGGCCAGACGACGGGCTTCGTCGATTTCACCGGCTTCAGCGAGCGCTCGCGCCGCCGCACGCTGCAGCTCGACGCCACCCTTGGTGACGGCAAGCGCTTTCTTTGAGAGCTCCGCCGCCTGGTTCTGGCGCCCAGCGCCGACGAGCGCGTCGATGCACGGCGCGACGAAGTCTGCCTGTTCCGGCCCGAGGTCGAGGGCTCGGTAGTAGAGCTTCAACGCCTCGTCCAGCATGCCGCGGGACAGGAGCGACCGGCCGAGCGTGTCGATCTCGGCAGCTACCGTCGCCACGTCGCCGAGCTGCACGGACAAGTCCACGAGCTTCGCCCGCGCCTGGAAGTTGGACGGTTCGAGCTCGACCAGACGGCGGTACACGCGCACCGCCTCCTGGGGCTGTTTGGAGCGCAGGAACCAGTCCGCGAGCGTCACCAGCTGCTGGCGCCCTTCGACGACGAGCCCCTGCTTGAAGTAGAGGTCGGCCAGCCGTTCGTACGTCTCGGTGCGGCGGGGATCGAGGCGGTTGACCTTCTTGTAAATTGCGATCGACTTCAGGAAGAAACCGTCCTGGGCAAAGTGCTCGGCGATGCGCTGGTAGACCTCGATCGCTTCCGGGATCCGCGTGACCCGAACGAGGAGGTCGCCGAGGCGGTTCAGCGCGTTCGTGTCGCTGGGGACCTGGTCCACCGCGCGCTTGTACTCCTTGATGGCAGCGTCGAGCTTGCCGCGCGCGGCGAGTTTCTCCGCCTCCTGGATGATCTGATCCCTCTTCGCCGAAGCCATAGAAAGGCTTATCGTCCCTCGCTCATCCTAGCACACGGACTGGAGCAAAGCTGCGCCGGTGCTGCGTCGAAACGCCCAGCCGGCGGAGCGCCGCCAGGTGCGCCGGCGACGGATAGCCCTTGTTCGACTCCCAGCCGTACCCCGGGTGGCTGCGCGCCAGCGAGACCATGGCCCGGTCCCGCACGACCTTCGCCAGAATCGACGCGGCCGCAACGCACTGGTAGCGGGAATCGGCACGCGTCTCCGCCAGCACGGGAGTGGAAAGGCCCGGGAGCGCAACCGCGTCGCTGACGACCAGCCCGGGGGTGCGGGCAAGAGCCAGCACCGCCTCCGTCATGGCGGAACGGGTGGCCTCGAGGATGTTGATGCGATCGATCTCGGCAGGGCTGCGATGCACGACGGCCCAGCACAACGCGTGCGCCCGGATCGCTTCGGCGAGGCGCTCTCGGGTCCTCGGCGAAAGACGCTTGGAGTCGTCGAGCCCCTCGATCGGGCGCTCCGGGTCGAGGATCACGGCGGCCACGGTGACCGGCCCGGCAAGCGCGCCGCGGCCGACCTCGTCCACGCCTGCGATCAGGCCGTGGCGGCGAGAGGCCTTGTGGTCAAGAGCACCGTCGGGCGGCGCGGCCCTCACTTGCGGTCGTACTCTTCCTCGAGACGGGCCGCCTTGCCCCTGAGTGCACGCAAGTAGTAGAGCTTGGCCCGCCGGACGCGCCCGTGACGCACGACCTCGATGCGGTCGATGTTCGGCGAGTGCACCGGGAAGATGCGCTCGACCCCGATGCTGTAGGAGACCTTGCGGACCGTGAAGCTCTCGCGCACGCTCCCGCCCTTGCGGCCGATCACGACACCCTCGAAGACCTGAATGCGCTCTTTTTCGCCCTCGCGGACCTTGACGTGGACTCGCACCGTGTCACCCGGGCCGAAGTCCGGGATATCGTCGCGCATCTGCTCCTTTTCGAGCTCGCGTAGATCCATCGTAAACCTCCCGCCCTGACCACGCTGTACAAGGACGTGGCGCGGAACGGTGATTATACACGCCCGGTGCTCCAACGGAAAGGAGCGCCGGTGATGGTGGTCCCAGGTACCGCCGCACCGCTGGCGCGTCGAATTCGGAGCGACCGCACGCGCAAACGGGGGTTGCCGCCCTCAAACCGTCGTCGCGCGCAGGATATGACCGCCTCGATCGGGCAAGGAGCCTCCGCGCCCTGCGAAGTAACGGTCCCGGATCGTCCTCGGTCCGAGATCTTCGACTTCGCGAAATCCCAGGGCCGTCAGTCCAGCGCGGAGCGCGTCCGTTTCAAAATGGCTCGTGAAGGCCTCTCCCACGGAGGCGACGCGCGAGGCAAGCGCCTCTCGGCCGGCGGCATAGTCATCTTCGTTGGAGGCCGACACCGGGGGGTTGCCGTAGTCGAACACGACGTGGGCGCCCCCCGGCAGACCGGCGATGAAGGCCAGCGTCGAAAACACGACCTGCTCCGTCAGGTACGGCACGACGCCCAGCCAGGTGAAAAAGGTCTGTCGAGCCGGATCGAAACCGGCGGCGGCAAGGCCATCCGCTAAAGTCTCCCTCTCGAAATCGACCGGGGCGAAGGTGAGCGCGCGAGGCACCGGGATCGCGGCCTCGGCGAGCCGTTGGCGCTTCCAAGCCTGGGTCGCAGGGTGATCCACCTCGAAGACGTGCAGGCTGTCCCCCAAAGCGGTGCGGTAGGCGTACGTGTCGAGGCCCGCCCCAAGCACCACCAACTGGCGGACACCGCGAGCGACGGCAACCGCCAAGGCATCCTCGGCAAAACGTGTTCTCACGGCAATGAAAAGGCGCAGCCCTCGCCTGGACGGGTGGTTTTCCGCATCGCGGACGGCCGCTTCGGCGTCCGCCCCCAGGATTCGCACGGCCAGCGGATCGGCGAAGATACGACCGCCCTCCAGCACCTGGTGGACGGCGCGATGGGCAGCTGCTCCCAGCGCCGTGCGGCTCGGTTGTCCCTGCTGCACCGAAAAAGCCTAGTTGCCTGAACTGTTGCCGTCAATTGAGCAAGGGCCGCTCAGAGTCAGAATCGAAAGGTCTTGCAGGGCCGACGACCGGGCTCGGTATCGGCGCGATCACCAAAGGCCCACTACCCGTCGTCGGGAAGGATCTCCGGCGGCCACGGGATGCCTTCCTCCTCCGCGACGACCGCCGCGAGGCGCCTCACTTCCTCGGGGAACCCGGACCACCCTCGCGCCAGGAGGTCGGGCCGGCGACGCAGCGTGAGCCGCACGGCCTGCTTCAGGCGCCACTTCCGGATCGCCTCGTGGTCGCCGGAGGCCAGCACCTCCGGCACGCCCAAGGCCTCGAAATCCCGGGGCCGCGTGTACACGGGGTGGTCGAGGAGGCCCGAGGTGAACGAGTCGGCCGCAACAGAGCCGGGGTCGCCGACGACCCCCGGCAGGTGCCGAGCCGCGGCGTCCAGCATCGCGAGGGCCGCGAGCTCCCCGCCCGAGAGCACGAAGTCGCCGAGCGAGATCTCGTCGGCGGCCAGAAGCTCGTGCACGCGCTCGTCGAACCCCTCGTAGCGCCCGCACACGAACAGCAGGTTCGCGTACGAGGCGAGCTCGCGCGCGATCTCGTCGTCGAAGCGCCGCCCGCGCGGGTCCGGAAGGACGACGTGCGGGGCGGCCGGCGCGGCCGAGGCCACCGCACGCACCGCAGGAACGACGGCCGACGCCATGAGCACCATGCCTGGGCCGCCGCCGTACGATTCGTCGTCGACCTGCCCGTAGCGATTGACGGCCCACTTCCTGAGATCGTGGACACGCACGTCCAGCACGCCGGCCGCAATTCCGCGGCCGAGGACGCCGACCGCCAGGTACGGTTCCACCGCCGAAGGGAAGAGCGTCAGGAAGTCACAGCGCATCGCCGTCGAACAGTCCCCGCGGGGGATCGAGCACGACTGTGCCGGCCCCGAGCTCCACCCGGACGACGGTCGGAGACTTGAACGGCACGAGAACCTCGCCGGCCGCGGTGGCGACGACGAGCAGCGAAACGCCCGGGCCGTCCTGCAGCCCGGAAACCGTGCCGAGCTCGGTCCCGTCCACGTGCGCGCACATGCAGCCGACCAGTTCGTGCTCATAGTAATAGGTGGGCGGGAGCTGAGTGCGCTCCTGGGGCGGGAGGAAGACGTGCAACCCGCGCCAGCCCTCGACCTCCTCGATGGTGCGCAGGTCCACGAAGCTGAGGAGCCAGTCTCCCTTGTGGACGCGCACGTGGTAGACGATCTTCTTGAACTCGGGGGCGTCGTGACCGAGGCCGATCTCCACTCCATCCGCGATGCGTTCGGGAAAGTCGGTCAGGATTTCGACCGTGACTTCACCGTGTAGGCCATGGGGACGACGCACACGCCCCACCGCCAGCCAGGTGGCTTCGGGGCTGGAGGCCATCTACTCGAGGATCTCGAGCACGAAGCGCTTGCGCACTTTCATGCCGGCCGCCGCCAGCAGTGTCCGGACGGCCCTGGCGGTCTTGCCCTGCTTCCCGATCACCTTGCCGAGGTCCTCGGTGGCGACCCGCAACTCGAGCACGATGGTCTGCTCGCCCTGCACCTCGCGCACCTGCACCTTGTCCGGTTGGTCGACGAGTGCCTTCGCGATCTGTTCCACGAGGTCTTTCATGTGCGCCTCCGATCGAGCGGTCTGCAGTCGGAATTCAGCTCTTGGCCCTGTCGAGCAAGCTCTTCACGGTCGGGGACAGCTGGGCCCCGCGCGCCACCCAGAAATCCACTCGCTCCCGGTTGATGCGCACGTCCACCGGCACGCTCCGCGGGTTGTAGAACCCAATCTCTTCCAGCACCGCGGCGGTCGGCGTCTTGCGGCGATCGGAGACCACCACGCGGTACACAGGGCGCCTGTTGGAGCCCATTCGCCGTAGTCGGATCATAAGCATCGAGCACTCTCCTTCACGTTCGCTTCCCGCGGCCACGCCGCGAACGATTATTGTACCAAAAAAGGCTATCCGGACTCTACAACCCCAACCCGCGCAGCATCCGGCGCGGGTCGCCGCTCGCCAGCCGCTTGGCCATGCGCTTCATCTCGCCGTACTGCCGAAGGAGCCGGTTGACTTCCTCGACGGTCGTGCCGGCTCCGCGCGCGATGCGCTTGCGGCGCGAACCGTTGATGATGTCGGGGCGGCGGCGCTCGCTGGGCGTCATCGAGCCGATGATCGCCTCGAAGCGGATCAGCTTCTTGTCGTCCGCCTGGGGCGCGCCCCTGAGCGCCTTGGCTCCGGGGAGCAGATCCACGAGCTGCTCGAGCAGGCCGCCGCCGCGCATCTGTTTCAGCTGATCACGCAGGTCGTCGAGGTCGAAGCCCTGCTTCTTGAGCTTCTTCTCCATCTCGGCGGCCGTCTTCTCGTCCACGACCGCTTGCGCCTTCTCGAAGAACGTCTGCATGTCGCCGAGGCCCAGGATGCGCGCCGCCATGCGGTCCGGGTGGAACAGCTCGATGTCCTCCAGGCGCTCGCCGACGCCCACGAGGCGGATCGGCTTGCCGGCGATCGACACGACGGAGAGAGCGGCGCCGCCGCGGGCATCGCCATCGAGCTTGGTGAGGATCACGCCCGTCAGCGGCAGGCGCGCCGAGAACGCCTCGGCCTGCCGCACGGCGTCCTGTCCCGTCATCGCGTCGGCCACGAAGAGCACCTCGGAAGGCTTCAGGATCTCGTTCAGCTCGGTCAGCTCCGCCATCAGCTCCTCGTCCACGTGCAGCCGCCCGGCGGTGTCGAACAGGATCACCTCGAACCCCTTGCGGCGCGCCTCGATGAGCGCCGCGTGGGCGATCTCGGGGGGTGTCGGCCACGCCCGCGTGTCGAGCACCGGCATCCCGCACTGCGCCCCGAGCTGCTCCAGCTGCTCGCGCGCCGCAGGCCGCTGCGTGTCCGCCGGGACCAGCAGGACGTGCTTGCCGAGCGTCCGCTTGATGAACCCCGCGAGCTTGGCGGCCGTCGTGGTCTTCCCGGTGCCCTGGAGCCCGACGAGCAGGAGCGGGGCGGGAAACCCCTTGAACTTGAGCGGCCGCGCCTCGCCGCCGAGAAGGGACGTCAGCTCCTCGTGCACGATCTTGAGCACCTGCTGGGCCGGACTCAGCGAAGCGAGCACGTCCTTGCCGAGCGCACGCTCGCGCACCTTGCCGGTGAACTCCTTGACCACGGACAGCGCCACGTCGGCCCCGAGCAGCGCGCGGCGGATCTCCGCCAGCGCGTCGTCGACGTGCTTCTCGGTGAGGTGGCCCTCGCCGCGCAGCGTCTTGAACACCTTTTGCAGCCGATCGGAGATCGCTTCGAGCATGCCCCTCCCCAGGGATCGTGAAGTCTACGCTCCCCGACCCTCCGGCTCAACCATGGCGCGTGGTGTTGCCCTGCGGCTATCGCTCCGGTTTTTCCGCCGCCGACACTCGTTGCCATTTTGGATGTCATCCCGAGGACTGCCAAAGGCAGGCCGAGGGATCTGGGCGGGGGGCGGTTCTTTCGTCCACCGCGTGGAGGCTTTCTTTCTTGCCCCTCGGGCTCCGGCGCAACGCTCGGACCGGGCGTCGAGCCCGGCCCGAGCGAACGCCGCCGCATGCGACCGGGCTGGGACGCCCCGCCGTGGGGCCCCTCGCTGTTCCCCTCCCTCGCGAGAGACGCGCTCGGTCGGGGCCAGCGACACCCCACCGCGGTGCGTCCGCCCGGTGCCCGCACGCGGCGTCGTCATGCGCCTCACGCCCGAGGGGCGGGCTTGGCCCCGCCCCCGCGCAACGCGGAGTGCTCCCGATCGCATCGCTAGACAGGTTCCTCGGCCTTTGACCAGGCGCGGGCTCTTCGGCAGGTTGAACGGGAAAGCTGGCCGCGAACCGGAAACGCAGGAAGTCCGGGCTCTCTGAAATCGTCTATAGTGCGCAGCAGATACAAATGGACCCAAGCGAGAGCTCCACAGGCGAGAGGACCGGGATCGACTACCGCAGGGAGTGGCGGGACTATCGTGTCCGCCGGGTTGTAACGTCTGGTCTGCTCTTGGGTTTCATCCCGTACGAGCTCACCCTAGCGTCCATGCGGAATCCGGCGCGGTGGGTTCAACAGATTCTAGCCACCTTGGCCATCAGCTACATGCTGGCTGTCGGCCTGAGTTCCATGTGGGTCAGTTTCTGGCAATGTCCGAAGTGTGGCAGGCCGTTCTTTCTCACAAAGGTCTGGTTCTGGAGGCCCTTTGCGCGTGCATGCGTCCATTGTGGTCTAGAAAAATGGGCACCCGGCCCGCTCGGAATCGGAGACGAGAGTGCCTGACCTCCTAATCCTCTCTTGCCTAGTATCCCCATTGATCTGGTTTGCAGGGGTCATGCTCGTACGCGCCAACCCGACCGACTGGCCCGACCGACCGACGAAAGAGGAGATTGCTCAATTCCGCTGGCGGCTCGCGGCAGCACTGTGTCTACCACAGATCATCGTGGGTGCCGTCATGTTTGCGGGACGGGACATGGAATGGGTTCTTCGCCGTGGGTCTCGACTGAGCGATCCCCGCGACATCGCCGCGGATCTCATCGTCTTCCTGTGCTTCGTCGCCCTCTTGTGGTGGCTTTGGTTTCACGGAGGGCACGAGTACCTGGCGCGCTACGCCCCTGCCTTCCACCTGCCGGCCAACGCCGTTAAGATCCGATGGACTATCACCGGACTCGCTGCTCTGTGGACCTTGTTGGGCGTCATACAGGTTGTCGCTCCTTCTCATCCCCGAGGCCCTTACTGATGCTGTCGGAATTTCACTCTCCCTTAGCCAATTGATGGCGGGAATACTGGTCGTCGGCCGCCTGAGGTCAGCCAGCCGAACGAGCGCTGGGTGGCTACGTGTTCCAACGCAGACCGTCCTCGCAGGGCGCTTCGAGCGGCGCGGGGCTGGGGGCCAGCCCGCCCCTCGGGCGCAGGCGAATTTCGACACCGCGTGCGGGCACCGAGCGGGCGACCCGCGGTGGGGTGTCGCTGGCGCGGCTTCATGCGAACAGCGAGGGGCCCCACCGCGGGGCGTCCCTGCTCGGTCGCATGCGGCGGCGTGTCGGCGGGCCGCGCTCGATGCGCGGCCCGATCGACTCACCGGAGTCCGAGGGGCAAGAGAGGAACCCGGCCCGGAGGGCCAAGCACGAGTTCGAGCACGGTGGCACCCCCGCGCCAACGGGAGCACAATCTCAGATAGGGCTCGGGAGCCGAGACGACGGCTCTGCACGCCGCCGGAGGTGCGCGATGACCATGGATCCGAAGGCACTGTGGACGATGTCGTACGGGATGTACCTGGTGACGGCGCGCGCCGGCGAGCGCGCCAACGGGCAGATCGCCAACGCCGTTTTTCAGGTCACCGCCGAGCCGCCGCGGGTGGCCATCGCGATCAACAAGGAGAATTTCACCCACGACCTGATTCGCAACGGCGGGTGGTTCGCCTTCTCCGTGCTCGCCGAGACCGTCCCGATGGAGTTCATCGGGCTGTTCGGCTTCAAGTCGGGACGCGACGTCGACAAGCTCGCCCGGGCGACGGTGCGCGAAGGCCTTCACGTGCCGCTGGTGGTCGAGCACGCCATCGCCGTCACCGAAGCGAAGGTGCTACAGGCCGTGGACGGCGGCACTCACACCGTTTTCATCGGGGAGGCTGTCGGCGCCGAGGTTCTTTCCGCCGGCGCCCCGCTCACCTACGCCGGCTACCACGCGCGCAAGGGCAAGGCGCCGAAGAACGCCCCGACCTACCGCGGCGAGACCGAACCGCAGGTCAAGCCGCCCGCGCCGGCCGCCGCGTCACCGTGGACCTGCGGCGCCTGCGGGTACACGTACGACCCGGAGTTCGGAGATCCCGCGAGCGGCATCGCGCCGGGCACCCACTTCGAGGACATCCCCGACGACTGGGTCTGCCCAGTCTGCGGCGCTCCGAAGGACGCGTTCCTACACGGTTGATCAACGCCGCAGCGGCGAACCCGGTGGCGGATCCTGCTGTCCGACCGTCCGGTCACCTCGAGTCTCGTTCGTCACGTCGGCGAGGCCCATCCGCGGAGCCGCCAACTTCTTCGCGAACTACACTTCCAAGGTGCCTTCCAGCTCAATGACGAGGTTCGGAAGATCGCCTGTTACGACGTCCCAGATCACGTCGTGGTCGACGGCCGCGTAGCCATGGACAAGGCGGTTGCGCATGCCGATGACCCCCCGTCAAGGGACCTGCGGGAGCCTCCCGCGTTGGGCTTCGGAGACCTTGCTCGCCGCTTCACCGATGATCTCGATGAACCGCTCAAGCGCGGCGGCCAGCACCGGGTCCGACTCCAGCTCCGACCTTGTGCGCCCCTCAGCCGCCGAAATCGCTCGCCGCGCGTGTCGACCATGTCCAACATCAGGATTTGGTCTTCAGGCGGCTTCATAGAGTGGCACCGCCGTGCTCAGAACCCGTTCACGGAAGTGCGGGCTGAGAAAGCCCAACGTGTTGAGGTCCACCGTCCGGCCCAGCAACTCGGAAAGCTCGTCCTGGATCGTCACGAAACGAAGCCCTACCCGCGTGCCGGGCTCGAACTCGACGAGCACGTCAACGTCGCTCTCAGGCCCAAAATCGTCGCGGAGTGCAGAGCCGAAGAGCGCCAGCCGACGGATTCGGTGGCGGCGGCACAACTCCGCAAGCCTTGCGCGATCAATAGACAGAAGCTCCGCGTTCATGGGTCAAATCTACCACTTTGCCGGCAGCGGAGCATCACCCGCGACCCTCACTGCTGCCCGTGGACACCATCCGGCCCGAGCAGCCGGACGCCGCCATGACGAAGCTTCGCCCTGTGAGTGTCAGCGTCGTGCGTGCTTTTTGGCCTCGCCGGGCCGGTACGGGCGCAGCGCGAATGCAGACCAGGTGGCGTTCACCGAGATCAGCGTCACCCACTTGAGGTCCGCGTCGGCGAGCGCGTCCCAGCCCTTGTCGCGCGTCAGGTCGGTCTGGACACCCGAAGTGCCTTTCGGGAACGAGATCCAGAGCAGGCTCTCCGGCGCCAGCGCCTTGATCACCTTCGGCACCAGCGCCTTCAGCTCCGCGCTCGTCGCCACGAACACCTGGATCCACGCGAGCGGGCCCTGGAGCTTCTCGGTAATCTCCACGCCGCTCGGCAGCGGTGCAAGCTCCTTCAGGTACCCGGCCGGCGCGTTGACCACCGCCGCCCGCGCCCCCGCCTTCAGCTTCATCTTCTTCGCCGGCGCGCTCTCAGCCATACACCCCCCGTCCACTCGCCGCCGGGCAGATGGTCATCTCGGCTTCTCCCCGACCCGCAGCAGCCAGATCGCCCAGGCGCAGTACCCCGTCGACGCCGCCAGGCCGACGTACGACAGGGCGAGTGGGATCGCCGTCCCGCCGACCACGACCGACCATCCGTACGCGAGCCTCAACAGGTGGCCCACGGCCACAAGAAAGAAGACGGCACCCGACAGCGCCAGGTACAGCGTTTTGGCCATGCAAACCCTCCCTTGGCGCAGTTCGGGCGCACCCTGTTCCGTCACACGTCGCGGTAGCGGCGGAGCTGCTCGGCCATCGCGGCCAGCCTCGCCGCGCAGCGGCCGAGCACGCTGTCCGGCGGGTACGCCCCGTCCGCCCCGCGCGCGCTGGCGGGCGCGCCCATGAGCAGCTCGATCCCCTCCTCGATGCGGCCGACGGAGTAGATGTGAAATCTCCCCTTCTCGACCGCCGCCACGACCTCGGGGTCGAGCTGCAGGTCGGCGACGTTCGGGTCCGGGATGAGCACGCCCTGCGTGCCCGAGAGTCCGCGCTGGGCGCACAGCGCGAAGAAACCTTCGATCTTCTCGTTGACCCCGCCGATCGCCTGCACGCGACCGTTCTGGTCAACCGATCCCGTGACGGCGAGGTCCTGCCGGATCGGCACGCCCGAGAGCGCCGAGAGAATCGCGTACACCTCGGTTGAGGAGGCGCTGTCGCCGTCCACGCCGCCGTAGGACTGCTCGAACGCGATCGAGGCGCTCATTGAGAGCGGCATCTCCCCCGCGAACATCCCGCGCAGGAACCCCGACAGGATCAGCACGCCCTTGTCGTGGGTGCTGCCCGAAAGGCGCGCCTCGCGCTCGATGTTGATGACGCCCTCGCGCCCGAGCGCCACGCGCGCCGTGACCCGCCCCGGCAGGCCGAACGCGTGGTACCCGAGGTCGTACACCGCGAGGCCGTTGACCTGGCCAACCACCGCCCCCGCGGTGGATATCACCAGCACGTCGTCGAGCATCATCTCCGTGAGCTTCGTCTCGGGGAGCGAGTGGCGGTCGCGGCGCTCAAGCACGGCCGCGCGGATGTCCTCGCCGTGGACGGCCCGCCTGTTCTGCCCCCGCGCCAGGTACGCCGCCTCGCGCAGAATGTCCGCCACGTCCGAGAAGCGGGCCGAGATCCGCTTGCGGTTGCGGGCGAGGCGCACCGCTTCCTCGACGAGCGCCGTCATGCCCCCGCGGTCGAGCGGCAACAGCTTCTCGTCGCGGACGATCTTGGCCATGAGCGCGAGGAAGTCGGCCACTTGAGCGCGCCCGTTCGGCATCTCGCTGTCGAAGTCGGCGAGGACCTTGAAGATCTTGCGGAACTCCTCGTCGAGCTCGTGCAGCAGGTCGTAGAGGCCGCGATCGCCGATCATGATGACCTTGACGTCGATGTCCACCGGCTCGGGCTGGAGGGCCTGCCCTGAAATGGCGAACAGGATGTCGCGCGCGCGGATCACGACCCGCCGGTAGCGCAAAGCGCGCTTCAGCGCGGGCCACACACCGGGCTCCGACACCGCGTCGAAGGCGTTCACCGCCAGAAAACCGCCGTTGGCGCGCAGGAGCGAGCCGGCGCGGATCCGCATGTGGTCGGAGGTGGACTGCAGGTTCTGGCCGACCTTCGCCTCGACCGTGCCGAAGAGGTTGCTGTACGACGGTTCGGTCTCGATGACGATCGGCCGGCCTTTGGCGCCGCTGCTGTCCACCACGACGTTGACGCGGTATCGCAGGAGCGGGTCGCCGTCGTCGCCGGCCTTGGCGCCGAAGAGGTCCAGGTGCGCCTGCATGTCCGCGAAAAGGTCCTCCAGGAACGGCGCGACGCGGGGGTCCTTGACGCTCTTGGCGATCGCGCCGAGCGCCTGCTTCAGGACCGGCTCGACCGTGGTCCCCCGGAGCTGCTCGGCGCGCGCGAGCATCTCCTCGCGCATCACCATCACCTCGTGGAAGGTGCGCTGCAGCTCCTCGGAGAGCTTGCTATGGGCCTGTTCGATCGTGGTCGCTCGGTCGCGGTCGAACTTCCCCTCCTCCGCGAGGCTCTGCAGCTTGTCGAGGGTGACGGGCCTGTCCTCGACGACCGGAAGGATCTCGGGCCGCGTCACCGAGCCGACCTGCACCTGCACGAGCGTGAACCCCGCCTCGCGCACGCGGTGCTCGAACCCCTTGATCAGCTCCTGCTGCTTGGCCTTGAGGTCCTCGAGAGCGAGATCGAGCCGCTTCTGGAACTCCTCCCCCTCGAACATGCCGGGAAGGTTGGAGGACAGATCGCGCAGCAGCTTGTCGAGACCGTCGCGCAGCGCGACGCCTCCGCCGGCGGCGAGCCGCAGAAGACGGGGCTGCTCCGGCCGGGCGTAGTTGTACACGAACACGAGGTCGTCAGGCGGTGGGCCGTCGTCCGCGAGAGGTCGCAGGTGAAGCTCGATCGCGGTCATCCTCCCGGTGCCCGTCAGGCCGGTCACGAAGACGTTGAAGCCAAGAGACTCGACGGCGAGCCCGAACTCGAGCGCGCGCACCGCCCGGGCCTGACCGATGATCCCGCTGGAAGGCTCAATTTTCGCCGTGGTGTCGGCGGGCAGCCACTCCTCGGGGCAGCGCCACCGCAGCTGATCCTTGCCGAGCTCTCGCGTCATCTGCGACCCCCTCCCACCCAGTCGACAGTCAACAGTTGACAGTTAACAGTCAGAGGCCAAAGCATCGGAACCTAGACGCGTCGCTGGAGGCCGGCTCCGTTCCGGCCGTACTGTCAACTGTCAACTGTCAACTGTCAACTGTCGTTGCCGCCGGTCCGCCGCACGACCAGCGGGACCAGGATGACGGCGGACGCCACCGCGAAGGTGACGCCGAGCGAGGCCATCCAGCCCATGCTCTGCAGGCCCGGATAGTGGGTCATGATCAACGTCCCGAACCCGACGATGGTCGTCAGCGCCGAGAGGACGACGGCCCGCGCCGTCGCGGCGAGCTCCGGGATGGTGGCGCCCTCGCGCACGCGGTGGATCATGTAGATTCCGTAGTCGCTCCCGACTCCGATCACCATGGTGATCACGAACACGTTGAGCAGGTTGAGCGGGTAGCCGACCGCCGCCATCACGCCCAGCGCCCACAGAACGCCGGTGCCGACCGGCAACAGGCAGATCAGCGCGGACCGCAGCGAGTGCGAATCCCAGAGCAGCAGGCCCAGGACGAGCACGAGGCCGAGCCCTCCCGCGAGGGCTGCGTCCTGCCACACCGTATGGCGAAGGCGCTGGGACACGAGGTTGACGCCGGTGAGGTGCGCCCCCGGGACTTCGCGCACCAGCGCCTCGAGCCCCGGCGGCGCCTCGCGACGCCACTTTCCGGGCGGCGAGTAGACGTTCATCACCGCGGTGACCCCGGACGCCGAACGGTGGAGGGACCTTTCCACCACCTGCTGGACGGGCGTCCCCCGCCAGACGTCGAGCGAGACCGTCCCCGCAGGACGCATCGCGTCCTCGAGGGTGTCCATCCCGGCGGCGAAGACCGCCGGCACGAGCCCGGCCTTCTCGAACGCCGCGTCCAGCTCACGCCTGACCCTGGCAGGGTCGGTAAGGTCCCGGTGGGACGCGAGCCAGGCGAGGGCGCGCTCCTGCGCCGCGCGCGGCGGGACGAGGTTGCCGACCGACTCGTAGGACGAGACCTCGCCCTGTTCCACCAAGCGGTCGAGGCCGGCGGCCAGCCGCTGGACCCTCTCGAGCGCGGCCGCCGTGTCGGGCGCCTCCACGCGGATCATCATGGCGTTGAACGACAACCCGAAGGCCTTCGAAACGCGCTCCTGGACGGCCACGCCCTGGTTCGAGGGGGAGCGCAGGTTTCGCACGTCGTCGTCGAAGCGCAGGAAGAAGAGCATTCCGACGGCGCACGCGGTCGCGATTCCGGTTGCGGCGAGTACGGCCCGAGCGTGGCGTTCGGCCCAGCCGAGGATCGGCGTCAGATTCAGCCACGCGGACGGCGGCGCAGGCTCGCTGCGCCGGTCGAACAGCGTGACGAGCGCCGGCAAGATCAGGAACGCCGACAGCATCATGAAGACGATTCCCGTGCCGGTGAGCATGCCGAACTCCCGCAGCCCGGTGAAACGGGTCGCCAGGAAGGCGTAAAAGGTGCCGACGGTCGTGATGGCGCCAAGCATCACGGCCGGCCCGGTGCGCACGGCCATCGCCTCAAGGGCCTCCCCGGGCGGCAGGCCCGCGAGGCGGCCCTCCAGGTAGCGGCCGTACGTCACGATCGTGAAGTCGATTCCCAGCCCGACCAGCAGCGCCGAAAAACCCGACGTCGCGGAGTTGAGCTCGCCGAGCGTCAGCGCCGTGAAGACGAACGTGAGCGCGAGGCCGGTTCCCAGCGGTAGGAACGCGTAGTGGGCGGTCGCGAAGCGGCGGTACGCCAGGAAAAACAGCAGCAGCACCCCGATCACGGACGAGACGGAGTTGGAGACGATATCCTTCTTGATCAGCGTCGCGTCCTCGAGGGCGGTGCGGTGGCCACCGCCGATCTCGACGACCGGCACGTCGTCGAGCGCCACGTCGTCGTCCTCCGCCGCCGCCTGCCGCACCTTCGCGATGCGGGCCTCGACGTCGGAGATCAGCGCCCGATCGAAGTCGATGTCCTGGGCCGGCCCCTTGGGCTTGGCCAGGATCAGCACCATGCTGTGGTCGCCGGAGAGGTAGTAGCCGCTCGAGTAGTCCACCTTGAGCGAGCCGGGCGCCTTGTTGATCCGGGCGAGCAGAAGCGGCAGGAAGCCCAAGGGGTCGCGCAGCGCGAACTCCTTCGCAACCATGCCCTGCGGCGTGTCGAGCGCGGCTCGGACGTCGGCCGCCCGCGCCTTGAGCCCCTCGTCCGTCAAGCGCTCCTGGAGCGAGGCCAGCCCTTCGTCGTCGAGGAAGAGCACCGCATTGCGCAACACCGCCTCCGCGAGCTTGACGGGGTCCTCGATGTGGGCCTCGACGTGCGAGAGGTAGGGACTTGCCTTGAGCTCCGTCTCGAGCGCGTCGACGAGTGCGAAGCTGCTCTCGAGGTCTTCCTCGGCGGAGACCGGCACCGCCACGAGCATCGTGTCCAGCGAGCCGAAGTCCTCGAGAACCCGCCTGAACTCGCTCACGACCGGGTCGCGCTTCGGCATCAGATTCAGGACGTCCGTCTCGAACTTCAGCCGGGTCCCCAGGAAGACCCCGCCGACCATGACCAGGGCGGCGCCGGCCAGCACCGTCCACGGGTGACGGTGTCCGAACCGCACCAGGACGCGCGGCAGCACGCCGGAAAGCGGGACGCTCATCGCCCGTCACCCGCGACGAGTCGCCAGAAGCTGCCGAAGTAGCTGATCAGGGAGACGACCGTCAGCCCCAGCGCCAGCCAGAGCGCCGCCTTGGAGAGGAACACCCACTGCCCCAGCTGGTAGCTGACGAGCAGCAAAGAGACCGCCACGATCTGGGAGAACGTCTTGAGTTTCCCCCACCAGTTGGCCGCGATCACGATCCCCTGCTGGTGGGCGAGGTGCCGCAGTCCGGAGACCGCGAACTCGCGCCCGACGATGACGACCACCATCCAGGCCGGGGCAAGACCCAGCTCGACCAGCGAGATGAACGCGGCCGACATCAGGATCTTGTCCGCTATCGGGTCGAGCAGCGTTCCGGCTACGGTCACCGCCTTCGTGCGGCGCGCGATCATCCCGTCGGCAAGATCGGTCAGAGCCGCCAGGAGAAAGATCGCGAGCCCCCAGAACTCGCTCCCGGAGAAACGCGTCAGCAGCACCACCACGAGCAGCGGCACCATGAGGATGCGCAGAAAGGTCAGCGAGTTGGGAAGGTTCCACATCACCCGATGTCAGGTCCCGCGCGATTGTAGCCTAGGAGCCTGTCGAGGTAATGGGGCGACCGCACCTTATTAGCTGGAGCTCCCGATCCGCAGCCGCGCCCCGACCTGGGTACAATGACGGGGTGTTTGCCCTCGCCCCGCTGCTGAGCGCGCTTCTCCTCGCGGTCGAACCGGCCGCGGCCGTGAACGTCAACGCCGTCCAGGGCGCGGGCCCATACTTCGCCCTCACGTTCGACGCGCACGTCGAGTCGGCCGGCGCCGCCCAGCTGCTGGCGCTGTTGCGGGAGCGGCGAGTGCGGGCAACGATCTTCGTCACGGGGCGCTTTGCGGAGACGTTCCCGGAGCTGCTGCGGCAGGCGGCGCGCGACGGCCACGAGATCGGCAACCACACCTACTCGCACCCGCACCTCACGACGTGGGCCTCCAATCACCGCCACGACGCGCTGCCGACCGTCACGAGAGCCAGCCTGCAGAGCGAGCTTCGCCGCACCGCGGCCGCGATCGAGGCTGCAATCGGCCGCCCGCCGTCGCCGTTCTGGCGCTCGCCGTACGGCGAGCACAACGCCACCATCCGAGGCTGGGCGGCGGAACTGGGGCTCGTGCACGTCGACTGGACGCACGCAGACCACGACTCGCTCGACGCGCTCGACTGGGTCGAGGAGCCGGGGACGCGGCGTTACATGGGGCCGGAGGCGATGGCGCGGCGCATCCTCAACTTCGAGGAGAAGAACGGGGTGTCCCTCGCGGGCAGCATCCTGCTGATGCACCTCGGCGCGAGCCGGCCCGACCTGCCCCTGCTCGAGGCGCTTCCCATCGTCCTCGACGAGACGGACCGTCGCGGCCTCAAGCCGCTGCCGGTGGGTGAGCTCCTCGCACGCTCGGGCGGCCCGGTCAACGGACCAGCCGCCAACGCTCGCGCCGGCGTTCGCTGACGCGCTCGACCGCGCCGAGGCGCTCCAGCTCCAGCAGGTGCCCGAACACCTCGGAATACGCCAGGAACACGCGCAGCAGAGTCACCCGCGGGAAGATCCGGGCGATGACCTCGGCGGCGGTCGCGGGCCCCGCTTCGAGCGCCGCCCGCACGTCGGCCGATCGCCGCGCCTGGCGCTCCCTCAGCGCCGCGACCTGTCCGGCCACGTTCGCGATGCAGGGGCCGTGCGCCGGAAGGAGGATGCGAGGCCGCATCGTCTCAAGGCGGCGGAGAGTTGCGGCGTATGCCGCCAGCGATTGGAACGGCCGGTCCAGCCTCTCGGGGTCGGCGTTAATCACCGCGTTGGGCACGACGCCGTCGAGCACGGTGTCGCCCGTGATGATAGCGTCCTCGCTCCCCAGCTCGAACCCCACGTGACCGGGTGTGTGCCCTGGCATATGGTGGACGCGGATCGGGCTGCCCTCGTGGGGCAGAACCTGTCCGTCCTGGAGAGAGTCGAACGCCCGCACCGGCCGGGCCGTGCGATCGAGCATCCTGAGCGACGCGACAAGCGCCATTCTCCGCGCGACCGACAGGCCCGCGAGTCCCAGCTGACGCCAAAGGAGACCGTAGCCCCGAGCCAGCCTCAGGTTCTCCCGTTCGTGCGGGTGCGCGGCAATCGCGGCGCCCAGCCGGGCGAACCGCCGCGCCAGCCCGAAGTGGTCGTGATGGGCATGCGTCAGAAGCACGCGGCGCACATCGCCGGGCCTCAGCGAGCGCTCCGCCAGCGCGTCTCTCAGCGCTCGCCATGCTGACCCGGTCGCCGGACCGGTGTCGACCAGCGTGAGAGGCTCGCCGACGAGCAGATAGACGGTCACGGGCCCGATCGGGTAGGGCGTCGGCAGGGCGATCGGCACGACCCACGGCGGGATCCCCTGGCCGCTGCAGGGGCGCCAATCACGGACCCTGCCGTTCAACGCCGGTCCGCCCCAAACGGGGCCGAGCCGTGCGGCGCACGGAGCCCCGGGACGGGCCGCCCGCGGGCTACCCCCATGACTCCAACGAAACCTCCTCGGCGTACAGACTCGCCAGGATCGCCGAGTAGCGCGTCTCCACCACGCGGCGCTTGACCTTGAGGGTCGGCGTGAGCACGCCTCCGGAAATGGTGAACGGCTCGGCGACAAGTCGGAATTTCTTGATCGTCTCGAAGCGCGCAAGGTCGCGGTTGACGTCGGCCACGACGCGTTCGTACGCCTCGACGACATCGTCCCTCTCGATCAACGTCTTGACGTCCGTGGCCGGCAGGCCGCGATCCTTGGCCCATCCCTCGAGCCCCTCGGTGCTGGGCACGATCAACGCGACGATGTACGGTTTGCGGTCGCCGAAGAGGACCGCGTTTTCCACCAGCGGCGAGGCGCGCAACCTGTCCTCGATGGGCTGGGGCGCGACGTTCTTGCCCCCCGCGGTGACGAGGATGTCCTTCTTTCGGTCGGTGATCCGGAGGTATCCGTCGGGGTCGAGTTCCCCGATGTCCCCGGTTGCGAACCACCCTTCGGCGTCCAGCACTGCCGCGGTCCTCTCGGGCTTGTGCCAGTACCCCTTCATGATGTGCCGTCCGCGCGAGAGGACCTCGCCGTCAGGACCGATGCGCACCTCCACGCCTGGGATCGTCGGGCCCACGGTGCCGATTCTCGCCCGACCGTACGGGTTCACGGTGATGACGGGGGACGTCTCGGTCAGGCCGTACCCTTCGAGGACGTTGACGCCCACGCCGTGGAAGAAGTTCCCGACGAACACCGGAAGGGGCGCACCCCCCGATATCGTGAACCGGAGCCGTCCGCCGAGAGCCGCGCGGACCTTGGAGTAGACGACCAGGTCGAAAAGACGCCAGCTCAAACCGCGGCGCCCGCGCTTCACGCTCGACAGCGCCGTGCGGACCGCCCTCCGGAGGATCGAACGCTTCACCCCCCTCGCGTTCGAGACCTCGTGGAAGAACTTGTCGTAGACCTTCTCGTAGAAACGCGGCACGGCCGTGAAAAGGTGCGGGCGGATGCGGCGCATGGCGTCCCCGGCCTCCAGGATGCCGCAATATGCGATCGTGATCCCCTTCAGGAAGTAAATGTAGTCGATGAGCCGCTCGAGCACGTGGGACAGCGGAAGGAACGCGAGCGCGGTATCGCCCTCGGGCCACGGCATGACGCCTGCGGCGGCGGTCGCGTTGAAGACGAAATTGTCGTGGGTCAGCATGACGCCTTTGGGGTCCGCGGTTGTTCCGGAGGTGTAGAGCAGGGTCGCGAGGTCCCCAGCTTGCACGCCGGCGCGACAAGCATCCAGGAACCCGGCCGCGTCCGCCCCGTCCATCGCCTCGGTGCACGACTCCAGGGTCCTGACGCCCTCGGCACCATCCCCGTCGATGACGATGACGTCGCGAAGGTCCGGACACGTTGGTCGGATGTCCGCCACCTTGGCGAGCTGCTCGGCGTTCTCCACGACGATCGCGCGCGCCCCCGAATCCGCGAGGATGAGACCCACCTGGGACGGGAGCAGCGTCGGATAGATCGGAACGTCGACCGCGCCCAGATGCAGGACCGCGAAATCCACGATGTGCCAGTCGGGGCGGTCTCCGCACAGCAGGCCCACACGGTCGCCCTTGCCGACCCCCAGCGCGGCGAGGCCGCGAGCGAGGCCGGCGACACGGCGCGCGACCTCGGGGGCCGGCAGCTGTCGCTCGCCGCCGCCCCGGGCGTCCACAAGGGCAGGGGTCGGTTGTGCCGCCTGCCACAGCGCGAAGAGATCCAGCAGCGTGTGTGGTTCCGTCATCACCGCCCTCCAGAACGTCGTTCGAGGCCCCACAGGAAAAACCGCAGCGGCGGGGCCGCCTGCTCGGCGAGGGGGCATGGCCGGGTTGCCGGCACCCACGCCGTGCCTAGCTCGTCGATCCCCCAGAAGACCGCTCGCGCCGCCACCTCCCGCGTCCGGGCGGCGGCATAGCCTCGCCTGGCAAAGACATCGACGGCCGCGCGCAGGTTCGCGGCTCTCGTGCGCTCCCGCTGACCGTTGCGACGCCCTCCCCCCAAGGGCTCCCTCCCCCGACGACTGAACTCCCACTCAGTCTCACCGAGCGGGAAATCCTTGTCAAGCAGCCGCGGTGCTAGCATATCGGTATGCCGGACCAGAGCGAACCGGGTCTCGAAAATCTCGTCAACCAGATCGCTCACGACGTGCGCAACCATGCGTTCACGATCAGCCTTCAGGCCGAGATGGGCCAGCGGCGGAGCGCGGGCTCGCCTGAGGTCAAGGCGCACTTCGACACGATCCTCCACCAGGTCGATGCGCTCGGGCGTTACCTCGACACGCTGCTTCTGTTCGGGCGGCCCGTCAAGCTCGCGCCCGCGACCGTGGACCCCATCGCCCTGGTGAACGAGAACATCGAGGCCGCGCAGTACGCGAAGACGTCCGAAGCGACCGCACAGATCCGCGTCGAGACAGCCGGCGTCATCCGTCAAACGTGTTGGGACGCCCGTGCGATCGGTCACGCATTGCGGGCCGTCCTCGACAATGCGATTCGCAGCGCCACTCCCCCGCCGGCGATCCTGATCCACCTGCGCGGGGCGGAGGATCACATTGCCATCGAGGTGCGGGACGGCGGCCAGGGGATCTCCGCCGACGTGCTGCCCAAGCTCGGAGTGCCGATGGCCGTCCGGCGTCCGGGCGCGCCCGGGTTGGGTCTCGCCATCGCGCGCAAGATGGTTGAGGCCCACGGCGGCCGACTTGAGATCGAGAGCGCTGGAAGCGGCACCACCGTGCGTTTCATCCTCCCCTGGGCAGCCCCCGACTCCGCGGCGTGACCCGCCATGGCAATCGGGCGGCTCACCACATTCACGACGGCAGAGGAGCAGAGGGGCGGAGGAGCAGAGGGGACACGACTGCGTTCTTCCGCTCCTCTGCTCCCCTGCTCCTCCGTTCCCCTGTTTCCATGCTCCCCTGCTGTCCGACACCGCGAGGGTGCCGAGTCGTGACCCGGACGGCGGACACCGAGCCGCGTCCCGGAGTGGTCCGCTACCTCGTCCTCCCCGACCACGCCGGGTTGCGCCTGGACCAGGGGGCCGCCGCGCTCACGGGTCTGCCTCGCCGGCGGGTGCGGGCGCTCGCGGCCGAGGGGCGTCTGTGGCTCAACGGAAAGGCCGTCCGCGTCGTCTCGCGGCAGCTGCAGGTGGCTGACGTCGTGGACATCGTGCACGACGACGACGCCCTCGTCGACACGCAACCACTGCCGCAGCCGCTCGCGATCATCCACGAAGACGGGTGGCTGGTAGCCGTGGACAAGCCGGTGGGCGTGGCATCCCAGCCGCCGCGGAAGCGCGCACCGGGGGAGCTCACGGCCCAGGAGCTGCTGGCGCTCCAGCTCGCGGCCCGCGACGGCCGGCGCTTCGAGCCGCTTCTCTTTCACCGCCTCGACCGCCTGACGACCGGCGTGCTGCTCTTCGCCTGCCAGCACGACGCCGCCCGCGCCCTCACCCGCACGTGGGCCGAGGGCCGCGCGGACAAGCGCTATCTCGCCGTCGTGCGCGCCGACCCCGGCGAAGCGCTCCGAGTCGTCACGGGACCGATCGCCCCCGACACCACGGCCCCGGGTCGTTTCCGTGTCAGCCGAGGCGGGCGGCCCGCCCGAACCGAGGTGCGGCGGCTTGCGGCGTCGGGCGCGTTCGCGCTCGTGGAGGTGCATCCGCTCACCGGCCGCACCCACCAGGTGCGGGTCCATCTCGCGCACGCGGGGTTTCCCGTCGTCGGCGATGCGCTCTACGGCGGCGGGAGCGGGGCGCCGCGCCCGTTCCTGCACGCCTGGCGTCTGGCGCTCCCGCACCCGAAGGACGGCACCCGCCTGCGCCTCGAAGCCCCTGTGCCGCCCGACATGGCCACGTTCCTCGCCGCTCATGGGCTGGTCCTGCCGAGCTGACATCAAGACGGGGTCAGGGGTCCGTAGAGATTGGCAGAGGTGCTGAGGAGCAGAGAAGCAGAGGAGCAAGAAGCAAGTCAGACTGAGGCCGTCTTTTTCTCCTCAGCTCCCATGCTCCTCCGCTCCTCTGCTGGTGCCGAACCTTCGCACTTTCGAATGGTCTCTGCTCCTCTGCCCCTCCGCTGGCCCGGAGCCGCGTCGCCGCCGTTGGGCCTATCACAAAGTGCGCGGGCTAGAGGGCCGATTCCTCTTTCAGGGACCGGGTCATCAGCGCGATCACGGCCTCACGCGGGGCGATCCGCCCGTCGAGGATCGCCTCGACGGTGAAGGTGATCGGCATCTCTACGGCGTTCCTGCGGGCGAGTTCGGCCGCCGCCCTGGTCGTGGGCACACCTTCCGCGACCTCGCGCCCGGCGAGGATGTCGGGAAGCTTCTCGCCGAGGCCGAGACGCTCGCCCACGCTGCGATTTCTCGAGAGGCTGCCGGGGGAGCACGTGAGCACGAGGTCTCCCATGCCGGCGAGACCGCGGAACGTCTCTTGCCGACCGCCAAGACGCACTCCGAGCCGTGCGATCTCGTGCAACCCGCGGGTCAGCAGCGCCGCGGTGGCGTTCTGCCCCAGCCGCAACCCTTCGGCCATGCCGGCAGCGATCGCGACGACGTTCTTCAGCGCGCCAGCGAGCTCGACGCCGACGACATCCGACGCGGTGTAGAAGCGGAACGTCTCGTTCGAGAACGCCCGCTGGAGCCCGGTCAGGGTCGAGCCGTCCCGCCCGGCGAGAACCGCGGCCGTCGGCCGCCCTTCCGCGACCTCTCGGGCGAAGGATGGACCGGAGAGCGCGACGAACCTCTCCGGGCCGAGGCCGAGCTCCGCGGTCACCACTTCGTCCATGCGGGAAAGCGTCGCGACCTCGATTCCCTTGCTTGCCGAGACGAACGTCGCGGCGGCCGGCAGGTGCCCGCTCAACTCGCGCAGCACGGCGCGAGCGAACTGGACGGGGACGACGAACACGACCGCCGCAGCGCCGGCCACCGCCTCAGCGATGTCCGAGGTGGCGAGCACCCCGGTCGGGAGTTCGAACTCCGGCAGGAACAGCGGGTTGCGGCGTTGCGTCCGGACACCCTCGACGATTTCCGGCTCGTGCGCCCACAACGAGACCTCCCGCCCCGCCCGGGACAGGTGGCTCGCCAGGGCGGTGCCCCAGCTCCCGGCGCCCACGACCGCGATCTTCATCGCTTCTTCTCCCCGAAATGCGGTTCCTCGCGGCGTGCCAGGCGTGCCAGATTGCCGCGGTGCCGCCAGATGATCACTGCAACCGTGAGGACCGCGCACACCATCACCGGCGACGTGGGGTGCGCGAGGAAAAACAGCACCACCGGGAGCGACGCGGCGGCGATCACACTCGCGAGAGAGACCGTCCGGAAAAGCGCCAGCACGACGAGCCACACGACGGCCACAGCCACCATCGTCGGCCACGCCAGAGTGAAGAAGACCCCGGCGCCGGTCGCCACGCCCTTGCCGCCCGAGAACTTCAGCCACACGGGAAAACAGTGCCCGACGACCGCGGCGAAACCGGCCGCCGCCGCCCAGTCGGGGTTGGGCGTCACGGCCCGCATGAGCAGCACGGCCGCGATCCCTTTGCCGATGTCGAGCAGCGCGATCGGAAGCGCGATCTTCCACCCCGCAGCGCGCATGGCGTTGGTGGCGCCGACGTTGCCCGAGCCTATCCGGCGCACGTCGCCTCGCCCCGCCGCTTTCACGAAAAGCCAGGCGAACGGGATCGAGCCCAGGAGGTACGCGCCGACCAGCATCAGGTCACGTTCCATCGCTCTCCTCCGACGGCGCCCCTGCCGGCCACCGCCGCAGCACCGTGTAGGCCGCGCCCGCAGGTCCCAGTTCGCTCTGGAAGAGCACGATCTCGCGCGGCGTGAAGTCCGGGAACCGCCACTTTCCGACCTGGACCTGGAAGTGCTCCACCGCCTGCACTCCCCATGGACGGTCCAGCCGCGCCAGCGTCAGGTGAAGCGAGAACGGCCGCGGCTCGTGTGGCACCCCCAACGAGGACGCCGCCTCCTCCACCGCGCGCGCCCAGCTCTCCAGCCCTGCGGCCTCGCCCCCCACCCACGCCACGCGCGGCCGCCGGTCGTGCGGGAAGAAGCCTCCCCCGCCCAGCCTCACGTGCACCGCCGGCAGCGCTGCGAGCAATGGCGGCACCGCCCGGCCCAAGCCGTCGACGATCTCCTCGGGCTGCTCGCCCAGGAATTTGAGCGTGACGTGCATCCCCTCCGCTCGCACCCATCGCGCCGAAGGCTGATCGGCCTTCAGCCGCCCCAGCCCGGCGGCCAGCACCTCGCGCACGGCCTGTGGCAGCTCGACGGCAACGAAGAGCCTCACGCTCCCTCCGCCAGCGCCCGCCGCAGGAGATCGAGCGCGAAGTTCGCGGTGATCTCGCGGACCATGGCGCGGTCGCCCGGAAACTGGTGGTGCGCGTGCCGCGCGCCGGCCGGCGTCGCCGCGACGATGTGCACCGTGCCCACGGGCTTGTCGTCGCTCCCGCCGTCCGGCCCGGCGATCCCGGTGACCGCCAGCCCGCACTCGGCCCCGAGCGCCCGGGCGCCAACGGCCATCGCCAGGGCAACCTCTCGGCTCACCGCTCCGCGCGACGAGAGAAGCTCCTCAGCCACCGCGAGCAGACGCTGCTTGAGCTCGTTTGAGTACGCGACGATTCCGCCCACGTAGCTTGCGCTCGAGCCCGGCACGGCCGTGATCTGGGCGCCGATCATCCCGCCGGTGCACGACTCCGCGGTGGCCAGTCGCCACCCGCGTCGCGCCAGCTGCGCGAGGACTACGCCGGCCAGCGTGTCGCCGTCGCGCCCGTACAGGTCGGGACCCGCCACGGCGGAGAAGGCCGCCTCCATCTCGGCGAGCTCGGCCCGGGCACCCTCCCCTGAAGCCGACAGCACGAGCAGCACCTGGCCTCGCGCGGCCAGGATCGTCACACGCTCGCGCCCGAAGCGCTCGTAGAGGGGCGACACCCGCTGCTCAACCTGCGACTCGTACACGCCCGCCAGCCGCAGCGTCCTGGTGACAACGCCATTAGCCAAGGACCAGCGCGGCAGCAGGTGCCGTCTGAGGATCTGCTCGAACTCGACCGGCACCCCCGGCAGCAGAACCAGCGCCCGCTCGCCCGCGAAAACGAGCTGCCCCGGCGCGGTGCCGACCGGGTTGGAAAGCACCTCGGCGCCGGCGAGTACGTCCGCCATCCGGAGGGCGATCGCCGGCATCTCGCGGCCGCGCTGCCGAAACCGCTCGACGAGAGCTGTCTCGAGGCGCGGGTCCCGCTCGAGAGCGAGGCCGAGCGACCGGGCGGCCGCCTCGCGGGTCACGTCGTCGGCGGTCGGCCCCAGCCCTCCGCTCACGAGCACGAGCTCGGCGCGCGACAGCAGCTCGCTGATCGCGGTCGCGATCGCGTCGATGTTGTCCTCGACGCACCGTTTTTCCACGAACGCAAAGCCGCAGGGGGCCAGGAGAAAACCGGCCAGCACCGAGTTGGTGTCCACCCTCTCGGTGCGCAGGAGCTCCGAGCCGACCGCCACGAACGCTGCCGGGCGCGGGTTGGACATGTCGGGATTGTAGCCTGGAGGAGCGGCCCGACTACTCTCTCGGGCCATCAGCAGAGGAGCAAGGGGGCGGAGGAGCAGAGGGGCCGAGACCCGCCTGTTCGGAGGTTCGGCTGGGCCAGGCAAAAGGTCAAACGGAAAAGGTCAAAGGGAAAACACGACACGTCAAGCCAAGGGCCGTTGCAGGATCTTGTCTTCAGTTTGACCTTTTTCCTTTCACCTCTGACCCCGCAGTTCTCTGAACGTCCGAACCTGCGAACCTTCCTGCGGTTTCTTGCTCCCTTGCTCCTCCGTTCCTCTGCCCCGGGGCCGGACGGGGTTGCGCGGACGGATGACCTGAGTTCAAATGGGGACATGGACCGCGACCAGCTCGTAGCGTACCTCGACGACCTGCTCGAGGTTGACTCGGTGCAGGACATCGCGCTCAACGGTCTGCAGGTCGCTGGACGCCCCGAGATCGAACGGATCGCGACCGGCGTCTCGGCCTCGGCCCAGCTCTTCAGCCAGGCGGCGGAGTGGGGGGCCGACGTGGTGCTCGTCCACCACGGGCTCCTTTGGCGGGGAGACCTGCAACGGCTTGTGGGGTCGTTCCGCGAACGTGTCCGCCTCCTCCTCGAGAACGAGCTGAACCTGGTCGCGTACCACCTTCCGCTCGACCGTCATCCCGCACACGGCAACGCGGCGGTGCTGGCACGGGAGCTAGGGCTCGACGGTCTCGAGGCGTTCGGGGTATTCGACGGGGTGGCGCTCGGCGTCGCCGGGGTCTTCCCGACGCCCGTCGCCGACGACGAGCTGTTCGCCAGGGTGCGGACCGTCTGCGGTCAGCAGCCCCAGGTGTTCCTCGGCGGTCCGGAGATGGTCGCGTCGGTAGGCATCGTCACCGGAGGCGCGCCGACCGGTTTCGACGAGGCGGTCGCAGCCGGGCTCGACGCCTACATCACCGGCGAGGCTCGCGAGTGGGTGCTGCACCGCGCCGAAGAGGAAGGTGTCCACTTTATCGCGGCGGGCCACTATGCGACCGAGCGCTTCGGCGTCCGCTCGCTGGGCGAGTTCCTCTCCAAGCGCTTCGACCTCGAGGTGCGGTTCTTCGACATCCCGAATCCCGTGTAGCGCCCCGATATCCGTTCGAGGCCCCTGCGCCTCTCTCGGTCGTCGGCCCGGACCCGAGCGGAGAGGAAAAACGAAGAAAGGGGAACGGTCAAACGGAAGACAGCAACCCGCGAAGGCCTTTGCGTTTCGTCTTCCTTCTTATACCAGTTTGCCATCGAACATGTCATTCCGGAGCGGAGCGACGAGGAATCTGGGTGGGGGAAAGCCTGGATCTACCAGCCCCCTCCCAGATCCCTCGCTGCGCTCGGGATGACACCTTTGCTCTACGACTGATGGCAAATTGGTATTACCTCTCCCGTCTTCCCCTTGCCGTTTGCCCTTTCACCTTTTTCCTCTCCCGGCAGCCCGCCGGCCCGACGCACTAAATCACGTGCGTTCCGGCGAATGCGTCGAGGACCCGAAGGTAGGGCTCGATGGACGGGATGAAGTGGCGCTCGTGGCGGGTGTGCGGCCCGATCCCGCTCTGCCCCCAGACCGCCGCGTTGCCGCCCGGCGCGAAGCGGGCCGAGGTGCCGGCGAGCTTGCGCCCCACGCGCGCCGGAGCACCCGAGACGCGCTCCACTGCGGCGAGCAGTCCCGCCAGGTGCGGGTTGTCGGGCGGGCACGTCACGCCGCCTTCGACGACATCGGCGGCCATCTCGAGGTCGAGCTCACGCGCCGCTTCCTGGAGCGCGGCGACCAGCGCCCTCGCGTCGTCCTCGGGGATCGGGCGGACCTCGAGGCCGAGCATCCCTTCGCCTGCCGTGAGGTTGTAGACGCCTGACTCGCCCACGGTGAGGAACGGGAACCGCGCGCTGCTCTGCCAGTCGTCTTCCGAACTCAGCGTGAGGTGCCGCAAGAGCGCGTCGCCGATTCGCTGCCGTGCCGCTATCAACCGATCCAGGAGATCCGCTGGAACGTTTGCGAACCCCGTGTGGGTGCGCTCCCCGCGCGCGACGAGGCGGACCCGCACGACGCCGCGGTTGGAGGTGCACACCTCGCCGAACCGCTCGCTCCCCTGCTCGCCCGTGCGCTCCCCCACGATCATGAACTCCGGGGACCAGCCGGCCTCGCGCTTCAGGTCCGCGAGGACGTGGCGCGTCCCGAACGGCTCGGTCTCACCGTTCTCCTCGTTGCCGACGAGCAGGAGGTTGACCGCCGGGAACGGCGGCCCCGCCGTCATGACCCGGCGCATCCACACCATGATCGACGCGACCAGGGTCTTCATGTCGGCCGAGCCGCGACCCCACAGAAAATCTCCTTCCACCACCGGTTCGAACTGGGAGTCGTTGGGGTCAGGGCGCACCACGTCGAAGTGCCCCGCGAGCGTCACCGGCGCCCAGATCCTTCCGGGGAAGCCGGCGAACACCGCAGGGTAGCGGCCGCCGTCCCACAGGCGCACCTCCGCTCCGGCCTCGCGCAGGCGGCCCGCGATGAAACGGGCACAGCGGAGCACCTCGTCCGGCCTCTCGTCAGCGCAGTTCGTCACCGAGGGGATGCGGACGAGCGCCGAGGCCAGCGAAACCACCTCCGCGACCGGACCTTCCTCCATCGTGACGCGCTCCTCGGCTCCGTGCGGCGCGATGCGCACCGGGAGCGACGTACCGGTGCGGCTCGCCCGCTCGAGCGGGCCCAGAAGCTCCGCAAGCTTGGCGGCCTCGTCGCCCAGAGACCTCACCGAGCCGGCGATCCGCAGGACCTCCCTGGCGACAGACCTCTCGCGCGCCTCCATCCACTCCCGGAGAAGTCCCAGGGGCACGATCGGTGACCCCGAAGACGCCCGCTCCCCGCCACCCAACCGGGACTCCAGCCAGGCCCGCATCGCCGCCGCCGGATTCAGCGCCCCGTCCGCCATGCCCCGCAGGGGCTCGATCTCCTCGGTACGGCCGAGCGCCTCGGCAAGAGGGGCAAGGTCGTCGAGGACGGCGCCCAGCCAGTCTCGAACCGCCACCGGCTGCCGCGTGAACGGCTCGACGACGACCGCATCGAGCCCGCGCTCGGCAGCCTCGCGCTCGTTGCGGCGTGCGCGCTCGACGTCGCCACCATCGTAGGCGTACTCGCTGCCGAACGCGGGGTCGCCGTAGATGCGCATTAGGAGGAGGTCCTTGAGCGCAACCTTGGCGACCGCCAATTCGAGAGTGTCGCCGCCCTCGTCCGTGCGTACCTCGACACGGTTCATCGGGAGGTCCACCCGGGCGCAGAGGTTCTCAACGACCAGGGCGCGTTCGGCCTCCTCGAGCGAACGGTGCTCGCCGGCCGAGTAGACCCCGCGGCTGTAGAGCTGGCGCAGCTGCTCGCTCGTGGCCGAGATGTTCCTGTTCACCGGGTCCACGTCGGAGCGGGCCCGCACGGGCGTCCAGTTGTTGGCGCCGAAGCGGATGCCGCTGCGAACCAGCTCGTACGAGATCCTCAAGTAGTCGGCGTGGCTCGCGTACAGGTACGGGACGTCCAGAGCGGCCGGGTTCGGAAAGGTCAGCAGGCGATTGCTGTCGGCGCCGTTGATCACCAGGGCGGGCCGGCCGTTCACGCGCTCCCAACCGAGAGGCGAGGCCGCGGAGATCGCTATGAACAGCGGGCAGTACGGCCTCAGCAGCCGGGTGGCCCGGATCACCGCCCGGTTGCGGTAGTCCACCAGGTTCTGTTCGGCACGCTCGTGGCGCGGCAGGTGAAAGAAATCCCACGACAGCAGCGCCTCGGGGAACGAGTGATTGGTGTGGATGCCGGCCGTCGCGAGCGAGGCGCCGTAGAGCTCGACGCAACGCGCCAGGTAGCGCTTCTTGGCGAGGCTCCAACCCTCCGGGATGCTCTCCTCGGCCACCTCCACCGGGATCGGGAGGGTTCCGTGAAGTGCGTAGAAGCGCTCCCCGAACGAGAGGCCGGCCTCGGCCAGAGCGTTCAGGACGAGGCCCTCCAACACCCGCGCTTCGAACGCCGCCCCGAGCGCCGAGTAGTAGGGGCGTGTTGCGACCTCGGTCATCCAGTGGAAGACCTCAAGCTGGGCCCTCTCCCCGAGCCAGGCAGGAAAGCGGTCGTGCAGGTAGTCCGCGAAGGAGCGGCTCTGGGGGCCCCACCCGACCCGGAGCACCGGCTGCAGGTCCCCCTTGAGCACGTTGAACTCGACTTCGAGCCCCGACGTGCCCGATTCGAAATGGCTCTCGAGCGACGATTCGACCGCGAGCCGCGCCTTCTCCGCGAACCTGTGCCACTCGGCGGGGTTCATGTCGGTCACGCCCATCCGCTCACAGCGATGAGAGCGCGTTCCAGAGCCGTTGGACGGCCCGGGCCGTCTTTTCGGGCGGCAGGGCCACGAGAAACGGACCCAGCGCGCCCCGTAGCGCGAGAAGTGCACCCCCGGCACCACGGCGAGGCCGAACCGCTCCGCCAGGACGGTCCCGAGCTCCCCCGAGTCCGCCATCCCGGTCTTGTCCAGCCACGGCCCGACGTCCACGAAGGCGTAGTACCCCTGCCCAAGGACGTGCCCGATTTTCTTCTCCGCAAGGAACGACCTCAGGAGGGCGCGGCTCGCACTGGTCGGTGGGACTATACCGGCGCATGCCTTCGCGAACCCCCGGCGGTACGCGACCACGGCCACCGCCTGGCTGTGGAAGGAGGGGATCACGCCATGGGACGCCCGGTTCTGCATGAACTTCACGACGGACGCCCCCGCCACCAGGTGCGCGTTTCGGATGTTGCTGGCGCCGAGCGATTTGGTGAGGCCGTCCAGGAAGATGCAGCGCTCCCGCTCCTCGGGCGAAAGGGCGAGGAGGAACCGGTTGAGGTCGTGCGGCAGGCCATCGGTGACCCAGTGATAGATCCAGTCGAAGAGCACGAACGGCACGCCTGCCGCGAACGCCGCGCGGGCCAGTTCGAGCTGGCGCTCCTGCGAGAGGACGCCGCCCGTCGGGTTGTCCGGCGACGTCACGACGAGGCCCGCGACGCGACGCCCGCCTGCCCCGGCGGCGTGTTCCGTGCACGCGGCGACGCCCTCGGGTGTGAGCGCCCACCCCTCGGCCTCGGCCCCGGGTGCGAGCATCACGTTCGCGCCGACCGAGTACGGCCCCCACGCGTAGGAAATCCAAGGCACCCGCGTTACGACGACGAAGTCTCCGCGCCGGCCGGAACCGAGGAACTGCATGGCATCGTATGCCTTGAGGAGGGCGTCGCGCCCGCCCTGGCACGCCAGCACGTTGGCCGGCCCCCAGCCGGTCGCGGCGTCGAGGCGCCAGTAATCCTCCACGACGGCCTTGCGGAAGATGTCGGTGCCGTAGGGCTGGTCGTACGCGCTGCCGTGCGATTTGACGAGCTCGTGCGCCGCGTCGAGCAGATCGTCCGGCACGCCCGGAAGGCTCGCCCCGCCGTCTCCCTGGCTCGCGTCGAACACCTCGCCGTTCGGGAAGCCGTTCTTGTATACGGCAAGGGCATCGCGGATCTCGAACATCCGGCTCCCCGGGATCATGCGCATCGAGCTCGGGCTCGAATCGAGGCCAGCAAGCTCCTTCTGCGTGACCACGAGATCCGGCTCGTGGTCTCTCACACGGCGCAGCTTCGACGTGCTCACGCTCCCCCCCAACACGATCTGCTGTGGGGACATTCTACCCTGCCGGGACAGACCTGAGCCAGGGCCAAGCGGAACGGTTCGGCAGCGGGTCCGGTTCGAACACCCGGGGTGGCTGGTCGTCCGGCGGCGAAATTGGCAGTTCTCGCTCGGCACAGGGTGCGGTACCCTTAGTCGCCCGCGCCGCGGCCGGCGAGCCTCAACGCCCGAGCGCCGCCAACGGGAAAGGAGCTGGCATGGACATTGTGGACAGGTCAGTCGCCCGCGCCCCCAAGACCCCGCTGGACCCCAAGAACCTCCCGTTCGGCCGCAACTTCTCGCCCAACATGTTTCAGGTCGAGTGGGACGAGGGCAAGGGCTGGCACGATCCCCGGATCGTGCCGTACGGGCCGCTTTCGCTTGCTCCTTCGGCCATGGTGCTCCACTACGGTCAGGAGATCTTCGAGGGCTTGAAGGCGTTCCGTCACCCCGACGGCTCGATCAAGCTCTTTCGACCGGATCGGAACGCGGCGCGCCTCAACACCTCGGCCCGTCGCATGTCCATGCCGGAGATCCCGGTCGATCTGCAACTTGATGCGATGAAGAAGCTGATCGCGATCGACAAGGACTGGGCCCCGCCCGTCCCGGGCTCGCTCTACATCCGACCCGCCATGATCGCCACCGAGGAAGGGCTCGGCGTCCACAGCTCGAAGAGGTTCCTCTACTTCATCATTACGGGCCCGACCGGTTCCTATTTTTCGAGCGGCAAGAGCACAGTTCGCATCATGGTGGCGCGCGACTGGGTGCGCGCCGCGCCAGGCGGCACGGGCACCGCAAAGACCGGCGGAAACTACGCCGCCTCCCTGCTGGCAGGCGCGGTAGCCAAGCAGAAGGGGTGCGACCAGGTCCTCTGGCTCGATGCGGTGGAGCGCCGCCATGTCGAGGAGGTCGGCGCCATGAACCTGATGTTCGTCTTCGATGGCGTGGTCACGACGGCGCCCACGTCGGGCACGATCCTCGCCGGCATCACGCGTGAGAGCATCGGCGTCCTGTGCCACGAGATCGGCCTGCCGTTCGTCGAGCGCGCGATTCACATCGAGGAGGCCTTTCACGGGCTCTCCTCGGGTGATTGCACGGAGGTCTTCGGGTGTGGCACGGCAGCCGTCGTCTCTCCGGTGGGCGAGCTGCTTGACGGCGAGACGCTCTACAAGGTCGGGAGCGGCGACGAGGGACCGGTCGCCAAGAAGCTGAATGCGGCGCTCACGGCCATCCAGTTCGGCATCGCACCCGACACCCACGGCTGGATGGTGCAGGTCTAGCAGCGCCCTGCACCACCTCCGCAATATCGATCTCGACCAGCAGAGGAGCCTGGGAGCGGAGGAGCAGAGGGGCTCACGGCCAGATCGGGAGTTCGAAGGTTCGACAAGAAGAGGTAAGAGGTCAAACGTCAAAGGTCAAAGGGAAGGCCCCTTGCCTCGGGCCGGCAGCCGTTGGAAGATATCGTTTTCCGTTTGACCTTTGACTTTTCACGTTTGACCTCGCACGCCTGGCTCGGAACATTCGAACCTCTGAACCTGCGAACCTTCGAACTGTCGCCTGCTCCTCGGCCCCCCTGCTCCTCCGCTCTCTAACTACTTCAGGTGCTCACGCAGCGCGGCGTACCCGGCTCGGCTCACCGGAACCTTCGTGCCGTCCAGCAGCACGGCAAGCCGGCTGTCCTTGGCGTAACGCTCGACGCGCGCGATCTTCGTGACGTTCAGGATGAACGAGCGGTGAACCCGCACGAAACGAGCCGGGTCGAGCGTGGCCGCAAGCTCGGTGAGCGTTTGCTGCTTGAGGACTTCGCGGCCCCCGGAGCGCAGGCACACGTAGTCGTCCCGCGCCTCGACGAAATCTAGGGCATCCACGGGGATCACGTGAACCCGGCCACCCTCCCGGGCCACGAGCCGGTCCGGCCACGTCCCCGGCGGCCGCGCCGCGGCTGCGAGCTTCTCCGGTTCGCCCCCCCGCGGCCGGCCGATGCGTTGCCGGGCCCGACGGAGAGCCTGTTCGAGGCGCTCCGGCGAGAAAGGCTTCAGGAGGTAGTCTACGGCGTGGACCTCGAACGCCCGCACCGCGTACTCGTCGTAGGCGGTCACGAAGACGACCGCCACCTCGCAGGGCAGCAACTCCAGCGTTTCGAACCCCGAAAGCCCGGGCATCTGGATGTCGAGGAGGATGAGCGCGGGAGCGGTCTCTTCGACCGCCTTGACGGCCTCGAAGCCGTTTGCGCACTCAGCGACGATCTCGACATCGGGGAACGCGGACAGGTACTCGCGCAGCAGCGACCGGGCCGGCGTCTCGTCGTCCACGATCGCCACACGCAGTCTCTCGGAAACCGTCCCGCTCTCCATTGACCTTGCCTCAGGATAGACCTTAGCCGACCGGCGGACCGGACGCCGGCACCGTGAGCTCGACGCGGAAGGCTCCCCCTGCCACCCTGGCGTCAAGGCTGGCGTCGGAACCGTAGAGCGCGGCGAGTCGCTTGCGCACGTTGTCCAGGCCGATTCCGGCGCCGCGCGTCGTCGGCCCGGCGCAGATCGGGTTCTCGACGGTCAGACGGAGGCGGCCGCCGGAGCACCGTGCGGCGATCCGGACGACGCCCCCATCCACCAGGTGCGCGATCCCGTGACGGACCGCGTTCTCCACCAGCGGCTGCAGGACCAGGGCGGGAACGCCGCACGGACCGGCTCCCTCATCCACCTCCCGCTCAACCGTGAGCCTCTGCCCAAACCTCACGCGCTCGATAGCGAGATATCTCTCCGCGAGCCGCAGCTCCTCGGCCACCGGGATGGTGACGGCTCCGCCGAGCCGCAGGCTCTCCCGCAGGAACTCGCCGAGCTCGAGGCACATCGTCCGCGCCGCGACCGGGTCGGTGCCGATCAGCGAGCTGATGGCGTTCAACGAGTTGAACAGGAAGTGAGGGTCGACCTGAGCCCGCAGGGCGCGCAACTCGGCTTCCCGGGCGAGCACCTCGAGCTCGAGGGCGCTCTTCTCCGCCTGCCGCGCCTCCCCGAACCCGATCAGCAAGTAGTGAAGCGCCGCGGCAAGAACGTACAGCACCACCCCTACGGCCAGCAGCACGGCCACGAGACGGGGGAACCGCTCCCCGGCGCCCGCAAACGCCGGGAACTGCTCCAGGAAGACGAGCCAGGTATCGGCGAGGAAGAGCCACAGCATGGCCGAAAGGCCGGCTGCCGCCAGTTGGGTCACGGCCACTTTGGCGAACGAGGCCCCTCGAAGCGGTGCGCTCTGACACGGGTACCAGGCG
Source organism: Thermoanaerobaculaceae bacterium (assembly GCA_050018455.1). Classification (GTDB taxonomy): domain Bacteria; phylum Acidobacteriota; class Thermoanaerobaculia; order Thermoanaerobaculales; family Thermoanaerobaculaceae; genus RBG-13-68-16. The sequence continues at coordinate 393,411 of JBEKAA010000004.1, read as the reverse complement.
GCCAGGCACATGAAGGCGTACACCACCGCGAGGGGCGCCGCGAGCACGGTCGCCTGCAGCCACGTCAACCCACCGATCCTCAGAAGCCCGGCGAGCAGCCCCGCAAGGGGGACCCACGCTGCCAGGTACGGACCGAGACGCCCGCGGTAGGCCAGGATCGGGTGCATGGGTCAGTTCTTGATTTCGACCCCGCCCATGATTGCGGCGCCGGTCACAACGAGGACCTTGGAGCCGTCGCCGCCAACCCGCGCCGTCTTGTCGTCGAACCCGCCCAGGATCGGCGTCCCGTGCAGCGCGACCGTCCAGTCCTGCGGCACCTTGATCTCGATCCCTCCCCACATCGCGAACACGTCGACGATCGCCTGGCCGCCCCGGATCGAGGCCTGACGGAGGTCGAGCTCGCACCCGCCCATGATCGCGGTGAGCGAACCGCCGCGGAAGTCTTGCGACACGCTGCGGCGGCGGGACGCTCCGAGCAGCGCGAAGCAGTCCACGGTCGCGCTCGCGTCGTCCGCAGGCGTCGCTGCAGGCGCCGGCCCAGCCGTCCCTGCCGGTGCAGCCGGTGCCGAACCTTCATCGAGCCCCATCGCCGGCCAATCGCCCCGCCGGCCACGCGACCCGCCCTGCGGTCTCCCGACCGCCCGAAACACCATCGAGATTCCGAGTAGCACGAGCAGTAGCGGCCAGTAATCCCACACTCGCTGGTGGATGACGTCGAGGTTGTAGAGCAGGATCCACGCGCCTACCAGGATGAGGACCACCCCGAACCCGCGGCCGTGGCACCCGCGCGGTTGCAGCACGCGCCCCATGCCGACCGCGATCAGCACGACCGGCCAGTACTCCCAGAGCGAGCCGGCCTCGACGTACCCGAGCTTGTCGAGGGTGAACAGGATCCCGAGGCCGATGACCAGCAACCCGAGGATCAGCCTCGGGACGTTGTGACGCAACCGTTCGTCTGCCATTTCCGCCTCCTCGACCGGCACCGCCCGGCGTGTGCAGCTCTCGCACAACCATACGCCCGGTTGCGCGCCGGGTTTGCGTCGCACCGGTCAACGGCGGCCGCCCGCCGGTCAGCGGGGAGGCAAGTGCGGGGAAAGGGAAGAGGGGAGACGGTAGACGAAAGAGCGACGACCACCTGCCTTCTGTCTTCCCTTTTCCGTTTACCGTTTCCCGCCTTTCCTGCTCCCCTAGGTTCCTTCGCGCCAGCTCGCCAGGTAGCGCTCCTGCTCCTGGGTCAGCGTGTCGATGGCGAGACCCATGGTCGCGAGCTTGAGACGGGCGATCTCGCGATCGAGCGCCTCCGGAAGGCGGTAAACCTTCGCCGTCAGCTCTTTGCCGTGACGGACGAGGTACTCGGCCGCCAGGGCCTGGTTGGCGAACGACATATCCATCACGGCGGCGGGGTGCCCTTCGGCAGCGGCGAGGTTGACCAGCCGGCCCTCCGCCAGGACGAAGACGGTCCTGCCGTCGCGCAGCCGGTACCCCTGAACCGACGGCCGCACGTCGAACACCTCGCTGGCGAGGGAACGCAGGCCGGGCAGGTCGATCTCGACGTCGAAGTGACCCGAGTTCGCCAGGATCGCGCCGTCCTTCATGCGGCCGACGTGCTCCGGCGTGATCACGTTGCAGTCGCCCGTGACGGTGACGAAGAGGTCGCCGATCTCCGCAGCCCTGTCCATCGGCATGACCGAGTAGCCGTCCATCGCGGCTTCCAGCGCCCGGACGGGGTCGACCTCGCAGATCACGACCTTGGCGCCGTGGCCGTGGACGCGCATCGCCACGCCGCGACCGCACCAGCCGTACCCCGCGATCACGACGGTCATACCGGCCAGCAGCACGTTGGTGGCGCGCAGGATGCCGTCCACCGTCGATTGCCCGGTGCCGTAGCGGTTGTCGAACAGGTGTTTGGTGTCGGAGTCGTTCACCGCGATGACCGGGAAGCGCAGGACGCCGTCGCGCTCCATCGCCCGCAGTCGGATGACGCCGGTCGTGGTCTCCTCCGTGGACCCGAGCACGCCGGCGATGAGCCGCTTCTGCCCGTCGGGGCCGAGCCCGCCGGCGAGCGCCCGGATCTCCGGGTGAACGCCCTCGAGCTCGCCGCGCGCCACGAAGAGCATCGACGACACGAGGTCGGCGCCGTCGTCCATCGTCATCGTCGGCGAGAACTCGAGGCACGCGCGGATGTGCCGGTAGTACCTCGCGTTGTCCTCGCCCTTGACCGAGAAGACCGCAACGCCGTGCTCCGCCACGAGAGCGGCGGCCACGTCGTCCTGGGTCGAGAGCGGGTTGGAGGCGCACACCCTCACCTCGGCGCCGCCGGCCACCAGCGTTCGCACGAGGTTCGCCGTCTCGGTCGTGACGTGCAGGCACGCGGCCAGTCGCTGGCCGGCAAGCGGCCGCTCCTTGGCGAAACGCTCCCGGATCGACGCGAGAACGGGCATGTGGCGATCCGCCCAGGCGATTCGCCGCGCACCCTGAGCGGACAGTTCGAGGTCGAGAACATCGTGCGGTGGCAACGACATGTGACCCTCCTGCAGCGCCCCGAGCACCGTTGGGGGCCGATCAGCGCGGCGCAAGGCGGTCGCGCAGCGTGGATCGTACCTTGTGGGCACGGTTCCCGCCACCCTGCGACGTTTCGAGAACATGACGGTCGTTCCCAACGTATGTTTGGACGTGGACACTCTGCCGACCGTCATCGCCACGAGGCGGCTCACGAAGGAGTTCTGGCACTGGCGGCGCCGCCTGCTGGCGCTGGACGGCGTCGACCTCGAGGTGCACCGCGGCGAGGTCTTCGGCCTTCTGGGCGCCAATGGAGCGGGGAAGACGACCCTCGTGAAGATCCTCCTCGGCCTTGCCCGGCCCACCATCGGCGAAGTGCTGGTCCGAGGCTCCAGCCCCCGCCGGGCGGACGCGCGCAGGCGCATCGGCTACCTTCCGGAGGAGCACCGCTTTCCGGGCTACCTCACGGGTGACGCCTCGCTGCGCCTGTTCGGACGCTTGGCGGGGGCCCCCGAGAAAGTCCTCGACACCCGCATCCCCGAGCTGCTGGACCGGGTCGGGCTCGGCGAACGCGGACGGGATCGCGTGGGGCGCTACTCGAAGGGGATGACGCAGCGGTTGGGGCTCGCCTGCGCGCTTCTCGACGAGCCGGATCTGCTGTTCCTCGACGAGCCCACCGACGGGGTGGACCCGGTCGGCAGGCGCCAGATCCGTGACATTCTCCTGGCGACCCGCGAGCAGGGTACTACGGTTTTCATCAACTCCCACCTGCTGTCGGAGGTGGAGCGCACCTGCGATCGCGTCGCGATCCTCCACCAGGGACGCGTCGTCCGGGAGGGCACGGTCCGCGATCTCACGACGCCGACGCAGCGGTTCCGCCTCCGGCTCGCGGAGGGCCGGGCAGTGCCGGCAGAGCACCTGGCGGACGACGGCCTCAGGGTCGCGACCAACGACGGGTGCCTGGAGGTTGAGGTTGCCGATCTGGAGACGCTGAACCGCCTCGTCGACCGTCTCCGCAGCGACCGGTTGCTGATCGCCGAGGTTACCCCGGTCCGCACCGCCCTGGAGGATGTTTTCATCGAGGTGGTCGAAGGAGAGGAACACGGCCCCGGGTCTTTCGAAAACAGACCACGGGCCACGGGCCATGGACCCGGAGGTGGCCGGTGAAGACATGGGCCCTTATCGTCGATACCTGGCGCGAGGCCCTTGCCCGTTACACCCTGATGGGGTTTCTGGCAGTGTCGTCGCTCTTCCTCCTGATCCTGACGTTCGCCCTCAATCTCGACATCGTGGACGGGGCCCTTGCCGCAGGCACGCTCTTCGGGAAATCGTTCGATCTCCCGGGGAAGGGCCCGGCGATCGACACCGTGGTCGTGACCGGGCAGTCGGTTTTCGCGGGGATGCTGTACGTGCTCGGCGTCTTCCTGGCCGTGTTCGCGACCGGATCCCAGGTCCCCAACCTGCAGCACCGGGGCACGGTTGACCTGTACGTGACGCGGCCCATCGGCCGTACGCACCTCCTGCTCGGACGCTTTCTCGGCGCGGCCACCCTGGTCAGCGCCAACCTGCTCTTCCTCTGCGGCGGCGTCTTCGTGATCATCTCGCTCAAGACCCACATCTGGAACCCCCGCTTCCTCGCGGCAAGCGGCCTGATTCTGGCCGTGTTCCTCTCGTACCTCGGCTTCATGTACCTGGTCGGCGTGCTGACGTCCTCCACGCCGCTCTCGATCATGCTGCCGTATGCTCTCTACCTTCTCTCCGTGCCGTTGGCCGCTCACAACCGTCTTGCCGCCGCGATGGACTCGCGGTTGGCCGCCTGCGTCGTTCACACCCTGTACTGGGTGTTCCCGAAGACCGCCGAGATCGGCCGCGACCTCACGGGGTACGTGCTCGGAAAGGGCACCCTGGCAGTTGTTCCGTTCGCCACAACCATGGTCTTCGGCGCCGTCTGTCTCGCCGGCGCGGTGGTGGCGTTCAACCGCAAGAACTTCTAGGAGGCACACATGAAGAAGCTCGTCCTGGCTTCGGTCTTCCTGGCGCTGGCCGCACCTCTCGCATTGGCGGCACCGCCGACCACGGGGGACCTGCTGCGGCTGGTCCCCGAGGGTGCGCAGGCCGTCGTGGCGATCGACAGCGCGGCGCTTCGCACGCACCCGGCCGTCCAGCCCTGGCTGGCACGGCAGCACGCCTGGGCGGCGACCGACGAGGAGCTGAAGCGCTTCCTCGGCGACGCCGGCCTCGACCCCGTCCGCGACGTGGATCTGATGGTCCTCGCCGCGCTCGGGAGCGGCGGCGAGACAACGGGCGTCGCGCTCTTGGTCGGCCGCTACGACCCCGCTGCGCTCGGCGCGGCGTTGACCGCTCGCGGCGCGTCGTCGCTCATGCTCGCCGGTGTGCCGGCGTTCCGGCTTCCAGATTCCGGGCACTGCGGAAGGCAGGCCGTCCTCGCTCAACGCGCCCCCGATCTGGTGATCGTCGGCGATGAGACGGCCGTGACCGCGACGCTCGCCGCGCCGCACGCGGTCAGCCTGCTGGTCGCAGGCGAGATCACGGCCGGGCGCCTCGATCTTCGTGCGCCGTTCTGGATTGTCGCGGCGGTTCCGGCCGGCGCGCGCCGGCATGCCGGGGAGGCGGCCGGCCATGTGCACGGCGAGGCCAGCGACTCGGTTCGCGGCGTGCTCCTGGCCTCCGGCGCGGTCCAGAAGGTGATCGCGCAGGCGTATCTGGACGACTCGCTCCGTCTCGTGGGGGCAGCCGTCGCGGACACCGCGGAGAACGCCGGATTGCTGCGCGATGCCGCCAAGGGGGTCCTGGCCGCGATGAGGCTGCACCTGCAAGGCTCGGCTCCCGAGCTAGTCGAAGTCCTGCGAAACGTCGACCTGCGCGCCGACGGCACCGTGGTCTCCGCAAGAGGGGCCGTCCCCTTTGCCTTGCTGGAGAAGCTGGCAGCCGACCACAAAGCTGGCCATCCGGGCGACGAACTGTAGGACCGTCGGCCGCAGCGCAGAGCTTCCTCGGAGCCAGGGCCCTGACCGTCTTCGTCCCGGCGGGGCGCCGGAACGATAGCCGAATTCTGCCGGCCGCGGTATCATCTGAAACAGGGGTACGAAAGTTTGTCCGTGCAGGCGACAACGAGAGGCGGCGAGGGTCGGGAGGGCCCGACCGGCTCGCTGGCGGCGGTTGGGCCGCCCCACCAAGCCCGTTCCGGAGGCCTGTGAGCGTGAAGCCCATCCCTCCCATCTCGGTGCTCGTACTCGAGGACAATCTCAGGCTCAGGCAGACCTTCGTCGACGCGCTGCGCGCACGCGGTCACGCGATCACGGTTTGCGAGGATGTCGAGACCGCCTGGGAGGCGTACCGACAGGCGCACCACGCCCTTCTCGTCGTCGGCGTGCACAACCACCAGACCGAGAACGAGACGTTGCTTCGGCGCATCCGAGCGCTCCCCGCGGGCAGCGCTCCCGTCGTCCTGGTGAACTGTGGCGACCAGCCCCCACACCGCATGGTTGCTCTCCTCGACGTCGCGGACGATGTCATCCCCAAGCCGCTCAAGGCGCACGCCGTCGAGCTGAGGCTCGTCGCCGCCGAGAGGCTTGTGAGGGAGCGCGCCAGTCGGGCCACGATTGAGACCGAATGTGACAACCTGAAGGTGATGCTGGAGAACCTTCGGGCGCAGACACTGCCTGCTCCCGAGGCGGAAGGAGCGCCTGACGTCGCGCCGCCGGAGGCGGAGGCAGACCGCGTCGGGTTCGGTGGCCGCGTCAGGCAGATCTTCAAGGTGCTCGGAAGCCCGCACAAACCGGAGGTCGCGCCGGCGGCCCCACCGTCCGACGCCGAGGACCCTTCCAATCTTGCTTCCGCAGCGCCGGCGTCGGCCGTGCCGGCGTCCACGTCTTCGGACACACCCCCACTCCCGGTCGAGCAGCCTGCCCTGCCGGCGGACGCTCCCGCGGCCAGCCCGAGCGGATTACGGCTCGCCGCCTTGGAATGGGACCTCAAGAAAGGCGAGATCCGCTTCTCCCGCGAGTGGGCAGAGCTGTTCGGCTACCGTTCGAAGGAGGTCGGAGTCTCGCCCGACGAGTGGTTCCGGCGGGTTCACCCACAGGATCTCGACCAGCTCAAGGCCGCAATCGCCGCTCACCTCGAGGGTCGGGCGCCGGCAATCGAGAACCGGCACAGGATCGCACGCAGCGACGGGACCTTCGATTTCACGGTGTTCCGTGGTGTCGCGACTCGCGACGAGGCGGGCGTTCCGGTGCGCGTGACCGGCACACACACCGACGCCACCGGGACGAGGGGGTTCGACTCCCTCACCGGGCTGCCGAACCGGAATAACCTCATGGAGCGGCTCGGAAAGGCGCTCGAGCGCAGCCTCGGTGGCGAAGGCCGCCTGGCGGCCGTGCTCTTCCTCGACCTCGACAGGTTCAAGAACATCAACTACAGCCTCGGCCACATCGTCGGTGACCAGATGCTGAAGGCCGTCGCCGACCGGCTCAGGGCGTGCCTGCCGAACGGGGACACGCCGGACGCCATCCGGACAACGATCTCCCACGTGGGCGGCGACGAGTTCGCGATTCTGCTCGAGGGGGTCGCCGACGTGAACGATGCGGTCCGGGTGGCCAAGCGTATTCAAGATGAGCTGCAGGGGCCCTTCGACGTCGAAGGGATTGAGGTCTTCACCAGCACGAGCATCGGGATCGCCGTCAGCACGCCCGACTATCACCGCGCCGAGGACCTGCTGCGCGACGCCGACACCGCCATGTTCCGCGCCAAGGCCGTGGGCAAGGCGAGCTACGTTGTTTTCGACACCGGCATGCACGCCCGAGCCGTGTCCCTCCTGAAGCTCGAGACCGAACTGCGCCGCGCTGTGCAGCGCGAGGAGTTCCGCGTCTACTATCAGCCGATTGTCGAACTGGACACCGGCCGCATCGTCGGCTTCGAGGCTCTCGTGCGGTGGCAGCATCCCGACGGCGAGCTCCTGCTCCCGAAGGAGTTCCTGGCTGTCGCCGAGGAAACCGGACTCATCATCGGCATCGACCGCCAGGTCGTCCGCGACGCCTGCAAGCAGCTCCGCACCTGGAACGCGCAGTTCCGGCGGAGCACGCCTGTCACGGTGAGCGTGAACGTGTCCGGAGTCCAGTTCATGCGGCCCGACATGATCGTCGAGATCGACCGCACGCTCCGGAACTACGGGGTCTACGGCCGCTCGCTCAAGCTCGAGATCACCGAGAGCGTGATCATGGAGCACGCCCGCTACGCCGCCGATATGCTCCAGCAGTTGAAGTCGCTCGACATCAAGCTCTCGATCGACGACTTCGGCACGGGTTACTCGTCGCTCTCGTACCTGCGAAGGTTTGAGATCGACACCCTCAAGGTGGACAGCTCGTTTGTCGCCCGGATGGACACAGACGAGGAGTCGTGGGAGATCATCCGCACGATCGTCACCCTCGGGAACAACCTCGGCAAGGACGTGGTGGCCGAAGGGATCGAGCGCGGTCGGCAGCGCGAGCTGCTGCTCGCCCTCCGGTGCCGGTACGGCCAAGGATTCTTCTTCTCTCGTCCCGTGGATGCCGAAGCCGCCACGGCGCTCCTCGCGGCCGACGCCCGCGGCCAGACGCTGCTCAAGTCCTCCACCTGATTTCCTCCCTCGACCGGGCGATGGCTGCGACGACCGATGCAGTTGGTACAGCCGACTTCCTGAGAAGGGCAGCCGGCTCGCGACCAGGGGACTCATTCAAAGCCGTCAAGCTTCAGCTCCGCCCAGCTGTGAAACCCGTCTTACGACCCGGGCGCGGCGGAAGTCGCCGGTGATCAGGCGGCTTCCAAGTTACTTCTCTCATCGACGTGACAACTCAAGTTCTCAAGACGGTGTTGGGCGAGGAGTGACGAAGATACCTCACTCGGGGTAGGGCGAGGACTTACCAATAGTCCAGGCTAGAAGCCCAAGAAAACGAAAGCCCCACGGTTGCCCGTGGGGCTCTCAAGATTACTTCCCGGCGGCGACCTACTCTCCCAGGCAGTTACCCACCAAGTACCATCGGCCCAGAGAGGCTTAACTTCCGTGTTCGGAATGGGAACGGGTGTTTCCCTCTCGGTATGACCACCGGAAAAACTCACCAACTTTCACAACTCAATCGGTTTCCAAAGCCTGGACGCAAGAAGAAAGGGTATGTATGGTCAAGCCGCACGGCCGATTAGTACGGGTCAGCTACACGCATCGCTGCGCTTCCACCTCCCGCCTATCAAACTGGTCATCTACCAGAGGCCTTTAGGGGCTTACGCCCGGGACACCTCATCTTGGAGTTGGCTTCCCGCTTAGATGCATTCAGCGGTTATCCTTTCCGGACACAGCTACCCAGCGCTGCCGCTGGCGCGACAACTGGTACACTGGAGGTCCGTACGTCCTGGTCCTCTCGTACTAAGGACATCTCTCCTCAAGTGTCCTCCGCCCACACCAGATAGGGACCGAACTGTCTCGCGACGTTCTAAACCCAGCTCACGTACCGCTTTAATCGGCGAACAGCCGAACCCTTGGGACCTGCTTCAGCCCCAGGATGCGATGAGCCGACATCGAGGTGCCAAACCCCGCCGTCGATGTGAACTCTTGGGCAGGATCAGCCTGTTATCCCCGGCGTACCTTTTATCCGTTGAGCGACGGCCCTTCCATACGGGACCGCCGGATCACTAAGCCCGACTTTCGTCCCTGCTCGACTTGTTGGTCTCGCAGTCAAGCTCCCTTATGCCTTTGCACTCTGCGGCTGGTTTCCAATCAGCCTGAGGGAACCTTTGGGCGCCTCAGTTACAGTTTGTGAGGCGACCGCCCCAGTCAAACTACCCACCTGCCATTGTCCCCGGGCCGGCTTCACGGCCCTAGGTTAGAACCTCAGAGCAGTAAGGGTGGTATCTCACCGACGGCTCCACCGAAGCTGACGCCCCGGCTTCACAGCCTCCCACCTATCCTGCACATACAACACCAAGGTCCAGTGACAAGTTGTAGTAAAGGTGCACAGGGTCTTTCCGTCTTGGTGCGGGTAACCGGCATCTTCACCGGTACTTCAAATTCGCTGAGCCCCCCGCGGAGACAGCGCCCAGATCGTTTCGCCTTTCGTGCAGGTCGGAACTTACCCGACAAGGAATTTCGCTACCTTAGGACCGTTATAGTTACGGCCGCCGTTTACCGGGGCTTCAGTTCAGAGCTTCGTACCGCCGAAGCGGCACTAACCCCTCCCCTTAACCTTCCGGCACCGGGCAGGCTTCACACCCTATACGTCCGCTTGTGACGTTTGCAGAGTGCTGTGTTTTTAGTAAACAGTCGCCTGGGCCTTTTCACTGCGACTCTCCGCCGCTTCGACCGCAAGGGTCTACACGGCAAAGAGCACACCTTCTCCCGAAGTTACGGTGTAATTTTGCCGAGTTCCTTCACGGGGGATCACTCAAGCGCCTCGGGATTCTCTCCCTGCCTACGTGTGTCCGTTTCCGGTACGGTCACCCTGCCCTCTCCTTAGAGGTTTTTCTCGGCAGCGTGGAATCAGTCGCTTTGCTCCCTTGCGGGATCGACATCGCGTCTCGGCGTTAACGGGGCGACGGATTTGCCTATCACCCCCGCCTACTCGCTTGAAACTGGACGTCCAATGCCAGTCCGACCTATCCTTCTGCGTCACCCCATCGTGATAACGAGGACAGAGTGGTGCAGGAATGTTAACCTGCTTCCCATTGGCTACGCCGTTCGGCCTCACCTTAGGGACCGACTGACCCTGAGCGGATTGACCTTGCTCAGGAAACCTTAGGCTTCCGGCGAGCAGAGTTCTCGTCTGCTTTATCGCTACTTATGCCGGCAGAGTCACTTCCATGCAGTCCACCAGTCCTTACGGTCTGACTTCATCCCACATGGAACGCTCCCCTACCACCTCCAGGACCCTCAGGCCCTGAAGATCCGCAGCTTCGGTGAACGGCTTGAGCCCCGTTGAATTTTCGGCACAGGATCGCTAGACCAGTGAGCTATTACGCTTTCTTTGAAGGATGGCTGCTTCTAAGCCAACCTCCTGGATGTCTCAGCAACCCCACATCCTTTACCACTTAGCCGTTACTTGGGGACCTTAGCTGGCGGTCTGGGTTCTTTCCCTTTTGACGACGAAGCTTATCCCCCGCCGTCTGACTCCCGCGCTTGACGTTGGCGGCATTCGGAGTTTGGTTGGGGTCGGTAACCGGGTAAGGTCCCTAACCCATCCAGTGCTCTACCACCGCCACGAACCACGCGAGGCTAGCCCTAAAGCTATTTCGGGGAGAACGAGCTATCACGGAATTTGATTGGCCTTTCACCCCTACCCTCAGCTCATCCAAGTTGTTTTCAACCAACACTAGTTCGGACCTCCACGTGGTGTTACCCACGCTTCATCCTGGCCAAGGGTAGAT
>JBEKAA010000004.1:0-377500 GCA_050018455.1 Thermoanaerobaculaceae bacterium | reverse complement strand
GCCCCCTGTAGCGGTGCCAGTTCTTATGTTAGTCCTCCCATGGCTGCCACCTGGCGGAGCAGAGCGACGCCAGGTGGCCAGGAGAGGATCATTTCGGGTGCTGGCGGCCGGTGCCCGAGCGAGCTGTGCGGCCGTCTCGTGTTGTAGTGGTGCCGCCATCCCTCCACCAGAACCTTGGCCTCCTGCAGCGTCGTGAAGAGCTCCCCATTGAGGAACTCGTCCCGAAACTTGCCGTTGAACGACTCGATGTAGCCGTTCTCCCACGGGCTCCCCGGCTCGATGAAGAGGGTCTTCACCCCGAGCCTGGCCAGCCAGGCCCGAACCATCGTTGCGGTGAACTCCGGCCCATTGTCCGACCGAATGTACGCCGGCGTCCCACGGACCACAAAGAGCTCGGCCAACCGCTCGAGGACGTCCTCGCTTGTGAGGCGTCGCTCGACGTCGATCGCCAGGCACTCGCGCGTGTACTCGTCCATGATCGTCAGCATCCGCAGCGGTCGACCATCGTCCGTCCGGTCGGCCACGAAGTCGTACGACCAGACGTGGTCTTTGTGCTCCGGCCGCAGGCGAATGCACGAGCCGTCGTTGAGCCACAGCCGCCCCCTCCTGGGTTGCCGCTTCGGCACCTTCAACCCCTCCTGGCGCCAGATCCGCTCCACCCGCTTGTGATTCACCCGCCACCCCTCGTCGTGCAGCTCGTCCGCGATCCGTCGATACCCGTACCGTCCCCACTTGCAGGCAAGCGCCACGATCCGCTCCACCACGAGCGCCTCCTCCGACGTGACAACCCTTTGCCGACGCTGCGTCGACCTCGCCTGCACCAGCACCCGACATGCCCGACGCTCGGAGACTTCAAGCCGCTCCCGAATGGCGTCCACGGCTCGCCTCCGCCGCGCCGGGCTCACCAGTTTCCCGCGGCCGCCTCCTTGAGGATCGCAATGTCCAACGCCTGCTCCGCGACGACCTTCTTCAACCGGCTGTTCTCCTTCTCCAGGCTCTTCAGTTTCCGCGCCTGCTCGACCTTCAAGCCCCCGTACACCTTCCGCCACCGGTAGTAGGTCTGCTCCGAGATCTCCAGCTTCCGGCAGATCTCCGCCGTCGTTCGACCACGCGACGACTCGACCTCCGCCTCCCTCAGCTTGTGGATGATCTGCTCGGCTGCAAACCGCTTCCTTGCCATCGCCTGCCCCTTTCTCGTTCCGGCTGAAAACCCCTAACTCTAACTCTCAGCCTGGACTCGTTTCTGGGGGGCAGGTCAAGTCTGCATTGCATAGATTGTACTTGTGCTGCGCCGCTTGAATGCATACAGGGTTATTCCCTGAGAGTTCATAATCATGAACGTCCTTCATAAACGCGTTAGCGCAGGCGTGCTCACATTCCTGACAGTTGCTGGGACCTCCTACACTGCCAATACACTCTGGCCAAATAACAGGGGCGGCATGCGAACAGAAATCGTTATTGGATGGCGGTTGATCTACCGCTCTGCTGGGCACCGCAACGAGTGCCACAACGAGGAGGGTACCAAGGATAAAGGATAATCGTGGCGCGGGGGGGTTCCATCGGCGTCGCTCCTTTCGACTTTGACACAAGCTACCCCCCCAACCACCTCTGTCGATCCCACAAACGTGGGATAGATCACGCGAGAACTCTGCCGCAGGCGAGCCTCACCACCTGCTACCACCTAGGTGAATACCACCCGCCGGCCCTCGACTCGCCACGCGCGGGTCAGCAGGAGGCGTAGCGCCGCGGGGTAGGCGATGTGCTCCTGCTCCAAGATGCGGTGGGCGAGGGAGTCCGCCGTGTCGTCGTCGAGCACCAGAACCGAGCGCTGGAGAACGATCGGGCCGCTGTCGCAGCCGGTGTCGACCAGGTGCACGGTGCACCCCGAGATCTTGACGCCATGGGCCCACGCCTGATGCTGCGCCTCCAGACCGGGGAACGACGGCAGCAGCGCAGGGTGGATGTTCACGATCCGCTGCGGGAACCGCGCGATGAATGCGGGTGACAGCAGCCGCATGTAGCCGGCAAGACAGACCCATTCGGCCCCCACATTGGTAACCTCGGCAATCACGAGCCGCTCGTGTTCCTCGCGTGAGATGCCCTTGCCGGAGACCGCGACAACCGGGATGCCGCGCTCGCGGGCCCGCTCGAGGCCGGGCGCGTCGGGCTTGTTCGAAACGACAAGCACGATTTCGGCAGGAACCTCGCCGCGGGAGCAGGCTGCGGCGATCGCCACGAGGTTTGTGCCCCGCCCCGACAGCAGCACTGCAATCCGAGTCAAGCCCGCCACCCGTCCTCCCAGTGGGCCGTGGTCCGTGGTCCGTGGTCCGTCAACAGATCCCACGCTCCTGCGGAGCGAACATCGCACTGTCTCGTCCGGGCCACTGACCACCGGCCACGGGTCACGCGTCTCTCAGGCACGCCGCTCACCTGCGAAGCGCACGCCGGAACCGCGGACGCAGCGGCCGATCACCCAGCCGCCTCCCTGAGCTTCCAGCTTCTCCAGAACGACACCGGCGGCATCTTCGGGCACCACGAGGATCATCCCCACGCCGAGGTTGAACGTACGCCGCATGTCGTCCTCGGGCACGCGGCCCGTCTCTCGGATCAGGCGAAACAACGCCGGTTCGTCCCACGAGCCGAGCTCGATTTTGGCACCCACCCCATCGGGCAACGCCCGCGGCAGGTTGTCGGGGATCCCGCCACCGGTGATGTGCGCGGCGCTCTTCACGAGACCGGCATCGATCAGCGGCCCCACCGCAGGGAGGTACGACCTGTGGACCGCGAGCAGCGCGTCGGCGACGGTACAGCCGAGTCGGGGTACCTCGTCCTCCACCCTGAGCCCGAGGAGGTCGAAGAACACCTTGCGCGCGAGCGAGTAGCCGTTCGTGTGGAGACCGGTCGAGGGAAGCGCCACGAGAACGTCGCCGGAGGAAACGTTCTCGACCCTCAGCAGGCGGTCGCGGCGGCACGAACCTACGATGAAGCCGGCCACGTCGTACTCGCCGCGCTGGTAGAAGCCGGGCATCTCGGCGGTCTCGCCCCCGAGCAACGCGCAGCCGGCCGCGCGGCAGCCGCGCGCGAGTCCGGCGATGACCTCCACGGCCACGCCGGGATCGAGACGGCCCGAAGCGAAGTAGTCGAGGAAGAAGATGGGTCGTGCTCCCTGGACGAGGATGTCGTTGACGCAGTGGTTGACGAGGTCCTCGCCGACGGTCCCATGCCTGCCCGCCATCTGGGCGACCCTGAGCTTGGTGCCGACGCCGTCGGCTGAGGCAACCAGTACCGTCCCCGCCGGGTTTTCCGGCTCGAGCGTGAAGAGGCCCCCGAAGCTCCCGATCTCGGAGAGGACGCCGGGCGTGAACGTCGCCTTCGCCAGGCGCTTCACCTCGGCGAGCGCACGATCCTGCGCGTCGATCGAGACACCGGCGCCCTCGTACGTAAGGCGTTCGCCGGGATCATCCATCAAGGGCTCTCCGGTTGTGGATTCCGCCAAGCCCCGTCACGCAGAGGAGCAGAGGTGCGGAGGGGCAGAGGAGCAAAAGTACAGAAGAGGAAGCAACAGCTTCGGCCTGAGCTGCTTTGTGCTCCTCTGCTCCCATGCTCCTCCGCTCCCCTGCCGTCTTGAACTCCTCTGCTCGCATCGAACCTGTCACCGTTCCTCCTTTGCGACGACGTCCGCGTGGTCCTCCTCGTCGAGAACACGGTAGCGGCCGGAGAAGCACGCGGTGCAGAAGTTCGGCGCCGGCGTGGCCAGGCACGAGAGCATCCCCTCCTCGGAAAGGTATCCGAGCGAGTCGGCGCCCACGAAAGCCCGGATCTCCTCCACGCTCTGGCTCGAAGCGATCAACTCCCGGCGCTGGGGCGTGTCGATCCCGTAGAAGCACGGCCCGATGGTCGGGGGGGACGAGATGCGCAGATGGACCTCGAGCGCGCCGGCGGCCTTCAGCATCATGACGATTTTGCGGGAGGTCGTGCCGCGGACTATCGAGTCGTCGACCAGCACGACGCGCTTGCCCGCGACCGCCGCCCGAACCGGGTTCAGCTTGACCTTGACGCCGAAGTGCCGGATCGACTGGCGCGGCTCGATGAAGGTCCGACCGACGTAGTGGTTGCGCACCAGGCCGAGCACGAACGGCAGACCGGACTCGCGGGCGTAGCCGAGAGCCGCCGGCACGCCCGAGTCCGGGACCGCGACGACGATGTCCGCGCTCGCCGGGTGTTCCCTGGCCAAACGCTCCCCGAGCTTCTCGCGCGCCGGACCCACGTCTTCGCCGAAGACACGGGAATCAGGGCGGGCGAAGTAGACGTGCTCGAAGACGCAGTGAGCGTACGGCCCCGGCGACGGCGGGTGCAGAACGCGCGGCTCCTCGCCGGCCAGCTCGACGAGCTCGCCGGGGCCCACCTCCCGGACCATCCTCGCCTCGATCAGGTCGAAGGCGCAGGTTTCGGACGCCACGACCCACGCCTCGCCGAGCCGTCCAAGGGCGAGCGGCCGGAACCCATGAGGGTCGCGGGCAGCGAAGAGCCTGCCGTCACACACGACGGCGAGCGAGTACGCGCCGACGACCGCGTCCAACGTCTCGAGCAACGCGCCCTCGAGGGTCGGAGACTTCGAACGCGCCAGCAGGTGCAGGAACACCTCGCTGTCCGAGGTCGACTGGAAGATTGCACCCTGCTTTTCGAGCTGCTGCCGGAGCCTCAGCGCGTTGACGAGGTTGCCGTTGTGTGCGAGCGCCACCAGGCCCCTGTGGGTCGTGGCCACCACGGGCTGCGCGTTCGCGAGGGTCGAGTTTCCGGCGGTGGCGTACCGCACGTGACCTAGAGCCACGGTGCCGGGCAGCTCCTCGATGACCTCCCGACTGAATATGTCCGCCACGTACCCCATTGCCTTCTTGTGACGCAGCTCGCGCCCATCGAAGGCTGCGATTCCGGCGGACTCCTGACCGCGATGCTGGAGCGCGTAGAGACCGAGATAGACGAGGTTCGCGGCGTCCGGGTGGCCGAGCACGGCACACACGCCGCATTCATCGTGGAACGTGTCGTCCGCGTCGCTCACGCCTCGGAGAGCCATTCCAAACCCTTCTCGCCCAGCGCCGCGAGCCCTGCGACCGGAGCCTCGAGCACGATCTCGCGCCCGAGAGCGAAAACCAGTTTGGTACCGCCCGCGACGCCCAACCGCGTCAACGGGAGCCCGTGGCAGGCCCTTTCGAGCGCGGGCTCCAGTGGCACCGGCGCCGCGAGCAGGAAACCGCCGCGCCACTCGCCGAACAGGGCGCGGACCGGCGAAACGCCTGTCGGCAACGTCAGCTTGCACCCGATGGCGCCAGCGCTCATCTCGACTGCAGCGACGGCGAGTCCTCCGTCCGAGAGGTCCTTGGCGGCGGCGAGGCCGAGGCGCACCAGGTCGCGGGCGACCGCTGCGCTCCGGCGCTCGCCCTCGTAGTCGACCGCCGGCACGGGACCGGCCTCCAGGCCGAGCACGATCTGCAGGTACCTCGACCCGCCGAGTTCGCCTTCCAGCGGTCCGAGCATGTAGATGGCGTCACCGACCTGCCAGTGCGAGCGCGGCCGGAACCGCACCTCCGGCACCACGCCGACCATGCCCACCGTGGGCGTCGGCTGAATCGCCGTGCCCGAGGTCTCGTTGTAGAACGACACGTTGCCGGAGACCACGGGGACCTCGAACGCACGGCACGCCTCGGCCAGACCGTCCACGGCGGCGACGAACTGCCCCATCACGCCCGGATTTTCCGGCGAGCCGAAGTTGAGGCAGTCGGTCACGCCCACCGGCTCGGCGCCCACGCACGCCAGGTTGCGCACGGCCTCGGCCACGGCCTGCGCTGCGCCGTTGAACGGGTCGAGGGAGCACGCAAGGGCGTTGCAGTCGGTCGTCGCCGCCAGGCCAATGCTCGTGCCCTCGACGATCTGCAGCGCCGCGTCGGCACCCGGCCCGACCACGGTGCTGGCACCCACCGATTGGTCGTACTGCTGCCAGATCGGCTTCGAGCTCGCGAACACCGGCGACGCCAGGAGCTCGCGCAGATCGGCCACCCAGTCACGGTCGTGCAGCTTCGGCAGGGTCACCGCCGCGGCGGGAACGGGCGGCACCCACGGCCGCTGGTATCGGGGAGCCTCGTCCACGAGCGGGGGCAGTGGAAGCCGAAACGCCTGCCTCCCCTCGAAGCTGGCCACCACCTCCGGCTCGGGGATCACGGTGCCGATCTCGACCGCGTCCAGCCCCCAGCGGCTACACACATCGAGCACCGGCGCGACGTTCTCGGGCGTCACCACCAGCACCATGCGCTCCTGCGACTCGGAGAGCATCAGCTCGTACGGGGTCATCCCCCTCTCGCGCGCCGGCACTTTGGAAAGATCGAGCGTGAGCCCGCACCCGGCCCTGGCCGCCATCTCGAACGCGGAGGATGTCAGACCGGCCGCACCCATGTCCTGGATGCCGACCACGAGGCTGCTGCCCATCAGCTCGAGGCAGCACTCGATCAGCAGCTTCTCCGTGAACGGATCACCCACCTGGACCGTGGGCCGCTTTGCGCTCGCGCTCTCGTCGAAGACGTCGGAGGCCATCGTGGCCCCGTGGATGCCGTCGCGGCCGGTCTTGGAACCGAGGTACACGACGCGGTTGCCCGGTCCCGAGGCCCGCCCGTAGAAGATCCCGTCGGCCCGAGCCACGCCGACACACATGGCGTTCACGAGGATGTTGCCGTTGTAGCTCGGGTGGAAGTCGACCTCACCCCCCACCGTGGGGACGCCGACGCAGTTGCCGTAGTCGCCGATCCCTCGCACGACTCCGTCGACGAGGTGCGTCATCCGAGGCGCGCCGAGCGACCCGAACCGCAGCGAGTCGAGGAGCATCACCGGCCGCGCCCCCATCGTGAAGACGTCCCGCAGGATGCCTCCGACGCCCGTCGCCGCGCCTTGGTACGGCTCGATGAAGGAAGGGTGGTTGTGAGATTCCATCTTGAAGACGGTGACCCACCCCTGCCCGAGGTCCACGACGCCGGCGTTCTCACCGGGTCCCTGAACCACCCGGGGGCCGCGCGTCGGGAACTTCTTGAGGTGAACCCTGGAGGATTTGTACGAGCAGTGCTCCGACCAAAGGGCGGCGAAGATCCCGAGTTCGGTGAGATTCGGTACCCGGCCGAGGTCGGAGAGGATGCGCTCATACTCCTGCTCCGAGAGCCCGTGCTCTCGCGCCAGTTCAACCGTCGCAGGCGCATCCCACTTCATGCCGCCTCCACCAGACCGCGGATCAGCGCAGCTCCGTCCTCACCGCCGAGCAGCGCTCGCATACGACGCTCGGGGTGCGGCATCATCCCGAGCACGTTGCCCTGCACGTTGACCAGCCCGGCGATCGCGTTCAGTGAACCGTTGGGGTTGGCGCCATCGTCGAGCTCCCCGGTCGGCGCGCAGTAGCGAAGCGCCACCATGCCTCTTGCCTCCACCTCTCGAACGGCATTGGTGCTGGCGAACCAGTTCCCCTCCTTGTGCGCGATCGGCAGCCGGAGCACCTGGCCACCGGAGAGGTGCCTGAGAAGAGCGAGGTCGTTCCGCTCCACCCGCACGTGCACATCGCGGCAGATGAACCGCAGCGTGCGATTCATCAGCATCGCGCCGGGCAGCAAACCGATCTCGAGCAGCATCTGGAACCCGTTGCAGATGCCGAGCACCGGCCCGCCGTCGGCGGCGTGGCGGCGCACGGAGGCCATCACCGGAGAGTGAGCCGCCATCGCCCCGGCCCGCAGGTAGTCACCGTACGAGAAGCCGCCCGGCAGGATCACCGCCGCGCAGCCTGCGAGGTCGGCGCTCTGGTGCCAGACCGGAACCGCCTCGCCTCCCACCAACTCGACGGCAGCGAGCGCATCGCGGTCACAGTTCGACCCCGGGAAGATCACCACCGCCACCCGCGGCCGCCGCTGCCCACTCATGATCCTTCACCGCATTGTGATCCGTCTTGTGCGTGTGGGCGGCTTGTGCCCTGTGCCCTGTGCCCTGTGCCCTGTTTCTTCATGGCAGGCGAACCTCGAACTCCTCGATCACCGGGTTTGCGAGGACCTCCTCGCAGGCTTCCTCGATGCGGGACCGCACGACCGCGGCATCCGTCCCGGCCACCTCGAGGAGCATAAGCTTGCCGACCCTCACCTGCTCGATCTCCCCATACCCGAGACCGGAGAGGACCCGCCGGATCGCTTCCCCTTGTGGATCCAGGACCTGCTCCTTGAGCTTGACGCGAACCTCAACAAGCATCGTGTGCCTCCCGCCATGCCTCGAGCGTCCCGCGGCGCCCAAGGGTACCGCGAACGTGCCGCACCGGGGAAGAACCGCATCCCCTTCGCGCGCCGGTCAACGAGGCCCCGTACCGGCGCGGGCCGCAGGGGCCTCACCGGTCTCGATCACCAGGGCGCTGTGCTGGGATGCCACCTCCAGCCGCACGCGCGAGCCCGACAGCGCTGCGGACAGCTCGCGCTTGACCATCTCAGGGCGGTTGTTGGTCTGCGAAAGGTGCATCCCGACGACCACCTCGAGCTGCGAATGGGCGAGACGTTCCAGGGCCGCGCACGCCTGGTCGTTGGAGAGGTGACCGGTGCGCGAGGCGATGCGCTGCTTGAGCGGCCACGGGTAGGGGCCTACCCGCAGCAGATCCCGGTCGTGGTTGCACTCCAGCAAGACGGCGTGACACTCCGAGAGACGTTCGGTCAGAAGCCCCGTGAACACCCCCGTGTCCGTGACCAGGCCCACTCGCCTGTGCCCGCTTTCCAGAACGAAGCCCACAGGCTCCCGGGCGTCGTGGCAGGTCTGGACCGGCACCACGGTCAAGCCCCCGAGCCTGACCTCGCGTCCCGACGCCAGTAGCCGGGTGCTCGGGGGCTGCAGTGCCATTCCCCCGAGGGTTCCGGCCGTGGCCAGCACCGGCACGGCGTGACGGCGCAGGAAGACCTCCAGGCCTTTCACGTGATCGTCGTGCTCGTGAGTCAGGAGCACGGCCTCGATGCGGCCCGGGTCGAGGCCGAGAGGCTTCATCCGAACTGCGAGCTGTCGATAGGAGATCCCGCAGTCGATCAGGACGCAGACACCGTCGGCCTCGACTACAACCGCGTTGCCGCTCGAACCGGACGCGAGAACCGAGATTCGCACCTCAGGAGCCTGTCGAGCCGAATCCGCCGGCTCCCCGGTCCGAAGACGGCAACTCGTCGCGCTCCCGGAACGCCGCCTGCACCACGGGGGCCACGATGAGCTGCGCGATGCGCTCGCCTCGCCGGACGACGTAGCTCTCACGGCCGAGGTTCACGAGGATGACCATCAGCTCGCCCCGGTAGTCGCTGTCCACCGTGCCGGGCGCGTTCGCAACCGTCACCCCGTGCCGGAGCGCGAGGCCGGAGCGAGGGCGGACCTGGACCTCGTACCCGGCCGGTACCGCCAGCACGAGACCCGTCGGAACCGCCATCCGCTCCGACGGTGCGAGCGCGACATCGGACGTGACTGCCGCCGCGACGTCCGCCCCCGCCGCTCCCGGTGTGAGGTACCGCGGCAGGGGAAGCCCCTGGGCATGAGAGAGCCGTCGAACTCCCACCTCGGCCGGCGTCATGCCACCCTCTGGGAAAGACCGGCCGGGAGGCGAAGCCCCGCCTCCGGTCCG
This sequence comes from Thermoanaerobaculaceae bacterium, assembly GCA_050018455.1. GTDB lineage: Bacteria > Acidobacteriota > Thermoanaerobaculia > Thermoanaerobaculales > Thermoanaerobaculaceae > RBG-13-68-16. Next base: position 367,845 of record JBEKAA010000004.1, on the reverse strand, counting down.
CAAACCGCCCCGGCCACCGCATCGAGGCGGATGACCCGCTGCGCAAGCGCCCGGACGCGCTCGGGCGTCACCTCGTCGAGCCTGCGCCGTGTGAGTGCTCCGTCGAACGGCCGGCCGTGGGAGAGGATCTCCCCGGCATGGGCTTCCATGAGCGCGTCGCTACCCTCCGCCCCGAGCACGACCCCGGAAGCGAGCGCGCGTCGCGCCAACTCCACCTCGCCGTCCGTGACCCGGCCGGCGGCGACCTCCTCGAGAACGCCGAAGACCGCATCCCAGCACGCCCCGGTCTGGCGCGCCGGAGCCGAGAACGTCACCTCGAGCACGCCGGCGACTGCTGCGGCGTAGATCGAGCTCCCGACGTCGTACACGAGGCCCAGCCGGTCCCGAAGCTCCCGGAACAGACGGCTCGACGCGCCGCCTCCCAGCAGTTGGTGCAGGACGCCGAGCGTGAAGATCTCCGGGTCATCGGCGCGAAGCCCGGGCAGCACGAGGTTTGCGTACAACTGCTCCAGACCGTCGCGCTCCTCAACGAGCACGACGGGCCTCCACCTCGGAGGGACTAGAGACTCGGCTCGTGCACCGCCGACCGGATCAAGGCCTAGCTTCTTTGCGATCCTCTCCCGATCGACCGGCCCGACGGCCACCAGGAGCAGGTTCGCCGGGGTGAAGTGAGCACGGTGATAGCGCTCCAAATCCGGCAGTTGGAGCCTGTCGACGATCTCACGGCTGCCCAACACCGGCCGCGCCAGGGGATGGTCTCCCCAGCAGGCGGCGAGCGCCTTCTCCGCCGCTACCTCCCCGGGCGAGTCCTGGATCAGGTCGAACTCGGCCGCCACCACCCTGCGCTCCAGCTCCACCTCGTCGGGGAGCAGCCTGGGGCGGAACACCGCGTCCAGCACCAGTTCGAACGCCTCGTCGAAGCGATCGGCCGGGACGTGGGCCGTCACGGCGCACACCTCGCGCGTCGTGAACGCGTCGATCGCCCCGCCCAAGGAATCTGTAAGCTGGGCGATACCTTCGGGGGTACGGTCCCCGCAACGTCGCATGAGAAGGTGTTCGAGGAGGTGGGTGATCCCCGCCAGATCAGCGCTCTCGTGCGCCGATCCGGTCCGCATCCACGCTCCGACGGCCGCGGTCGCTGCATCGGGGAGCTGGTGGACGAATACCGTCGGTCCGGTCTCCATGGGTGCGCAAGTGTAGCAGCCCGACGGGTTGCCGATCAGGACTGGGGCGTAGGGACACCCGCCGCCGGGGGAGCAACCACCGCCTGCGTGGTGCCCATCGGGTTGGTGGGGTCGAAGAAGAACTTCCACTGGCAGTAATTGGTATTCCCCAGATACACCATGATCGAGTCTTGGCAGACACTGGATTTCACCCCGATGATCGGGCCGATAGTGCCCTGGCCGCCAGTCACAGGCCGAGTCGGCTGGGAGGTGTCATCCGCATTCGGAGTCGGCTGGGGGGTTGCACTCGGATTCGGGGTCGGCTGCAACGTGGTGCCTGCCTCTCCCAGGAAGACCGGCTGCCAGTCGGGCTTGCCCGTCATCGGGTCGGCCCAAACCTTTCTGAGCACGCGCGGCTTGGCGTTTGGAAGCTCCTCCAATTTCACGGGATAGCGGCCGAACCGAACTCGGAAGAGCCGGATCGCCTCGACGGCCTGGTTGCCGCGGAAGATGAGCTCCTGTTCCTTCTCCCGGCGCTGCTGAAAGCTCACGCTCTCGATCGCGACGGTCAGGAAGACTGCCATCACGGCCATGAGAACTACGAGGGTCGCGAGGGTGAACCCCCGCTCTCCGCCACGTGGTTCGTGGGCCGTGGATCCAGGGTCGCAAGCGGCTGCCTGGTTCTTGCCCCTCCAACCGGGAGCCCGCGCTTCATGAACCACTCCGTCCTGGTCCCAGGCGTCTCGATGTCGGCCTCGGCGGGCCACGGACCACGGACCACGGACCACGTTCCTGCTACCAGTCGGCGAACTTCGTGCCATCGAGAGCCGTCCCATCGGAGCCGGAGTGGATGTCGATGATGCCGGGGCCGATCTGCTGCTGCGAATTGTCCTGCTGGTCCGGCGCCACCTCCTCATACGCCACGACCCAGGTGTCCTTGGAGTTGGTCTCGGGGTCAACCGGCACGGACCGGAGGTACCCCATGCTCACGAGTTCGTCCAGCGTCGTCGGGTAGCGCCCACGGTCGGCGTGGAACTGATCCAGGCACGATCGGAGCGTGAAGAGGTCCTCCTTGAGAGCCGACTCCTTGGCCCGCATCGGGGCGGTCCTCATCGCCGGGACCGCAATCGTCGCCAGGATGCCGATAATCGCCACCACCACGATGAGCTCGATGAGCGTGAAACCACTCTGCCGGGACGCCCCGCGTCCGCTCCGCCTCCCACCCGGACGCTCTTGACCCCCCGAGCCCCTTCCGGGCGCCAGGAGTGAATCCCGGCGCGCGGAGTCAGGGTAGCCAGCCCCCTGAGCATCCGTTCCCTGCGCCCTGTGCCCTGTGCCCTGTCTCATTCCTACCAATCCTTGTACTTCGTGCCGTCGAGGGCCGTGCCTTTCGAGAGAGAGTAGACGTCGTAGACGTTCTGCCCACCCCAGTCCGTTGCATCCATTTCGTCCTGGTATGAGCGAAGTCCCCACTCGGCCTTTCCGGTCATCGGATCGATCGGAACCCGCCGGAGAAACTTCTTCTTGGTCAGCTGCCCCACGATCGTGACCCCATTTGCCAGGTCCTCGAGCGCCTTGGGGTACCCCTCGGTGCCGATCTCGACCTGGATCATCCCCTGGTCCGAAAGGTGCTTGTAGTCGTCGATCGCGCTCCTCATGAGCCGAAGGTCAAGCCGCAACTCCGATTCCCGTTCGCGCTGCATCGTGAAGCGCGCGGTCGGGAGGGCGATCGCGGCCATGATGGCCACGATGGCGGTCACCATCACGAGTTCCGCCACGGTGAAGCCACGGCCGGCAGGTTTCACCGAACCACCTCGCCGGCGGCCGGAGCCGCGACCACCGTTCCGTTGCGGGCGATCAGGGCGCCGAGGGGGCCCGCGAAGATCACCGGGAGCTCTCCGGGCGCGAGGGGCCGCACCGAGAGGCGCACGAACACACCGGCCGCGACGACGCGATCTCCCACGTCGGCCGTGATCCAGCCGAGCGCCGGGGTGTGCCCGACCTTCACCTGGACCTGACCTCCGCTGCCTTGCAGGACTCCACCCTCGACACGCGTCACTTCCAGCCGCGCCGGGTCGTAGGCGAGGTGGAGCTGACCGCTCACCCCGACGGCGCCTGGGTCGATCACCACGTCCAGCGTTCCCTCGGCGCCCACGGTCAGCGGCAGCCGGGCCGGCTCGAAGGTCAGCACCGGGAGCCCGTTGGTGTCGTTCGCCGAGGCACTGGACGCCACACTCTGGGTCACCGGCGAGACACCGGTCACCACACCCTGGGTCGAGGCCAAGGCGGTGGACGCCACGCTCTGAGTCGCGACTGAAACGTCCGACGCAATGCCCTGGGCTGAAGCCGAGACGTCGGCCGCCACACCCTGGGTTGAGGCCGAGATGTCAGCCGCAGGACTCTGGACGTTCGTCGACAGTCCGCTGCTGTTTTGGCTTGAAGTCCCCCCCGTTGGGGAACTCGCCCCTCCGCCCGACGAGCGGCCACGCCCCCGTCGAGGCTGGTTCGTCTGCGTCGCCGTCGAGGAGTCCTGCCCTTGAGCGCCGGCGTTCTGCTGCGAGCTCGCAGCGGCACCGCTCGCCTGGTCCATCGGGCCCGTGGAGGCCGCGGACCTCAGCCGCGGCGAGTTGCCGAAGATCGAGACGCGGGTCTCGGTCCCCACCCAGAGGGGCGCGAGGTCCTCCTCGGTGATGTCGGGGTAGCGGACGATGTGGGGAGTCAGCGTAAGGACCAAGTCGGTCTGGTTGACGGTCTTGGAGTTGTCGGAGAACAGGGCGCCGATCACCGGGAGGTCGGACAGCCACGGCAGACCGCTGGTGGCGGTGGTGTTTGTCTGCTTGAGCAACCCCGCGAGCAACGACGTCTCGCCATCCTTGAGGCGGATCACCGTGTCGATGTTGCGGGTGTTGATCGGGTACTGGTTCGGCTGGCCGGAGACCGGGATCGCCGCTCCGAGATCGGAGACCTCGACCTTGAGCTTCAGCGTGATCTCGTTGTTGTGGTGAACCTTCGGCTCGATGTCGAGCTTGATGCCCACGTCCTGGTAGGTGAAGGCGGTGATCGGCACGATGGTGCCGTTTTGAGCGGTTGCAGTGTTGAAGGTCGTCGTCGGGATCGGGACCTTCTCCCCGATGACCAGGTTCGCCTTCTCTCGCTCTGTGATGCGGAGCTGGGGATGGGCGAGGGTCTTCGTCTCGCTGTCCGTCTTGATCAGGTTGAGCACGACATTTGGCACGGTCGTCTGCCACATCGAGCGTGTGATGTTGCCGATCTGGTTGAGGTAGATGGCGCCGCCAGCGGTCGAGGCGCCGAGCTGGGTGGTATCGAGGCTAGCGCTAAACGTTTGCGACGCCAACGTCATCCCGATGTCGCGGGCTTTCGAGGTGTCGATTTGCAGTAGCTCGACATCCACCAGGACTTCGGCCTTCGACTTGTCGTTGGCGTTGATGAGCCGTTCGGCAATCGCCACCTTGTCGGCGGTGTCGCGGATCACCAGCGAGTTGAGCTGCTCGTTGACCGCGATGCGGCGCGCGTCGATCAGGGCGCGCAGCATGTTGTTGACGTCCTTGACGTCGGCGTTGGAGAGGAAGAACGTTTTTACGACCAGGTCCTCGTAGTCGCGCCGGTTCGCCGGGGTGTCCTCGACGACGATCACGGTTTTCTCGTCGAACACCTTGTAGAACTGGCCTGCCGCCTCCACGACGGACTCGAGTGCCTGCCTGGCGGTGACGTTCTTCAATTCGATCGACAGCTTGCTGTCTTTGAGCTTCGGGTCGAAGAGGATGTTGATCCCGAACGCCTGCCCGATGGCTTTGTAGATGTCCCGCAGGTTCGTCTGGTTCGGGAACGACAGGCTCATCGGCTCGTCGGACGCAGGGTTCAGGAGCGGCGGCTTGACCTTCATCTCGGACGCCGCCCTCTTCATCTCGGCGAGCTTAGACGCCCCGCCCTCCTCGTTGAACACCGCGAGGTCCTTGCGCACCTTGGCCAGCTCCACCTCGGCGTACTGGTGCGTCGGGTCGAGCTGGACGGCCAGCTCGAGCTCCGCCTGCGCCCGTGCGAGCTCGCCGGCCTCCTTGAACTTCATGCCGCGCCGGAAGTGGTCCTCGCCGGCCTTCATGCGTGCCCTTTGAAGCGCAATCTTGAATTCCATTTTGCCGGGATCGCGCGACAACGCCTCCAGGTAGTAGTAGACGGCCGCATCCCAGTTCTCGGCGACCATCGCATCGCTGGCGCGACGCGTGTACCGGTACGTGGTGCAGCCCGGCAACGCAACTATCACGCTCAGCAACAGACCCGCGACTCCGAAGAGCTTCTTCCTCACACTCACCTCGCAAGCGCAACCTTGCTCGTCACGTTCGCGGGATACCCCACGAAGCCGATGGTGACTCCGGTCGGATCCACCCCCCGGACGATGAACTTCTCCTTCACACTCTCTCCTACGGGAACCGCGAGGACATTGTCACCGTCGCGGAAGACAGCGACTGGCAGGCGGTTTGGGCCCAGCCACCCCAGGTAGTTGAGCGAGAACCTCGGCGGCGGCGGCAGGATCCACTTGCCGTCCACATAGATCCCATCGGGCGTCGGTGTGGGTTGTGGCGGTGGCGGGACCGGTGGCGGCATTGTGGGCCTGTGATCCGGCGTCGGCGTGGGCGGGGCCCCGAAGGTGAAGAGGTTCCTGCCGGCGCGAGGAGTTGGAACCACACGTTGCTCCGACCTGTCCCACCCGAGGACCGGCACGGAGTAGCTGCCTACGTGAACCGCCTTGGCGCTCCCGGCAGCGGTTCCGGCGACGAGAGCCGGCCTGAGCCTGACGACGACCACCACCGCAAGCGCCATCAGGAGCGCGGCGAGGGCGGCGACGTTTCTCAGTCTCGCGTTACGTGCCACTGGCCACCTCGTTGATACCGAGCTGCTTCATGAGTCCCTCATCGAGGTCCGAGAAGTACGTCCCGACTCCCAGTTGAACCGTCACGTCGAGGGACGAGGCACTATCGTCCCCCCGCAAAGTCAGCCCCTCGAGCAGGATGAACTGCGGAGAACTCTCGAGCAGGAATGCGCACTGGCGGATCTGCTCGTAGCTCCCCTTGACCCTGTAGTTAGCGGTGAAGTAGACGAGCCCGGACTTCTCCTCTCGTTGCACCGCGTAGGAAACGCGGTCCGGCCTCAACCCTGCCATTTCAGTCCGCTTGACCACGTCGGTGAGGAACTCCACAAGCCTCTCGTGCATCGGCGCCATCTCCAGGTGCTGAAGCGCGCTCAAGTTCTCCTCCAGGGCCGTGACCGATTTCTTGATGCGTTCGACCTGGTCAGCCTGGCTCTGCAGCTTGGAGACCGCCGCCTGGGCCTCATCGACCTGTCCGGCGAGCAGCGAGCCCCGTCCGAGCACAGCGCCGCGCATACCGGCGAGCCAGACGACGTTGGCCACCACGATGAGGGTCGCGGGCGCCCACACGTACCACAGCCGGAGCCATGCGCCGCGGCCGATCATGGCCTTCCCCCCGGCCAGTAGCGTACGGTGAGATCGAATTCATACCCTTTAGCGTTCGTGGCCGAGGGAGCCTCTTCAGACCTCGGCAGAGGGTCGGAGAACCTCGAGTCCGTGAACAGCACAGCCAACAGCCTAAGCCACGCCTCACGACCGGTCGCGAGTCCCCGCACTCCGACCTGAATGGCGCCTTTCTTGTCCACCGCCGGCGTGATCTGCACGAGGCGGACGTCCCAGGGGACAACGCGCTCCAGGTCGACGAGGAGTTGGCTCCAGACCAGCTTGTGGCGTCCCACCACCACCTGCATCGACGTCGTTTCCTGCTGGAGCTTCTTCCACGGGACCGCAGCGAGCTCCCTGTTCCCCCTCTCGACCCGAGCCGCCAGTTCGGCTCGCCTGCTCTGGGTCTGCCCAAGCAGCTCGGCGGCGGATGCCTCCCTCCTTCGGGCGGCGACGAGTTCCGTGAGGCTCACGGTCGAAAGCGTCAAGGCGAGCACCACCAGGACTGCGCCGGTGAGCCAGACCGGCCGCACGTCGAGGAACGGGCTCGACGCCAGATTCGGCCGGGTCATCGTGTCTCCCCAGCCCACGCGGTCCCCAGAAGCGACCACAGGCGGACATCCGAAACCCCCGACCCCGGCGGCACCCTCCCGGCACCGACGGCGAGCCTGTTGACGGTCACCCCCGGCTCGCCGTCCGCCCACCGCTCCACCTCGGCGCCTCTCTCGCCGTCCGTCGAAGCCAGCCAAACCACCACAGGGCCGGAGAGCCCCTCCTGTTCCCGGGCGTGGGCGAGGGTGCGGGTGATCTCGCGCGTCATGAACACCTCGGCACGTTGGGAATCGGCCGGAAGAGGCTTGTGGCGGAGAAGCACAGGCTTGCCTCCGGCCAGCACGACGAGAGAAAGAGCGTGCTCCTCGACGGCAGCCAGCAAGACAGGCGTGGCCGAGACCGGGAGAAGAGCGGTCAGGGCAAGCGCCGCGGGCTCCATCCGACCCAGGTGGACCCCGGCGGCCGAGAACACTTCCTCTACGGCGGAAAGAGGCCGATCCAGCGCCAGCACAACCAGCATTCGACCGTTCTCCCCGCCGGGGATGAAGTCCAGGCGCACGTCCTCCGGCCGGCACGGCAACAGCTTCTTGAGACGCCAGCGCACAACCTCCTCCGCCTCGGCGCGCTGGCGCGGCAGGCCCCCGGTCTCCACGACGACACTTCGCATCCAGGCGTTCGGAGCGACGAGGCTGGCCTGCTGCGGGGGCTTCTCGAGACGCCGGAGCAGCTGACCGAGGGCGCTGGCGACCACCTGCCGGTCCACCTGGAGAAGTCCGACCGGGCCCAGCCTGAACCAGTCGCCCGGCAGGGGCGCCCGTTCAACCCGAACGAGCGCGTCGCGGCGGCCGTTCAGCTGCCCGTACAAGAGCTCGCCGCCGCCAGGCGAGAACGCGTGGGCAGGCGGGGGAGTGCGGAGGAGGGCGAGCAGGTTCATTCGACGAACGTCACCTTGTTGACTTCCTTGAGCGTCGTGATGCCGGCGAAGACACGTTCGAGCGCCGACTCGCGAAGGAACTTCATTCCTTCCGCCCTCGCCGCGCGCTTGATCTCGGCTGCCGGCCTCTTCTCGAGAATCAGCGCTCGGATGTTGTCCGAGAGATCCATCAGTTCGCAGATCGCGCTTCGTCCCAAGAAACCCGTACCGTTGCACTCGATGCAGCCGGCGCCCTCGTAGAACGTGACGCCGCGGACGGCGTCGGCGGTCAGGCCCGACTCTTCCAGGTTCTGGGGCGAAACCTTCGCCGCACGCTTGCAGTTGGGGCAGATCCGCCGGACCAACCGTTGCGCCAGGACGCAGTTGAGGGCAGACACGAAGTTGTACAGGTCCACGTTCATGTTCAGAAACCGGCCCAGCACATCGACAACGTTGTTGGCGTGCACGGTCGTGAAGACCAGGTGGCCCGTGAGCGCCGACTGGACCGCGATCTGGGCCGTTTCCTCGTCGCGGATCTCGCCCACCATGATCTTGTCCGGGTCGTGTCGCAGGATGGACCGGAGGCCGCGCGCGAACGTCAGGCCCTTCTTCTCGTTGACCGGGATCTGCGCGACTCCCGGGAGCTGGTACTCAACCGGGTCCTCGATGGTGATGATCTTGTCCTCCACCGAGACGATCTCCGAGAGGCAGGCGTACAGCGTCGTCGTCTTGCCCGAACCGGTCGGGCCCGTCACGAGCACCATCCCGTACGGCTCGCGGATGAACTTGCGCAGTTTCCGCTTCGTGTCATCGTCGAACCCCACAACGTCGAGGTTCAACGTCCGGAACTCCTTGTTGGCCGACTCCTTGTCGAGAATTCGGATCACGCAGTCCTCGCCGTGTACCGTCGGCATGATCGAGACCCGGAAGTCGATGGTGCGGCCCTTCAAACGCAACTTGAAGCGACCGTCCTGCGGGATGCGCTTCTCGGCGATGTCGAGCTCCGACATCACCTTGATTCGGGAGATGATCGTCGAGTGGTAGCGCTTGTCGATGGGCTCCATCGCCTGGTACAGCACGCCGTCCACCCGGTACTTGACGATCACCTCCTTCTCGCGCGTCTCGACGTGGATGTCCGAGGCGCGCCGCTGGATCGCGTTGAAAACGATGGTGTCGACGAGCTTGATGATCGGCGAGGTGTCCGCCGTGATCGATTCGATGGAGAGAGCCTCCTCGCCGTTTTCGCGCTCCTGGACGAGCTGGATCTTGAAGTCTTCGGTGGCCTCGTCCAGCACGCGCTGGGTCGACTCCGACTTCTCCAGGATCTCGGCGATCCGGCCGGCCGGCCCCACCTTGACCTCGACCGGCGCGCCGATCGCGAGTTCGACCTCGTCCACCGCCAGCACGTTGGACGGGTCCGCCATCACGACGACGACCACGTCGCCCTGACGCTCCAGGGGCACGAACTGGTAGCGGACCATGACGTCCACCGGGATCTGGCGGAACAGCTCCGGGTCGCCCCGGAACTCGAGGAGGTCGTCGTACGGGAGACCTATGTGGGCGGCGAGTTCGGCCGCGCGTTTCCGGTCCTCCTCGTCGCGGGGGAGCCCTCGCAGGTACTTCTGGTTCACCGAGCTCAGCTCTTCTGCCATACCAGACCTCACTGCACCTTTTGCATCAGCGTGAACATCGGGTAGTAGACCGACAACAGCAACATCGACACCACTCCGCCCATGACCACCAGCACGGCCGGCTCGATCAGCGTGACCAACCGCGCCAGCCGCACCTCGATCGACTCGTCGTAGAACTGACTGACGTTGGTCAGCATCCCTTCGAGCGCGCCGGTCGCCTCGCCCACCTGGACCATCGCGATCGACAGGACCGGGAACAGGCCGGTGGTCTCGAGCGAGGTCCACAGCGCTTGGCCCTCCCGGACCCTGGGGGCGACCCGGGTCAGCGGTTCGGCGATGGCGCGGTTCGTCACCGTTCCGCTCGCGATCTCGAGCGAGTTGACAAGCGGCGTACCCCCGGCGATGAGCGTTCCCAAAGAACGTACGAACTGCGACAGCGCGAAGAGGTGCAGGATCCGCCCCACGAACGGTATCTTGAGCTTGGCGCGGTCGAGCGCGATGACTCCTGCGTTGCTCCGGAGCCAGCGCCTCGACAGGAGGTAGGCCACCAGTAACCCGACGAGAAGGTATATGCCGTTGTTCTGGACGAAGGTCGAAAGCCCGAGCACCATCCTCGTGGGGAGCGGCAAGTCCGCGGCAAAGCCCATGTAGAACGACGCGAAGCGCGGGATCACGTACGTTACGAGCACGACGATGAGAGCGCCCGAAAGCGACAGCAGCACCAGCGGGTAGGTGAGCGCCGACTTCACCTTCCGCCACACCGCCTCCATCATCTGCTGGTGGTGGATGTAGCGTGTCAACACCCCGACCAGCTCTCCGGCCCGCTCGCCTGCCAGGATCGTTGCGCAGTACAGCTTGGGAAACACGCCACCCTGGGCGGCGAAGGCGTCCGACAGCGACACCCCGCTCCTCACGTCCTCGAGGATGCGGGTGAGGACCTCCCGAAAGTACGCCCCGCCCTGTGAGCGCTGCAGCAGCTCGAGTGACTGCAGGATCGGCATCCCTGCCCTCAGGAGCGTCGCGAGCTGCTGGTTGAAGATGAGGAACTCGAGCGAGCTGAGCCGCTCGCGACGACCCAGGAAGGGCACACGAAGCTTCCCGCGATGCTCCCAAATACGGAAAACGGTGAACCCCTTGCTCTCGAGATCGCGGCGAAGCGAGTCCTCGCTGATAGCGCGATGGCGTTGCTCGAGGACGGAGCCCTCGGCGGTGCCCAGCCGAACGACGTACTCGGTCACTGCTTCCCCTCGCGCTCCGCCGACAACAGCAAGAAGAAAGCCTGGCTGGCGTTCTCGGAGCGCGCGCCGGCGATCACCGAGGGCTGTTTCATGAGCAGGCTCACAGTTGCGCGGAGCAGCGGGGTCAGCCTCTCGGTATTGTCGGCCGCGCGATCACGGCGGGCGAGCTGAAGCTGAGCGAGCTGGACCCGCTCCGGCTCCTGCGGAACACTGCGGACAGTGAACCGCAGGTGGTAGTGGTCGCCCGCCGCCGTTTCCACGGCATCGCCATCGGCCGCGGTGGCTTGGACCGCCGCCACCTCCTGAAATTTCGTGAACCCGAAGAGCAGGTACAGCTTTTCGCCGAGCTCTGGAATCGGCGGCGGCGGAGGCCCGGACGATTTGGGTTCCCTGGACGCGAGGAACACCCGGACACGCACCTTGTACGATTGCGGTGCCACGTCCCAACTTGCCAGTGCGCTGGCAACCCGCTTGAGGACGTCCGGGTTGTCGCGAACCGTGATGGCGTTCAGACCGGGCTGCAAGAGGAGGCTGCCCTCGCCCGAGAGCATAGGCTCGACCAATGTCGCGGCTTCATGGGCGGGACGGAAGTGGAACTGAAAAACGCGCAATTCCTGCTCGGCGGCAAACACGCTGCTCGCCGAGAGCACGAGTATCGCGAACCATGATCTGACCAACTAGAGCTCCAGGTGCGGATCCACGATGAACGCCACCTGGATCGCGTCACGCGACTGGGAAGCTTGGGCGAGCTGGTAGAGACGCACCCCGGCGCCCTCCACCTCGATGAACGCCGGTTCCGTCGCGGCCGGTCCGGGACGTGTCGCTGCGACCGTGGCAACCGCGGAAGTTGCGGGCGGTCCGGAAAGCTGTCGGACAACCGCCGTGCCGCCGAGCACCGCCACGAGGACCGCCGCCGCCGCCGCCGCAACGACCCACGACCGCCTGCCGCGGAGCCTGTGTTCCAGCTGACGCTGGTGGATCTGCCCGAGCACCTCGGACACGAAGCGCTCGTCCTCCGCAGGGCCGGCCTCGGCCGCGATCCTCCAAGCAAGCGCCAGAGTCGGTTCGGAAGCGGCCACGGCCTCGCGGCACGCGGCACATCCGGCCAGATGCTCGCGAAACTCCCGCTCGTCACCCGGCGACAGCTCGAGCGCCACGAATCTCGGCGCCAAGCGACGCACTTCCAGACAGCTGGTCATCGGCCACCCCCTCTTGGGAGGTACTCGGGATAGCGGTTGGCGAGTTCCCTGCGCAGCGTTGCCCGGGCCTGGAAGACATGGTTGCGGACCGTTGCCTCGCTGCAGCCCAGCGCCTCGGCCACCTCGGCGGTCGCAATGCCCTCCACCTCGCGCAGGACAAACGCCGCACGCTGGGTCGGCGTCAGTAGCTCCGCAAGCTCCGCAAAGATCCGCCGCACTTCGCCCTCTTGCAGATCTTGGGGTGCGCTGGGGCCGACCGAGTCTCCGACGATCCGCAGGTGGGCGGTGTGGGTCCGGTCGCGGCTGTCGCGGGAGCGCAAGACATCGATCGCCAGGTTCGATGCGATCCTGTACACCCACGTCGAGAAAGCCCACGCGGCGTCGTACTTCGAGAGATTCTCCCAGGCGCGCACGAAGGCCAGCTGAGCGATGTCGCGAGCTTCCTCGTCGTCGCACAGGATGCGAGCAGCGCATCGGCGCACCCCGGCCTGGTGCCGGCGGACTAGCGCCGCGAACGCGGCTTCATCCCCGCCGCGCGCAAGGGCGGCAAGCTGCCGATCGTCGTGCTCGACGCTCACCGTTTCCCGGGCCAACAGGCGCAGAACCACCATCCCAATTCCAACCTCCGGACCGTATACGGCCCTGCGCGCCCAACCGTTGGGTGCGCCGGAAGTATAGCGCCCGGAAGGACGATCCGCACGACAGCGGTTGACACCGGAGGCGTCTCTTGCTAGCTTTTCCGTCCCTGGTGGGGCCGTAGCTCAGTTGGGAGAGCGCTTGAATGGCATTCAAGAGGTCGACGGTTCGATCCCGTTCGGCTCCACCAAAATCGATCGCTCGCGGGGGGCCCCGCGTCCGCTCCAACCCTAACCCCAACCGCAAGACCCCCCCGAACCCGCCCCGTTCCTGACGGCACGACCTCCCGACTGTCGGTGTTAGACTCCGACTGGAAGCGCCCGGGGCCTGGTGGCTCTCGCGGTCTTCAAAACCGTTGCTCCGTGCCGTTGCGGCACCGGGGGGTGGGTTCGATTCCCATGCGCTTCCGCCACCCCCACCCGCGAGCGCTCGCCCGATCCCTCGTCTTCCGTCTTCCGTCTTCCCTCTTCCTTTTCCCCTTTACCATCTTCCCTTTGCCCGTCGTTCACCGTGTTACCATCCGCCTTGTGACACAGGAAGCACGCCACATTTTCGTTGGCGATCTCGCCGACCAGCCTATGCCAGACATGCTCGCGACGATCCACCGCAACCGTGTCCCGGGCGTGCTCGAGGTCCAGCTGGGAGACTTCTCCAGGCGCGTCTTCATCCTCGGCGGCGACATCATCTTCGCGTCTTCGACCAATCGGGGCGAGTCACTCGGCGACTCGCTGCTCGCTTCCGGGCAGATCACGGTGGCGCAATACCGCGAATCCGCCCTTCAGCTGCTTTCAAACCGGGGGAAAAGGCACGGACAGGTCCTGGTCGAGTTGGGAATGCTCAGCGAGGCGGAGATGCGCGCGGCCGTTCTCCAACAGGTCCAACGCATCGTTTGGAGCCTGTTTGACCTCGCAGAAGGACTGGTGAGCTTCACGCTCGGGGAGGACAGGGCGGACGAGGTGTACAAGCTCCGCATCCCAACACCGCGCGCCATCCTCCATGGGTGTAAGACTGTGGCCGACGCAAAGCGGCTCGTGACGCGGCTCGGCGGGAAGGGGACACTGTTCTCCCGGCCGCCAACACCCGAACAGCTCAACCAGTTCCAGCTCGAGACCGGCGAAGAAGAGCTCCTGAACCTGGTCGACGGCCACCGGACACTGTTCGAGCTCTGCGATCAGGGTCCGTTCTCGGCGGGGCTGAACGCGCGCGTCCTGTACGCCTTCAGCTGCCTCGGTTTGATCAAGAAGGAGAAGGACTTCCCGAGCGGGATCCGCGTGCAGGTGCCCTCGACAGACCAGCCCACTTGATGTAGAATCTCAGTCCAGGGTGCTCAGGTTGCACCCGGAGGCCTGCCATGCCGTTGTACGAGTACCGCTGCACCAGCTGCGGGGAGCGCACCGAGGTCCTGCAACGCCTCGGCGCGACCCCGCTTTCGCAGTGTTCGCACTGCGGCGGCACTCTCCAGAAGCTCATCTCTGCGTCGGCCCTGAAGTTCAAGGGGACGGGGTGGTACGTGACCGACTACGCCAAGCGCAGCGCGAGTGCCGATAGCAAGGACTCTGCCGCAGCCGGGACCGCAAAGGCCGACACGAAGCCCGAGAGCAAGTCCGAAAGCAAGTCCGAGAGTAAACCTGCGGACAAGCCCGCGAGCAAGCCGGCAGCCCCCGAGAGTTCCGCCAAGCCGAGCTGATCTCTCTTTTCTTGGCCCTTTGGTCGGGTTTTTTCTTGCCCCGCCGGCTCAGAGCGGTCGCTCGGGCTGGGCACAGAGGGGTGACGTGTTCCACTGCGTGGAGGCTCTTCCTTATTTGCCCCGTGGGCTCGGAGACGTCGCTCGGGCCGCGCATCGAGCGCAGCCCTCGGACACGCCTCCGCATGCGACCGAGCTGGCCAGACCGGCGTGCGGAGCCTCGCTGTTCCCTGCCTCCGGCTCCTGCAGGGCCAGCGTTTCCACCCGCCGCTCTGGCCGCTCGGTGCCCGCACGCTCCGGCGCCATATCTCCTCGGCCCACGGGGCGGTTTGCCCCCGCCCTCCCACGGTTCGGAAGCTTCGCTGCTTTGCGTAGCCATTCCGACTCGGTGATTCCCCAGCACTGACATCCTGCGCTGCGGGAGGGGGTATTCACCTCCGCCCCTCGGGTGGAGCGACATTGGCTCCGCAGGCCGCGGGCACCGAGCGGGCGTCCCGCGGCGGGGTCTCGCTGGCCCCGCCGAAGCGAAGCGAAGGCGGGGAACAGCGAGGGGCCCCACCCCGGGGCGTCCCTGCTCGGTCGCGGCCGAGGAGTTTCGGGCCGCAGCGCGCGGGGGCGCGCAAGGCCCGAAAGTCGCGGAACCCGAGGGGCACGAAAGATCGCCTCCACGCAGTGGAACCAGCAAACCCTCGATGCGCAGCCCGAGCGACGCCTCCGAGCCCACAGGGCAAGAAAAGAAGAGTTTCCACGCAGTGAACGAAGGAGTGCAGGCACGGAGGGCGGCGAGCCCTCGACTCACGGCCGGGCGGGCTGCCCGAACAACTCCTCGAGCATCCGCCGGAAACCGGCCCCCAGCTCGGGGTGCTGCAGGGCGATCTCTACCGTCGCGCGGAGGAAGTCGGCCTTGTTGCCCGCGTCGAACCGGCGACCGGGAAACGTGCACGCGTAGACGGGCCCGACTGCGAGCGATCTCCTCAGTCCCTCGGTCAGCTGAATCTCACCGGCACGGTCGGTCGGTGTCGCGGCCAGCGTTTCCAGCACCGCGTGGGTGAGGACGTACCGGCCGATGATCGCAAGGTTCGAAGGCGCCTTCGTCGGGTCGGGCTTTTCCACGAGGTCGCGGACCCGCCACACCCCGGGCTGAACGAGGTCGCCCGCGATGCAGCCGTAGTGCCGAATCTCGTCTCGTGGAACCTCCATGACCGCGATGACCGGCGCGCCGGTCTCGCTGGCGAGCTCGGCCAGCCGCCCGATTGCCGGAGGGTCGCCGATGATGATGTCGTCACCGAGGAGCACCGCGAACGGCTCCTCCCCGAGGACGGGCGCCGCCTGCAGGACCGCGTGGCCGAGCCCAAGCGCTTCCTTCTGGCGCACCGCCACGACCTGCACCATCGACCCCACGCGACGCGCGGTTTCCAATAGGTCGAGCTTCCCGCGCTCGGCCAGGAATGCTTCCAGGCGCAGGTTGCGGTCGAAGTGGTCCTCAATCGCCGACTTGCCCTCGGCGGTGACGAAGATCGCGGTCTGGACGCCGGCGGCAACGGCTTCCTCGACTACGTACTGGACGGCCGGCTTGTCGACGATCGGCAGCAACTCCTTCGGGATGGCTTTCGAGGCCGGCAGAAAACGCGTGCCGAACCCCGCGACCGGGAACACCGCTCGGCGCAGGTTCATCGCTTGCCTCCGGGCAAAGGGAAACCGGGCACGTCCCGGAACCGGAGGACCACGCCCCGGCGCAGGCCGTGAGCGGCCGCGAATCCCGCGTTGACCTCGAGTACGGCGCGGCCGGGTTTGGAAGGCTCGTAGTTAGGGCATGAATCAGCGCGGCACGGCTGGACGTCGGCGCGCACGTCGACGACCTCCCCTGCCGCCGAGATCCAGATCAGGTCCAGCGGAATGAAGGTGTTCTTCATCCAGAACGGAACGAAACCGTCGGCATCGAAGATGAAGAGCATTCCCTGGTCGGGAGGCAGGGTGTCACGAAACATCAAGCCGTCGGCGCGTTCCTCGTCCGTCAGCGCGAGCTCGAGCCGCACCTGCGTCCCGTCCGGCATTACGCAGAGCGGCTGAGGAGGGGCGGCGGCCGCGGCCAGCACGAATGCAAGGATGAGCAATGCCTATTCCTCCGTTGTGAGGTTGTACTTCTCCGCGTGGTAGCGAAAGGCGCGGTAGGTCATGCGGAGCAACCTTGCGGCATCCTTCTGCACGCCGCCGCACCGTTCCAAGGCCTGCCGCATGAGCTCGCGCCGCATGGCGTCCAGATGGGCCTCGATATCGAGTCCGTTTTCGGGGAGAGCCGCCAGGGCGGGCAGCAAGCCGGCGTCCGTCGCGCTCCCAAGGATGCTCGGCGGCAACGAACTGACGGTGATGAGATACGAGTTCTCCGTCGCCACTGTTCGCTCAACCACGTTTTCGAGCTCGCGGACGTTCCCCGGCCAGTTGTAGTTCTCGAGCACGGCCATCGTGTCCCGATGGATCTCCTTGGGTTCCATCCCCAGGCGATCGCACGTCCGCGCGACGAAATGGCGCACGAGGTCCGGAATGTCCTCGCGACGCTGGCGGAGAGGCGGGAGGTGCAGATTGATCACGTCGATGCGAAAGTACAAGTCCTCCCGAAACTTCCCTCCCTCGATCAGGACCCGAAGGTCCTTGTTGGTCGCGGCGATGACCCGCGCGTCCACCTCGAACTCGCGATTGCCTCCGACCGGTCGCACCTTCCTGTCCTGCAGCGCCCGTAACAGCTTGACCTGCGAGCTGGGGGTGAGCTCGCCGATCTCGTCGAGGAACAGCGTCCCCCCGTCCGCCTCCCGCATGAGCCCGGGGTTGTCGCGCACCGCTCCCGTGAACGAGCCGCGCATGTGACCGAACAGCTCGCTCTCGAAAAGGCCCTCGGGAAGCGCGCCGCAGTTGACCGGCACGAACAGCCGGTCCACGCGCGGCGACGCAGCGTGGATCGCGCGCGCGAGCAGCTCCTTCCCGGTACCGGATTCGCCCGTGATGAGGACGGTGGCATCGCTGCGCGCCACCTGCGGAATCCGTTCCAGGACCGGCCACATCGCGCGCGAACGCCCGATGAAGGTGAACATCTCCGGGGCCGGCGAAGCGGCCGACCGAAGCTGCATGCGCTTTTCGACGACCAGCTTGAGTTCGTCGACGTCGAACGGCTTCGACAGGTACTCGACCGCCCCGTCGCGGAGCGCGGTCAGCGCCTGAGCGGGGGTGTTGTGGGCCGTGATGACGACGAACTTCGTGTCGGGGTGACTGGTGTGGTACGACCGTACGAGGTCGAGACCGTTTCCGTCCGGGAGGACGATGTCGCAGATCACGAGGTCGAACGTCGTCTTCCCGAGGAACTGCATCGCTTCACCGTACGTGGCGGCCTCGCGCACGTCGTAGCCCTCCGCCTCGAGGACGATCCGCAGCACCTCGCGAATGTTCGGCTCATCGTCGACGACCAGGAGGTGCCCGGTCACGCCTCCTCCAGCGGAAACCGCAGGGTGAACGTCGTGCCCTTGCCGACCTCGCTCTCCACCCGGATGTCGCCGTGGTGGTCGCTGACAATCGAGTAGACGACGGCGAGACCCAGACCCGTTCCGCCTTTCCGAAACGCCTTGAAGGGCTGGAAGATCTCCTGAATCTGGTGCGGCTCCATCCCGACTCCCTCGTCCCGCCACAGGATCACGTAGTCGCCGCCCTCGGGGCCCGCCTCAACGCGCATCGTACCACCCGACGGCATGGCCTGAATGGCGTTGCGAGCGAGGTTGTAGAAGGCCTGCCGAAGTTGCTGCGCGTCTGCGACCACGGGCCGCGGGTGAGGTCGGATGTCGGTGGCGATCCGGTGAGCGTCCGTCAGCTCCGAGGAGTTTGCGAACAACGTGAGCGTCTCGTCCAGGGTCCGGGCGATGTCGCACGGACCGCGCTGGGGATCTGGAGGCCGCGCGAAACCCAGAAACGACTCGACGATGCTCGAGAGGCGTCGCGACTCCTCGACGATGATTCGCGAAAGCTTGTGCTCATTGGGGCCGAGCGCCGGCACCTTGCCGAGAACCTGCGCCGAGCCCGAGATCGAAGCGAGTGGATTGCGGATTTCGTGGGCGATGCCGGCCGCCATCTCTCCCACAGCCTCCATTCGTTCCCGGAGGCGCTCACGCTTTGCCGCCTCGCGCACCTCGGTCAGATCGCGGAAGTGGACGACCAGACCAACCAGTGTGGATGCCGAATCGGTGAGCGCGGTAACCGTGCACCCCACCACCACACTGCCCCCCGCCGCCGTCCCTTCCAGCCGCACCGGCGAGCCGAGTCCGAGCCGCTCGAGCACCCTTGGCCATTCGACGCCCGCCAACGGGAGGACCGCCGATAGGTGCTTGCCCTCGAAGGGACTCTCATCGCGGAGGATCCGGTGCGCCGCCGGGTTGGCCAGCACCACCCGGCCGTCCACATCGGCAGCGAGGACCCCGGAATCGACCGACCGCAAGACGTCGGCGGAGATCGCGAAGAGGCGCGCGCTGGCCTCTCGCTCGCCCCGCAAACGGGACTCCGCCCGTTGCAGCGAGTGCGCGAGGTAGGACGTCAGCATCGCGACGATCGCGAAGCCCGTCCCCGTCACGAAGATCTGGAAAGCGAGGGCCGAGTTGCCCAGCGGTGATGCCAACGTCCCGAAGCGGGGAGGCTTGATCAGCCCGAACGTAATCGCCTCCGCCATGGCGCCGTAGAGCACGAAGGCGCCGCCCGCGACGGTCAGCGAACCCCGCAGGCCGAACATCAGCGCCCCGATCGCCACTGAGATCAGAAACAAGAAGACGAATGGCGAGGCAGCTCCGCCGGTCAGGTACACAAGGGTTGCGAGGATCAAGAGGTCGCCGGTCAGCTGCAGCGCACCGTGCAACCGCGGCGGCACCCCGAGAACCCACAGGACAATCCAGAGAAGCGACAGAGCGTAGGTCAGACCGGCCACCCGCGCGAGAGGCGCGATCGGCAGGATCTCCTCTGTGGTGGTCTGCACCAGCAGGGCTCCGACCAGCAGCGCCGAAACCGCGACAAGACGCAGCCCGAGCAGCCACTTCGCAACCCTATCGGGCGGGAGCGCCGAGAGCTCCAAGCCGCTGCCGGAGACGACCCGGCGCGGCATCTCTCCCATCATCCGATCTTCGAGATCAGGGAGAACATCGGGAGGTACATCGCGATCACGATGCCGCCGACCACGATGCCCAGGAACAGGATCATGACCGGTTCGATGAGTTTCATCATCCCCGCGACGGCGGTGTCTACCTCGTCCTCGTAGAACTCGGCGATCTTGTTGAGCATGGTGTCCATCGCGCCGGTCGCCTCGCCGACGGAGATCATCTGAACCACCATGGGCGGGAACTGGTTGGTCGTCTTGAGCGGCTCGGCCAGCGACTTGCCTTCCTCGACCTGTTTTCGCACCTCGAGGATGGCGCGTTCGAGGACGGCGTTGCCGGAAGTCCGGGCGGTGATGTCGAGGGACTCGAGCACCGGCACGCCGGCGGAGAGCAGCGTTCCGAGGGTTCGGCAGAAGCGCGCGACCGCAATCTTCCGCAGCACCGTGCCCAGGATTGGCGCCTTGAGGAGCATTCCGTCGATGACCATCCTCCCCTGCTCGGTGGCGTAGTAGCGGCGGACGGCAAACCCGATTCCGACGATGATGCCGATGATCACCCACCAGAACCGCCCCACGAATTTCGACATGGCGACGACGATCCGGGTGGGTAGCGGGAGCTCGGTGCCGAGGGAGACGAACAGCGCGCCGAACACCGGGATCACCTTCCACAGGATGACGTACACGACCAGCCCGGCGATGCTGATAACCGCGATCGGGTAGATCATCGCGGACTTGACCTGCGCCTTCAGGCGGGCGTTCTTCTCGATGTACGTCGCCAGGCGCTGGAGGATCGTGTCGAGGATGCCGCCCGCCTCACCCGCCGCCACCATGTTGACGAACAGATCGTTGAACGCCTGCGGGTGTTTCTTCATCGCGTTGGCGAGCGAGGATCCCGACTCCACGTCCTCGCGCACCTGGAGGACGACGCGCTGGAACGCCTTGTGCTCCTGCTGCTCGCCGAGGATCTGCAGGCACTGGACCAGCGGCAGGCCCGCGTCGATCATCACCGAGAACTGGCGGGTGAAAACGGCCAGGGTCTTCTCGTCCACACCGTGGCGGAGCTTGGGGAGCGCAATCTCCTTTCCCTTCTCCTTGACGGTGATGGGAACGATCTGCTGCCGCCGCAGCACGGCCAGCACTGCATCCTTGTTGTCCGCCACGAGAACCCCGCCCTGCGGGCGCCCCGCGCGGTCGCGGCCCTTCCATTCGAAGCTCGGCATGGCCTAACCCCTCCCAGAGACGCGCGGCGCCGCCCCGGGCTGCACGACGCCGGTGCCGCGGTTGATCATGTCCTGCAACTCCTCCGGATTGGAACTGTACGACAGTGCGATCTGCAACGTGATGAGCCGGCGTTGGTAAAGCGTCGCCAGGGACTGGTTGAACGTCTGCATACCGAACTTCAGCTGTCCGGTCTGCATCGTCGAGTAGATCTGGTGCACCTTGTCCTCGCGGATCAGATTGCGTATGGCGGCGTTGGGGATCAGCACCTCGCAGCACAGGACGCGCCCCTTCCCGCCCGCACGCGGCAGCAGAGCCTGGCAGATGATCCCCTCGAGAACGAATGAAAGCTGCGCGCGCACCTGCGGCTGCTGGTGCTCCGGGAACACGTCGATGATGCGGTTGATCGTCTGCGGAGCCGAGTTGGTGTGCAGTGTCGCGAACGTCAGGTGGCCCGTCTCGGCGATCTGCAGGGCGGCCTCGATCGTCTCCAGGTCGCGCATCTCTCCGATGAGCACGACGTCGGGGTCTTCACGCAGCACGGACCTCAATGCGTTCGGGTACGTCTGAGTGTCGGCATGAAGTTCGCGCTGGTTCACCATCGCCTTCTTGTGGCTGTGGAGGTACTCGATCGGGTCCTCGATCGTCATGATGTGAAGAGGGTGCTCGTCATTGACCTTGTCGATCATCGCCGCGAGCGAGGTCGACTTTCCGCAGCCGGTCGGCCCGGTCACCAGCACCAGGCCGCGCGGCTTCTCGCAGAGGCTCTCGACGACCCCCGGGAGGCCAAGCTCCTTGAAGCCGAGGATCTCGTACGGGATCCGGCGGAACGCCCCGCCGACCGCGCCGCGCTGGAAGTAGATGTTGGCTCGGAAGCGTGCCAGCCCCTTGATCCCGAACGAGAGATCGAGCTCGAAGGTCTCTTCGAGGCGGTGCTTCTGAGCGTCGGTGAGCACGGAGTACGCGAGGCGCTTGGTCTCGGGAGCGGTGAGCGTTGGCAGCGGCAGGCGTTCGAGCGCGCCGTCGACTCGGATGACCGGTGGCGTGTTTGTCGTCACGTGCAGATCCGTCGCACCGCGCTCGACCATTGTCTTGAGCAGTTCATGCAGGGTGATCGGCATACTCCCCTACCTTCCTCTACAGCACGGTTTCCCGTACAACCTCGTCGATGGTGGTCAGCCCCTCGCGGATCTTCTGAAGGCCCGACTGCCGGAGCGTGATCATTCCCTCTTCGATCGCCTTGCGACGCAGTTCGACTGCGGTTGCCCCGGACAGGATCAACTCACGCATGTCCTCGGTGATGTCCATGACCTCGAAAAGACCCAGGCGGCCCTTGTACCCGGTGTTGCCGCATTTCTCGCACCCCCGCCCCTTCACCAGCTTGAGGTTGTGGGCCTCGCTTTCCTGGAAGCCGACCGAGAGCAGCGCCTGGATCGGCGTGTCGATCTCCTCCTTGCAGCTCTGGCACACCCTGCGGATCAGACGCTGCGCCGCGATCACGTTGACTGAGGTCGCCACCAGGAACGGCTCGATTCCCATGTTCATGAGGCGCGAGATCGTGGAAGGCGCGTCGTTGGTATGCAGCGTCGAAAGCACGAGGTGCCCGGTGAGCGCGGCCTTGATCGCGATCTCGGCGGTCTCGAAGTCCCGGATTTCACCTACGAGGATGATGTTGGGGTCCTGCCGCAGGAACGAGCGCAACGCAGCCGCGAAGTTGAGTCCGATGGAGTCCTTCATCTGCACCTGGTTGACTCCGGGGAGCTGAAACTCCACCGGATCCTCGGCGGTGATGATGTTGGTCTCGGGGACGTTGACGCGTTGAAGCGCCGAGTACAGGGTGTTGGTCTTGCCCGACCCGGTCGGTCCGGTCACCAGCACCATCCCGTAGGGCTTGAGAATGTTGTCCTCGAACTTCTTCAACGAGGACTTCTCGAAGCCGAGCTTGGTCATGTCGAGCCGCAGGTTTTCCTTGTCGAGGAGCCGGAGCACCACCTTTTCGCCGTGCAGGGTGGGCAGCACCGACACGCGGAAGTCGAGCTCCCGCATGCGCCCCTCGATCTTGGCCTTGAGCTTGATGCGGCCGTCCTGGGGAAGCCGCTTCTCGGCGATGTCCATCTTGGAAAGGACCTTGATGCGGGATGTGATGGCATCCTTCAGCCGCTGCGGCGGTGTCATCACCTCGCGCAGCAGCCCGTCGATCCGGTACCGTACCCGAAAACTCTTCTCGTACGGCTCCACGTGAATGTCCGAGGCGCCGCGCTTGATCGCGTCGGTGAGCATGATGTTCACAAGACGGACAACCGGAGCTTCCTGGGACTCCTCGGCGAGCTTGCTGACGTCGACCTCTTCCTCTTCCTCCATCAGCTCGAGGGCGGCCTCGTCGACGGTGGTGAGGTCCTCCATCACCTTCTTGAGCTCGAGCTCCCGGGACGAACCGAAGTTCCGGTCGATGCGCTCGCGGATGGCCTCCTCCGAGGCCACCACCGGCTCCACCCGGTAGCCGGTCATGAAGGTGATCTCGTCCATCGCGAAGATGTTGGTCGGGTCGGTCATCGCCAGCGTGAGGGTCGCGCCGGTCTTGTTGACGGGGATGACGTTGTACTTGCGGGCCAGGTCGACCGGGATGATCTTCGCCACGTTGGGGTCGATCTCGAAGTGGCGCAGGTTGATGGACGGCACGCCAAACTGGTGGGAGAGACACTCGATGATGTCGTCCTCGGTCACGAAGCCGAGTCGCTGGAGGATCTCGCCCAACTTTCCGCCTGTGGACTTCTGCTCCTCGAGCGCCTTGTTCAATTGCTGCTGATTGACGAGCTGCGCCTTGAGGAGAAGTTCGCCGAGCTTCAGGGCCATGCGACTCCCTTCCGTTTCCTTTCGGTCCGCCCCCGAATTCTACCACCCCGCCATGAGGTGTTCCAATGCTCGCGCGTGCGTGGTCCCATGTTCCAGGAGTGAATCGTTTCGCGCTGTCCTCTGCGGCGACACCGCGTCACGACGGCGCGGCGCAGGAAAACTCGAGCTCTTCTCCGACAATCCGGAAAACCGCGTCGACGGCGACCTCGCCGGCAAGCGTTGTCCGGGCGCTGCCTCGTCGAGTCCGCCCCACGCCCGCCGACACGACCCTGACCCTCATCCCGCGCGGACCGTTGCGGCCGGGGTCGGTCGCCACGAAGATCGCCACGGTCGGAACCCCGAGAGACACCGCGAGGTGAACGGGCCCGGTGTCGCCGCCCACGATCAGGGCGAACCGTGACATCAGAGCCGCAAGCTCGGGGATCGAGGTCCGGGGTGCGAGCTCGGTACGCGCGCCGGTATCGGCGACGATCCTTTCCGCGAGCACCCTCTCGCCCGGGCCCCACACCACCGTGACCGGTACGCCGGAATCGTTCAGCATTCGCGCCAACGCCGAGTAGTTTTCCACCTGCCACGCCTTCCCGGGACCTCCGGTGGCAGGCAACAGCCCGACCGTTCCCCGAGTTACCCCAGGCGTTGGGCCCGGAGCGTCGTGAAGCAGAAAAAGCCCGTCGGGGGTGGCGTCCAGCGGCGCAACCAGACCCGCGGCCGCCAACAGCGAGAGGTTCATGTCGACAACGTGGCGGGCTTCAGGCGGCGGCGTCACCGCTCGGGTGTAGAAGACACCTGCGAGCCGCTCGCGAAGGTGGGAGCCCGAGAAACCGACCCGCTGCGGCGCCCGCGCGACCGCCCCCCAGTACGCCGACTTGACGAGCCCCTGAGGGTCGAGCGCCAGGTCCGGGGCGAAGCTCCGCACCGCCCTGTGCACCGCCAGGATTTCCTTCCTCGTTGCCGCGGCCAGCGGCCGGCGCCGCCAGCGCCGTGTCGCGACAGGGATCGCCAGCGATACCGCGGGGTGGCACGCGACAAGCGGGAGGAACGACTCCTCCACCACCCAAGCCAGTTCGACGGCGGTCTCCTGCCCTGCGAGCGCTGCCGCGAGCGGCCACGTGTGAACGATGTCGCCGAGGGCCGAGAGGCGAGTGAGCAAGACGCGCACGCGGTGATTCTAATTGGTCTCTCGTGAATTCCGAGGTCCGCGCGATATCTTCTCTGGAGTCCCCACCGCGATTCTTGCGACCGGTTTGGCGCGCCGCCGGGTTGTTGAGTTTCTCATCACCCTCCTGAAAAGCCAGAAAACACCGCCATACCCAATGTGAGGACGGGTGTGATAGAGTGCGCAGGGGGTGTGGAAACGGCCACAGTATGTTGAGTGTTTCAACAGTCTCGAACGGTCGACTCGGCGCTGAAATGAGGAACCTATTCATTTCGAGTGAGATACACAGGAGTCACGAAGTTGGCAGCGGGTTTGCTCTGCCTTCTTGCGAGCGGGGGCCACGAAGCTCCCGCGGGAGGCAACAATGACCGCGATCCTGGTAATCCTCACAATCCTGGCTTTCATCGGTGTCGATGCGGTTGTGATGGCGCTCCGCCGGCATCATGCCGCGGTACCAATGGCGATGCAGCTCACGCCCATGCTCGAGCCCAGGCCCCCGCAGGGCATCTTCCTCGACCCGAGGCACGCCTGGGTGCGCATCACGACCGACGGGACCCTCAGAGTGGGCATCGACGACTTCCTCTCCGAGGCGCTGGGCGAGGTCGAGGCCGTCGAGGCTCCTCCCCGCGGCGCCCAGGTCAAGCGGGGCGACCCTCTCCTCAAGCTCAAGGTCCGCGGGCGTTCCCTCGTGGTCTCCGCTCCGACCGCGGGTGAGGTGGTGGCCGTGAACGACCACGCCCTCGCGCAACCCTGGACCGTCACTCGCGACCCGTACGGCGTCGGCTGGGTCGTCGCCCTCTGGACCCGCGACCACCACGAGGCGATCAAGCCGCTCCGCATCGGCAGCGCCGCCACGGCCTTCCTGCGCCAAGAGATGCAGCGGCTGGCCGATCTCCTCACGCCCGCCGGCACCCTCGCTACCGTACCGCTCCTTGCCGATGGCGGCGTGCCTCGCAAGGGAGCTCTCGCATCGGTTGACGACTCCCACTGGGACGCTTTCCAGAAGGAGTTCCTGACCCCCTCCAGCCTGGAGGCATAATCAATGGCTCACCGTGGAATTCTGGTCGACGTGACGAAGTGCATCGGTTGTGGGTCCTGCGTGGAGGGCTGCCAGAAGGCGAACGAGCAGCCCGCCCACGAGGCGAAGGTGCTCGACGAGCAGACCTTCACCTTCCTCATGGACCGCGGCAACGATGTCTACGTCCGGCGGCTGTGCATGCACTGCGAGCAGCCCAGCTGTGCGTCGGCGTGCCCTGTCTCGGCGCTCTACAAGAGCAAGGAAGGCCCGGTTCTGTATGACCCGAGCAAGTGCCTGGGCTGCCGCTACTGCATGCTGGCCTGCCCGTTCGGAGTCCCCACGTACGAGTGGCACTCCGCGGTGCCGCGCGTGCGCAAGTGCCAGATGTGCTCGCACCGCGGACCGGCGGGACCGGCCTGCGCCCAGGTCTGTCCTACCGGCGCGACGATCACCGGCGATCGAGAGGAACTGCTGGCCGAGGCGCGCAGGCGAGTGGCCGGTGATCCCAAGACCTACTACCAGCGGGTCTATGGCGCCGCTGAAGTCGGCGGGACGGACGTGTTCTTCATCGGCCCGAAGGACCCTGTCGCGCTCGGCCTCCCCAGGGTGAAGAGCGACGGCCCGCTCCCGGATCTCACGTGGAACGCGCTCAAGCATGTGCCCGATGTGGTGCTGTTCGGCGGCGTATTCCTCGGCGGGATGTTCTGGCTCACGAAGCGGAAGGAAGATGTGGCCCGCGCCGAGCACTCTGAAAAGGGAGAGCACCATGGTTAAGGAGCGGCTGGGTTCGCTGCGACTGGGGTTCTGGACTGTCTTTTCGGGCCTGCTGATCGCTCTGCTCGCCGCCATCGCCTACGTGCGCTACACCCACGGACTCGGGGCCGTCACGCACCTCTCCGATACCTTCCCGTGGGGATTGTGGATCGGGTTCGACCTGCTCTGCGGGGTCGGGTTGGCGGCCGGCGGTTTCGCGGTGACCGCCACCGTGCATATCCTTCACCTCAAGGACTTCAAGCCGATTGTCCGCCCGACGGTGCTCACGGCGTTCCTTGGATACATCCTGGTCATCACCGCGCTCCTCCTCGACCTCGGCAGGCCGTGGAACATCTGGCACCCGATCATCATGTGGAACCCTCATTCCGTGATGTTCGAGGTCGGCTGGTGCGTGATGCTCTACACCACCGTGCTGTCCCTCGAATTCGCACCGGTGGTGCTCGAACGCTTCAAGCTCGACTGGATGCTCAAGCTTCTCAGGCCGGTCACGCCGATCCTCGTGATCATGGGCGTGATCCTCTCCACCTTGCACCAGTCCTCGCTCGGCAGCCTCTTCCTGATCCTCCCGGAGAAAATGAGTCCGCTGTGGTACACGCCGATCCTGCCCGTGCTCTTCTTCGTGTCCGCTCTCGCTGCCGGCATCGCAATGACAGTGGTGGAGTCGTGGTTCTCGCGACGCGTCTTCGGCAAGCCCATCGAGACCCACCTCCTTTCGCGGCTCTCCAAGGTGTCCGTGCTCATCTTGGCGCTGTACCTCACCCTCAGGCTGCGCGACCTCGCGGTGCGCGGCGCGTTCTCTGCCATCTGGCCGCTCACACCGGTCTCGTTGATGTTCCTTGCCGAGGTCGGCATCGGCGTCGCGGTACCGATGGTCCTTCTCGCGTTCGAACGCTTCCGCCAGTCGCCGAAGCGGCTGGCGTTCGCCCAGGGGCTGGTCGTGCTCGGGTTCATCTTCCATCGTCTGAACGTGTCGATCACGTCGATCGAGGCCGCCACGGGGCGCCACTACGTTCCCTCGTTCCTCGAGTTCCTGGTCTCGGCCGGCCTGGTCGCGGTCGGGATGTGGGTGTTCGTGCTCGCCTGCAATTTCCTTCCGGTCTTCCCGGAAGGGCCGGTCGCCAAGGAAGAGGCCGCGAACCGCGGGACGTCGCAGGCATCCCTCCCGATCTCGAAACCGGTCACCGCTTTTGACCGGACGTAGGAGAGAAGGTAGGGTGGGTGCGGGGTGAACGGAGGGGACCCGCAGCCATGTGGCGCTGGCGCTCCAACTCGCTGACGTTCCGCCTCACAGGCGCCTTGATCGTAGCTTTGGCGCTCCTGCTGGCCCTCACCGCGATCGTTCAGGTGGGCCTGCAGGAGCGCTATGCGCGTGAGGCCGCTCGCATCAACGGCCTCGCGATGTCCGAGACGCTCTACGGGGCTCTCCAAACAGCCATGCTCAACAACGACCGGGAGGGCATGCACGCCTCAGTCCGCACCATCACCGAGCACGACCCTACCGTTCGAGTGCGCATCTTCAACAAGGAAGGGCAGATCGTCTTCTCCTCCGATGCGCCTGAGGTCGGCACGCGCCTCGACCCCCGGTCGGAGGCATGCTTCAAGTGCCATCAGGCCGACAGGCCGATCGAGAAGCTCCCCCCGGGGGACCGGACCCGGCTGTTCGAGGTCGGAGGCGTGCCAGCGCTCGGAGTGATCCGCCCGATCGAAAACGAGCCGTCGTGCATCACCGCGAGCTGCCACGCCCACCCGGCGAGCAAGCAACTCCTCGGCGTGCTCGACGTCACACTCCTGTTGACACGCCTCGAAGGAGCGCGGCAACAAACCACTCTCCTGATGGTCGCCGCCACTGGTGGAGTTCTGCTGATGGTCGTGGGGGTGGTTCTCTTCGTGGTACGAAGCTCCGTGCACCGGCCGATCCGGACGTTGACACGGACGCTCGTGGCACTCGGCACTGGGGACTATTCGGCCCGCTACGAGGACGGAAAGATCTCCGAGTTCGCGTACCTCGGCGGCTCGGTGAACAAGATGGCCCAAGAACTCCAACGCGCCAACGCCGAGCTCGTCGAGTGGGCCCAGACCCTCGAGCGCAGGGTCGACGAGAAGACGGCCGAGCTGCGGCAGGCCCAGGAGCAGATGGTGCGGGTGGAGCGCATGGCCTCTCTGGGCAAGCTCGCCGCCGTTGTCGCTCACGAGATCAACAACCCGCTCGCGAGCGTCGTCACGTACTCGAAAGTGCTGCTGCGGCGGTACAACGCCCGGGCGAACCAGAGCGACGAGGGGCGGGAAAGTCTCGAGATCCTGGAGGCGATTGCGAGCGAATCCGCCCGCTGCGGCGAGATCGTCTCCAACATGCTCCTGTTCGCGCGTCGCACCGGCTCGCGGATGGAGCCAACCAACGTCAACCAGATCATCGAGCGATCGCTCTTCCTCATCAAGCACAAGATGGACCTCGCGCAGGTGAAAGCCGACCTCGACCTGTCGTCACACCTCGCGGACATCCTGTGCGACCCCGCCCAGATCGAGCAGGCCCTGCTCGCCCTCTGCATCAATGCCGTCGAGGCGATGCCGCACGGCGGGACCCTCACGATCCGCACAGCGCCAACGAAGTCCGGCGGGGTCCAGGCCGCCGTGGAGGACACCGGCGTAGGGATGGACGACGAGGTCCGTTCCCACGTCTTCGAGCCGTTCTTCACCACGAAGGGCGAGGGGGAGGGCAAGGGCCTCGGCCTCGGCCTGGCGGTTGTCTACGGGATCGTGCAGCGACACAATGGCTCGATCGACGTCGCGAGCGCACCAGGCCAGGGCACCCGCTTCACCGTGATCCTGCCGGCGGCGCCCGCGCCCGGCAAAGGGGAGAGCGCGTCATGACGATGCCCGTGCGCATCCTGGTCGTCGACGATGAGCAGCACATCCGCAATTCGCTGGCGACGTGGTTCCGCGAGGAGGGGTACGACGTCAGCGTGGCGCCGAGCGGTAAGGATGCCCTCGCCGCCCTGGTCCGGGAGGGAACCAACATTCTGCTGGTCGACATCAAGATGCCCGGTATGGACGGCCTCGAGCTGCAGCGCAGGGTCCGCGAGCTCGCCCCCGACGCCACCATCATCATCATGACCGCGTACGCCTCGGTCGAGACGGCGGTCCAGGCGCTCAAGGAGGGGGCGTACGACTACATCGTGAAGCCGTTCGATCCCGAGGCCGTCTCCCGTCTCGTCCGGAAGGCCGCCGAGCGCTACTCGCTGCTCGCCGAGAACCGCGTGCTTCGGGAGCGCATCGCCGGCGCGTCGCCGGCACTCATCACGAGCGGTTCGCCGGCCATGGCCAAGGTGAACGAGCTCGTCGACCAGGTGGCGCCCACCGACACCAACGTGCTCATCACCGGCGAATCCGGCACCGGCAAGGAGCTGGTGGCGCACCTCATCCACACGAAGAGCACGCGACGCTTCGGCCCGTTCGTGGTCGAGAACTGCGGCGCCCTGGCCGAAGGGATGCTGGAAAGCGAGTTGTTCGGGCACGAGCGCGGTGCGTTCACGGGAGCCGTCGGCCGCCACCGCGGCAAGATCGAGATGGCCAACGAGGGTACGCTGTTCCTCGACGAGATCGGCGATGTGCCTCCGAAGGTGCAGGTGGACCTGCTCCGCGTCCTGCAGGAGCGGGAGCTCAAGCGCGTGGGCGGCAACGAGACGATCAAGGTGGATTTTCGGCTCGTGACCGCCACCCACCGCGACCTCGAGGCCGAGGTGGCGGCCGGCCGCTTCCGGGACGATTTTTACTTCCGCATCAACGTGTTTCAGATCCCATTGCCACCTCTACGCGAGCGTGCCGGTGACGTGCCCGCGCTCGCCGAGCACTTCCTCCAGCAGTTCGCGACGCAGATGAACCGCCGCATCTCCGGCTTCTCCCAAGACGCGATGGCGGCGCTGATGGCCTACCCCTGGCCGGGCAACGTGCGCGAGCTCGCGAACGCCATCGAGCGCGCCGTCGTGCTGTGTCGCGGCGACCGCATCGAGGCGAGTCACTTCCCGTTCGCGGGCCCGCCCGCGTCAGCCAACCGCTCGCTCGCCGCCACCGAGGAGGCCCACATCCGCCAGGTGCTCGCGGCGTGCTCGTACAACGTCGCCCAGGCGGCCCGCGAGCTCGACATCGACCGGGTCACCCTCTACAACAAAATGAAAAAGTACGGCATCGAGCGGCCGTGAACGTCAGGTTGCTGGCGCTGGGGGACGTGCCGCCCAGGCTGGCCGAAACGGTGCTCGCCGGGCTGCCCCGCCCCTGGGCCGGCGGCGAGATCGCCCGCCTGGAGGTCTCGCTCGAGCGCTGCTACGACAAGACCCGCGCCCAGGTGGACGCGGCCTGCCTCATCGAGCAGATCCCCCAGCCCGAGTCCGGCTGGGTCCTGCTGGGTCTCACCGGCGTCGATCTCTTCATGCCGGCGCTGACGTACGTCTTCGGCATCTCGCACCTCGGCGGCCGTCGCGGGATCGTCTCGTGGTTCCGCCTGCACCCGGAGGAGACGGGCCCCGACGCCGCGGACGCTTTCGTCCGGCGCATCACCACCGAGGCGGTGCACGAGCTCGGCCACAGCCTTGGGCTGGTCCACTGCGTGGTCCCCGACTGCGCGATGCACAGGTCGCTGTGGCCGGAGGGCGTGGATCTCAAGCGGGCGGAGTACTGCCCGGCCTGCCAGGAAACGCTCGCCTCCCTCTAGGGGCGCCGGCGGCGTCGGACCTCTCGCTGCGTTGCGGATCGCGGCCTCGCGTCCTCATGTAGCCTCCGGCTACACTCCGGCGCGGGCCGCTCCCGCGCCCTGCTTCTCTTGTCTCGTCGGAACCCGGCCCCCTGATCCCTGACCCCGGTCTCTTGTACCACTCGGCGATCAATCGCAGCGGTACGTCAGGCGGGGCTGTTGGAACTTGAACTCCCTTTCCACCGTCTGCATGACCAGCTGCGAGGCCCTGAGGTTGTACGATTTCGCGCCCTTCGTATGGATCTGGAACACGCCGACCATCGCCTCGTCGAGCACCACGTACTTGAAACAAACGGTGTCGATCTGATCCCAGAACAGTGTGAAGCGCATATCCGTGTCCGTGCAGGCGGCCGAGTCCTGCACCGGAACGAACTGCACCCCGGCGTCGAACAGCATCACCTCGCCGCGGGAACGACAACGATCCACCACCCGCACGACGCCGCCCCAGATGCTCCGCGCCTCGTCGCGGGGCCAGGTCTGCGCTTCGCCATCGGGTCGGGTGGGCGACTGCCGCTCGATCATTGCCTTGATCACGCGATCCGGGACGCCCTGCTGGGTCAGAGTCGCAAGCGACGCCGTGTCCAACTGAAAGTCAGTCCCCGATGCCTTGATCTTGGCAATGATCGTCGCGGTCCCGAGGCCGGCGTTGACCATGCCGACCACGTCGGTATTGGTCATCGGAGCCTCGCCTGCGAAAACTGCGGCGGCGGCCATCAGCATGAGCACGATCCCGGCGGTGGTGCGACCCTCGACCCGCATGAACCCTCCACGATCCCCGGCCCAGCACCCGGCAGGCATGAGACTCGGCATTCAGAAGCTCAGCTGCCGCCGAGACCTGATATTGCAGTATATCGGGTGCCAAACCGATCTCGTTTAGGAAGACCGGGATCCGAGCCCAGGGGAAGCACGCTGAGGAGCGGAGGGGCAGAGGAACCGAGGGGAACGGCTGAGGTCGCACTGGTCGGGTCTTCTGCTCCTCCGCTCCCGCGCACCTCTGCTCCTCTGCCGCCGCATCTCTTCGCAGGCGGCGCCTATTTCGCGAAGCGTTTGAGGATCTCGCCCACGAGGTCGGTTGTCGCATGGTCCTTCGGGTCGCCGCAGATCAGCGTCTCTCCGCCCCACTCTGCGACCACGGCGCGCTCGGGGACGCTCTCGGGCGTGTAGTCGGTCCCCTTGGCGTGGATGTGGGGTCTGAGCGCTCGCAGGACCTCGGCCACCGTCGGCTGGTCGAAGAGCACAATCCAGTCCACGCAGTCGAGGTGCGAGAGCAGCTCGACGCGCTCTCCTTCGGGGACGATCGGACGTTGCGGCCCCTTGATCGCGCGCACGGAGGCGTCGGAGTTCACCGCCACGAAAAGCATCTCCCCGGCGGCTTTCGCCGCTGCGAGGTAGCGCGCGTGCCCGACGTGCAGGAGGTCGAACGCGCCGTTCGCAACCACGACCCGCCGCCCCGCGACCCGCGCGCCCTCCGCGATGAGCCTCGCCTCGTCAAGCGAGATGAGCTTCCGATGCAAACACGAACTCACACCGCACTCCAAGGTGCAACGGCCTCGCGAAGGTCCGGACCCCGGACCCCTGACCCCGGATCCATGTTTTCCCTCTCAGTCATTGACGAAGGGCGCCTGGTCGATGGCGCGGTGCAGCTCGTCGCGGGTTACCGTCGCGGTTCCTAGCTTGGTGACGACGATCCCCCCCGCCAGGTTGGCGATGACCGCGGCGTCCGATGGGGTCGCGCCCGCGGCCAGGGCCAGCGTGAGCGTCGCCAGCACCGTGTCCCCGGCGCCGGTCACGTCGGCGACCTGGTCGGTGCCGAACACCGGCAGGTGGAGCGCGGCTTTCCCGGACTCGACCAGGGTGAGACCCTCGTTCCCCCGGGTCGCCGCGACGAAGCGCGCGCCGAGTCTCTTCCGCAGCGCCTCTGCGGCCGATGCCACGGCCTCGTCGCCGCGGGGCACGGTCCCCATGGTGGCCGCTAGCTCCTCGAGATTCGGCGTGGCGCCGTCGACGGCCCCGAGCGCCTCGAGGCCGAAGCGCGAGTCGGCCACGGCGGGCGCGCCGGCCGGGAGCGCGGTCCGCAGCCGTGCAACTCCCTCCGCGGACACGACGCCGTACCCGTAGTCGGACACCGCGGCGGCGTGCGCGCCGGGGGCGACGACCGCGAGCCGGGTCAGGAGCGCCTCCCGCCACCCGTCGTGAGCCGGGAGGTGGTCCTCGACGTCGTAGCGCGCCACCTGGTGCTTGAGCGACACAGCGCCTCCAGCGACGATGCGCACCTTCGTGACGGTGCGGAACCCAGGCAGCCGGACGATGCCGTCGATGTCCACGCCCGAACCCTCGAGCACGGCGAGCAGGCTCGAACCCGCGTCGTCGTCGCCGACGACCCCGACCGGCAGTACGGTGGCGCCGAGCGCCGCGAGGTTGGCGAGGGCGTTGGCGCCGCCGCCGGGGAGGTCGCGCTGGGCCTCGAAGCGCAGGATGATGACGGGGGCCTCGCGCGAGATGCGTTTCGGGGTCCCGAGCACGAATCGGTCGAGCACCAGATCGCCGTAGAGCACGACGCGGCGCGACGGGAAGCGCTCGATGACGTCGTGCAGGCGGGTGCGCGGATTCACAGCTGCGATTCTAGCCCAGAAGTGCCATGGCTTCCGCTCAACCGAACTGCTCATGACGGGTGTTGGACATCCCACGTTCGGCGCTGCGACGCGGCCTTGCTCATCGACCGCCTTGTGCCAAGCGCCGATTCACGGCCGTGTGCTTCCCGGTTTCGAAACACTTGTTCTCCATGAACAGACCTCCTCGCTTTCGTGGCGGTTCAACTCCGCAAGCAGGAGAAACAGAATGGCGAGAGCGCCTGCCGGCGTCAGCAAAATGAGTGTCCAAAGGAGCAGCGGGTGGGTCACGACAAGACCGAAGTGTGCAAGGTATGGCCCCCTGATCAGCACCGCGGGCCACGTGGAGGCGAGGGTCGCAACGCCAAGAACAGACAGCCAAGTCCAGGAACGGCGACGGATGAACCTCACTCCGAGCATCGCGACCCCTGGAAGTTGCATGACGTGATAGTGGGGCCAGACCACGGGCGCGGACACGAGTGCCAACGCAATGAAGGCGGCGCTCAAGAGTGGCGCCGACGACCCTGGACCGCCGAGTCCCTTCGTTCTCGCAAGCGCTGCCGCACCGCCGCCAAACACCACCAGTGCCACGCCCAGCGAAAGAACGGCCTGCGGGCGGGTCAGTTTGAATGTTTCAACGCTGTGTGCTGCGACCCATTGTGTTGGCACCGGCGCTCCGCGCTTCGGGAAATCGAGGAGGCGCAGGGCAACCCCTGGCAGCGATCCGTTGAGGGCCCCCGGACTCCCCGCCCAGAAGTCGGCTCGCGGAGGGGCTGTGGGCCCCGAAAGAACGACTGCAACGAACAACCGCGGCACCAAGATGAAGATCAGCGCCACGCCGCATGCCCGCACGACGGTTCGCCAGCGGCAGAGCAGCGCGTCGCCAAGAACCACCACACCGGGCCAGAGCTTGAGCGCGGTCGCGACACCCAGGGCCATCGGACTCTGCCACGCTCTGCTGGGCCTTGGCCAGAGGGCAATAACAACCAGAAGAAGGAGCAGCGTGTTGACTTGGCCCTCGCCTAGGTCCTCAAACAGCGCCCCACTTGTCGCCCACGCCCCTGCTATGGCCAAGGCCGCGCACCAACCTCCGCCCAGGGGCCGCCACATGCGAACGCCGGCCACAACGACAAAGAGGTGACTCAGGGCGAACCAGATGAGTCGTGCCCAGGCGGACGGCAATAGGGCGAGTGGCGCCAGGACGAACGGCAGGAGCGGAGGGTAGATCAGCCCACCAACGGAGTAGGGACTCCGGCCCGCAAGCACGGCACGCGCGGCCGGGTAGTAGAAGGCGCCGAAATCGGACTGCTTCGCGTGGAGCTCCGGCAGCACAAGCAGTACGTCTACGAAAATGTACACGAGGATCAGGAAGGCGAGTAACGCTACCGATGGGGCGACCGGAGACCGTTTCAGTGGGTGGCCGGAAGACGGTTCGCCTACCGTCGGCATTTTGATCCTCCCGGGTCGAGCCGGCCTCTGTCCCGGGCTAGCCTCGACCTCGTCACTGGCCCTATTTCAGTACACGCCGCCGACCCTAGTGTACCGATGGCCGCCGGCCTATAGAAAAAGTCGACAGCCTCCGCCCACCCTGCCCCCCAGTTGACAGTCGACAGCTTCCGCCCACCCGGTCCCCCAGTCGACAGTTCCCCCACCCACCCAGACTACGAAGGCCAAAAAGAGTCCTCGTTGGTTGTTTGCTGTCAACTGTCAACTGTTAACTCGAGGGTGGGTGGCGGAGGGCTGCTTTCAGAGAACCTTCGATAGGAGTTCCTCGAAGCTTCCCATTACCGGCACCGCATCCACGTCCACCCAGGCGATCCGGGCGAGGAGGTCGGGGGGCAGCTTGACGGCGTCCTTGCCGGTGGTCGCCACGATCGCCCCCACAGCGTCCGCCTCGGCCAACACGCTCTCAACCTCGCGCCGGTCGTAGCGGTGGTGATCGCGGAAGAACCTCATCTCGACGACGTGCGCGCCGATGTCACCGAGGGTGTTGACAAACCCTTCCGGCGAGGCGATCCCCGCCATCGCGACCACGGGCACGCCCTTCAGGGCTTCGGGCGGCAACCGCTCGCCGTCCCGGAATACGGCCCGGGCGGCGAGCGCCGTCGCGAGGAAGAGCGCCTCGGGCGCGTAGGCCCCGAGCACCGCCATCGCCGCTCGAGCCTCGGTGAGGTTCGCCGCGCGGCTCAGCACGATCGCGTCAGCGCGGGCGAGGGCGTCCGGGTGCTCGCGGCGCGGTTTCCGCGCTCCGAAGGGGTCGCTCGCCTCGACCACGACGACGTCCAGGTCCCTCGCCAGGCACCAGTGCTGGAACCCGTCATCGAGAATGAGGTGCGTGGCGCCGGTCTCCCGGACGGCGGTGGCGGCGCCGCGGACCCGGTCCGCATCGACGGCGATCGGGACTTCCGGCAGGGCGCGAGCGAGCAGCGCAGGCTCGTCGCCGATTCGCTCCCACCCGACGTCCTGACCATTGCGGATCAGCACCGGCTGCTTGTCGCGCCGGCGGTACCCGCGGGTGAGGATGGCGGGCCGGGCGCCGGCGGCGAGCAGGGTGCGAGCGAGGGCCGCCACGAGCGGCGTCTTGCCGGTGCCGCCGAAGGCGATGTTGCCGACCGAGATCACCGGCACGGAGGCGGTGTGCACCCGCCGCAGGCCGTGCCGGTACGCCGCGTGGGCGATTGCGTTGAGCCCCTCCATGACGTCGGTGAGGCCGAGCAGTGCCAGCGGCCAGTGCTTCATGCCAGGAACTGCTCCAGCGCGTCCGCGATCCGCGCGGTCGCTCCCGCGTTCTCCGCCAGGAGCCGGTGGCCGGCTTCCCCCGCCTTCCGCGCGCCGGCCGGGTCCGCGAGCCAGCCGGCGAGTGCCTGCGTGAGGTCGGCCCCCGAGTGCACGACGCGGGCCGCGCCGGCTTCGACGAACGTGCGGTATACGAGGGCGAAGTTGCGCACGTTCGGCCCCGTGAGCACCGGAACCGCGAAGCGCGCAGGCTCGATCGGGTTGTGGCCACCGGTCGGCACGAGCGAACCGCCAATGAACGCGACGTTGCCGAGTTGGTAGAGCGCCGCGAGCTCGCCGACGGTGTCGAGCACCACGACATCGCAGCCGGTGATGGCGTCGCGCAGCAGCGTGCGGCGGGTGACCGAGAACCCCCGCTCGGCCGCGAGCTGCATCACCTGCGGCGCCCGCTCGGGGTGGCGCGGGGCCAGTAGCAGGAAGGGCCTAGCGTCCGCCGAGAGCCGCGACAACGCGTCGAGAACCTGTTCGTCCTCGCCGGGCATGGTCGAGCCCGCGACCAGCACCCGCCGGCCGCCCGCGATCCGCCGGAACTCCTCCGTCACCCTCGGCGGGGCGCCGGGCGCCGTGGCGTCGAACTTGACGTTGCCCGTCG
The DNA here is from genome assembly GCA_050018455.1 of Thermoanaerobaculaceae bacterium. GTDB lineage: Bacteria > Acidobacteriota > Thermoanaerobaculia > Thermoanaerobaculales > Thermoanaerobaculaceae > RBG-13-68-16. Next base: position 330,462 of record JBEKAA010000004.1, on the reverse strand, counting down.
TCCTGATCCGCTCCCCGGGCACGCCCATCACGGCCAGGCGACGCGCAGACTGTTCGTCCTGGGCGAGCGCCAGGGCGACCGGCGCGAGCAGCGGACGCAGCAGCGCCCGCACCGCGCGGTAGCCGCGGAACGACTTGTCGGACACCCGGGCGTTGACGAGGGCCACGGGGATCCCGCGCGACCCGCATGCCGCCAACAGCTCCGGCCACAGCTCGGTCTCGACGAGCACGACGAGCCTCGGCTTCGCGGCGTCCATCAGGCGCCGCACCGGGCCGGGAAGATCGACGGGGAAAGGGAGCGTGACGTCGGCCAGCTGCGCGCCGCTCGCCATCGCGAGTCCGGTCGCCGTGGTCGCCGACAGCACCAGGGGCAGTCCGGGGTGCCGGCGCCGCAACTCGGCGAGCAACGGCCGCGCGACGGCCACCTCGCCGACCGAGACGGCCTGGACCCAGACGCCCCCCGTCGGGATCGCCGGCAGCTTCCAGCCGAGCCTCTGCGCCAACGGCGGGCGCCGCTTGCCGCGCCGCCGATCGGCGAGGAGCAGGTACGGCGCGACGACCGGAAGCGACACCGCCATCGCAACGCGGTAGATCCACAGGGAGGGGGGCGCCATCCGGCCGAGTGTACCCCGCAACCTCCCCCGTTGCCATCGAGAAGGGCCCAACGGGTACCATGAGGGCGTGACCAGCGAGCGAAAGGGCCCGATCTACCTCGACAACAACGCCACGACGCCGGTCGATCCCCGCGTGGCGGAGGTTGTCGTGAGTGCGCTTCGCGACGGTTGGGGGAACCCGTCATCCGGCCATCGTGCCGGGCGCCTGGCTCGCGACCTTGTCGAGAGCGCCCGCACTCAGGTTGCGGCGTGTCTCGGCGCCTTGGCGGACGAGATCGTCTTCACGAGCGGAGGCTCCGAGTCCGACAACTGGGCGATCCGAGGCGTGCTGCCTCCGGCGGGAGGTGGCCACGTCGTGACGACGGCCGTCGAACACCCCGCCGTGATCTCGACGGCGCGGGCGCTCGAGCGCCAAGGGCGTCTCCGCCTCACCGTCGTGGGCGTGGACCGGTGCGGCTTCGTCGACCCGGACGAGGTCGTTCGGGCCCTCGCGCCGGACACCGTCCTCGTCTCCGTCATGCTCGCCAACAACGAGGTCGGCACCCTCGAGCCGGTCGCCGAGATCGCGGCGGCCTGCCGCCGCCGCGGCGTGCTGCTCCACACCGACGCCGCGCAGGCGGTGGGGAAGGTCCCGGTGGACGCTGGCGCGCTCGGCGTCGACATGCTGACGGTCGCAGGGCACAAGCTTTACGCGCCCAAGGGTATCGGCGCACTGTTCCTGCGCCGGGGGACGACGCTCGAGCCGCTTGTCCACGGCGCGGGCCACGAGCGCGGCCTGCGCGCCGGGACCGAGAACGTCCCCGGGATCGCCGGCCTCGGCGCCGCGTGCGAGATTGTTCGGAAGGAACTCGCCGCGGAGGCCCCCCGCCTCACCTCTCTGCGCGACGACCTCGAGAGGAGGCTTGCGGCGGGCATCCCCACCCTGGTCCGCCACGGTCACCCCGAGCGACGTTTGCCCAACACGGCCAGCGTGGCGTTCCCCGGTCTCGACGCCAACGCCCTGCTCGACGAGATCGCCGACCAGGTCGCCGCTTCGCCCGGCGCCGCGTGCCACACCGGCGCGGTGCACCCTTCGGCGGTGCTCACCGCGATGGGCGTCGACGCGGCCACCGCCCGCGCCACCGTGCGCTTCTCCGTAGGCCGCTTCACGACGGCGGCGGACGTCGAGGAAGGTGCGCGCCTCGTCCTCGCTGCGGTCCGGAGGCTCTCTCCGACGTGAGCCAGCCCTGCCAAGCCCACCGAGCAGAGGAGCCGGGGAGCAGAGGGGCAGAGGGGAAAGGACAGTTCGAAGGTTCGAAGGTTCGAAGGTTCGCCTTGGACAAAGGCAACTCCCTGCTCCCCGCGGCGTTCCCGAATTTCCAGTTCCTTGGTCTTTGAACCTGCGAACCTTCGAACGTGCGAACCTTCGAACAGTTCTTTGCTCCTCTGCCCGGTTGGTCAGCGCCTTTGCTAACGCGCGACGCTCATATGGAGCGGGATGACGCGGTCGCCCTGCGGCGTGCGCAGAACCAGCGCTCCCTGAAGCATCGCGGGCTCCCCCTTCATGAACGCCGCCACGCCTTCGGCCGCGTCAGCGAGAGGCACGTCCTGGTCCAGCAGCACGTCGCTCTGTTGTTGCGCCCGCAACCTGAAGCCGGGCCGTTGCACCGTGAGCACGGTGGTGGCGCCCGCCGTCACCTTGAGCTCGATCTTCGTGGCGGCCACCTCGAACCCAAACGGGTTGTAGAGGCCGAGCAGGCCGCGAACAGTCACGGCGGCCAGGCCGGGCATCACGGTGAAGTCCGTCAGGGTGACGTAGGCGCGATACAAGTCCTTGAGCGAGACCTCCACTTCGCCCGGATCGCCGAAGTCGAGGGTCCCGCCCATGGCCAGCACAACCGCGCCGCCGGCGCCGACACCCTCCCACAGGACCGGCGCACGATTTGGGTCGACGGCCAGCACGTCCGCCGTCACCTCGGCGAGGCGGACGTCGAAGTCCGTGCGTGTCTCGCCGCCGCCGAAGGTCACGTCGACCGCCTCGGCGAGGGGTATCCGCGCTGCGCCCAGCGTCAGGCGTTGCGCGCTCATCCCCGAGGCCGGTGCGCCCGGCGATTCGGGCGCATGGAGCGTGACGTGGAGCAGGTCGCGCGTCCGCACGGCGACGGTCAAGCGCTGGAGCCGCAGCGGGGCGGCGGTCCTCGCGGGCGGCGGGGCGAGGGCGCCCGCGGCGGTGAGGAGCAGGCTCAAGACGATCGGCATCGGCTTCCCTCCCACCGCCGAGTTTAGCCTGGACTATTCATGAGGGTTCTGCTGCGAACGCGGATCTGGCCGGCCTGGCGGGCGTACTCGAGGTTCGGAGCCTGCGACGTATCGCAGAGGATACGTCTCGGCTCCTCACCCCTACGTGCGCCCACCATGCCAGCCAGCTGCGCGTTCTCGCGACGAACCCCCACGAATAATCCAGGCTGGCCCGGATCAACGCTTGTGAAGCTTTTCATTTTCTTCTACGCTCCCCGGCCGGAGGTGTCTCATGCGTCTCGAGAACTGGGCGAAGAACGCCCTTGGCCGCCAGGTCCCGACCCGGATCGCCGGACGGGAACTGCGTCCGTTCGCGGGGTGTTTCGCCGAGATGCCGGAGGAGGCGACGCACGCGGCGCGCACCCCGCGGCGCCCGTTCGACGGATCCTCCAAGGTCACGACGTTCGAGAGCGCCTTCGACGTCCTTCGCGACGGCGACGCCCTGTCGTTCCCGCACTACTACCGCACGGGCGGCGACCGCTTCCTCCGCGCCGTCGTCGCAGAGCTGAAACGGCGCGGCCTCAAGGGGGTCAGGCTGATCGGGAACGCCTACTTCGGCGATCTCGACTACCTCGTCGAGGCGGTCAAGGACGGAACGGTCGCCTACGTGTACGGCAACCCGTACGGGGGGTTGGCCAAGGCCGCGGCCGGCGGCGGGCTCTTGCCGGTGCGGATCATCGGCTGCACCCACGGCGGCCGCCAGCGCGACATCATGCTCGGGATCGAGCCGGTGCGACTGGCGATCTTCCCCGCGCCGGCGGCCGACCCGTGGGGAAACGCTTCCGGTGTGCTCGGCAAGCGCGAGGAGCTGTGCGGACCGTTGGGCCTGTTCGACGCGGACGTTCGCTACGCCGATTACTCGTGCGTCTGCGCCGGGACCGTGTTCGACCGCTTCCTGAGGCAGCGCTCGATCTCGATGGAGCACGTGGACTTCGTGGTGCCGTTCGAGAACGTGGGCGACGGCGCGGGGATCGGGTCCGGCACTCTCGACCTCGCCCGGATCATGAGCGGTGGCAACCTCAAGGTCGCCGATCGCGTGATGGCTCTTCTCGGCGCTTCGGGCCTCCTGCGCGACGGCGTCGCGTTTCAATCCGGCTCCGGTGCGTCGCTTGCGATCCTGCAACGCCTGTCGGATCACTTCGCCGCCAACGGTCTGGTAGCCTCGTTCACGATCGGCGGGATCACCCAGATCCACGTCGAGATGCTGCGCCGCGGCGCGGTTGACCTGATCCTGCACGGGCAGTGCTTCCAGCCCACGGACCTCGTGTTCGACTCGCTGAGAAACGACCCCGGCCACCAGGAGGCCACATCCTCGATCTACGCGAATCTCGCCTGCAAGGCGACCCTCACGCCTCTGCTCGACTTCGCGCTGCTCTCCTGCGCCGAGGTCGACACCGACTTCAACGTGAACACCGTGACCGGATACGACGGTCGCTTCGTCGGCGGGATCGGCGGTGGCCCCAACGTGGGGCGCTCCAAGCTCACGATCATCTTCACGACGCTTGCCGGCTTCTCCAAGCGCCGCGGTCAGAGCTACCCCTCGATCCGGGAGCGCGTCAACACGGTCACCATGCCGGGCGAGCTGGTGGACCTCGTGATCACCGAGGAGGACGCGGTCGTCAACCCGGCGTCGAACTCGCCGTACCTCGCGGCCCTGAGAGAAAACGCGGGCAAGGCCGGCATCAGCCTGATCTCGATGGAGGCGCTCGCGGCCAAGGCGATGGCGAAGGCGAAGGAGCTCGGGCCGCTCATGCCCGAGCCCGATCTCACCGGCGAGACCGTGGAGATCGTCAAGGCCGACGACGGTTCCGTCCTCGACGTGGTCCGCCAAGTCACGAAGACGGAGTAAGGCGGAGGCCGGGATCCGAAGAAACAAGCAGAGGAGCTGAAGAGCAGAGGGGCAGAGGAGAACGACGAGGCACCGATTGTCTCGTCTCTCGCTCCTCTGCTCCTCTGCTCCTCTGCTCCCCTGCACTCCTGCAACACCGCAGTGCGCGCGCGGGCGATCTCGACTAAGCTTGGCGCTCAGGCGGAGGGGGCATGAGCATCAGGCTGTTCATCACCGGGGGGACGTTCGACAAGGAGTACGACGAGATCCACGGCAAGCTGTACTTCAAGGACACCCACCTCAACGAGATGCTCCGCCTCGGCCGCTGCCGCGCGGACGTCAAGGTCCGCACCCTGATGATGGTCGACTCGCTCGAGATGACGGACTCCGACCGCCATCTCATCCTCGACAATTGTCGCCGCGCTCACGAGGAGCGCATCGTCATCACCCACGGCACCGACACCATGGAAGACACGGCCAAGGTCCTCGGCGAGGGCGTCCAGGACAAGACCATCGTGCTGACCGGTGCGATGATCCCCTACGCGTTCCACTCATCCGACGGGCTGTTCAACCTCGGGAGCGCGATCTCCCTCGCGCAGTGCCTGCCCCACGGTGTGTACCTCGCGATGAACGGCCGCTTCTTCCCGTGGAACAACGTCAAGAAGAACCGCAGCCTCGGCATCTTCGAACCGATCCGGTAGGTTGCCGCGCACCGCCGGGCACTCGTCCCCGCAGAATTGCCGCGCGCTCGATGCGGCACCTCAGCCTGCCCGTTACCCCGGGAACGCCCCCTCCGGCGGCTCTTCGAGCCACTCGGTGTCGTAGCCCGGGGTGTTCGGGATGATGCAGAGGAACTCGACCTCCTCGGCCGTCCGGTTCTCGTACCAGTGCGCGCACCCGGCGGGGAGGTACATCGCGTCGCCGGCGCGCACCGTCCGGACCTCGCCGTCGGTGCCGAGCACCATCTCGCCCCGCACCATCACCTGCTCGTGCTCGATCGCGGGGTGCAGGTGCGCCGGGATGCGCGCGCCCGGCGCCAGCAGGAAGCGACGGGTGATGAAGTTGGGCGCGCCCTGCTCGGGCCCGATCAGGACGCCCATGCGCGCGCCCCGAGCGCGCTTCACCGGCGGCGCGGTCACTGCTCCGGGCGAAATCACCGCCGCGTTGCTCCGGTTCTCACCCATGCTTTCCTCCCGAGTTGCCTTCCCTGCTAGACTCCCCGCTTCTGGGAGGCAACCGATGCCTGATGACCGTACGGTACTACACGAGTTCAAGCGCAACGCCGAGGAGACGGTCCGCGTCTCTTTGTCGGTTTTCAAGGGCAAGACCTACATCGACATCCGCCTTTTCTACACAGACGCCAACGGCGAGCTGGCCCCAACCAAGAAGGGTGTGACGGTCACCCCCGAGCTGTGGGACGAGTTCCGCACCGGCATCGCGGCCGCCGAGCAGTTCCTGCAGGACAAGAACCTCTGGCACCCGGCCGATCAGGGGACCGTCAAGGAGTGAGGGCGCTCGTTCTCCCGACACCGAAGCAGTGACGTCCGGTCCGGCCCCGGCTCAGCGAGCCACGCCCGCGTGCCAGGCGCGGTTGGGTTCGCCCTTCTCCCACGGCTTGTAGGTGGTGCAGTAGACGATCCGCTCGGCGAGCGTCGGATGTGAGTAGCGCCAGAACCGGATGAACGCCGGCGGGTCCGGCAGCACCTTCGAGTCCTCCGCGAACTTCACGAACGCCCGCGCTCCGGCGTCGTTGAGGTGCGTCAGCTCGAGGGAGAACGTGTCGGCCTGGTGCTCGAAGTACCGCGAGACGCCGGCCATCACCGGGCTCGCGACGAAGAAGAACACACTGATGACGAGCAGGAGAAGCGGCACCGCCGCCGGGTCGTGGGCGACCTCGAACCCCCACGCTCGGCCCCACCGGCGGGTCGCCCGGTCCACGAGTTGCTGCGCCAGCCAGAACGCGACGAGCAGCATCGCCAACCCGAACGCCAGCCCCTTCCAGATGTGGTGCAGGACGTAGTGCCCCATCTCGTGGGCCATCACGAAGCGCAGTTCGTCGTGGTCCATCTTGGCGATGATCGTGTCCCACATCACGATGCGCTTGGTCGGGCCGAGACCGTTGACGTAGGCGTTCATCGTCTTCGTCTGCTTCGACTTGTCCACCTGGTAGACGCGCCCTCCGGAGATCCCCGCCCTGGAGGCGAGGTCGAGGAGCTCGGTCTTCAGCTTCTGGTCCTCGAGCGGCTTGAAGGTGTTGAACACCGGGTCGAGCACGACCGGGCCGATCAGGATCAGGAAGACCATGACCGGCACGCTTCCCAGCCACAGTGCGAGCCACCACCGCTTCACGCGTCGAACGCCCGCGAGCGCGAAGGCCACCAGCGGCGCTCCGATGACGATCCCCAGCAGCATCCCCTTCGCCTGATCCCACAGCCACCCGCCCAGCCCCTGATCCGAAAGGCCGAAGCGGTGCGGGACGACGAAGTCCGAGTAGTAGTCGAGCGGCATGGAGAGCGCGGTCGTGACCACCGTCAGCAGCGCCCAGAACACCATGGCCGTGAGGAATGGCTGCCTCGTCACGCGAGCGGCGAGGTCGCGCAGCCGGCGCGAGATCCCGAGCGCCAGCACCGCGAGGAGCACCACGAACCCGTAGGCGGCGCCAGCGAAGTAGAGCGTATCCACGATGCGCTGGTGGGCGCGCATCTCATCGGTCACGCGCACTACCGGTACGGAGGGTGGCGCGCCGACGGCCGGCGTCGGCGACGGTGCAGCGACCGCCGGCGCGGCTGGAGCGGGCTGCTCTTGAGCCGACGACGGAGCTGCAGCGACGACAAGAAACAGGAGGAGGGCTGCGACCACTGCAGCGCGAAACCGATTTGGCATGGGGGCCTCCCGGGGCGTCGCCGCATGGTACCGCACCCGTCGCAAGAACTCGCCGCGATCCCCTTGAGCCGGCGCGCGCGCCGACGGCGGCGCCTACAGGTCCTCGGCGATCGGGAAGCGGCCCGAGCCCATGCACTTCAGGCACTTCTGCCGTTCGACGGTCCGGACCTCGATGCGACCGGTCCCGCCGCAGCCGGTGCAGGTCCTGCCCGTGGGCGTGCTTCCCGACCCGTTGCACAGCCCGCACAATTGCGCTTCGTCGGTCTTGCCACAGGCCAGCTCGAGCCAACCCTTGCCGTGGCACTCAGGACAGGGTTCTGGCTTCTTCATGGTTCCTCCCCCCAGCACCGGCGAACGCTCCGGTGCGATCGAGCCAGTTGGCGACCAGCGCTCGCGCGCGCGGGACGGCGGCCGCCACCTCCGGGCTCAGCTCCTCCCGGATCGTCTGCAGATCCGAGGCCTCGGCGACGAGCAGCGAAACCTCCTCGGGCAGGTCAAAACCGAGGGCCCGCCCGAGGGCCAGAGCGGTCAGCAAGTCGCACTGGTGCGACCCGCCGAGCGTCCAGCCCGCGGCAGAGGACGGGAGAGGCCAGTCGAGGAGCGTGCCGGGCGGGACCCGACCCGTCTGCACGACGTCGAGGATCAGCACGCGCCGGAACCCGGCGAGCACGTCGAGGAGGCGGAGACCGGCCGCCGCTGCCTCCTCCACCGCGACATCGGAACGGAGGCGAAGGTCGCGCTCGCACTCGCGCGCCACGACCGGCCCAAAGCCGTCGTCAGCGACGAGGTCGTTGCCGAGGCCGAGCACGAGGGCATCCGGCGAGGCCATCGGTCCTCAGCAGAACCTGCGGATGGTCTCGCGCACGCGGCCATCCGGTTCACGAACCTCGATCTGCAGCGGCATCCGGCCGAGCGCCGCGTGGGTCGCGCAGCCGAAGCACGGGTCGTAGGCGCGGAACGCCATCTCGATCATGTTGAGCGAGGCCTCGCGCACCTCGTGCCCGCCGGTGATCAGCGACTGCGCCGCTTTCTTGATCGACATCGAGATGGCGGCGTTGTTGTTGGTCGTGCCGACGATGAGGTTGCCTTCGGTGATGAAACCTCGCTCGTCGGTCTTGTAGTGGTGGGTGAGCAGGCCGCGGGGCGCCTCGACCGTCCCCACACCTTCTCCGACGATCCCGGTCGGGAGCGTGCGGATCTCGTCGGAGGTGATCTCGTCGTCCTGCGCGAGGCGGTACGTGGCCTCGCAGGCGAACACCAGCTCGACGATGCGGGCCCAGTGAATCGCCAGCGTCGCGTGGACCGGCTTGGAGCCGCTCGCGTCCCCGGTCAGGGTGGAGTAGAGGCGCTCGTACTCGGCCTGGGCCAGCGGGGTCGCCATTCCGCTCGAGACGTTGAGGCGGCTCATCGGCGTGGCGCGGTACACCCCCGAGTCGGCGCCGTCCACCAGCCCTTTCCACCCGACCTCCTTCAGGTAGGGGTACTTGAGGTAGGAGAACGGCATCACCGCCTCGGCGATGTGGTCGAGGTACTCGCTCGGGTGATAGCGGCAGAGCTCCTTCCCCTCGGGGGTCGTGACCCGCACCGTGCCGTCGTAGAAGTTGACGCGACCGTCCGCATCCACGAGGCCGATCGAGTAGGTTCGGTGCGAGAACGCCTCGGAGAGGATGAGGTCGACGTACGCGGGGTTGGCCAGCACGACGTCGTCGAACACCTTGATCGCGATCTTCGCGAACTCCACCATCTCGCGGCCGATTTCGATCAGCTCCTGCTGCTCCTCCTTCGTGACCCGCTTGGCCATCCCGCCGGGCAGCGCGGTCACCGGGTGCAGCGCCTTGCCGCCGATGATCTGCACCACCCTCTGGCCGCGCGCGCGCTGCCGAATCACCTCCGCGCCGAGCTCGAGGCCCACCTTCGCCACCACGCCGAGGATGTTGCGCTCCGCCTTGGGCGCATCGGGCCCGAGGACGAAGTCCGGGCCTCCGAGCGCGAAGAAGTGCGTGGTGTGGTCGCCCGCGAAGAAGCCATCGTAGAGGAGCTCGCGCAGCTTGCGGGCGGCGGGCGGCGGGGTGACACCGTAGACGGCGTCGGCCGCCTTCACGGAGGCCATGTGGTGCGCCTCGGGGCAGACGCCGCAGATGCGTGTGGTGATGCGCGGCATTTCCTCGACCGGCCGGTTGCGGCAGAACACCTCGAAACCGCGCAGCTCGGGGACCTGAAAGTAGGCGTTGGCGAGGCAGCCGTCGTCGTCGAGGAAGAGGTGGACCTTGCCGTGGCCTTCGAGGCGGGTGATCGGATCGATGGTGATGGACCTCATGGTCACACCTGCCTTCTGCGCAGCGTCGAACCGGGGAGACTGAACCGGTAGAACGTGCCGACGAGGTCGGGGATCCCTGCGATGATCCGCTCGATCTCTTCGGGATCCGTCGAGTCGATCACCCCGCCGATCGCGGAGGCCATCTTCGCGCCCTGGTCGTGCACGCCGGCCGGCGGGCCGTAGCAGCCGCGGCACGGCACGCCGGCTTTCACGCACTTGGCGCCGCAGCCGCCGCGCGTGGCCGGGCCCATGCAGATGAGGCCCTGCTCGAGCAGGCAGATCTCGGGGTCGGGGACCACCTCGTGGGGCCGGACGAAGGCACGGATCTTCTTCACGTCGCGCTTGCGCGGGCACTCCTCGCAGCAGGCTCGGGGGTCCGCCCCGAGGACCGTCCCTTTCGGAGGCAGCGGCTTGCCGTTTGACAGGATGTCCACGACAGCATCGACCACGGTCTTGATCTGGTCGGGTTGCGGCGGGCAACCGGGGATGATGTAGTCGACGTCCACCACCTGCGGCAGGGTGCGGACGGTGTTCCACAGCTGCGGCAGCCGGAGCGTCCCTTCGGGAACGTCCCAGACGGGTTGCGGCCGGATGTGCTCCGGGTTCACCGTCGAGGGAGAGTCGTCGTAGACGTAACGCTCGATCGCCTCGAGGGACGTGAAGTTGGCGAGGCCCGGGATGCACCCGTCGGCGGCGCACGAGCCGAACGCGCAGAGAACATTGGATTTGGCGCGCATCAGCTTGGCCATCTCGTAGTTCTCCGAGCTGCGGATCGCGCCGTTGAAAAGCGTCAGCGTGATCTCGCCGTCGGCGAGGGCGCGCACGTCCTCGTACTTGAAGTCCATCGCGCACGGCCAGAAGACGATGTCGAAGAAGTCGGCGATCTCGAGCACCTTCAGCTCGGTGTCGAGGACGGCGATCTCGCACCCGCCGCAGGAGGCGGCCCAGTACAGTCCGAGCTTGGGCTTAGGCATGGTCACCTCGCTGGTGCTCCGTTTGCGCGTCCGCCGCCGCCGGGTCGAAAGCCCATTCCTGCAGGGTGAGCGGTCCCATCGATCGGATCTCCTCGGTGAACTCGCTCACCACCTGCCCGAAGCGCACGCCCTCGGAGGCGGAGACCCACTCGAGGCGGACCCGGCGCGGGTCGATGCCCATCTCGCTCACGAGCATGCGGGTGATCGGCAGGCGGCGCTGGCACTTGTAGTTGCCCTCGACGTAGTGGCAGTCGCCGGGGTGGCAGCCGCACACGAGCACGCCGTCCGCCCCGCGCGCCAGGGCGTCGAGGATGAAGTTGGGATCCACGCGCCCCGAGCACATCACGCGGATCACCTTGAGGTTGGGCGGGTACTTGACGCGCGCCGTCCCCGCCAGATCGGCCCCGGTGTACGAGCACCAGTTGCAGAGAAAGCCCACGAGGTTCGGCTCGAAGCTCATGACAGGATCCCCTCGATCTCGGCGTAGATCTGCTCGTCGGCGAAGTGCAGCGCGCGGATCGCCCCGGATGGGCAACCCGCCGCGCATGTGCCGCACGCCTTGCAGAGGGCCGGGTTGACGCTGCTGGTCTTCTTCGTCTCGTCGAAGCCGATGGCGCCGTACGGGCAGAGGTCGTTGCACAGCCGGCAGCCGCTGCAAACCTCGTCGTCGATGACGGCGTAGGCGCCGTCCATCTCGACCTCGCCGCGGATCATGAGCGACATCGCCTGGGCCGCGGCGCCGCTGCCCTGCGCCACCGAGTCCGGGATGTCCTTCGCCGACTGGCACACGCCGGCGAGGAAGACGCCGTCCGTCGTGGTCGAGACCGGGCCCAGCTTCGGGTGCCGCTCGATGAACCAGCCGTCGGCCCCCACCGAGATCCCGAACCGCCGCGCCACGTCCTTGGCGTCGCGGTTGGCCTCCAGCGCGGTGCACAGCACGACCATGTCGACCGGGATCTCGCGGAACTTGGCGACCAGCGTGTCCTCGCACCTGACGATGAGCGAGCCCTCCTGGCAATCGCGGCCCGCGGACACGATCTCGGCCCCCTTCCCTCGGATCACATTGACGCCCTCTTCAAGGATGCGATGGAAGAACTCCTCGTATCCCTTCCCGAACGCCCGCAGGTCGATGTAGAGCTCGTATACCTCGGCGCTCGTCTTCTCCTTGACGAGGTGAGCGAACTTGAGCGCGTACATGCAGCAGACACGGCTGCAGTAGGGGTGGGCGTTCTCGTCGCGGCTGCCGATGCAGTGCAGGATGGCGATCGCCCTCGGCTCCTTGCCGTTCTCCAGGAGGATCTTGCCGCCGGTCGAGCCCGCGGCGTTGTTCATGCGCTCGAACTCCATCGAGGTGATGACGTTGGGGAGGCGGCCGTAGCCGTACTGCTTGAAGGGCGTCGGATCGAAGTCCTGATACCCGGTCGCGAGCACGACGGTCCCGACCTCGAGATCTTCGAAGCGCTCAATGTCGTCGTGGCTGATGCACTCCTTCGGGCAGACCGCGGCGCACACCTTGCAGCCGCCCGTGCGGAAGTGGACGCAGAACTCCGGGTCGATGCGCGGCGTGTTGGGCACCGCCTGCCTGAAGGGGACCGAGATCGCGGCGTTGGGCCCGAGCGTGATCTCGGAGTGGACCACCTCACGGCCGCCCGCCTCCTCCATCCGAATGTGCCCCGTGGGGCAGAGCGCGGCGCACGCCCCGCACAGGATGCACGCGTCCGAGTCGACCTCGAACGGCGTGGTCACGAAGCGGTCAATGCCCCGCGACGCGAAACCGATCGCCTGCGCGCCGACGATCTCGTCGCACACCCGGACGCACAGGCCGCACAGGATGCACGTATCCGTTCCGGTTCCCCAGCGCGGTTTGTCGACGCCGAGCTTGCGGGCCAGATCGGTGAGCACCGGCATCGGCGCGCACCGGCTCATCAGCATCTCCAGGTTGAGCCGCCGGGCGGCCATGACCCGCGGAGTGCGGGTCAGGATCTCGATGCCCTCGGAAGCGGGATAGTTGCACGCCGTGACGATCCGCGCGCGCCCGCGCCTGTCCTTGGCCTCCACGACGCAGATGCGGCAGGCTGCGTACGGCTTGACGTACTTGAAGAAGCACAGGGTCGGGATGTCGATGCCCAGAGCCTCGGCGGCCTGGAGCACATACGAGCCCTCGTCCACCGTGATCGGCCGGCCATCGACCGTGACGTTGACCTTTGGCATCGCTCCTCCTAGGCCCGGGCCTCGGCCTGGGTGCGCTCCTTGACCGGCTTCCACGTTCTTCGGGCGGTTGTCTGCACGTCGCCGGCCCGGTCGCGCCTGACCCGAACGATGGCGTTGAACGTGCACACCTGGTAGCAGGCGTCGCACTGGATGCACTTGGACTGATCGATCACCTGGAGGGCTCGCGGCCCACCGGTGATGGCACCGCTCGGACACACCTTGGAGCACTTCGCGTCACCGACGCAGTCCTCGGTGATCGCGTAGCCGACGAGTTCCTTGCACACACCGGCCGGGCAGCGCTTGTCTCTGATGTGGGCGTCGTACTCGTCGCGGAAGTACCGCAGGGTTGAGAGCACCGGGTTGGGAGCGCTGCCGCCGAGCTGGCACAGGCTGGTGTCGATCAGGGTTTCGGAGATCTCCTGCAGCGTCAGGATGTCCTCGGGCACGCCCCCGCCCTTGGTGATGCGCTCGAGGATCTCGTGGAGCTTCCGCAGACCCTCGCGGCACGGCAAGCACTTCCCACACGACTCCTCGATCAGGAAGTGGATGAAGTACCTCGCCACGTCCACCATGCAGGAGTCCTGGTCCATGACGATCATGCCGCCGGAGCCCATCATCGACCCGGCCCTCGTCAGCTCGTCGAAGTCGACCGGCAGATCGAGCAGGCTGGTCACCGTGTCGCCCGGGGCGATCTCGCCGGCATCCTCCATCGAGCGCATGATCTTCGCGTCACGGGTCTCCACGATGAGCGTCCCGCCCGACGGCCCGCCGGTCTGAACCGCCTTGAACTTCTTCTTCCCCGGAACGCCGCCGCCGATGTCGTGCAGGATCTCCCGCAACGTGATGCCCATCGGCACTTCCACCAGGCCGGTGTTGCAGATCTTGCCGGTCAGCGCGAACACCTTGGTGCCCTTTGAGCCCTCGGTGCCGATGGAGGCGAACCAGTCGGCGCCGTGCTCGATGACGAGAGGGACGTTCGCCCAGGTCTCGACGTTGTTGAGGTTCGAGGGCTTGTCCCAGAGGCCGTGCTCGACGGTGTGCACGTACTTGGCGCGCGGCTCGCCAACCTTGCCTTCGAGCGAGGCCATCAGGGCGGTGGACTCGCCGCAGACGAACGCCCCGCCGCCCCGGCTCACCCCGATGTCGAACGCGAACCCCGATCCGAGGATGTTGGGGCCGAGGAGCCCGAGTTCGCGCGCCTGGTCGAGGGCTATCGACAGGTGTTTGACCGCGAGCGGGTACTCGTGGCGGACGTAGACATATCCCTCGTGGGATCCGATGGCGTACGCGCCGATGATCATCCCCTCGATCACCGAGTGGGGGTTCCCCTCGAGCACCGAACGGTCCATGAAGGCGCCCGGATCCCCCTCGTCGGCGTTGCAAATGACGTACTTGGGCTCCTCCTGGGCCCTGCGGCACGTGTCCCACTTGACCCCGGTCGGGAACCCGCCGCCGCCGCGGCCCCGCAGCCTGGACCTCTTGATCTCATCGACGATCCGCTCCGGCTGCATGGTCGTCAGCGCCTTGGCGAGCGCCGCGTAGCCGCCGAACGCGATGTAGTCCTCGATCGACGTGGGGTCGATGTGGCCGTTGCTGCGCAGGACCAGACGGACCTGCTTCTTGTAGAAGGGGATGTCCTCGGCTTTCTCGATCCGGGTCTTGGTGGCAGGGTCGCGGTAGAGGAGCTTGGTCAACACCCTGCCGTGCTTGACCGTCTGATCGACGATGGCCTCGACGTCGTCCGGGCTGATCCGCTGGTAGAAGATGCCCTGCGGCTGGATCACCGCGAGCGGGCCGCGTTCGCAGAACCCGTGGCAGCCCGTGAGCTTGAGGTGGACGACCCCTTCCAGCCCCTCGTCGTGGATCTTCTGACGGAATGCGGCGGCCACGGGCTCGCAACCGCACGCGAGGCACCCCGTGCCGGCGCAGAGCTGGACCCAGGTGTGGTTGGGGTCGTTGGCGGCCCTCAAACGGCTCCTCAGGTCGTTGAGCTCCTTCGGACTCGCAATCGGCCTCATCCTCTCCTCCTCGGGCCGCTGAAAACCACGGATCAACCTAGTGCTGCACCGAGCACGGACACCGCCTGATCACCTCGACGAGCTTCTCGACCTCGCCCACGGTGAGATGGCCGTAGTGCTTGCCGTCGACCAGCACCACCGGCCCGAGCGCGCACGCGCCGACGCAGTTGACGGTCTCGAGGGTGACCTCGCGGTCAGCCGAGGTGTGCCCCCGCTCGACGTGCAGGTCGCGCTCGAGCCTCTCCAGGATGCTCTGCGAGTTGCGCACGTGGCACGCGGTGCCGGTGCAGACCGACACCAGGTGCTTGCCGCGCGGCTCCAGGCTGAAAGCCTTGTAAAACGTCGCCACGCCGTAGATCTGCGACAGGGCGAGGTCCATCCTCTCGCTGATCCGCTGCAGCGCCTCCGGCGGCAGGTACGAGTACTCCTGCTGGACCTCCTGCAGGACCATGATGAGCGCCGTGGACCTCGCCTGGTACGAGGCGACGATCTGGTCTACCCGTTCCGGCATTGGGATGTTCTGGCTCATCAGGAAGCGCCTCCACTCTCGGGGACACCCGTCCGGCTCACGCGGTGGACGTGCTTGTCGGCCGCAGCCAGGAGGCGGGGCGTGCCTTCCTTGTAGACCCGGCCGGCGAGGATCATGCGGCGGCGGGTCGGGTACGGGCGCGAGGGGCACGCCTCGTAGCAGGTGCCGCATCCGTTGCACTTGGAGACGTCCACGAAGCGCGGCTTGCGGCGCATCGTGACCTTGAAGTTTCCGACGAACCCTTCCACCGCGTCGACCTCCGTGTAGGTGAGCAGACGGATGTTGGGGTGCTGGGCGACCGCGACCATTTTCGGGGTGAGGATGCAGGCGGCGCAGTCGAGTGTCGGAAAGGTCTTGTCGAAGTTGGCCATGTGGCCCCCGATCGAGGGCTCGCGCTCGACCAGCACGACCTCGAACCCGGCATCGGCCATCTGAAGGGCCGCCTCGATCCCGGCGATCCCGCCGCCGACGACCAGCGCGCGGCGCTTGATCTCCACCCTCCGGATCTCGAGCGGTTGCTGGAGGGCCACCCGGCGCACCGCCGCGCTGACCAGCGCCGTGGCCTTGCCCGTCGCGGCGACCGGATCCACGGTGACCCACGAGACCTGCTCGCGGATATTCGCCATGTGGAACAGGTAGCGGTTGAGGCCGGCGCGCTCCACCGCCTTGCGGAACGTCGGCTCGTGCATCAGCGGGCTGCACGCCGCCACGACGACCCGATTGAGACCCTGCTCGCGGATGTCCTTCTGGATCAGCTCCTGGCCGGGATCGGAGCACATGAAGCGGTAGTGCCTCGCGACCGCCACGCCGGGCTGTCTCGCCGCGGCAGCCGCGACCTCGGCGACGTCGACCGTCTTGGAGATGTTGGTGCCGCAGTGGCAGACGTAGACGCCAATGCGCGTGCCGTTGCCGGAGGGATGGCCGTCGCTCATGCGTGCACCTCGCTTTGCCGCCGATCGGCGCTCGGCAGCGGCACCACCATCTCGTCGAGCTTCAGCTCCTCGGGCGACAGCCCGAGGGCGAGCCCGAGGAGCTGCGTGAAGTAGACGACCGGGATGCGGAACTCGGTGCCGTGCACCTTGTTGATGCGGTCCTGGTACGCCTCGAGGTTGATCTGGCACAGCGGGCAGGTCGTGACGATCACGTCCGCGCCGGCGAACTGCGCGGCGCTCAGGATGTCGCGGTTCAGCTTTAAAGCCACCTCCTCGTAGCTGGTCATGAGCATCCCGCCGCAGCAGCGGACCTTGACCGGGAATGGAACGACCTGGGCGCCGACGGCGCTGAAGAGGTTGTCGAGCTGTTGCGGGTCCTCCCTGTCGTCGAAACGGCCCTGGGGGCGGACGATCTGGCAGCCGTAGTACGGGGCGACCTTGAGCCCGTCGAGCTTGCAGACCACGCGCTCCTGGATGCGCTCGATCCCGTAGAAGTCCACCAGGATGCCGAGCGGGTGGAGAACCTCGAGGCCGGCCGAGTACGAGAGACCTGCCGCCGCCAGCACCTCGTTGATGTGGGCCTTGTGCTCCTCACCCCATCGCATGTGGCGGTTGACCTTGGAGAGGATCGTGAAGCACGAGCTGCACGGGGCGCAGACGTCGAGCCCCATGCGCTCGGCGTACGCCAGGTTGCGGGCGGTGAGGGAGTAGGCGGTCAGCTTGTTCATCGAGATGTACGACGTGGCGCCGCAACAGTTCCAGTCCTCGATCTCCTTGAGGCCGATCCCTAGCCGCTGGAAGACGAGGCGCAGCGAGACGTCGTACGGCCGCCCCGTCGCTTCGAGGCTGCACCCGGGGTAGTAGGCGTACTCCATCACAGGCCTCCCATGGACTGCGCCTTCTTGATGATGGCCCTCACCTCTTTCATCCCGTGAATCCGCGCCGGCTTCAGGCCGAGCCGCTTCCGCTTCAGCATCCGAATGGCAAACTTCTGGATGTTGGGCGAGAGCAGGCCGGCCGGATTCGTCGACAGGTAGTACTTGAGGCCGAACCAGAGCTCCCAGTTACGGCCGAAGGAGTGGATGTTGCCGACGAACGCTTCGGAAAGGGCGTGGGCGGGAAAGGTCTTCGGGAAGATCCCCTTCTCGGCGGCCAGCCGCTTGAGCGCGTACACGCTGTCGGTGACCCGGATGCCCTGGGGGCAGCGCACCGTGCACGCGTAGCACGAGGCGCAGATCCAGATCGAGCGGCTCCGCAGGATATCCTCGAGGAACCCTGCGCGGAACAGCGCCACGATCTCCCTGGGTGTGATGTCCATCGCGTGGGCGACCGGGCAGGAGCCCGTGCACGTGCCGCACTGGATGCAGTCTCGGATCTTGAAGCCGTTGGGAAAGGTCGCGACCTGGTCCCAGAAGGCGGCGCGCAGCTCCGCCTCCTTCGAGCGCAGGGCGGCCGGTGCCGGGTCCGTCATGGCGCCTCCGCGATTGGCTGCCTGGTCGAGGCCCCCCTGCGGCCCGACGACGGATCGTCAGGCGTGCGCCGCCGCGGGAGGTGCCGGAGGCACCGTCCCGTGATCGGGGGGGACCACTTGCCGCTGTGGGTCACGATCGATCGTCAAGCATTCTCCGTGCCAAGAAGCTTGTACCTTGTTAACTCGTTCACAAGATACAAAATGACGGAGCGCGCCCACGCGCCTTTCAGGGCCAGATCACCCCATCTTGTGGCGTTTTGCCCCAACTGCCGCACGCGGCGGGGTTAACGAATGTGAAACCCTTTGATCTTGCGCCAGAGCGTCTTGCGGTCGATTCCGAGCAGCGTGGCGGTCTGGCCGAGGCGGCCGCCGGTGATCTCGAGCACGCGGATGATCTGCTGCGTTTCCGCCGCCGCAAGCGTGAGCGCCTCGCCCGGCACCCCGCCGTCGGCCTCCAACTGAGGCCGCGCCGCGAGGTCGAGGTCCTCGGGTTCGATCTCCTCGCCCTGTGCCAGCAGCAGCGCGCGCTCGAGCGTGTTCTCCAGCTCCCGGACGTTGCCCGGCCAGTCATGCTCCCCCAGAGCGCCCAATGCCGCCGCCGACAGCCGCCGCGGCGCGAGCGCGCGCCGCGCCTGGATGCGCCGCAGCAACCCCTCGGCGAGGAGAGGAATGTCCTCCCGCCTCGTCCGCAGGGGAGGCACAACGATGGTCACGACGCTCAGTCGGTAGAAGAGGTCCTCGCGGAAGTGCCCGGCCTTCATCGCCGCCGAAAGGTCCTGGTTGGTGGCGGCGACGATGCGGACGTCCACGGCGATCGGCTGGGCGCTGCCGACGCGGGTAATCTCCCTTTCCTGCAGGACGCGCAGCAGCTTCGCCTGCATCGCAGGCCCGATGTTGGCGATCTCGTCGAGGAACACCGTGCCGCCGTTCGCGAGCTCGAAGCGGCCTGGACGGTTCGCGACCGCGCCCGTGAAGGCGCCCTTGACGTGCCCGAACAGCTCGCTCTCGCACAGCGTCTCGACGAGCGCGCTGCAGTCCACCGCGACGAACGGGCGCTCCCGCCGGGGGCTCGCATGGTGGATCGCCCGCGCCACGAGCTCCTTCCCGGTGCCGCTCTCGCCCGTGATCAGGACGGTGCTGTCGGCGACCGCCACACGCGCGATGAGCTCGCGCACCCGTCGGATCGAGGGGCTCTCGCCCAGCAGCGTGTCGCCCGCGGGCGTCGCGGCCAGGGTGCGCCGCAGGGCCTCGTTCTCGACCGCCAGGCCGTGCTTCTCCACGGCCCGGCGGACCACCAGCCTGAGCGTGTCGGTGTCGAACGGCTTGGGGAGGTAGTCGTACGCCCCCAGCCGCATGCACTCGACCGCGGAGCCGACGCTCGAGTACCCCGTGATCACCACGACGTCGAGGTCGGGGTGCTCGGCCCTGATCCTGCGCAGCAGCTCTGTGCCGTCCACGCCGGGCATCTTCAGGTCGAGGATGACGAGATCCGGCTTGTTGACGTGGATGGCCTTCATGGCCGAGAAACCGTCCGCCGCGGCGGCCACGCGGTACCCGCAGCGCTCCAGGGTCTGCCGGCAGGAGTCCCGGATCGACTCCTCGTCGTCCACGACCACGATCACCGGCGCGGCGCCCATCACGCCTCCTCGGCGGCCGGGAGCATGACCCTGAACGTCGTGCCCGCGCCGACCTGACTCTGCACCTCGATGTCGCCGCCGTGCTGGCGCACGATCCCGTAGGAGATCGCGAGGCCGAGCCCGACGCCGCGGCCGACCTCCTTGGTCGTGAAGAACGGCTCGAAGAGGTGCGGCAGGTGGTCCTCGCGGATCCCGCAACCGGTGTCGGTGATCGCCACCCGGCAGAAGCCGGGCTTCTCGGAGTACCCGGTGCGGATCGTCAGCAACCCACCGTCCCTCATCGCGTCCAGGGCGTTGAGGATGATGTTGACGAGGACCTGCTGAAGCCGGCCGGCGTCGGCCCGCACCAGGAGCTCGACGGTCGACTGCTCGGTGCGCACCTGGATCGCCTGGAGTTGCTTCTCGAGCAGCTTCAGCGTGTCGCGAACCAGCTGGTTGAGATCGAGCACGGATATCTCCGCCGGGCTCACGCGGGCGAAGTCGAGCAGGCCGCGCACGATGTCGCGCGCCCGGGTCGCCTGCTTCACGATCCTCGTCATGTTCTCGTGGCGCGGATCGTCCACCGGCGTGCTCTCGACCAGGAGATTGCCGTAGAGCAGGATGCCGCCCAGCGGGTTGTTGAGCTCGTGCGCCACGCCGGCCGCCAGCCGCGCCGTCGTCGCCAGCCGCTCGGTCTGGCCGACGAGCTCCGCCTCGCGCAGGCGGCTGGTCTCCTCGCGGCGCTGCAGCGAGGCCGCCATCTGGTTGAGCGCGTCCGCGAGCCCGCGAAGACCGGCCAGTCCGGACGTTGAGGCCCGCCCGGCGAGGTCCCCCCCCGCCCACTCGCGTGCCAGCTCCGTGAGGGAGCGGTTGGCACGGAGCATCACGACGGTCGGCAGCGCCACGGCGCCTACGCTGAGCGCGAGCGCGGCCGCCGCGAGCCAGGGCAGCGCGGCCGGAAAAGGTCCGACGCTCGACTGCCGGGTCGAGCTGAACGCCGCCCACAGCACCGTTGCATCGACGCCGAGCGCCGCCAGCGAGAGCCCCACAAACCGGCCGAGGGGTGCGCCCTTGCGGGGGTTCACCAGATCAGGATAGCCCAAATTGGCCACTTGGGCGGAACGCCAGTCTCCTCCGGCCGGCCCTATTTGAGACAGCGTCCGGGAGGAGGGCCCGAAACGACCGTCGTGGGCTGCGTTGCCTGCGCCGTTCGACACGGCAGAGGCGTCATTCTGCCTCTCGTTCAAAAAGTCGCTCTTTCGTTGTCATCGCGACGCCCCCAAGCACGGTGCGGGGGTCATGCAGGCCCACTGTCATCGCGAGGAGCCGCGCAACGGCGACGAAGCGATCTCGCCCAAGACCGGAAACCCGGTCCACGTGAAGCTTGATTGCCGGGAATCGCAGCGCACGGTCGCCGTTTACGGGGGTCGCCCAGGCCTATTGCTGGGTCAGCCAGTCCTACGCCTCGGCCTCGGTTTCGAAGAGGATCGTGACCCCGTTGTGCCTGATGAACTGGATCCGTTCCATGGTTTTCTCCAGCCGAGTTTCAGCTCCAGCTCACCCGGTAGCGGCAGCACTCGTCGCCGCGGGCTCGGCATGCCTCCTCGACGATGACGGGGTTCTTCGCCCCGACCATGGTCAGCGCTTCCTTGTGCCAGCCGACAACCGTCGCGCAGTCCGGGACGGAGTGCGTGTCGGCCTCGTGCGTGGTCATCACCCCCGAGGTCGGGCCCGTGGATTCCCAGGTCCGGTGCCCGGTGTCGTAGTAGAAGCGGTAGATCATCGGGGCCTTTTGCATGAATCTCTGCGGGTCGCGGGGCTCGAGGAAGCTCCGGTGCACGGTGGTGAGGTTCTCGCGGGCCGACGCCCGTCCCATTTCTTCGAATATCGTCGTGTTGCCGCCACCGACGACGGCCACGATCGCATCGTCCAGACGCCGTCCGAGATCGAACGAATACCACGCGACGTTCACGACTCCGCTCAGTTGCTTCTGGTCGTCTGCCGAGAGCGTGCGCACGACCCGGTCCAACGCAGCCTCGCCGAAGCGTTCCTTCACGAAGGCGATTCGGGCTCTCACGATGTTGCCTTTGACTTGCATGGCCTGCCCCTCCCTGAGGACATTGACGGCCCCGGAACCGCAAGGAGTTTAGGGAGTCCCAGGATGGCGGTCAAGAAAGCAGTGACCAGACATTTCCCAAATGAGCTTCGTCCCGCCACCCTCGCAGACGATCCCACCCAATCTACCCTGGACTTTTCATGAGGGGTCTCGCCGAAGGACAAACGCGGCGTATGATCGGCGCGACGGCCTCCGGCGGCTTCAGGGCATGCAGCGGCAGGAGGCCGAGAACGGGGAGTGAAGCATGCGGATCCTCGTCGTCGAGGACGACCCGGGCGTGCGCAGCACGGTCGTGCGAATGCTCCAGTGCCTCGGCCACACCGTTGCAGCGGTGGCCACCGGCGATGAGGCTGACCGCCTTCCGGACGACCAACCGTTCGAGGCCGTGCTCGCTGACCTCCGGCTACCCGGATTGCCCGGCCACCGGGTCATCGGGCGCCTCCGCGAGCGCTGGCCACTCCTCAAGGCCGTGATCATGTCGGGGTACACGGATCATGAAGAGGTCCGTGCCGGCGTTCTCGACGGCCGCTGGCGCCTGCTCCCAAAACCGTTCGACTTCGAGCAGCTCATCAGCCAGTTGCGCGATCCGAGCGAGCCGGCCATATCCAAGGATACCTAACCATCGACCTTGGCAGAGCGAAGCATCCTCTCCATCCCGAGGGACGCATACAACATCAGGAGTTCGAGCATCTCGATGGACCCGATGGGGTCCCCGGAAGAAACGTTGTCGCCGAAAAAGATCGAGACAACTTTCCCGCCGACCGACATCGGCACTGCGATGACCTCGTCCGGCTCTTCTCCTCCGAGCTGTCTGATCAGGTACTCGTCCCAGAACGTCTTCGCAAGCCGTCCGCGGAAGCTCCGGCCGCTCTCAAGCACCGTGCGGAAGACAGATGGATCGATCAACGGGATCCTCATCTTCCGCACCCTCTCGTACGCCCTGGGACCCGAGAGGTCCAGGCCGAATTCGCCGATACCACGCACCTGCCCCTGGCTCACCGAGAACAGGACGCCACGCCGGACGATCCTCGCCCCGCACCTCATGATCATCAGGCCGATCTCGCCGATGAAGTCCGAGGAGCGGGTCTCGTCGATGATGGACTTGAGGAACGTCACCTCGGACGGGGAAGCGGCTGCCGCCTCGACAGCGGCGGATGCCTCCGCCGCTGCAGCGTCGTCCGCATCGCCCTCGGTGAGTGCCGCGATGATCTGGTTGGCCGTCAGCGTGTCCCCCATGTCGACGGTGGCCCGCTTGGGCGAACCGGCTGACGGCCCCTTTGCGCGGCGGGGGAACGACAGGATTGGGGGCGGCTCACCATTATCGTCGGCGCCCGTCTCGTCGAGGTGCCGGGCCGCGTCGAGCATCACCTGATCGGCGCGCAACCCGGACTTCAGGAGCATCTCGCTGTCCGCAAAACCGGCGTTCAGGTACTCCGGATGCTCGAGGCGCTCGAACCTGAAGGCGCCGTCGGTCCAGCGCACGACCTCGTCGATGACGCTCTGGACCTGCTTGCGGACGACCTCCTCGACGGTCTCTGGCTGAACCACGTTCATCTCGACGAGGATCGCCCCCAACAGACGCGCCGGTACCGTCCTCTGCTGCGCTTCGAGGGCGAGAGCGAGGACGGATTCCGTGACCGCGCTGCGCGCCAGCAGAGCCTGACCCAGCGACTCCCCGACCGAGTCGCAGGTGGCCCCCAGGATCTCGCCCTGCCTGAAAAGGATCACCGCCTTGGCGGCGCCGTGGGTCAGCGTCAGCCGGCCGGTCCGCTGGGACATCGAGAGCATCTGGACGATGTCCTGGAACGGCATGTCGCCGAGCCGGCCCATGAACCCCATCTATCAGGACTCCTTCGACCCGGCTTCCGCCTGCGAAGCGCTCACCCGTTTTGCCCCCATCGCCCCACCCTCGAGCACCGTGACAAGGAGAGGTTGGGAGTTGGACTCGAAGAGGACCTGGCCCGCGATCTTGGTCCCGGGCACGATCACCCTGTAGTCGATCCCCTCGACGACCGCGGGCAACGAGAGTTGACAGGGCCTCGGCAGCACGATCTTCAGGTTGCCGGCAACCATGTTCGTGAGCTCCCCGAGAGCGTCCTCCACGTCGCCGTTGCGCAAAGTATCCGGGCTGGTTCCGAACATCGTGGCGGCGACCTCGCCGGCAAGCGGCGCGGTGCAGTAGAGGAAAACGCTTCCCTCCCATGCCCCGGCAAGCTGGACGCACCCCGTGAGGCTCTTCTCACGAGTTGCGCGGGTGAGCTGTGCGACGTCGCGGGCACGCTGGACTTCGAGGCCCAGGATCGACTCCCAGATGTTCTGAGTGATGTTGACGATTGCTTCTTCGATGTCGTTCATGCAGCATCTCCAACGCGCGCGCGCAGCCTGTAGACGACCGCTGGCCCGAAATAGGTTGGCTGGAAATCGTCGTCCAGGTTGATCGTTGACTCAGCACCACCGAGAAAGAGGAACCCTTCCGGGTGGAGTTGACGTCTCACCTTTGCCAGAATCTCACGTTTCTTTTCCACGTCGAAATAGACGAGGACGTTACGCATGAAGATGATATCCATCTTGGGCAGCGCGCGCCAGCTTCCAGCCAGGTTCATCTGCACGAACTCGACCATCGCACGCACCTCGAGCTTGATTTGCCAATCGAGGGCATGCTGCTCGAAGTACTTCACCAGCGCGGCGGCAGGAAGGCCGCGGTTGATCTCGAGTTCGGTGTACCGGCCCTTCTCCGCTTTCGTAAGCATGGTCGACGAGACATCGGTGCCCACCAGCTGGAGCGACCAGTCCAGGAGCGAGGGGAAATGCTCGCGGATCAACATCGCGACGCTGTAGATCTCCTGGCCGGAGGCGCAGCCGGCCGACCAGATCGCCAGCCTGCGCCTCGCCTGCCTCTGCGTGATCAGATCCGGAATGACGAACTGACGCAGCGCCTCGAACGGGTGCAGGTCGCGGAAGAACGACGTCTCGGTCGTGAGCAGCGACTCGACGACGCGCGTGGACAACGGGCCACGCGGCCGGGAGCGCAGATGCTTCACGAGATCGTCCACACCCGCCAGGCGTTCGTCCCTCGCAATCGTCGAGAGGCGCGTCTCGACGAGACTCGTCTTCCAGTTGTCGAGCAGGATGCCGACGTGCTCCCGCACGATCTGACGTACGAGTTCGAAGTCGTTCGCTGCTAGAGGCATGACTCACTCACCTGAAATCGCCCTCCCCCCGCCAGCGGACATCGCTGCCATCGCCCGGCTTCGCCGCGCCCACGCGCGGCGTTCCATCTCGCCCGCGACCAGGCCGAGCGGCACGATCGCGTGTGCCAGCCCGGCATTGGCCACGAACCCCGGCATGCCCCAAACCACGCTCGTGGCCTCGTCCTGCACGACCACCTGTCCCCCAACGTCGCGAATCTCCTGACAGCCCTGAAGCCCGTCGCGCCCCATGCCGGTCAGCACAACGGCCAGGGACCTGCCGCCGAACACCCGAGCCAGAGAGCGGAACAGGACATCGACCGAAGGACGGCAGGAGTTCTCCCGCGGCTCCTGATTGATGTTCACGCTCAGGCGCTTGCCTTCCCGTTCGACAACGAGGTGATAGTCGCCGCGCGCGAGCCAGACCACCCCGGGCTCGAGCACGCCCCCCGGAACCGCCTCGCGCACCTTCAAAGGCGTGCTGTCGGAGAGCCGCTCAGCAAGCAGCCGGGTGAAGACGGGCGGCATGTGCTGGACCACCACGATCGGCAGCGGAAAATCGCGTGCGACCCCCGACAACAAGGTCGCCAGGGCGTTCGGCCCGCCGGTCGAGACGCCGATGCCGACGATCTCGAGCCGGTCGGCACGCGGTTGGACCGCCGCCCGTCTCGTGCCCTCGGGCGCCGGTTGCGCGACCAGAGCGGAGACGGCGTGGCCGACCCGGCCCGCGCAGAGGGCTTTGACCTTCGGGATGAGCTGCTCGCGGAGGTACTCGCGTGTCTCTTCCAGGTTCGAAAGGCCCGCCGGTTTCGGGAGGTAGTCGCTCGCTCCGAGCGAAAGCGCCTCCAGCGTGATCGCGGCGCCCTGTTCCGTGTGCGCGCTCAGCATGATGACGGGCAGGTCTGGGTAGTAGGTTCGTATCTCGGCCAGGGTCTCGAGACCGCTCATCCCGGGCATCTCGACGTCCAGCGTCACGAGGTCCGGGCTCAAATGGGGCAGCTTGGCGAGGGCCAGCCTTCCCGTCGGCGCCACGCCGGCGATCTCGATGGCGGGGTCGCCGGCCAGTGCCTCGGAGACGAGGCGCCGCACCACTGCGGCGTCGTCCACGACAAGCACTCTGATCTTACGCATTCTCGCCTTGCGGGAGCGTAAAACCGAGAAGAACAAGCTTCTCCGCGACCGCCTGCTTGGAGAAAGGCTTCATGATGTACTCGTTGGCGCCGGCACGAATCGCGTTGGCGACCTGAGCCGTCTCCGTCTCGGTGGTCACCATCATGAGTTTGACGCCGTCGTGCTTGCGCTGCGCGCGGACCCTCCGAACGAACTCGATCCCCTCGATATCAGGCAGGTTCCAGTCGACCAGAGCGAGGTCGAAATCGGGGCCCTGCTCGAGGACCGCGATCGCATCCCGCACACTCGCCGCCTCCTGCACCTCGAAACCCACCTCGGTCAGGACCCCCTTGAGGATCGTCCGCATCGCCCGCGAATCGTCGAGTACAAGCGCACGCATTCTTGCCTCCCTCACACCCGGAACTGCGCAACCAGCCTGAGCAGCGTATCGGCCATGCCAGCCAGCTCTCGCGCCGCCTCTTGAGTCGAGGACGCCCCCGAAGACGTTCCATGCGCGGCGTGCGCCACGCCCGTGATGTTCTGGGCGATGTCGCTGCTGCCGCGCGCCGCCTCGGCGACGTTGCGGGCGATCTCGTTGGTGGTCGCGGTCTGCTCCTCGACCGCGCTCGCGATCGTGTTCTGGATATCGTAAATCTGCTTGATGATGGTCCCGATCCGGCCGATCGCCTCCACGGCGCCGGTCGTGTCCCCCTGGATCGTCGCTATCTTCCGCCCGATGTCGTCGGTTGCGCTCGCCGTGGCCTTGGCCAGCTCCTTGACCTCGTTGGCCACGACCGCGAACCCCTTGCCCGCCTCTCCGGCCCGTGCCGCTTCGATGGTTGCGTTCAGGGCGAGAAGATTCGTCTGCTCGGCGATCGACGTGATGACCTTGACGACGTTGCTGATCTGGGAGCTGCTGTCGCCGAGCTTGGTGATGGTCGTGTTGGTGCTGTCGGCGACCCGCACGGCGTCGGTCGCGACCCTGGCTGCCTCGTGCGCGTTGCGGGCGATCTCCCTGATGCTGGCCGTCATTTCTTCGACCGCCGTGGCGACCGTATGCACGTTCTTGCTGACCTGGTCCGCGGCTGCCGAGACCGCATTGGCCTGGGTCGCGGTCTGGTCGGCGCTGCCGGTCATCTCCTGGCTCACGGCCGTCAGCTCCTCCGACGCAGTGCCCAGACCGTTGGCGTTCTCGGCGATGGTCCGGATTGTGCCAGCGATCTTGTCGAGGGCTCCGTTGAGCGCCGTGCCCATGGCGCCTATCTCGTCGGAGGAGTCGACATGCACGCGCTTGGTCAACTCGCCCTGCGCAAGTCCGGCGGCGACGTCGGTCACCTCGCGGAGCGGCGTCGTGATCGACCGGACGACGGTGAGCGTGAGAGCGATGAACACGATACCGCTCACGACGATGACGAGCAGCAGGACGCGCGTGATCGACCGCTGGCCCTGCAGCATCTCGTCGAAGCCCCGCGTCATTTCCTCCCTCGAGTGGGTCCGAAGGGCGTCGACCCGGCCGCTGAGAGCCAGATACTCGCTCCTCATGCGTTCGAGGGCGGCGCTGATGCCCTCGCCGCTCTCCCGCGCGATCAGGCGGGTGCTGACGTCGCGCGCGCTGGTGTAGTAGCTTCGAAAGGCCTCGCCGAGCCCCTGCAACTCCCGGGCGTCGAGCGTTTCGTTCTTACCGCCATCCGCGACGCGTGAGAGGAAGAGATCGCGCGCCTTGTCCGGTTCGCGGAGGAGGCCCGTATCGGAGGCCCCGACCGCGTCCTGCAGGCCTCTCTGGACCGTCCGCAGCGCCTCATCGAGGTCGCGCGCCAGCTCGAGGGCAGGGACGTAACCGCTCTCCGTTCTGTGGATTGATCTGCCGTTTGCTGCCATGCCGATCTGAACCGCGATGAGCACGATCGCCGTGCCAGTCCCGGCGATCACCGGCATCGCCCAGATCTTGTAAAGGAAACGCAGATTTTTCAGCATCGTAGCCCCCACCTCGGCCGGCAGCCCAACGCACCGGCCCCGTCCGAAAATCACTCAGTGAGTCGAACGACCTTGACGCCCGAGGGCAGGCTCACTACGGCCTTGCCCTCGCGCAGCTGCTGTATCACCCCGACATAGCCCACCGCTCCGCGGAAATTGCTGACGTATATCGCGACGTCCGCGCTCGAAGTCTTCTCGACCGGCGGAACCGCGGAGCCGGAGAAGATCTGCTTCTGCCAGAAGCTCTTCACGGCGGCGACGGGTCTCCTGAGGACGACCCGCGAGAACTCGGCCCTCACCGGAG
The DNA here is from genome assembly GCA_050018455.1 of Thermoanaerobaculaceae bacterium. Lineage (GTDB taxonomy): Bacteria > Acidobacteriota > Thermoanaerobaculia > Thermoanaerobaculales > Thermoanaerobaculaceae > RBG-13-68-16. The sequence goes on along the minus strand of JBEKAA010000004.1, from coordinate 302,101 downwards.
AGCTCTCCGCCTGGTCCACGGGAAGGATCACCTGGCCGTCGGGCCAGGCGGACTCCTGCTTCAGGAAGATGTTCGAGAGCTCCGACCGTGAAAGCGATTCGACGGGGTTCGCCGCATTGACGATCACCGCGAACCCCAGGTCGTCTCCGGAGGCGCCTCCTCCGAACACCAGAACAGTGCCGAGAATCACAGCAGAAACCCAGAACCTGCGCATGAGTCCCCCTAGCTTCATACCCTGCACCGAGCAGCAGCCCTCGAAGATACCCAGCGGCCTGCGGTTCCAACACCGGCCTCAGTCGAGAACCGCGCCGTCCCGGCCGGCGGCGAGGCCGAGGTCGTTCTCAAGCCTGCACCTCGGTTCCGATCTCGAGCGTTTTCTTCAAATCGAGCAGGAGCAGCAGCTGATCCGGCAGCTTGTACGCGCCGAGAATCAGCTCGCGCGTTATTCCCTGAGTCGTTTCAGGCGGCGGCTCGAAACTCTCGTCGTCCACCTCGAGCACCTCGCCGATCGAGTCCACCAGGAGGCTCGCCCCCACCGCGCTGCTTCGCAGCACGACGTTGGTGGGGAGGAGGCCCACTGGTCGCTCCGGGAGCTCGAGCCTGCGCCGCAGGTCGAGCGCCGTCACGATCTGGCCGCGCAGGTTGATGAGCCCGGCAACCACGGTGGGAGCGAGCGGGACCGGCGTCATAGTCTGATAGCGAAGCACCTCCTGAACGGCGTCGACGTCGATGCCGAACAGCATGTCGTCGAGATAGAAAGTGCAGAGCCGTCGCATCGGCAACCCGCCTACTGTCCGTCACCCGAGCCGCGCCGACGCCCCGGGGTCTGCGCCTCGCCGATGATCTTCTGGACGTCGAGGAGCTCGGTGACACGACCCTTGACGATCGCGCTGCCCAGCACACCCTCACGAACCCCGACGCCCTCGACGGTGAACCGCTCCTCGACGATATCGAGGATCTCGTCGACGACGAGGCCGAGCTGGCGCCCCTCCTCGGTGAACACAACGACGTGGAGGTGGTCCTGCGCCTCGACCGTCGTGCCGAGCCGCACCCTGTCGCGCTCGCCCGCAAAATGGGAGGGCACGCGCAGCAGTGGCAGGATGCCGCCCCTGTACTGGACGACCTCGCGCCCGCCGATCCTCTCCACGGCCAAGATCGGAAACGTCTCCAGCCGAGCGACCTTCTCGAGTGGTATGACCATGCGCCCGCTCTCGGGCCCGCGGAACAGCAGCACCTGCTGGCGTTCGACGGCCTCCTCCGCGCCGGCGGGCCGTGCCGCCACGACACGCGGCGCGGCGTCCGCAAGGACATGGGCTCGCTGCGCCAGGCCGACGATGTCGAGGATGAGCGCGACGCTCCCGTCACCGAGGATCGTCGCCCCGGCGTAGAGCGGCGCGCCCTTGAGCAGCTGCCCCAGCGGCTTGACCACGATGTCTTCGGTAACGTCCACTCCGTCGACCACGAGGCCGAATTGCCTCCCGTCGGCCTGCAGCACGATGATATTGGTCACTGCCTCGCGTGCCAGGGCCCGAACCTCGAACTCCCCTGGTCTGCCGCCGCTGAGCTCGTGCTTGAGGTGGACAACGGGAAGGAGCTTGCCGCGCAGGCGGAAGACCGGTGCGCCCTGGAAGCGTTCGATGCCGCCATGCGCCTGCTGCCCCTCCAGGCGGACCAGCTCGAGCAGGTTGTTCTGGGGGATCGCGTATCGCTGCTTGCCGTTGCGGACGATGAGGGCCGGGATGATGGCGAGCGTGAGCGGGATCTTGATCCTCGTCGTGGTCCCGCGCCCGAGCTCGCTCGCGAGTTCGACCGTTCCGCCGATGCTCTCGACGTTGTTCTTGACAACGTCCATCCCGACGCCGCGCCCCGAGAAGCTGGTGACCTTTCGGGCCGTCGAGAACCCGCGCAGGAACACGAGCCGTAACGCCTCGCGGTCGGAGAGCTGCGCCGATTCATCGGCGGCCACGAGACCTTGCTCTACCGCGCGTCGCCTGAGGATCGCGGCGTCCATACCGCCGCCGTCGTCGCGCAGCTCGATCACGACCTGGCCGCCCTCGTTGAAGGCCTTCAGGGTGATCTGGCCCTGGGCCGGCTTGCCCGTGGCGACACGGTCCTCCGGCGGCTCCACGCCATGGTCGACTGCGTTCCTGATGAGGTGGACCAGGGGATCCTTGACGGACTCGATGATGCTGCGGTCCAGTTCCGTCTCACCCCCGCTCATCCCGATTGCGACTTGCTTCCCGCACGCCGTGCCGAGGTCGCGCACCAGACGAGGGAAGCGGTTGAACAGGGTGTTGAGGGGCTGCAGGCGGGTCCGCGTGACGTCGTCCTGGAGTTGGTCCGTAATGCGATCCAGGAACTGCGAGGCGCTCGCCAGCTCGGTCGCCGCGCTCACGGCGGAGAGCTGCACGATCCGGTTGCGCACGAGGACCAGCTCGCCGACGAGGTCCATCAGCCCGTCCAGAAGGCGGACGTCGACCCGGACGGCGCTTTCCGTGACCGTTGCCGCCTGGACGGCTTGCCGGACGTCGCCGGTTCCCGCCAGCTTGGCCGACGGGGCTGCCGCGGCCACGGAGACCTTGGCCTTTGCGGATCGCGGGCCCTTGCCGGATCCGCGGCGCGCGCCGGTCTTGGCGGGGCGCGCTGTCGCCTTGCGGCGCGGGCTCTTGCCGGGCCGGCCTGGCGGAGCGGGGGGCGGCGGGATTTCTCCACCCGGCTGTGCAAGAGTCGTCAGGCGCGCGATCAGCGAAGCGTTGTCGTCGGTCCCTTCGTCGCCTCGTGTTTCGATGCTCACCAGCTTCTCCTCGATCGCATCGACCAGCGCCAGGAGCGCGTCCGCAATCTCGGGTGTGACGCTGAGCTCGCCGCTGCGGAGGCGGCTGAGGAGGCTCTCGCCGGCGTGGCTGAGCACCTCGAGCCGGGAGAAGGCGAAGAACCCGCAGGTGCCCTTGACGGTGTGGACCGTCCTGAAGATGCTGGCGATCAGTTCGCGGTCGCCGGGGCGCTGTTCGAGCAGCACCAGCTCCTTCTCCATTTGCTGAAGGTTTTCGTGGCTCTCGAGCAAGAAGGCCTGTACCGCTTCATCCATGCCTGGGACCCTACCCTCCTGCATACTGTTCTACCGGTCGGCCCTCCGGCCCGAAATCGGCAGCCGCCTTGCAGTCGTGTGGGCGCTCCTGCACGGCGTTTGTCGAGAAAACCACCATCCCGGATATGGGAGCGGGGCCTACAAATCGTGTCGGGGCTCTCCTCGTTCCCTCGAGCACGAAGTCGACACGCGGCGCGTGATCAGCCTTGATTCCCGCTGGCGCCCTGGCTACCATCGTTCCGAAGCGCAACAGCCGGCGCAACGGCGAGGGCGGGATGACGCAAACTCACAGAGTCCTGGCGGTCGATGATTCGGTCGGGGTGCTGACCTTGATCGGGACGTATCTCCAGGGCTCGGAGTTCGTATTCGCCGGTTCCGCCCGCGACGGCAAGAGCGCCGTCGACAGGTACGCGAAGCTCAAACCCGACATCGTCCTCCTCGACATCGTGATGCCCGAGCAGGGCGGCCCTGAGACGCTGAAACAGATACTGGCGATCGACCCGGTGGCGACCGTCGCGATGATCAGCTCTCTCGCTGGCGACGACGTCGTCCACGAGTGCACCAGGCTCGGCGCCAAGTCGTACCTCAAGAAGCCTTTCACGAAGGACGGCCTGCTCGAATTTCTTCGGGCGCTCGTCGGCTCGCAGTAGGCGCTCCGGCCGCGACGCCACTGCAAAGCGGGAAAAGGTAAAACGGAAAAGAGCAAACGGAAAACATCAAATTCCGATGGTCTCGTCTTCCCTTTGACCTTTACCTTTTCCCATCTTCCCGCCTCATGCCACGCGGACGAACTGCGCCAGGGCGCGCTTGGCGCGGACCTCGTCGAGGACGGTAGCGTGCAGGTCGGCGCGCAGGTTTACGAGGCCGAGAATTGTCTGGATGAAGACCCGGAAGCAGTCGAAGTTGCTGGCGATGTCCTCGCACCTCAGCGGGTCCGTGAACCGCTCGTCGCGCAGCGCCCTCATCTCCCGGCAGAAGTGCTCGAACGGCTCGTGGTCGGAGAAGCGCACGAACTGCATGCTGAGGTTTTCGAAGTACGTCAGGAAATCGAGGAGACCCTTGTACGCCAGCTTCTTCCTCTCGGGAGACGCCTGGGACATCAGAAACTCGGTGACGTGCCCGAGGACCTCGCCGAACAGCCAGAGGTCCTCGCGGAGGCGCAGCGACTGCTGACGGCGCATCACGCAACTCGGGAAGACGTCTCTGTCGGTGGTCCCGGGGAGCGTGACGCCGACGACGGCTACCACCGCCTGCTCGAGCAGCGCCGTGAGAAGACCATGTGCGGCCTCGAGAGCGCCTCTCATCTTCTTGACGTTGGTGGTTTGGGTGAAATCGAGAAGGAAGACCTCGAATGCCTTCCGAGCCTCGACCTGGAGCTCGAAACAGAAGCCGTCGATCCGGCTACGCAGATCCTCCTCCACGCGCGTGGTCTTGTCCTGTGTGAAGAACCTCTTCGGGAACGCCTTCTCAAGGAACGGCCTCAGGATCACGAAGTCGCTGCGCAGGAGCGTCAGCAGAGGCAGGGCGTCGAGGAGCTCCTCGCGGCGTTCGCTGCCGACCTCGACCCAGCTCAGCACCCTCAGGTGCCTGTTGAGTATGGACAGGACGAGGGCCATCGCCCGGCGGAGCCGTTCCGAGGGACACCCGACCACGGCCCGGCGCAGGACGGGATGGCTGACGCGCTCGGCGAAGAGAAAAACGGGGCGCGCGCGGACCGGGCTGAAGAAACGGTTGTGCACCATCAGCGACCGGAACTGCTGGCCGAGCGCCCGGAAAGTCGCCAGGTTGACGGAGTTCGCGGCCCGGAGTCCCGCGGCGAGCACGGCCAGGCTCTGCAGCCCTTCGAGCAGGAGAAACAGGCTGTCGCGCCAGGTCTTCTGATCGGAGTACTCCGCGAGCAGGGCGTCGCGGGCCGCGTCGCCGGCCCACTCGCTCTCGACGTAGGTCCGGAAAGCGAGCAGGTTTGCGTCGCTCTCGTCCATGATGCCGCGGCCGAGCTGGACCAGATGCCGGAACTGGCGCTCGGCGAGCGCCACCTCGGTGGTCAGGTTGTCCTGGAAAGCGATCGGTCCGGCCGACCTGGTCGGGTGATTCTCGAGGTTGAAGTAGCGCTCGATCGCCTTGAGGTGGGTTTCGAACTGAACGAGCCTGTCCCACGCCTCGGATGGGAACACGGGCCCCCGCGCGGCGTCGTCTCCGCCGTTCAGCGGTCCCCGTGTCACCAGGTCCCCCGGGTGGGCCGAATTCCCACGCGCTAATGGTAGACCTGCGTTCAAACGCGGGTATCGGGCCGGTGCTGCCCGGCATGAAGGTATCGGGCCCGGCACGTGTGTAGGGTCTCCGCCGATGGGACGTCAGCGCCGTTCCGACACGGGGCGCGACAGCCACGCCGGTCGGAGCGTCAGTCGACCAGTCCCTCCTTGACGGCGTAGTAGGCGATTTCGCTGTTGTTGCGCAGATTCAGCTTGGCGAGGACGCGGGACCGGTACGTGCTGACGGTCTTGGCGCTCAATGTGAGCTCGGCCGCGATCTCGTTCACCGTCTTCCCTCGCGCGATCATGCACAGGACCTGCAGCTCACGGTCGGACAACGCCTCGTGGGGCGACTGCCGGAGCCGCCCCTGCACTTCGAAAGCCAGGCTCTCCGCCGCGCGCATCGTGACGTAACGTCCTCCCGATGCGACCTTGCGAACTGCGTTGACGAGTTCCTCCGGCCCGCTGTCCTTCGTGAGGTAGCCTGCCGCCCCGGCCCGCAGAGCGCGCACGGCATATTGCTCTTCCGGGTACATCGTGAGGATCAGCACCGAAAGACCCGGGTGTTCGGCCCGGAGCTGTTTCAGCACATCGAGGCCGCTCCGGCCGGGCATCCCGATGTCGAGGAGCACCACGTCGCACGGCGTGCGTCGCGCCTCGACCATGACCTCCTGGCCGTTGCACGCCTCCCCGACGACGCTGATCTCGCCGGTCTTGCCGAGGATGTGCTTCAACCCCGCCCTCACCAGGGCGTGGTCGTCTGCGACGAGAACTCGGATCATGTGGTCATCCGATCGGTAGCTCCGCGGTGAACCGGCAACCTCGAGCGCCGAGGTTGTTCCACGATAGGCTCCCTCCGGCCAGCCGGCAAACTTTCGCGACCGTTGCGAGGCCGAGACCGGTCCGCCCCGGCGACGTCGAAAAGTACGGCTTTCCGATCTCGTCGGCTTGGGTGGACGGTATTCCCTTGCCGGAATCCACGACATCGATGGCCACGAAACCCTCTCTGCCCGGGCGCCACACGACTCGCACCCTGCCACCGGGTGCCGATTCCCTGCAGGCGTTCGTCAGCAACTCGGTGAGCGAGAAGTGCAGCTGCCCGTGGTCCACCAGAGCGCTCTCTTCTCCACCGCCTTCGAGCACGATCTCCACGCCCGCGCGAGTTGCCTCGTCCTGGGCCGCATCCCGCGCCTCGCTCGCGACTTGGGCCACGCGGACCGACTGCGGCCGGCCGGCTGTCATGCAGAAGTACCGTTGCGTTTCCCGTGTGACGAGGTCCAGCCTCCCGATCTCGTTGAGCATCTGATTCAGGAGGTCGAGCGTCTCACCGGTCGGCTTTGCGACGTGCATCACCAGAGAAACGCCGGACTTGAGGGCTGCGAGCGGGTTGCGGAGCCGGTGCAAGAGATCGGGGATCGTCTCGTCGAGTCGCGCGTCCGGTATCTGCCTCATGCCCGCGCCTCCGCCGCCCTGCGCAGAGCGGGCCAAAGCCGACGACTCGCAGCGAGCGAACGACTCCGCGAGGCCACGCTGTTTCCAGTCTACCAAGAAAGAGCGTCTTTCGAAACGCGCTCAACGACTTCCAACGCTCCGGGTGAATGGCGAGCCCGGACCGTCTGGGATCCTTGCCCTGTGCCGATTGTCGTCGCGCGTGTGCTCCCGGGGTGACCCCAAGGGTTCCCCGAGAATTCCGCATGCCTCGTACGTCGTGGTGCCGGAGGAGGGAGTCGAACCCTCACGCCCTTGCGGACACGGGATTTTGAGTCCCGCGCGTCTGCCATTCCGCCACTCCGGCACTGGCTCATCTCACGAGCGGCGCGCCGGGAGTGTAGCAAAAGGACGAGGCGTGGTCCGCGGCCGGTGGCCCGAAGAAACAAGAAGAGCAACGCGGGGGCCTGAGGCGTGTAGCCGCGCCGCCGAGAGTGGGCCGGATGCAAGGCGCACGAGGCGGGAGGAGCGGAGCGTAGCCGGAGGCTACGAGCATCCGATCCGCCGAGTGCAACGCCGCAGACGGCCCGCTATCGGCGGCGCCAGGTGCGCCAACTTCTTCTACAATGAGGGTATGGCTACCACCGTCGAGCAGATCCACACGGCGCTCGCCAGCGCCTACCCCCTCATCATGGTCCTGTCCAACGAGGAGGACCGCATCGAGCGGCTGATCCAGCGTTTCGCGGCGTCTGCGAAGCCTCAACCGCTCCCGGTCGCCACCTGGAACTGCCTCGACGGGCTGTCCGGGCACGAGGGTACCGGCGATCCGGTCGCCGCGCTGCGTTGGCTCGAGACGCAGGCGCCGCGCGGGTTCTACATTTTCAAGGACCTGCACGCGCTCCTCCCCGGCAACCGCCAGCTTCTGCGCCGCCTGCGCGACACGGTCGCTGCGATCCGCAACACCGGCCGGTACCTGTTCACACTGGCGCCCGAGGGCGACGTGCCGTACGAACTGAAGCCGTTCACCTACGTCGTGACGTCGCTCTTCCCCGACGAGAGCGAGGTCGGCGCGGCCGTCGCCGCCGTGCTGCAGCAGACCGGCCGGGCCGCCGATCCCGAACGACAGCAGCTCTTGATCGGGTCGCTGCGCGGGATGTCGCTGCTGGAGGTGGAGAGCCTCCTCCGCCGCCTGCTGGCCCGCCACCAGGCGATGGACGACGAGTTCATGGCCGAGGTGCTCGCCGAAAAAGAGCAGATCATGCGCAAGGAGGGGATCCTGGAGTTCGTCCCCCCTGTTCGCGCGATCGGCGACCTCGGCGGCCTCGACCAGCTCAAGGTGTGGGTGCGCCAGCGCGCGAACCTGTTCACGCCGCAGGCGCTCGCCACGGGTCTGCCTCGTCCCAAGGGCGTGCTGCTGATGGGCATGTCCGGTTGCGGGAAGTCGCTGGCGGTGAAGGTCATCGCGACCGAGTGGAAGCTCCCCCTCTTCCGGCTCGACATGAACCTTGTGTTCGCCGGTGTGCAAGGCTCGCCGGAGTGGGTGTTCCACCGCGCCCTCGAGGCGGTCGAGGCGGTGGCGCCCGCGGTGCTCTGGATCGACGAGATCGAGATGGGCGTCGCCGGCTACTCGGAGGGGCAGACCGGATCGATGACGCGGATCTTCTCGACGTTCCTGACCTGGATGCAGGAGCACCGCGCCGACGTCTTCGTCGCGGCGACCGCGAACCGGATCGCGCTCCTGCCGGCCGAGATCATCCGCAAGGGGCGCTTCGACCAGGTGTTCTTCGTCGAGCTGCCCAACGAGGAGGAGCGCAAGGAGATCCTCGACATCCACCTGCGCACCCAGGCTCTCGAACCCGGCAAGTACGACCTTGTTCTCCTCGCTTCCGCGGCGCGCGGCTGGAACGGGGCCGAGATCGAGCAGGCCGTGGTCTCGGCCCGCATTGCGTGCCACGCCGAGGGCCGCGCGGTGGAGGAGCGTGACCTGCTCACCTCGATGGGAAAGATCGTGCCCCTCTCCACGACGATGTCCGAGCAGATCAAGGCGATCCGCTCCTGGGCGCGCACACGCGCCCTCCCGGCGACGACCCCCGGCAAGCCGGAGATGTAACCGGAACAGCGACAAACGGGAAAGGTAAGAGGTCAAAAGGAAGGCAAAGAACGCCTAAGGCAAACTGCTTTTCGTTTACCCTCTTACCTTTGACCTTTGACCTGTTTGCTACCGGGTAGCGGGGTCGGCGGCCGAGGGTGGCGTGGCGCCCGGAGCCGGCCCGTCGGGCGGCGGGACCACGCGGTCGCCGAGCAGGATGATGCTGGCGCCGGCGTCCGGAGTCGGCAGCTCGGGAGCGCACTGGCGCGGCTGGCTGCCGCCGTGGGCCGCGAGCAGGTCGAGCACCCACTTCTCCTCGGCGTGCCGCGCGCCTTTGAGCTTCCCGGCGGCGTGCGGCACCGCGACGCAGAAGAGAAGCTCCCCCTGGCCCGTCCGGGCGAACCCCGCGAGCACGGCAACGCCGCCGTCGGTGTTCGTGAGCGTGCCGGTCTTGCCCACCACCGAGGTGGTGCTCGGGCCGTCGGCAAGCAGCGGGAACTGGTGCGTTACGGTTCCGGGGTCGCACCCCGCCACGGGCAGTAGAGACTCGACCGGAACCGTCAGGCGCTCGCAGGTGTTCCTCAACTCGCGGAGGAGACGCACGATGATGCGGGCCGTCAGGCGGTTGCTGCCGAGGCCGGAGGCGGTTTCCAACTGTACGGCCTCGCGCGGCACTTCGCAGCGTGACGCGACGAACTCCGCCAGGTCATCGACCGAGCCCACGCTCGCGGCGACCCGCTCGATATCGTTGTTCGAGTAACAGTTGAAACGCCGCAGGATCTCGACGAGAAGCTGCGAGCGGTGCACGACCAGCATCTGGCCCTGGGTGACCTCGCCATCCGCCCCTACGCCGCCCGACACGGCCACCTGGGGCGGCCGTCTCGGATCGAGACCCCGCCGGAGCGCGAACTCGCGCCAGGCCATGCGGGTCGGCCCGTCCCAGCGCCTCGGGTCGAGGCCCTGGCGCAAGCGCGTCGCCATCAAGATGCCGCGCTTGACCGGGTCCGGCTCCCGCCCGGCGGATCCGTTCTCCCACCCCATCCAGAACCTCTGGTTTACGATCACGGCGCCCGTTACTCGCCCGACGTTGAGGTCGTTCAGTGCCCGCCCGACGAGGAACGCGTTCTCGACGTGGAAGTCGGGGTCTCCCGAACCCTGCACGACGAGATCGCCGTGAAGGACCCTTTTCGCCTCGTCCACGGTGCCGCGGGCGAAGAAGCGCGTCTCGAAGCGAAAATCCGCACCCAGCCGCTCGAGCGCCCAGAGCGAGGTTGCGACCTTGACCACTGATGCCGGGTTGATCGCCTCGTCCGGTTGGTTCGACTCCATCGCCTGGCCGCCGAGGGTCTCGACGTGCCAGACGAGGGGGAGGGGCTTGCTGGGGTGTCGAGTGTGCTTCGCCGTCTGCGCGCCTTCCGCGAGCGCCGAGGCAAGCACCATGCAGCTGACGACGATAGCAACGCTCCACTTCACAGCCGTGCATTGTACCCGAACTGAGATCGTCGCCGAGTCGCCCGGGTCACGGCGGGATTCCGGCGGCCCACGCTTGGCATCGAATGCAACCTGAGCTAGCGTTGTCCACGGGTCGGAGGCGCCATGAGCGACATCGAGGAATTCATCGCAAACCGGAGAGAAGCCAACGCGGCGGTCCTCGCGCAGGACCACCTCGGAATCAAGCGTTTCTTCGCCCTCGACGACGCCGCCTACCGCGACGGCGCCCTGCCCGGCAAGGTCAAGGAGCTCCTGGGCCTCGCATCCTCGCTCGTGCTGCGCTGCAACGACTGTGTGGACTACCACCTCATCCAGTGCGTCAAGGCCGGCTGGAGCACCGCCGAGATCGTGGATGCGCTCAACGTCGGCCTGGTGGTCGGCGGCTCCATCGTGGTTCCGCACGTTCGTCACGCGATCATGACGCTGGAGCAGCTCAGGGAGCGCCCCGACGTCACCGTCTGACGCCGGCGGCGTCCCGGGCTCCCGGCCATCGACTCCCGGCGAGGGAAATTTGTCGCGACGGCACTAGGTTGTCCTACGATGTCTGCGGGGGGGCGCCGTGAATCCCGAGGTGGAGCTTCTGGGCCTGTGGTCGGTCGGCGTGCAGCTGGCGACGGTCACGTTGCTGGCGGCATTCTTCGTCGCGCTCGCCCGCACGGTCCGGCTGCAGGAGGTTTCCGTCTGGGCGATCGCGTGGGTCGCGGATGCCATCTCCCTCGCATCGTTGTTCCTGGGCATGGTCCTTGGCCCCCCGCCGCTGCTCCTTCGCCTCAGCGTGGCGGCGTACGTCGCCGGCAAGACCGCCTACGCCCTTCTGCTCGTGGCCGGGGCGCGCAACCACCTGCGTCCGGGAGCCGATGAGCCGCTTCGACCGCGGACTCTGGCGGTAATCGTTGCGGCGTGGAGCCTGATCCTCAGCTTTCTCTCCCCTGAAGGGGCGTTTGTACGGGTAGCGGTTTCTCTGATGGTCGGGGTCCTCCTGACAACCGGCGCCGCATGGGTGCTGACCCGTCCGCGCCTCCCCCGCTCGCGCTGGCTCGGCTTCGCGATGCTCCTGGAGGGCCTCCTGTTCCTCCACTACGTGCCGCTCACGCTGCCGTCCCTGTGGGGAGGCCAGCCTCTGGCCGGGTACGTCCGCTACTCCTCGCTCTTCGACGCCGGCGTCGAGCTTTCCCTGGCGCTGGCGATTCTCGTTGCGATCGAAGGGTCGTCTTCCCAACACCTGGAGCACCTCAATCGGGAGCTCCTCGAATCCCAGAACCGTCTCCGCCAGCTCGTGGATCTCGACCCCCTCACATCGCTGGCCAACCGCCGCCGCCTGCGCGGCGAGATGGAGCGGGTGCGAACCTCGGGCGCCGCGGTGGTCTTCCTCGACGTGGACAACTTCAAGGAGATCAATGACCGGCACGGGCACATCGCCGGCGACGCCTGCCTGTTGCGGATCGCCGCATCTCTCACGAAAACCTTTCGCAGCGACGACTCCCTCTTCCGGCTCGGAGGCGACGAGTTCCTCGTAGTCGCGCCCGGGCTCGACCCCCAGGCTGCACGCGAGCGGGTCGAGCGCTTACGCGCAGACCTTGCCGAAGCGGAGGGAAACTCGCCACCCTGCCACCTGTCGGTTGGCATTGCGAACCTCGTCGCCGACGGCGAGCCCGATGCCGCCCTCCGCGAGGCGGACGACCTCATGTACGTCGAGAAGCGGCGCGTCAAGGGCCAAGGGGAACGCCACCGAGGCGGGGTGCTGCCCGAGACCCTCGTCTAGCGTCAGTCGACAGTTTCCATCCGCCCGGGAAACAGTCCACAGTTGATAGTTCACAGTTCACAGTTCACAGTTCACAGTTCACAGTTGACAGTTGACAGTTGACAGCTCTCCCCCGCCCAGCCTCCCAGCTGACAGCTCACGGTTCCCCCTGACGGCAGCTGACAGGCCTCCCCCACCCGCCCTCCCAGCTGACAGCTCACAGTTCCCCCTCCCACCCCAAGACGACATCACCCAGGGGGGAGGAGGCTGTTGGCTGTTGGCTGTTGGCTGTTGGCTGTTGGCTGTTGGCTGTTGGCTGTTGGCTGTTGGCTGTTGGCTGTTGGCTGTTGGCTGTTGGCTGTTGGCTGTTGGCCTCTGACTGTCAACTGTTAACTGTCAACTGTCGACTCTCGCCTACTGGCTGTTGGCTTCTGACTGTCAACTGTCAACTGTCAACTGTCAACTGTCAACTGTCTGCTTTGTTGTGAGGCGCAGATCGAGCGCCCCGGAGGCCTCTCGCACCGCCGATTCGTACGCGGCGCCCTCGGTCAGCGCCCGCAGGCGTTCGGTGGCCGGAAGCACCATCGGCCAGGCCTCCCACCGCACCGCCTCGCCGCTCGCCGCCCTGAGAACCCGCCCTTCCTCCACGGCCCGTGAGGCCAGATCGAGAGGCACCCCGGACAGCGCGGCTTCGAGCGCCCGCATGAGGGCTTCGGCCTTCGGGTCGATGAACCGCATGTGACGGCGGGACACGGCGGCGAGGTGATAGTGGCTCGGACGGAACAGCATCCCGTCGAGTGCGAGCGTCTCGCTCACCACCACCAGCCAGCCGAAGAACTCACCCAGCATCCCGAGGCCGGGGTGCTGCTGGCCGGGGAGCGCTCTCCTCGCTCCGGTGAAGCTCTCACGGGGGTCCTGGAGGAGGAGCCACTCCACCTCGAGGACATCGCACCCTGGGACCGCCCGCGTGCTTCGGTGGACTCGCAGCTCCACCAGCAACTCGCGGCGCTCGGGATCGCCGAAGATCTTCAGGGTCTGGCCAAGCGAGTGCTCGAGCTCGAGCTGCACCACCGGCGTCTTGAAGCCGCGCGCCCGCAGTTGCTGGAGGATGCCGAAGCGCTCGAGGAGGAGCTCGATCCCGACCTTCGAGAAGAACTCCAGGAAACGCGTGTGCCTGGGCACCCCTGGCAGGATGCCGACGAGGTCCTCCTCCGTGAGTTCCCACCCTCCGAGGCCGCCGGCCGATGTCAGCTTCACCGGGTCGAGCGCGGCCTTGATCTGGCGGAAGCGAATCAGCGTCAACGCCTCGTTGTCGGGTGGCTCGATCGCGGTGCCCGACAGCAGCCACGCGAGGAACCGGGCCGAGTAGCGCCACGCCGCATCCCCGTACCCCCCGGCGAGCACCACAACAAGGCGGGCATCGTACCGCCGCACCAGCTCGACCACCATCCGGTCCCGCGCGAGGATCCCCTCCCGCGTCAGCTTCCAGTTCCCGATGGCGTCGTCGCCGGCGACGTCGCAGCCGGCGAGGTAGACCACGAGACCCGGGCGGAACCCTTCGAACACGGCGGGCAGCGCCTCGCCAAGGGTGGAGAGATAGACCTCGTCCGTCACGCCGGCCCCGAGCGCGATGCTGGTGGCGGCGACGGCATTCGTGTCCCCCCAGTGCTCGTTGTGGAGCGAGAACGTATGCACCGTGGGATCTTCCGCGAAGATCTCGCGGGTGCCGTTGCCGTCGTGGAGATCGAGGTCCACCACGAGGACGGGAGCCGTGTAGCCGTTGCGGCGCAAGCGCGCCACTGCAACCGCAACGTCGTTGAAGACGCAGAACCCCGTTCCTTTCCGCCGGCCCGCATGGTGGAACCCGCCGCCCAGGTTGACCGCCACGCAGCGGGTCGCGAGCGCCCAGCGTGTCGCCTGGATGGTGCCGCCTACCATGAGGCGCTGAAGGTCGAGCACCCGCTCGATCTCATCGTCGCCGACCGGTACGCCGAGGATCGCCGTCACGGTGTCCGCGCGCTGGAGCGCGTCGAGGTACTCCGGTTCGTGCGCCAGGAGGAGGTTCTTGAGCGCTGCCGGCCGCGGTACCGACATCTCCTCGCGACGGATCAGCCTCTCGTTCGCCAGGAAGGCCAGAATGCGATCCGCGCGCAGCGGATCGAGGGGCACGCCGGTGACGTTGCGCTCGTACGCGGGGTCGTAGATGAAACGCACCGCTGGCGGACGCACCGCGTATCGCAGGCGCCGCACCTGACGCCTCAAGGCGCGGCGGATTCCCCCCCCGCTGCGTGGAGCGCCCGTATGGCCCATCGTTCGAGTATATGCGGTGGCCTCCCGCCGCGCCTTCACTCCGTTCAAGCGCCCGAGAGGCGACTGCCGGCGAACTTCAGTGCACCGCAGGGACGAGCGTCGGCGCGCCGGAGCGGGTGTCGATCACCGAGGCGAAGGCGAAGAAGGCGACGGTGCCTGTCACCTCGGCGCGCAGGTGCTCGCCGCGCGGGACACCGAACGAGTGCAACGCGTCGTCGAGCTGGAGGTAGCCGCCGGGCGCCAGTCGGTACGACTCCTCACCCGCCAGGTCGCCGCGTTGGGTGAACACCCGCACGTGCACCACACCGCCCTCGGTCGAGGGGTTGAAGAGGGAGATGTTGGTCCTGAACTGAGGCGTCCGTCTCAGCCCGAGGAGTTGCGACACATCCCCGGGGCGCGCCGCAGAGCTCCGGGTGAGAGCGGGCATGCCCTGGCCGAAGGACCCTTTTCCTGCGGCGTTGAACACGCGCGTGAACACCACGATACCCGGCGTCGTGACGAATCGCAGCACACCCACGCCACCCTCGGGGACGAGGTCGTTCCGGTAGATCGTCTCACCGGGGGCGATGTCGGAGAGCACCGGTTCGGCGCGCAGGCCGTCCAGGTTGGGCTGACCGGCCGGGAGGAACACCGCCGCGTATCCACCTGTGATGGTCGAGGTGTTGCTGACCCACACCTCGGTGTTCCACCACGCCCCGTCCTGGCCCTCCTTCTGGCCCACCATCGGGACGAAGTACTCCTCCGCACGTGCTAGCCCGACGGCGGCCAGCGCCACGAGGAGGAATGCTGCTCGGCGCATCACCTCTCAGAATAGGCCCCCTGCGTCGCACGCGCAAGATGCCGGAGGTCCGTGTGCTACCATTTTTGAGCTGTCGGACCGGTAGACGACCGCTGCGCCGGGCGCCGTCTGAAGGCGGGTCTGAAGGTGTCCGCGGTCTCGGCAAACGTTCCCCCCCGGGCCCTTGCGGCCCAGCCGTGACCGGCCAATTTGGAGGAGTGATGCCACGAAAGCTGTCGATGCTGCTCGCTCTGGTCGCGATCCTGGCCATCCCGCTCTCGGGAGCGTCCGCCGCTTCCCCGGACGATGCCCGTGCGCGTCTCTCGTACGACGTGCATTTCCTCGCTTCCGACGCCCTTGAGGGCCGATTCTCCGGTTCCGAGGGCGCGAAGGTCGCAGCCGAGTTCGTCGCCGACAGGTTCACGGCGCTGGGTCTGACGCCTGCCGGTGACAGTGGCACTTTCTTCCAGCACTTCTCGTTCATCTCCGGGGTCGAGTCCGGCCCTCGCAATGCGCTTGCGATCGATCTTCCCGGGGGCTCGCGCACCGCCAAGCTGGAGGACGAGTTCCGCCCCCTGTCGTTCTCGGCCCCGGGCAGCGCCGCCGGGGAGGTTGTGTTTGCCGGCTACGGCATCCACGCGCCCGATCTCGCCTACGACGACTACGCCGGACTCGACGTCAAGGGCAAGATCGTCCTCGTTCTGCGCTACTCGCCCGAAGGGGACGACCCCGCGTCGCGCTTCCAGCCGCACATGGCGCTGCGCCGCAAGGCGTCGGAGGCCCGGGCCCTCGGTGCCGCGGCGATTCTGGTCGCGACCGGGCCGGTGGGTGCGAAGGAAACCACGCCGGTCAAGATATCGTTCGACGCCTCGTTCGCGGATTCCGGCCTGCCGGTGCTCGGCATCTCGACTCCACTGGCCGAGGCGCTCTTCGCGGGGCACGGGTTCACGCTTGCGGAGCTCCAGCAGCGCATGAACGAGCGCAAGGAGCCGGCGTCAAGGCCGCTCGGGGTCCGAGCCTTGCTGACCGCCGACGTCGTTCAGAAGCGGGCGGACGCGGTCAACGTGCTCGCGCTCCTCCCCGGGAGCGATCAGGCGCGGCGCGAGCAGGTCGTGGTGGTCGGCGCACACGTCGACCATCTAGGCTACGGCGGCGAGGGGAGCGGTTCCCTGGCCCCCGAGGTCCATGCCATCCACTACGGCGCGGACGACAACGCATCGGGCACCGCCGGAATGATGGAGATCGCGCGCCGCCTGGCGGCGAGGCCGCCGGCCCGTACCGTGCTGTTCGTCTCGTTCTCGGGGGAGGAGGAGGGGCTCCTCGGGTCGAGTCACCTGGTCCAGCACCTGCCGGTCCCCAAGGATCACGTCGTTGCGATGGTGAACCTCGACATGGTGGGGCGCCCGAAGCCCGGCCCCGCGCTCACGCTGGGCGGCTACGGGACCGCCAAGGAGTGGCCCGACGTGGTCGAGAAGCTCAATTCGGACCACCACCTCAAACTTGCCACGAGCAAGGGCGGCTTCGGGGCGTCCGACCACTCGTCGTTCTACGCCGCCGACATCCCCGTCCTGTTCCTCTTCACCGGCGCGCACGAGGATTACCACAAGCCGTCCGACACCGCGGATCGGATCGACTACAAGGGCATGGCGAAGGTCGTCGCGTTCAGCGCCGACCTCGCGAGCAGGGTGGCCGACCTCCCCGAGCGCCCGACGTTCCAGAAGGTCGCCGACGAGGGCGCAGGGGAACGGCGCGGATTCAAGGTGCGCACCGGCGCGATCCCCGAGTACGGGTTCGAGGGTCCGGGCGTGAAGCTCTCAGGTGCCCGCGGCGGCTCCCCTGCCGACAGGGCGGGCCTCAAGGGAGGGGACATTGTGCTCCGCTTCGGCGATCGGGAGATCCGGAACATCTACGACTACATGTACGCCCTCGGCGACCACAAGCCGGGCGATGTTGTGAAGCTCCTGGTCAAGCGCGGGGCCTCGACGATCGAGGTCGAGGTGACGCTCGAGGCGGGATCGAGCGGAGGCCGGTAGATGGCCCTCGACCTCGTCACGGCCGGCGAGTCCCACGGCCGCGAGATGGTCGCGGTCCTCTCCGGCGTCCCTGCCGGCCTGCGCCTGGACCGCGAGGCGATCGATCGCGAGCTCGCCCGCCGGCAGCACGGCTACGGACGCGGGGGCAGGCAGAAGATCGAGCGTGACCGCGTCGACGTCCGCGCCGGGCTGCGCGACGGCCTCACTCTCGGTTCCCCGCTCGTGCTGGCCGTCCCGAACCGGGACTGGGAAAACTGGTCGAAGGTGATGGACCCGTGGAGCGTGGACCCGGCTGCGGCCGCCAAGCGCCGGCTCACGGCGCCGCGGCCCGGCCATGCCGACCTCGCCGGTGCGTTGAAGTACGGCCACACGAGCGATCTCCGCAACGTCCTCGAGCGCGCTTCGGCGCGCGAAACCGCGGCGCGCGTCGCGGCCAGCGCCGTCTGCAAGCAGCTGCTTGCCCGGTGCGGCGTCGAGATCCGATCGGGTGTGCTGGCGCTCGGTGGCGTCGAGCTGCTCGACGGCCCGCCTGCCTTCTCTGACATCGAACGGGTCGACGATTCATCGCCGTTCCGCACGGTCGAGCCCGCACGTGAGGCCGAGCTTGTCGCCATGGTCGACCGGGCGAAACACGCCAGCGAGACGCTTGGTGGGGTGGTCGGCGTGGCCGCGCGCGGCGTGCCGCCCGGCCTCGGCTCGTACGCCCGTTGGGAGGAGCGCCTCGACGGGAGGATCGCCCAGGCCGTGATGGCGGTGCAGGCGGTGAAGGCCGTCGCGATCGGCGCCGGGCTGGAAGCCGCGGGCCTTCTCGGTTCGGCCGCTCACGATCCGATTCTCCCCGGCGAGGCGGGGCTGCGGCGGGGCTCGAATCGGGCCGGTGGGATCGAGGGGGGAGTCTCGAACGGCGAGGAGATCGTCGTGCGCGCGTTCATGAAGCCGATCGCGACGCTGCGCGAGCCGCTGCCCTCGGTGGACCTCGCGACCGGCGAGGCCGCAGCAGCGGCGTACGAGCGGTCCGACGTCACGGCCGTGCCGGCGTGCGGCGTGATCGTCGAGGCCGCCGTGGCCTTCGTGCTGGCGCGGGCGGTGCTCGACAAGTTCGGCGGTGACCACGTCGACGATACCCTCGCGGCGATCGATGCGTACCGCCGTCGCCTCGGGAAGTGCGGCCCGGAAGGGTTTGTTGCACCCTGACGGCGGGGGTCCCATGCGGGTCAAGCGCGCTGCCAAGTACGGTTTCTGCTCCGGCGTCCGGGTCGCGGACATCAAGGTGAAGCGCTTCGCCAAGGCCGGCGGCAGGGGCGCCATCCTCGGCCAGGTCGTGCACAACGAACGCGTCGTGGAGGAAATGGCCAATCTCGGCGTCAGCACGGTCAAGTCGATGGACGACATCGAGCAGGGAGTCATCGTCTTCTCGGCTCACGGGGTGCCGCCCTCGTTCCATGAGCAGGCGAAGCGCCGCGGGCTCGAGGTGCTCGACACCACCTGCAGATTCGTCTACGACATCCACAGGGAGTCGCAGGCGGCGCTCGCGAGCGGCGCCCACCTCGTGTTCATCGGGGAGCGGACCCACCGAGAGGTCATCGGCTACACGCGCGACCTGGACCCCGGCTCGTATCACATCGTGGAGACGGTCGAGGACGCGAAGGCGGTCGACTGGGCTCGCTACCCGACAATCACGATCTTCTACCAGACGACCCTCAACGCCGAGGAGTACGAGAACGTCGTGAGCCTCATCGAGGCGGCCAACCCCCGCACGTCGCGCGCCGACACGATCTGCTACGCGACCAAGGATAACCAGGATGCCGCGAGGGCGCTCGCGACCGATCCCGACGTCGATCTCGTCCTGGTGATCGGCGGAAAACACTCGGCCAACACCCGCCACCTCCACGACATCTGCGCGCGTCACCGGCCCAGCCACCTGGTCCAGGGCGCCGCAGACATCGATCCCGCCTGGCTCGACGGCGTGGGGTGCGTCGGCATCACGGCCGGCGCGTCGACCCCGGATTACGTGATCGACGAGGTGGAAGCTCGCCTGCAGGAGTTGGGCGAGTCTGCGCGCTGAGCCGTTCATAGTTAACAGTTGACAGTTAACAGTTGACAGTGAAGAACCGACAATCGACGGTCAAGAGTCGGCGACTCATGGCCGGCGCCTCCACGGAGCCGAGTCACCGCGATCGACGTTGCTCGTCTGGCCCTCGACGGGGCGGGCGGACGTACTGTTGACTGTCAGCTGGGAGGGAGGGCGGAGGCTGTCGTCGATCGATCTCCATCGTCACCGGTCAGTGCTTGAACAGATAGGCGCAGTCCACGAGCTGAGGTTCGGACCCCGCCCGGCAGACGGCGTACTTCGCGCGCTCGCCGGTCCAGATCGCGGCGCCTCCGACCTCCCCTGCGCGGTTGACTGCGTACAGAAGGAGGTTGTTCTTCGGGCGACCCTTCTCGTCCCGGAGGTACTCGAGCTTCGTGTTGCGAACGACGCGCTCGAGGGCGGCGAGGCATGCGGCTTCCGGGGCCTTCCCCTGTCGCATGACCTCCACCACGGTGTGCGCCCCGACCGAGACGATGTTGCTCTCGCCGTGCCCCGTGCCGCCCGCAGATCCCACCTCCCCGTCGCAGTACAGGCCGCAACCGATCAGCGGGGAGTCGCCGACGCGACCGGGGATCTTGAAGGCGAGCCCCGAGGTGGTAGTGCAGCAGCCGAGCTGCCCGTCCGGCCCGCACGCAGAGAGGTGAATCGTGCCGGTGGGCCGAAAGATCGCGTCGCCGTACTTCTTGATGAACCACTGAATGTCCGGGTCGTCCACCTCTCCGGGGGCGGGCAGCCAGTCGTCCTTCAGTGAGGCGTTTTCCTTCCAGTAGAGCCAGATCTTCCGCGAGCGCTCCGTGAGCAGGTTCTCCTCGGGGAAACCGTGGGCCCGCGCGAATCTGAGGGCGCCTTCGCCGACCAGGAGGATTCGGTTCGTGCCGCGCATGACGGCGAGCGCCACCTGCGCCGGGTGCATGACCCGCTCGAGCGCAGCAACCGCGCCCGCCCGCATCGTGACTCCGTCCATCACCGCGGCGTCGAGCTGAACGACCCCTTCCTCATTGGGCAGCCCGCCGTACCCGACGGTGATGTCGTCCGGATCGGCTTCGGGAAGCGCGACCCCGGCCACCGCGGCATCCACGGGCGGCACCCCCGCGGTCATCTTCTCCACAGTCACCTTGACGGCCGCGAGTCCGTTCATCGAGGAGACCGCAACCGGGCGGACCGAAGCTACAACAGGTTTCGCGGACTGGGCGGACACCGGGCCGGCGACCACGGCGACCGCAGCAATCTTTGCCGTCGTAGCGATGAGATCTCGGCGGGTGATCGAGTTGTCAGGCACGGACTCTCCCTTCGATCGCCTCAAGGATACCTTCCCCCGTTGCCCGGCCGCCGGCCCGCGGGTACAGTATCGGTGTGGTGCGCCTCGTGATCGTCGTCTCTCTTCTCGCCGGCGCGGCGGTCGGGTGCTCCCCAGCGCCGCGGTGCGACCGCCTCCTCGTCGGCGGCGTCGTGCACACCCCGGCCGGGGCGCAGCGCCTGGAGGTCGCGATCGCCGAGGGGCGCGTCGTGGCGCTCGTTCCACCCGGCGCAGCGGGAGCCTGGCGCAGCAACGCCGCTGAGGTGGCCGACCTCGCCGGCGCGCACGTGTTCGCCGGCTTCACCGAGAGTCACGGCCACCTCGTGGGCTACGGCGCAGCCCTGGAACAGGTCGACCTGCGCGACGCCCCCAACCTCGACGAGGTGGTGGCCAGGGTCCGTGCCGCGGCCGCCAAACTGCCCGCCGGCACCTGGGTTCTGGGTCGCGGCTGGGACCAGAACCTGTGGCCCGACAAGCACTTCCCGACGAACGAAAAACTCTCGACGGCCGTGCCGGATCACCCGGTCCTGCTGCGACGGGTGGACGGCCACGCAGCGCTCGCCAACACTCGTGCCCTGAGCGCGGCCGGGATCACCGCATCGACCGAGGATCCCCCCGGCGGACGAATCCTCAGGGACGCCGCCGGTTGGCCCACCGGCGTGGTCGTCGACTCGGCGGAGGGGCTGCTCGACCGCGCCGTGCCCGTCCCGACCGCCGCAGACATCGAGCGGCGTGTGCTGACTGCCGCACGACACCTGGCGGCGTTCGGCGTCACCGAGATTCACGACGCCGGGACGACGCGGGCCGAGCTGGCCGTGCTGCGCACGCTCGCCGCGGCGGGGCGGCTGCCGGTGCGGGTCTACGTGATGCTGGACGGAACCGACGACACCCTGCTGGACGAGGAGTTCGCCGCCGGGCCGCAGGTCCGCCGGGACGGCATGCTTGCGGTGCGGGCCGTCAAGCAGTTCGCCGACGGCGCCCTCGGTTCCCGCGGCGCCCTGCTGTCCTCGCCGTACGCCGACGAGCCCTCGACCCGCGGCCTGGAGGTCACCTCCGAGGCGCGCCTCGCCGATGTCGTGCGGCGCGCCGGCAAGGCGGGGTTCCAGCCGTGCATCCACGCAATCGGCGACGCCGCCGTGACGCGCGTTCTTGACATCTACGAGCGGGAGCTGGGTCCCCGCGGCGAGGAGCTGCGTCCGCGGGTCGAGCACGCCCAGATCGTGCGCCCGCAGGACGTGCCCCGGTTCGCCGCCCTCGGCGCCATCGCCTCCGTGCAGCCCACGCACTGCACGGCGGACATGCCGTGGGTTCCGTCGCGCCTCGGCGAAGAGCGCGTTGCGTGGGCGTACCGCTGGCGTTCGCTGCTGGCCGCAAAGGCCAGGCTCTGCCTCGGCTCCGACGTGCCGGTCGAGAGCCCCGACCCCCGCCTCGGCATGTGGGCGGCGGTGACGCGGCGTACCCCGCAGGGGACACCCGTCGGGGGCTGGAACCCGTCCGAAGCTCTCACTCCTGCGGAGGCCCTGGCCGGCTACACGACCTGGGCCGCGGCCGCCGCGTTCGAGGATGAGTGGCGTGGCGCCTGTGCCCCGGGGTATGCGGCCGACCTCACGGTCTTCGACCGGGACCCAATGGCGGCGGACGCGGCACCAATCTTGCAAGCACGAGTCGTGCGCACGGTAGTGGCCGGGCGCGATGCGTTCGTGGTAGGGAGCGGATTGTGAGGATGCGCGGGGTGTTGATCATTCTCGCGCTCGCCGGAGGTCGGCCGTGGGGTTGCGGGAGGGACGGCGCGGCCACCGATGATGCGAGGTGGGTGACGCTGCGCGACGAGATGGTCACGACCCAGATCGCCGCTCGCGGCGTCCGGGATACGAACGTCCTCGTCGCGTTGCGCGCGGTGCCGCGCCATCTCTTCGTGCCCGCCGACCTTCGCGCCGAAGCGTACGCCGACCATCCTCTCCCGATCGGCGAGGGTCAAACCATCTCGCAGCCGTACATCGTCGGCCTCATGACGGAACTTCTGGGGGTCAAGCCCGGGGACAAGGTGCTCGAGGTCGGCACCGGCTCAGGGTACCAGGCCGCGGTGCTGGCCGCCATGGGCTGCGAGGTCTACACCATCGAGATTCGCCCGTCGCTGGCCCAGGAGGCCGAGAGACGGCTCGCGGCCCTGGGCGTCAAGCACGTGCGCATACGGGCGGGCGACGGGTACGCCGGCTGGCCGGAGGCGGCGCCGTTCGCCGGCGTGATCGTGACGGCCGCCCCGGAGCACATCCCGCAACCCCTGCTCGACCAGCTCAAGGACGGCGGTCACATGGTGATCCCGGTGGGATCGTTCTATCAGCAGCTCAAGGTGATCTCCCGTCGCGGCGTCAACGAATTCTCGACAAGGGACGTGATCCCGGTGAGGTTCGTGCCCATGACCGGCGAGGTCGAACGCAGGCCCTAGCTTTGGTTTTCCACTGCGTGGAGGCTCTCTTTCTTGTCCCGCGGGCTCGGAGGGGTCGCTCGGGCTGCGCATCGAGCGCAGCCCTCCGACCCGGCTCCGCGTGCGACCGAGCTGGCCAGACCGGCGTGCGGACCCTCGCTGTTCCCCTTCCTCGCATACTGCGCTCGGTCGGGGCCAGCGTTTCCACCCGCCGGTCTGACCGCTCGGTGCCCGCACGCTCCGGCGCCATATCTCCTCGGCCCGCGGGACGCATTGCCCCCACCCCCGCTCACTCGACGTGCTTACGGTAACAGGCCGCGCGTCGGGGATCGCGCGCCCTCCGAGCAGTTCCAGGCTCCCCGGGGGTCACCTTTGCCAGCGTCCAGGAGTGCCGCGCGATCGATCGACAGACGGCGAAGCGCTCGCCGGTCCGGTCACGGCTTGGCGGGAGGTCCGCACGACCCTGCGTCCCCCTCCGCGGTCCCGAGCTCCAGCACGAACCCAACCGCATGATGGAAATCGGGCGCGCCCGCCGGGTGTGCCAGCGCCCAGTAGGCGAGGGCGCCGTCCGCGTCCTCGACGACGGCGCTGGCGGCGACCCGCAGCGCCTCGGCTCGGCTCCACGGCTCCGGGACGGGGGCGATACACAGAGCCACGTCGAGCCGGCCCTCGCTGCGCCGGATCTCCGCCGTCGGCGCCTGCACGACCTCCAGCTCGCGCGTCCGGCTGCGGTAGGCGTCGAAGCGGTACGCGGCCCATTCACCGGACGGCGACAGGTTGAACTCCGCGTAACCGGACTCGCCGGGGCGCCGCACGAAGACCTCGAAGCAGGTGTGCCGCCAGAGCTCGTCGCGGCGCTCCGGCTCGCGCATCGGAGGGATGGCGAGCCGGTCGAGACATCCATCCAGCTGGAACCGCAGCACGAGAGAGTCCTGCACGCGCCGGACGCACACGCCGATCCATTCCACCGCGCCCGGATCGCACGAAGGATGGCACACAAGCGTCAGAAGGGGCGGGCCCTCCGTCTGACCGAACGTCACGGCGACCGATTGTAGCCGCGCAACCGCTCGACCGGGGTCAGCGGTCCCACCCGCCGACCTGGTCCTACCGGAGGCAAGATGCCCGCACGCGGCATTGAGACTCCCTTGCGCCCAAGCAGCGGAGGTGGATACCCCCGCCCACCTTCAGGAGTTTCTTTCTCCACGCTTGCGCTCGGCTCTTCAAAACTGGGCCGCTTGCACCGTAGCGCCCATTGATTCGCCTGATGTGGGCGCGCCACACGCAGGGGGAGCAGGCCGGGGTCAGTCAGACCTCAACCGCCGCGAGATTCTTGGGAGCACATCCTAAGCGCACTCAGCGGTCCAGATCCCCCCAGCGGAGGTAAAAGACGAAGAACGGATCGGTAATGTGTAGGCGCTTGTCCTCTTCGTCAAAGTCGATGACAGGCGTTGAACTCTGGTCGGTTGCCGCAATATCTGACATGTGCTTCAGGACCCGTGCGATCTCATGCAACTGGGGTGTGTCTTGTGCGGAGACATCGCGAATCGCGGCACGCAACTCTTCATACTCGATGGTCACCAACCCCGGGCGCCTGCGGGCCAGGGCGTGTAGCACGAGCCCATAGATGTCGACCTGCCCCCCATCCCTGAGTTCACGAGGAATGCGGTCTGACCGCTGCCTTGGCCCGCGCGCTAGCTTCTCGAAAATCGGCCGACCGATGGTCTCCGCAGTCTCGGCAAAGACCCCTGTCATACCTGCGTCCTCCAAGTCGGCAGACCCACCACCGAAGGACGTGGATATCCCATGTGCGCGACAGACCGCCCGGCAAAACTCCTGCATGAGATGTGGGCTGCCAATAGACTCAGAGGCGAGCCTCTGAGTTGACGACTCGGACAACGTTCCGTCGAGCAAAGGGAAACCCGTGGAGGGAATGAACGCAAGCTCAGCCTCGGACCAAGCGGGGATGTTGACCGGCAAGATCCGTCCAGTCATTTCCCTCTCCACCTTCACAGCGTCATACCGGCGGTGCGGGATCGCAATAATCACGACGGGCAGACCATCAAAAATGAGCGGCTTTAGGGCGCGAACGAGATCACCCTGGAGGTCGCGCGGGAGGTAGTGGAAATCGTCAACCACCAGGGCCCGGTGAGCTGCAGCGAGTCCCTTTAGCGCGGACACCCGAGAGGACAAGGAACGCGACTGAGAGGACGAGGCCATTTCGCTGTTGGAGATCCTCGCGGCTAGTTCCGCTTCACCCTTTGCAACGATGAAGTTCGCCCCCGCCTTCCCTCTCGCCTCCAACTCCGCTTCGGTTTCCCTCTCCTGCCCGATGTCGGTGTCTTGGAAGAGTCCGAGTTGATCGATTATCGTCGTCCAGAAGTCCTCCTCTTGGCCGACTGCACCGCCGTCGATCCACACGGCCTCTTCGCGCGGAAGGATGCTCCGAACCAAGACTGTCTTGCCAGACTTTGTATGCCCAGTGACGATGATGAGTTTGCAGAGGTTCTCGAGGACTTGGTTCACCCTCTCTTCGAGCTGCAGCTCAAGTCGAGGATTGTAGGTGTGGCGAGGAAAACCGCCCGGCACGAAGACGTCCGAATAGCGTAAGTCGCCCATGGTTATCCTCTCCCGGCCTGCGTTGTTTCGCAGTCCCACTTCCTACCAACACTTGCCGCCATTTTCTCGCCCTTTTCCGGGTTTGCAATGGGCTCAGGTGAGGGCGGCGTCGCCAGACTGTGGGGTCATAGCCTCGTTGAATGAGGGCCTCTATTCGAGTGGACCAACGAAACCACAGCTCCCGCCCAGATTCCTCGGTCGTTGCGCTCCCTCGGGATGAGAGTTTGACGCGACGCAAGCCCGGGAGCGGCGGGCCGCGATGAACTCGAATCAGTGCGTTGGCGCGGGTGTCGGGATCGGCGTAGGGGTTGGAGGCACCTTGATGACGGGGCCGTGGTCCTGGACGATGCGGCGGTACCACTGCTCGGGGTACGGCGGGTGCGTGACGTTCCCCTGCGCGTCCTTGACGTTGCCGTCCATGTACTTGACGAGCAGGTCCTCGCCCAGCTTCTTCCAGCGAGTGTGCACCATCTCGGCCTGCGCGACGGAGTACTTCGTCAGGTAGTCGCGGGCGAGCTGCGGCGCCTGGTTGTAGAGCGCGAGCGCCGCCTTCTCGACCTCGGGCTGGTCCGCGAGGAAGCGGCCCTCGAGCTCGCGCTGGACCTGCTGGATGTCCACGATCATGTCCGAGTAGCGGGCGTACGCCTGGTTCGCCACCCAGTTGAACACCCAGAACATGGAGTCCCACGAGAAGTGGCGCAGGTCGGCGATCCCCACCGCGAACGGGTGCGGCACTTCGCGGATCGAGCAGTACATCGGCGTCCACACGGTGGAGTAGGTGTCGTCCACGCCGAACCAAAGCACGCCGCCCACCGCGTCCGGAAGCGTCGAACGCATCTGGGCGATGAAGGAGAACCCCGTCTGCTGCGTCGAGATGGCGCGCTCGTTGACGTACTTGGAGCCGTCAAGGTCCCACTCCATCGGCCGCCAGCGGTACGGGCAGGCGAACGGCCCGGCGCCGATGTCCTTCGTCATGTCGAGCGGGGTTCCTTCGAAGTGGTCGCGCATGAGCGCCATCGCGTCGGCGACGGTGAGTTTCCTGTCGGGCTTGATGGCAAACGGCAGCGGCGCCGGCACGCCCTTGGCGTCGTCGAACGGCAGGTTCGCCGAGGGCGCGGCGCGCCGGAACAGGCTCCACACGCGCGCCTCGCACGCGCGCAGGCTGCCGAAGTCGGCCGGAGCGTAGGTGTCCGCGAACGAAAACTCCGCGTCCTGCCCCTTGAACCACCCCTTGTCGCGGGCGAACGAGATCACGTCCTTCGCGTACAGGCAGTTGGCGGGATCGTTGAGTGGGAACCGGTGGATGCGCGACTGGTTGGCGTGCCCGGAGATCGTCCCGTCGGGGATGCGTACCGCGACCCAGAGCGCGCCCAGGCTGTCCTCGCCCTTGCCGATCATCTCGAGGATCCACGCCTCGTTCGGGTCGGCCACCGAGAACGACTCGCCCTCCGAGGCGTAGCCGTACTCCATGGCGAGGTCGGTCATGACCTTGATCGCCTCGCGCGCCGTCTTCGCCCGCTCGAGCGCGATGTACATCAGCGAGCCGTAGTCCACCACCGCCTTCTTCTCGGGCTTGGCGAGCTCGTCGCGGCCGCCGAACGTCGTCTCGCCGACCGAGACCTGGTGCTCGTTGATGTTGCCGACGCGCCAGTACGTCACCGGGGCTTGCGGGATGCGTCCGAGGAACTTGCCGGTGTCCCAGTCGATGATGTCGCGCGTCGCACCGACCGGAAAGACACCGCCAGGCTGAAGGTAGAGCTCGCCATAGAGGTCGTGCGAGTCGGCGATGTAGCTGATGAACGTCGAGCCGTCGGCGGATGCCCCCTTGGTGATGATCAGGTTGGTGCACGCGTTAGCGGGCTGCGGGGCGGCGGTGCTCAGGATCAGCAGGGTGATGAACACGGCGGCGCATCGTTTCATGGTGTCCCCTCCCCGGGGTATCGGCGCCGGGCAGGCGCCGCCGGGAAGGATAGCAGGAAAGGCACGCGCCGCCCGGGCCCCGCAACGTCGAGGTCAGCGGCTCAGGGTGCGACCTGTCGTACCATGGCGGCAACACGCCGCGCGGCCAGGTCGCGGTGTCGGTTCGGTTGGCCCAGGGAGGTGCGGGATGAAGAGGCTCATCGTTGCGATCGTGCTCGTTTTTGCGGCCATCTACGCGTTCAAGTGGTTCGACAAGACTCGCAGCGCCGACGCGAACAGAGGGCGAGTCGAGTCCATGCTGCGGGCGATGGCGGACAAGGACGAACAGACGGCACTCTGCCTCTGGGCTCTCAACAAGGTCGTGCTCGACCGCGACACGATGTCCTTCTACTACGACCGCTACCTGAAGTTCGTCTCCGAGTCCGGGCTCGACGGAAGCTCGGCATGGTCCGTTGCGGAGACCAAGCCCAGCGACGACGGACGGGCTTCAATGGTGAGCGTCCGCGGCAGCGATCGAACCATCGTGCTCAGGGTCAAGGAGGGCCTCCCGATCGAGCTCCAAGAGTAGCGCGGGAGCCTGGGGTCCGGAGAAACGAGCAGAGGGGCAGAGGTGCAGGGGAGCAGAGGAGCAAGAAACGAGACCGGTCTTGCTTCGGTCTTTCCCCTCTGCTCCTCTGCCCCTCCGCTCCTCTGCGGTCGCTACGTCAGCCAGACCTGGACGCTGCGCTCCTCCCGTTGGATGGTCACCTTCCCCTCGCGGGCGAGCCAGCCGATCGCCATGTAGACCAGGTTGCGGGGTGCGTCAACACCTTTTTCGAGCGAGGAGAGGCTCACCTTGCCGTGCTCGATCAGGAAACCCCAAATCGCGCCTGCCGCCGTTCCGATGTCGTCGATGTACATGATCGTTGCAACCTCCAATGAGTCTCCATCTTGACGCATTCCGTCCCGGCGCGCAAATCCCTCGCGGTGACGGCATTCGCCCCTGGATCACTCGCCCTTGAGGAAGACCGCGGCGAGGGGCGGGATCAGCAGTGAGAGCGAGAACTCCCGCCCGTGCATCGGAGCGCCCTCGGCCTGCACGGCTCCGAGGTTGCCCATCCCGCTGCCGCCGTACTCCGCTGCGTCGGTGTTCAGGAGCTCGCGCCATGTCCCCCCCGAAGGCACCCCGATTCTGTACCCGAGACGCGGAACCGGTGTGAAGTTACAGACGACCAGCAGCGGCGCACCCTTCTTCCCCTTCCGCAGGAAGGACATGATGCTCCCCTGCCAGTCGGCGCAGTCCACCCACTCGAACCCGGCGGGATCGCAGTCGTTCTCGTGGAGCGCCCCCTCGCCGCGGTACAGGCGGTTGAGATCCTCGACGAGGTGCCGAACGCCCTCGTGAGGTGCGTACTGCAGGAGGTGCCAGTCGAGGCTCTCGTCGTGGTGCCACTCGCGCCACTGCGCGATCTCGCCCCCCATGAAGAGCAGCTTCTTGCCGGGCTGCGCCCACATGTAGGCGAGCAGCAGGCGGAGGTTCGCGAAGCGCTGCCACTCGTCGCCGGGCATCTTGTCGAGCAGCGAGCCCTTGCCGTGGACGACTTCGTCGTGGGACAGCGGCAGCACGAAGTTCTCGTGGAACGCGTAGAGCTGCCTGAACGTCAACTGGTCGTGGTGGTGCTTGCGGTGGATCGGGTCGCGGCGCATGTACTCGAGGGTGTCGTGCATCCAGCCCATATCCCACTTGAACCCGAATCCGAGCCCGCCGACGTACGTCGGTCGCGAAACCATCGGCCAGGCGGTGGACTCCTCAGCCGTGGTCTGCACATCGGGGTGCCGGTGGTACACCTCCTCGTTGGTTCGGCGCAGGAACGTGATCGCGTCGAGGTTCTCGCGGCCGCCGTACCGGTTCGGGACCCACTCCCCTTCCTTGCGCGAGTAATCCAGGTACAGCATCGACGCCACCGCGTCCACCCGGAGGCCGTCGGCGTGATACGGTCCGAGCCAGAAGAGCGCGTTGGATGTCAGGAAGCTCCGGATCTCGCTGCGCCCGTAATTGAAGATGTAGCTGCCCCAGTCGGGGTGGTACCCCTGACGCGGGTCGGCGTGCTCGAACAGGTGAGTGCCGTCGAAGTAGGCGGGGCCGTGCTCGTCGGACGGAAAGTGCGAAGGCACCCAGTCCAGGATCACGCCGATTCCGGCCTGGTGCAGCGTGTCGATGAGGTTCATGAAGTCCTGCGGCGTGCCGTAGCGGCTGGTCGGCGCGAAGAAACCGGTGATCTGGTACCCCCACGAGCCGTAGAACGGGTGCTCCATCACCGGCATGAACTCGACGTGGGTGAACCCCATCCGGGCGACGTACTCCGCCAGCCTCGGGCCCAGCTCGCGATACGACAGCCAGCGGTTGCCGTCCTCGGTCACGCGCATCCACGAGCCCAGGTGCACCTCGTAGATCGTCATCGGGGCGTCGAGCCGGTTGCGCACCCCTCGCCCCTTCATCCACTCCGCGTCCCTCCATTCGTACTCCAGGTCCCAGACCACCGAACCGGTCTTGGGCGGCGTTTCGTGGTGGAACCCGAAGGGGTCCGCCTTGTCGACACGGTACCCGTGAAACCGGGAGCGCACGTGGTACTTGTAGAGTGCGCCCTTGCCGATCCCGGGGATGAACCCCTCCCAGATTCCGGACTGGCCCATTGGAGCCAGGGGGTGGGTGTCCTTGTTCCAACCGTTGAAGTCGCCCGCCACGCTCACGCCTTCGGCGTCGGGCGCCCACACCGCAAAGCTGGTCCCGTTCGTGCCTTCCACCGCGGCGGGGTGCGCCCCGAGCTTCTCCCACAAGGCGAAGTGATTCCCTTCGTTGAACAGGAAGAGATCGTCGTCGGACAGCCGGCTCTCGCCGTGGCGGATCTCGTCGTGGCGCACGCTCATGGCTCTTACCTCCAGACGGTTTACCCTCGTTGCACGCCACGATAGCAGACGCCGCGCCTCCGGCCGCTACGTGCCGTCGGGTGCCGGGCGAGGAACCTGGACGCGCAGGCGCAGCTCCTCGAGTTGCGCCTCGTCGACCGTGTTCGGAGCGTCGGTGAGCAAGCAGTTGCCCGCGGTGGTCTTGGGGAACGCGATGACGTCCCGGATCGAGCCGCGCCCCGCCATCAGCATCACCAGGCGATCCAGACCGAGGGCGAGGCCGCCGTGCGGGGGCGCGCCGTAACGGAACGCTTCGAGGAGGAAGCCGAACCTGTGCCTGGCCTGCGCCTCGTCGATCCCGAGCACGGCGAATGCGCGCCGCTGGAGGCCGGAATCGTGGATCCGGATCGAACCGCCGCCCAGCTCCACGCCGTCCATCACCACGTCGTAGGCGCGCGCCCGCACCGCGCTGGGGTCGCTCTCCAGCATCGCCACGTCCTCTGGCCTGGGGGCCGTGAACGGGTGGTTGACCGAGTAGTACCGCTGCGTCTCGTCGTTCCACTCGAAGAGCGGAAAATCGGTCACCCAGAGAAACGCGTGGCTGCCCTGGGTGATGAGGCCGAGGCGGGCACCGAGATCGACCCGCAGCGCGCCAAGCGTTGCGAACACCACCTTGGGCGCACCTCCGACGACGACGAGCAGGTCGCCCTCTCCGGCCTCGGCTGCAGTGAGGAATGCTGCGATCCCCTCTTCGCCGAGCGCCTTCTTCGCCGGCGATCCGTACCCGTCGGCCGTTCTCCGGAACCACAGCACGCCCGGGGCGCCGAACGGCTTCGCGAACTCGGACAGCTCGTCGAGTTGTTTCCGGGAGAACGCGGAACCGCCGGGAACGACGAGCCCCTTGACGCGCCCCGTCGCGGCCGCGTTTCGGAGCACCTCGAAAGCGCACCCGCCGGCGACCTCGCCCAGCTCCACGAGCTCCATCCCGAATCGCATGTCAGGCTTGTCGCTGCCGAAACGCTCCATGGCATCGGCCCAGGAGAGCCGGGGGAAGCGCGCGGGCGGCGTGATCCCGGCGATCGGGAAGATCCTGGCGAAGAGTCCTTCGATCAGCGCGTAGATGTCCTCCTCCTCGACGAACGACGCCTCGACGTCCACCTGCGTGAACTCGAGCTGGCGCTCGGCGCGCAAGGCCTCGTCGCGGAAGCAGCGCGCGATCTGCACGTAGCGCCCGAGCCCGGCGACCTGCAGCAGCTGCTTGAACAGCTGGGGCGACTGCGGCAGCGCGTAAAACGACCCGGGCGCCAGGCGCGCGGGCACCAGGAAGTCGCGCGCCCCCTCCGGCGTCGAGCGGGTCAGGATGGGGGTCTCGACCTCGACAAAACCCATTTCGTGGAAGTACTCCCTGATGGCGAACGTGATCCGGTCGCGGAGCACGAGCGTCGCCATCATCTCCGGGCGGCGCAGATCGAGGTAACGGTATCGGAGGCGCAGTTCCTCGGAGGCGTTGACGCGGTCCTCGACCACGAACGGCGGCGTCTCGGCGGCGGTGAGCAGCTCCACCTCCTCGGCGATGACCTCGATCTCGCCGGTCGCCATGTCGGGATTGACGGTGTCGGCGGAGCGCGCTGCCACCGTGCCGATCACCCGGATCACGTCCTCTCCGGAGAGCTTCTCGCCCGCCTCGCACAGCTCGTCTCGGAGCAGCACCTGCGCCCACCCCTCGCGGTCGCGCAGGTCGACGAACACGATCCCGCCAAGGTTGCGGCGGCGGCGAACCCATCCAACGAGCTCCACCCGCCGGCCGACATCGGCGGCCCGCAGGCCGCCACAGAAGGGCCGTTCCCACGCTCCCATCAACCGATTGCTCATGCCGCTCCTCTCGCGCTCCAGCATCGTCGCAAGGGATTCTAGCCCGGATTATTCATGGGGGACGGAGCGGGGCCGGATGGCCCCGCTTTCGGGGACACTCAGCTAGACTCGTGTCGGCAAGGGAGGGCAGACGCATGAAGTACACAGACCTTTGTGGGCGAGCCGCGGCGGTCGCCTTCATCGCGGTCGCGGCTTTCGGCGCGGCGGCATCCGGCCAGGAGCAGGCTCCTCCAGGACGCCGCTCGCGGAGCGGATTCGTACCACCGACCCCCCGGGCTCCGACCGGACCGACGGTCAAGCTCCAAGCGCCCAAGGCCAAGGGCGCGATCTCCGTGGAGCAGGCCCTCTGGGGCCGGCGCTCGTTGCGCTCCGCAACACAGGGACAGATCACGCTCGAGGACGTCGGCCAGCTGGTCTGGGCGGCGCAGGGGGTCACGGGCGAGTGGGGCCGCCGCGCGGCTCCCTCGGCCGGCGCTTTGTACCCGCTGGAAGTGCTCCTCGTTGCCGGCGACGTCGCCGGTCTTCCGGCAGGCCTGTACCGCTACTACGGCGTTCAGCACGTGCTCGAACGCATTGCCGACGGCGACAAGCGGCCCGAGCTCGCCCAGATCTCCAAGTTCCAGGGGATCGATCGGGCACCCGCGATCATCGTGATCACCGGGGTCGAGGCACGCACCGCTAAGTTCTTCCCGAACGAAACCGTGGCGCGCCAACACATAGCCATGGAGGCCGGCTCGGCCTCGCAGAACCTCGAGCTCGAAGCGGTCGCGCTCGGGCTCGGTACGGGCGTCGTGGCCGATTGGGACGAACAGAAGCTGCTTCAGGCACTCCACACACCCCCAGGGGAAGCGCCGTTCGTGGTCCTCGTCGTCTCGCGGCAGTGAGCGGGCGTCGGACAGCGGCCGGGAGAAAGACGCCTCATACCGGCAGCGCGACCCTCC
Source organism: Thermoanaerobaculaceae bacterium (assembly GCA_050018455.1). Classification (GTDB taxonomy): domain Bacteria; phylum Acidobacteriota; class Thermoanaerobaculia; order Thermoanaerobaculales; family Thermoanaerobaculaceae; genus RBG-13-68-16. The sequence continues at coordinate 268,842 of JBEKAA010000004.1, read as the reverse complement.
TCAAGAACTCGGCGCTGCTCTCGGGCAGCGAGGTGTTGATGAACATGCCAGTGCCGAGCTCGAACCCGGCGGACTTGGTCACCCTCGGGATGAGCGAGATGTACCAGTGGAAGTACTTCAGCGCCCCTTCCTGCGGGGACAGCGAGCGGATCACGAAGTTGTAGTCGGGATCTTTCAGCCCGACGTAGAGCCGCAGAAGCACCTCGCGCAGCACGGCGGCGAGGTCGGCGAGTTGATTGTCGGTGGCGTCGCCGAAGTAGGCGCTGTGGTGCTTCGGGAAGAACCAGACGTGGAACGGCGAGAGCGCCGCATACGGCACGAACGCGGCGAACGAGGCGTTCTCGGCGATCACCCTCGTGCCGTCGCGCAACTCCTCGTGGAACGTCCGGCAGTACAGGCACTCCCCGGCGTTTCCCCAGTGCCGCATTGCCCCCTCCAGGCGCGCGCGGAGCTGGCTCGGCAGCACCGGCATCCCCACGATCTGCGAGTGCGGATGGATGAGCGACGTGCCAGCCGCCTCGCCGCAGTTCTTGAAGAGGATCACGTGCTCGATGCGGCGGTCCTTGTAGAACGCGCGCAGGCGGTGGCGGTACACGTGCAACACTTGCTCCAGGTGCGGGAGGGAAAGCCGCGCCATCGTCAGGTTGTGCACCGGCGATTCGACGATCACCTCGTGGAGCCCGACGCCGTCGATGCACGTCCGGAACCCGTTCGTGTGCCGCTCGACGTCGCCGTCGGGCGTGAGGGCGGCGAACCGGTTGGGCACCGCGCGCACCAGCCACCCGCCGTCCGGCGCGGGAACGCGGAACTGCTCCTCCGGCGTCTTGCTCTCGTTGCCGGGGCAGAATGGGCACTCCGGCGCGAAGGGCGGCAGCTCCGGCTTGTGTGCTTTCTGGGTGAACTCCTCGGGCCGGCGGGCGCGCTCCGTGGCGATGATGACCCAGTCGCCTGTGATCGGGTTGGAGCGGATCTCGGGCATCGCGGCGCCTCCTTCTTCGCGGGACGGACGGTCCTGTCCGTGCGCTGGAAACCTAGCCCCTGGGTACACCCCTGTGGTGATCGTGTCAATGAGAAGCATGGACGAAACCCTTGGGGGTCGTAGACCGTATCGGAAGAGAGGACGAACCGGGGAGGTGAACGATGGTCAGGTTTCTCCTCTGGCTGATCCTGCTGGTGCTGTGCTGGCCGCTGGCGCTGCTGGCGCTGCTGCTCTATCCGCTGGTCTGGTTGCTGCTCCTGCCGTTTCGTCTCCTCGGCATCGCCGTCGAAGGTGTGCTCGGCCTCTTCAAGGCGCTCGTCATGCTCCCGGCCCGGGTCCTCGCGGGTCCCCGCCGGATCTAGGAAGGTTCCGGGGCGCCACCCGCGTTTGGCTTGTCCGGACCGCGGCGACGACGACGGCGCTTTCTTTCGGGCGCCGTTGCGTCCATAGCGGCTGCCGGCTCGGGTACCGTCGGGTGGGAGGTCGGCCTCGGGCGCGGCTGGACTCGAACGAACAGGGAGTCGTCCGCAAAACCCACCGGGATGGTCGCGCCCAGCAGCTTTTCGATCGACGGCAGCGAATAAACGAAGTTCTCGCAGGCGAGCGAGATCGCCTTGCCCTCGGCCCCCACACGCGCGGTTCTGCCGACCCGGTGGATGTAGTCTTCGGGATCCTGCGGCAGGTCGTAGTTGATCACGTGCGAGACGCCTTCGATGTGAAGCCCGCGCGACGCCACGTCGGTGGCCACAAGGATCGGGAGCTTCCCCTCCTTGAAGTCGTTGAGCACCTTCAGCCGGCGGGTCTGAATCACCGAGCCGGTGAGCCCGCGCGCGTGGTATCCGTGGCGCTCCAGTCGCTCAACAAGGCGGCGCGCCTCCTCGCGGGTGTTCACAAACAGCATCGTGCGGTCGCACCCTTCGCGCGCGAGCAGGCCGAGCAGGAGTGAGAACTTCTCGCGCGCTCCGACGTGGTAGAGCACCTGCTGCAGCCGGTCGGGAGTGATCTCCTCCGGGTTGACGACGATCTCGGCCGGGTCGCGCATCTCGTTGTAGCCGAGCGCCAGCACGCGGGGTGAGAGCGTGGCGGTGTAGAACATCGTCTGGCGCCGGCTGGGCGGCGGCAGGCGCCGGGTGATCTCGCGCAGGTCGTCCACGAACCCCATGTCGAACATGCGGTCCGCTTCGTCCACCACGAACACCTCGACGTGGCGCAGCGTGGTCACCCCCTGCCGGAGGTAGTCGAGGAGGCGGCCGGGGGTCCCGACCAGGATGTCCACCCCGCGCCGGAGCTCGTTCCGCTGCTCCCGGTATTCCATCCCGCCGAACACCGCCTCGGTGACGAGGCCGGTGTGCGCGCCCAGCTTCTCGGAATCGGCGGCTACCTGCACCACCAGCTCCCGGGTCGGCGCCACGATCAGCGACCTCGGCACCCGCGGCTCCGGCGCCGGTTTGGCGAGCAGCTTCGTGAAGATCGTGACCAGGTACGCGGCGGTCTTGCCGGTGCCGGTCTGTGCCTGCGCCGCCACGTCGCGGCCGGCCAGCGTAAGGGGCAGCACCTCGGCCTGGACGAGTGTGCACTGCGTGAACCCTGCGTCGTCGAGACCTTGCTGAACCGGCGGGGGAAGGGCGAACTCGGAGAACGTGCGGTGCGAAAAGAGGGTACCCGTTGTACTCACGCCGTCAGTATACGCGCCCGGGCCCGGCCGCCCCTGGTCTGAAAACGCCGCGACGCCGTGCCGAGCAGACGCAATTGAGAACGAGTTCACGCGCTCTTCACGCCGGCGCCGCGAGCGCTTCACATCGGCGAGCGACTCTGCACGCGGTGCGAAGGGACTGCAGCCGGACCCCGCCGCGCCGCGGAGGAGCAATGCGGTACCTGAACATGGACATGCACCTCCACTCCTGCTTCTCGGTCGAGGCGGTCCCCGGGCTGCGGGACGTCACATTTTCGCCGAAGGAGACGCCGGACGAGTTGTACGAGCGCGCCAAGGCGCGTGGCATGGACTTCGTGACGATCACGGACCACGACACCATCGACGGGTGCCTGGACTTCCTCGCAGGCCACCCCGAGGTGGAGGACTTCGCCGTGGGCGAGGAGGTCTCGACCGAGCTGCCGGTCAGCAAGCTCACCGTCCACATCAACGTGTACGGGCACAATCAAGTCCAGCACACGGAGTTGCAGCGCCGGCGCGGTGATGCTTTTGCCGTCGCCGAGTACTGCAAGGCGCAGGGGTTGTTCTTCGTCTGGAACCACCCCTTCTACCGCGAGAACCTCTCCACCATCGAGGAGCAGGAGTTCATGCGGCTGTTCGCCGAGGTGCCCGTGATCGAGGTGCGCAACGGCGGCCGGATGCAGGTGCTCAACGTGCTGGCCGAGGAGTTGGCCGTGCGCGAGGGCAAGGCGATGCATGGCGGCAGCGACACACACACCGGCAACATCGGCTCGGTGTACACGGCGGTACCGTGCGAGGGCCTCGCGGGGTTCTTCGCCGGCATCCTGACGCGCACGAGCCGGATCGTCGGCCACCACTCGACGAGGAAGAACTTCCTCCTTCACAACTTCCTCGCCGGCCGGCGTCACGTCGTGGACCTCAACTGCCGTCGGATGACCTCGCCGTTGCAGCGCGCACGGATGCGCGGCCTGGGCGTCCTGGCGTTCGCGCTCTCCCCGTGGGTCGTGCGACGCCACTTCAGGGACCAGATCGCAATGGCCCGCATCGCCCTCTCGAACCTCAAGGCGTTTGGCCACCTCAACGAGGCGCTGCTGCTGGACGCGGCGTAGGAACGAAGAGGTCGGATCCCGCCGCGGACGGCGTCAGCCTCCTGTCAGCCGCTCCGCCACCTCAGCGATTCGGGCGGTCCCGAACTTGGGCAGACGCTGGTAGCCGGACCACGCCGCGCCGGCGAGCGTCCCGTCGTCGAGCCACTCGCGCAGCCAGTCCCACGCGGACCCGGGGCTCTCCTGTTTGAACCCCGCGCCCCGGTGCAGGACCCAGCGCCGGTTGACCCGCTCGTGGACGCCGACAGGCCACGAGAACACGAGGGGGAGCCCGAGGGCGCCGTAGAACGACAGTTCGGAGGGCTTGGTCCAGAGGATGTCGGTGCGCGCCATCAGGCCGTTGAAGCGCGCGAAGTAGGCGGGGAACCCCTCCTCGCACACGATCTCGACGCCGTCGCCGAGCAGCTCGCTCAGCCCGGCGTCCCGCACCCAGCGCTCCAGGCGAGCTGCCACGTCGCGGCGGACGCCGGCCACCAGGGCGAGCCGCAGCTGCCTGTGCGCCAGCGGCCGCCGCAGCGAGGGCAGGAAGGAGCGGGCGATCCCGAGCTGGGCGCCCGCCCCCCCGACCGCGAATGTGAGCAGCGGCGGGCGTCCTTCCTCGGCTGCGGGCAACGCGCCGACGAGGTGCGCGATCTCCTCCCGGAGTTGCTCGCGGAAGACGCCGCGACGGTCGAGCCGAACGAGGCGTGCGGCGAGGTTGGCTCGCAGCACCGCGAGGTCCGGCCCACCGACCAAATCCCGCGGCAGCGGGAAACCGGTGAGGTGGATGAACTCCGGTTTCACGCCGAATGCTCGCAGGCGGCGCAGGGCGCGCTCGGATGCCACGCAGTAGTGGACCGTGGAGTGCGCGGGCCAGCGTGAGACCCAGACGCGGTTGATGTCGGAGTCGGTCACCACGCAGACCGTCCGCTGGTAGCCGAAGAAATCCGCGATCACGGCCGGCGCGTAGAACGTCGTCACCAGGGTGGCGTCCTCTCGGTGCAGATAGTCGAGGATGCCCCGGCCGAGGCCGCGGCGGGCGAGCGCCTCGAGCATACGCACGCCGAGCGTCGCCCCCGACTGATCCCGCGCGGCGTAGAGCTGTGGAATGAACGTGATCCCCTCGAGGAGCCGGCGCATGGCCCGTCCCACGACCGGGAGCTGCGAGGAGCGCGAAACTGCCTCGTAGAAGGAGCGCACCTGCCCCCATCGCCTCTGCTCGGCAGGGGATGCCAGCGGCGGCCGGTCGAGCTCGAGCACCGGCGCCGCGAGCGCCGGCGCCAGCGCGTGCGCCGCCCGCAGGTGGCCGTACCCCATGTCCACCGCGACCAGCGCCACCTTGCGCCCCGCCTGAATTTCCCTCTCCGCCATCTCGTCTCCGCGGCCCGAGAGCGTACCACTGCACAAACGCTTCGCACGGCCTTCGCACGGCCTTCACCGGCACCGTTCACGCTGCACGCGATGAGTCCGCTCGCGTTGCTCGCGCTCGTCGCACCAGGCCTGGCCGTGCTGGCGTTGATGGCGTTCGCTCAGGCCCGTCAGCTCCGCGATACGGCCAGCAGGCCGGCCGGAGACCCGCCTCCAGTGAGCATCCTCAAGCCGATGAAGGGTGCCGACCCTAACCTCGAAGAGAACCTCGAGAGTTTCTTCCGGCTCGACTACCCGGAGTACGAGGTCCTGTTCGGTGTGGATGAAGAGAGCGACCCGGCACTCGCCGCCGCGCGCGCCGTCGCCGCCCGGCACCCCGAGGTGCCGTGCCGGCTGGTCGTCGATCGCCGCACCGTCGGGTTCAACCCGAAGGTCAACAACCTCGCCAACATCGCGCGGCACGCGCGCCACGAGGTGCTCTGGATCTCGGACAGCAACACCCGGGTCGCGCCCGACACTCTTCGGGATTTCGTCGCCAGGCTCGAGCAACCCGGTGTCGGCCTCGTTTCCTCGCCGTTCCGCGGGGTGGCGGCCACCGGCCTCGGCGGGGCGTGCGAGAGCCTCCAGCTCAACACGTTCGTGATGGGCGGCGTCGCCGCCATGCACCGCCTGCTCGGTGGCGTGTGCGTGGTGGGCAAGTCGATGATCCTGCGTCGCTCGACGCTCGACGCCATCGGCGGCTTCCCCTTCCTCTCCCGCTTCCTCGCCGAGGATCAGGTCAGCGGCGAGGAGGTCGCGCGCCTCGGCCTCGGCGTCGCGGTAGCGGGCCGTCCGGTGGACAACGTGCTCGGCCACCTGCCTCTGCGCGCGTTTCTCGCCCGCCACCTGCGCTGGGCGCGCATCCGCCGCCGCATGAACCCGGCCGGCTACCTCGGCGAGATCCTGCTCAACCCGGTGTTCCTGGCGGTGTCCGCGGCGCTCGCGCTGCAAAGCGGCGCAAGCGTCGTTCTGGCTGTTGCCGTGCTCGCCGTCAAGTCCGCGCTTGACGCAATCTCCGAGCGAACCGCGGGCGTGCGGCGCCCGCTCGTCGTCTACCCGGCGCTCACGCTCCTCAAAGATCTTCTTGTCGGTGTCGTGTGGGCCGTCCCGTTTGTCAGCGCGACGGTGGCGTGGCGCGGCAACCGGTTCCGCATCGGCCCGCGCACCGCGCTGCGCCGCGACGGCGTCGAGCCCGACGCCCTTGCCCTCGACCCCGCCTCCGCCGAAGCCGCAGGCTGAGCCGCCGGGCACCCCGGCTGCTTGGCTGGCGCCTGCCCTTTCTGATAGGGTCCGCTGATGCTTGACCCCGTCCCGACCCCCGCCCCTGAACCGGCCGCGTCGCGCGCTCTCCCGCAGAAGCCCGGAGTCTTCCTGGCCCTCGTGGCGCTCGCGGGTATTACCTACTTCGCCGGCCTCAACGCGCTTCCGCTCTCCGATCCGGACGAGGTGTTCTACGCGCAGACGGCGCGCGAGATGCTGCAGCACCACAGCGTGCTCACCCCTCTGATGTTCGGCCAGCCCCAGTTCGAGAAGCCGCCGCTCACCTACTGGTGCCTGATGGCGTCCTTCAAAGCGTTCGGACCGACGCCGTGGGCCGCCAGGCTGATCCCGGCCATCTTCGGCCTGCTCGGCGCGCTCGCAACCTACGGCTTCGGCCGCCGGGTCATGCCGAGGGGCGCCGCCGCGCTCGCCGCGGCCATCCAGGCCAGTGCGATGGTCTACCTCGGGCAGTCGATCGCGCTGCTCACGGACATGGTATTCACTTCCCTGATCGTCGTGAGCATGTGGGGGTTTTACATCTGGTACGCGGAGCGACTGGAAAGATTTCTCTACCTGTTCGCGGCGGCGGCAGGCCTCGCGGTGCTCACGAAGGGTCCCGTCGGCATCATCGCCGAGCTGCTCGCGACCGCGGCTTTCCTGCTCGTTGCCACGAGACGCGAGGCGTTCCGGTCGTTCCTGCTCCACCCCTGGTGGCTCGTCTTCCTGGTCGTGGCGGCGCCGTGGTACCTCTACGCCGCGCTGACATACGGCCGGGCGTTCACCTGGGAGTTTCTCGTCCACGACAACTGGCACCGGATCCTGGCGGCGGAGCACACCAACTTCGACAACCAGTACTTCTACCCGGCCGTGATCATCGTCGGGATGTTCCCGTGGACGCCGCTGCTCGCCTTCCTTGGAGCGGGGTGGAAGAAGCACCGCGATCTGACGACGTTCCTGGCGATGTGGTTCCTGGCGGTGTACGTCATCTTCGCGGTCGCGCACTCCAAGCTCGCGAGCTACATCCTGCCGCTGTTCCCGGCGCTGGCGGTCGGCCTTGCGCTCTCGCTCTCGGCTGTCTCGCTCGACCGCATGCGCCGGCGCGCTGGCGCCGCCGCTGCGCTTTTCGCGCTCTTCGGCGCCGGCCTAGTCGCCGCGCCGTTCCTGGCCAGGGGCCCTCTCGCAGCCGAGATGCGCCCGGTTCTCCTCGTCGTCGCCGCCTTCGGCGTCGTGCAGATCGCCTGCGGCGTCCTGCTCCTGCGGCGCCGACTCACCCCTGTACTCGTCCTGAACGCGGCCGGGTTTCTCGGCGTAATCCTCGCGGGCGTCATGTCACTCCCGACGAGCGCCGTGGCCGGGTTCACCGATGCCGACACGGCGAAGATCGTGGCCGACAACGGCCTCGCCGGCCAGACCGTCGTCGCGAGCAAGCTCTACGCCCGCGGCGTTCACTTCCACTCCGGCAACCCAATCGCGGTTATGGACCGGCGCGCAGACCCGTTCTGGAGCCCGCACCCGGTCGAGGTGCTCTGGCAGGACGACCAGATCCGCGCGTTCTTCGACGGGCGCGACAAAGTGCTGTGCGTCGTCCGCCCCGGCGACGTCCAACGGCTCGACAAGCTCTTCCCCGGAACCCGGATGCAGCGGGTCCTCTCCGACAAGTTCGACCGCATGGTCGTCCTCAGCATCAAGAACTAGCGCCGTCGCGGTTCTTGCGAACCCCGGACCCCGAGCCCCGAATCCCGGTCCTCAAGCCAGCTTGCTGCGCCGGTACCCGTACCCCGCGTAGATGATCAGGCCGACAACGAGCCACACGACGAACCGCAGCCACGTCACGAGCGGCAGGCTCGCCATGAGATACCCGCAGAGCACGATCCCGAGGGCCGGGATGACGGGGTAGAGGGGCACCTTGAAGGGACGCGGAACGTCGGCCCGGGTGCGCCGCAGCACCAGCACGCCGGCCGAGACGATCATGAACGCGAACAGCGTTCCGATCGAGCACAGCTCCGCGACGACGTTGATCGGGGTGAGCGCCGAGGAGACCGCCACCACCGTTCCCGTGATGATCGTGGTGAGGTAGGGCGTCCGGAAGCGGGGGTGCACCTTCGACATCAGCGGCGGCAGCAGCCCGTCGCGCGACATCGCGAACAGGATCCTCGGCTGGCCGAGCAGCAGGACGAGCAGCACGCTCGTGATCCCCGCCAGCGCTCCGACGCTCACCAGCATCGACGCCCACGGCTTGTGCAGGACGTTGAGTACGAGCGCCACCGGGTCGGCGACGTTCAGCTGCCGGTACGGCACGATGCCCGTCATGATCGCGGCGACCACGACGTACAGCACCGTTGCGACGGCCAGCGACCCCATGATCCCGATCGGCATGTCGCGCTGCGGGTTCACCGCCTCCTCGGCGGTCGTGGAGACGGCGTCGAATCCCACGTACGCGAGGAAGACGATCGCCGCCGCGGTCATCACCCCCTTGAACCCGAACGGCATGAACGGCTGCCAGTTCGACGGGTTGACGTACCAGGCGGTGAGGCCGATGAAGATGAGGATGACGGTCAGTTTGATCATCACCATCGCGAGGTTGACCCGGGCGCTCTCCTTGATCCCGCGCACCAGTAGCCACGTCAGGATCCCGACGATCAGCACCGCCGGGAGGTTCAGGATCCCGGAGTCCAGTCCCCACGGTGCGGCGCACCACTGGTGGGGGAGCTGCCATCCGAAGGGCCGTGCAAGGTGGTTGATCAGGTTCACGAGGTAGGCGGACCACCCGATCGCCACCAGGCTCGCGCCCACCATGTACTCGAGGATCAGGTCCCACCCGATGATCCACGCCACCAGCTCGCCGAGCGTTGCGTAACCGTAGGTGTAGGCGCTCCCGGCCACCGGGATCATCGCCGCCAGCTCCGCGTAGCACAGCGCCGCGCACGCGCACGCCGAGGCGGCGATCATGAACGAGAGGATGATACCGGGGCCGGCGTGGTTGGCCGCCTCCACTCCCGGCAGCACGAAGATCCCCACGCCGATGATGCAGCCGATCCCGATGGCGACGAGGTCCCACGGCCCGAGTGCCCGCCTGAGGCCGTGCTTGGAGTCCTCGGTCTCTTCCAGAACCAGGGTCAGGGGCTTGGTGCGCAGGAGCGAAAGTCCCATCGACGCCTCCTCAACGAGCTTGTGCACCGTCTCACAACGTCGCGCCACTCTAGCAGCGGGCCTTCCGCAAAGGGAAGAGGGGAGACGGAAGAGGGCAAAGGGACGGCACGACCCGGCCGGTGTGAGACGAGCGGAGGAGCAGAGGGGCCGAGGAGCAGAGAAGCAAAGACCGTTCGCACGTTCCAAGGTTCGCAGGTTCGAACGTTCAGAGGCGGCGAGATCAGTGTGACCAGGGAAGAAGGTAAAGGGTAGAAGGCAGAGGGAAGACCAGGCGCTTGCTCCGTCGCCCGTCCTTCCTCTCCCGTCTTCCGTCTCCCCTCTTCCCTTCCTCCTGTCCTGTTTTAAACGAAGGCAGGGCGGCGGCCTGACGCGTGTAGCCGCGCCGCCGAGAGTGGGCCAGATGCTAGGAGGGCGAGGCGGTCGGACCGGAGCATAGCTGGAGGCTATGTGAGGATCCGTGCCGCCGAAGTCCGACAACGCAGATGGTCCGCTATCGGCGGCGCCGGGACTAGTAAGCGTGGCGGTGGCGCCAGAATCTCATTGCGGTCAGCCACAAGATCTTGAAGTCGAGCGCCAGCGTCCAGTTGTCGATGTAGTACAAGTCGTAGGCGATCCGCTTGCGAATTGACGTCTGCCCGCGGAGGTCGTGCACCTGCGCCCAGCCGGTGAGGCCGGCGCGCACGCGGTGGCGAGACATGTACTCCGGGTACCGGTCGCGGAAGCGCGCCACGAACTCCGGCCGCTCCGGTCGCGGGCCCACCAGCGACATCGCTCCCTGCACCACGTTGATGAGCTGGGGCAACTCGTCGAGGGAAAAACGCCGCAACCAGAGGCCGGCCCTCGTGGTGCGTGGATCGTTCGGGACCGCGAAGCGCGGGCCGGTCTCCTGCTCCGCGTCCTGGATCATCGTCCGGAACTTGACGATCCTGAAGGGCTTCCCGTCGAGCCCCATGCGCAGCTGCCGGTAGAAAACCGGACCGCGGTCCTCGAGCCAGACGACGAGCGCGATCCCCGCCAGCAGAGGCGCCGCGACCACGAGAGCGACCGAGCCGAGAACGAGGTCCACCAGCCGCTTGATGAAGGTGTTCCAGCCCGCCAGCGGGATCTGCGTGAGGTTGATGACGGGGATTCCGTCGAGGTCTTCGACGCCGGCGCGCAGCGCGTAGTACTGCAAGAGGTCCGGTACGACCCGCACGGCCAGCAGGAGCGGCTCCGCGAGCTTGAGGAGGCGGACGGTCTTGTGCTGGGCGCCGATCGGCAACGCCACGTACAGCTGGTCGACCCCGTTCTGCTGCACGACCGCCCCGAGCTGATCCGTCGTCCCCAGGACCGGCAGTCCCTCGAACTGCGCTCTTGCCTTGCCGGGATCGTCGTCGAGGAATCCCACGACGTCGAGCCCCAGCTCGCGGTGCTGGGCGAGCTTCTCGGCCACCATCCGCCCGAGCTCCCCGGCGCCGGCGACGAGCGCCCGCCGCCGGTGGCGGGACGACGCCCAGACGCGCGCCATCACGGTCCAGAAGCCCACGCGCACGGTGACCACGAACGCGACGTCGAGGAGGGCGAAGATGCCGAGCACCAGACGCGAGTAGGTGAAGTCCCGGTAGAAGGCGAGGCCGGCGTTCAGCACGAGCGTGGCCACCGCAACCGCGATGGTGACCGAGAACGCCTCCTCCACCCGGGAGCGCTGCGGCTTCCCTTGGAGCAGGCCTCGGAAGTAGAACGCCACCGGCCAGATCAGCGTGATGATCGGGAATAGCGCCAGGTACGGCGCGAACGGCGGCACACCCTTCGTGACCGGGTAGACCTCGACGTTGAACCGCAGGTGGTAGGCGAGGAACAGCGCCACGTACGTGGCCGCGAGATCCAACACCACCAGAGCGGTTCGGTTGATTCGGAGCTTCTCGTCGATCATGGCCAAAGGCGCGCAGGCAGGACGCGCTCCAGGAGATAGCGGAAACGACGGCGGAACCTCTGACGGGAGAAGCTCTCGGCCCGGGAACGAAGCTGGGCGGGCGCGAAGCTTCGCTCCATTACCTTACGGCAGGCGGCGACGAGAGCGGCCACCGAGCCGTCGGCGGCGAGCTGCCCGTGCTCGCCGCTCACCACGACGTCGGCGGTCCCGCTCCCCTCCAGGCCGACGACCGGCGTCCCGCAGGCCAGCGCTTCCACCGTAACCATGCCGAAGTCCTCGACGTTGGGCACCAGGAGGAACGCCGCCGAGCGGAACTCGTCGCGCAGGCGTTCGCGCGTCACCCGCCCGAGGAAGCTCACGCTCTTCGGCGCACGCCGCGTGAGCGTCCGCCGCATCGGTCCTTCGCCGATGACGTGCAGCGGCAAGCCGAGTTCCCTGGCGACCGCGATGCCGACCTCCACCCTCTTGTACGGAACCAGGGCGGCGACCATCAGGACGTGTGGGCCCCGTTCGCCACCCGGCGTGAAGAAGTCGACGTCCACAGGCGGCGGGATCACCTCGGCTTCGCGCCGCCAGTAGCGCTCGATGCGGCGGGCAACCAGACGTGAGTTGGCGACGAAGTGGTCCACGCGGGCAGCCGACACGACATCCCAGGTGCGGAGGTGTTCGAGCTCCGCCCGCAGCAGCGGCCGGAGCAGCGGTGAGACCTGCGGAAGATAGTCGTCGCGCTGGTCCCACACGTACCGCATCGGCGTGTGGCAGTAGCACACGTGGACCGCGCCGGGTGGAGGGATGACGCCCTTGGCGACGCAGTGGCTGGAAGACACGATGAGGTCGTAGCCGTCGAGCCGAAAACCGGCCACCGCTTGCGGCATCAGCGGAAGCAGCGGGCGGTACAGCCTGCCGCCGAAGCTCACACGCTGCAGCGCCGAGGTGTGGATCGGGTGGCCCGCCAGCTCAGGAGCCACCGCCCCGTCCTTGCGGAACAGCGTGTAGATCGGAGCATCCGGGAAGAAGCTCGCGATCTCCGCGAGCACCGCCTCGCCGCCCCGCATCCCCGTGAGCCAATCGTGCACCAGCGCGACCCGCATCACGATTCCTCCAAAACCGAACGGTATACCGCCCATGTGGCCTTCGCCGCCTTCTCCCAGGAGTACTCCTTCGCTCGGGCCCGCCCGCGTGCGCACAGCTCGCCGCACAGGTCAGCCTGGGTCAGGAGGCGGCGAACGGCCCCGGCCAGCTCGACGATGTCGCGGGGGTTGACCCGCAGCACCGCGTCACCGGCCACCTCCCGGACCGCCTGGATGTCCCCGGCGACCACCGGCACCCCGCACGCCATCGCCTCGAGCACGGGCAATCCGAACCCCTCGTACAGCGTCGGGTAGACGAACGCGCTCGCTCCCCGGAACAGCGCGGCCAGCTCGTTTCGTTCGACGTGCCCCAGGCAGTGCACCTTTCCGGTAAGTCCCATGGCGCGCGCGCGGTGTGCGAGCTCTCCGTCGGGCGGAAAGCCCCCGACCATGTAGAGCGGCGGGACCGGTCCGCGGCGGTCGTTGGCGAGCAGCTGGTAGGCCTTGAGCAGCCCTTCGGCGTTCTTGTGGGGCTTGTGGTTGCCGACGTGGAGAAGGTAGGGCGGCGAGACACCCAGCCGGCCGCGCACCGCGTCGTCCTCGTCCCTGTCGCCCGGGCCGAGAAACTCCGCATGGACACCGGAAGGTATCACCCGTAACCGGTCCTCGGTTGCTCCGAACAACCGCTTGAGGTCGTCGGCCGTGGTCCGCGACACCGTCACCACCCGCCGCGCGCGGCGGACCGACGCACGAATCGAGAGCCTCGCGTAGGCGAAGCCCAACGAGCTCGGCATGAACTCGGGAAACAGAACGTGGATGATGTCGTGGACGGTGACCACCATCCTGCGCGGAAGCAGCCACGGCAGGACGTAGTGCGGGACGTGCAGCACGTCCACCCCGGTGCGCAGCGCGGCGAGCAAGACCGCGAACTGCTCCTGGATCGAATAGCCCGGGGCGTCGACCTCGACGAGGCGCCAGCTCTCGGGGAGATCGGGCAACTCGTGATGGCTCTCGCTGCCGACCAGCACGACCATCCCCCCCGGGGGGTCGAGGCGCGCGAACTCCCCGAGCAGCCCCTGGAGGTACGAGCCTATGCCGTAGTCCGCGATCTTGCGGGCGTCAATGCCGAGCCGATGCATCGCGCCGCATTCTAAGCCGGGCGGCCCCTTCTTGCCCACGGACGGCACCGGCGAGCAGTTCCCCCCAGGCTGCGAGAGGTCGCTCCCACGACAGCTCCGCGGCACGCCGGCGGGCCGCGGAGCGCAGCGTCCGCTGCGCCACAGGCTCCAGCGCCGCCTCGAGGGTCTCCGCCAGCGCTCGAGCGTCGCCTCGAGGGGCGTGCCAGGCCGCCCCGCCCGAGACCTCGACGAGCGCCGGAGCGTCGCTCGCCACGCACGCCCCGCCGCACGCGAGCGCCTCGGCGAGTGGCAGACCGAACCCTTCCTCCTCGGAGGCCAGCACGAACACGTCCGCGTGCCTCATCAGGCTGCGGGCGTCGTCGCGGCTCACGTACCCGGGAAGGTGCACGCGCGCCGGATCGGGGTGGCGGGCGAGGGCAGCTTCGAGCCACTTCCCGCCCCACCCGCGCCCACCGGCCAGCACGAGGTCCGGCGCGCCGCCGTGCCTTCCGAGAAGCGAAGCGTGAGCGGCGAGGAGCGTCGCCACCCCCTTGCGCGGCTCCAGGGTGCCGAGCTGGACCAGAAATCGCCGCCCCGAGGCGAAACGGGCTCGAACGTCATCGCCGCCGTCGCCCGGCTCGGGCGGAGAGAAGAACGGATCCACGCCCTCGCCGATCACCACGGCGCGGCGCGCCGCCTGAGGTTGAACCCGTGCCACCGCCGCCCGCGTCGCCTCCGAGACGCACACGATCGCCTGCGCCCGGGCAAGGGACTCTTCGAGGTACGCGTTGAAACAGAAGCGGTTCGCGAGCGTGTGCGCGCCGGAGCGGGTGCGGGGCGTGACGTCGTGGACGACCAGCACGTCCGGCAGCGCGATGCGGCGCGGGCGCACGCCGAGCGTCGCGACGAAGACGTCGGCGCGTCCCGCCAGCAGCGGAGCGGCCAGCGTGTGGAGCCAGAGCGTTCCCGGCAGCGGAATGACCGGGGTGATCGTCTCGAACCGGTCTCCGAGATCCTCGAGCCCGAGGCTCGCCACCCGGCGGGGCAGGCAGAGCACGAACCTCCAGTCGGTGGAGGCGGCGAGCCCGCGCAGCAGCCCTTCGAGCCAGACGCCGACCCCCGTCCGCGGGCCGACCAGCGCGCGGGCGTCAAACGCGATACGCATCGGCGAACCGTCCGGATAGTCCGGCGGCGCGGCGCAGCACCGCGGCGCTTGCCCGCGCCGTCTCGTCCCAGGAGAAGCGCGCGGCGCGCTCCCGGCCCGCGGCGGCGAGCGATGCCGCCAGGCGCGGGTCTGCCGCCAGGCGCATCACGGCGGCGGCGATGTCGGCGGGGCTGGATGGATCGACGTAGAGCGCCGCGTCGCCCGCCACCTCCGGCAGCGACGTGGCGCGCGAGACGATCACTGGGATGCCGCACGCCATCGCTTCGACGACCGGCAGACCGAACCCCTCGAGCAGCGACGGGAACACCAGCACCTCGGCGTGCCTCATCACGGAGGACAGAACCGTCCGGTCCAGGTAGTCGAGGTGACGGATGCGGTCTCGGACCGGCGAGCGCTCGAGCGCCTCCTGCGCCGCCTCGGTCCGCCACCCCCACCGGCCCACCAGCACCAGATCGCCGGGGTAGCCGGCGGCCGCGGCCAGTGCGAACGCCTCCAGCAGGTTCACCACGTTCTTCCTCGGTTCGAGCGTCGAGACGAAGAGCAAGTAGCGCGAGGGCAGATCTGCCGGAGGAGCCGCGTTCCCGGCCGCGAACGCAGGGTCCACCCCCTCGTGGATCACGTGGACCCGCCTGGGCGTCACCCCCGCGAGCGCAATAAGGTCGGCGGCCGTCGCGCCCGAAACGGCAATGAGCGCATCCGCCTCGTGGAGAACGCCCGGAAGGTGGCGGCGGAGGTTGTCGAGGGTCTCGCGTTGCACGGTGTCCGGCAACCGCAGGAAGGCGAGGTCGTGCACGGTGGGCACGAGCGCCCGGACGGCGGCGAGGTGGCGGCGCGGCACGAAGAAGTTGGGAGCGAAGAAGACGTCGTTGCCGTCGAGGAACAGCAGGAGCGGTTCGACCAAAGCCCGCAGGACCGTAAGCGTGCCGCGGATGGGAAGAATGAAACCGTCCGGGATGTGATGAAAGCGGAATCGTGTCCGTAGCGCGGTCGGCAGCAACGGCGGGGCCGGCTCGCCGGGGGCCGCGAAGGTCTGCGCGTAGAGCCGGAGTTCGATCCCCGGGTCCACGTGAGGAAGACGAGCCAGGAGGTTCCACTCGTACCACCCCACGCCGGTCATCCGCTCGAAAAATGGGAAGATGTCGACCCCGACGGCCAGAGTTTCCTCCCCGAGCACGACCCGCCGGTACCGGCGCCGCACCCTCGCCGCCAGCGTGCCCGCGAGGTCGCGCAGGACGTGCGCGAAGAACGCGAGCGTGACGGACAGGCGCCGGACCATCGCTTTCAAAGGTTACACTAGCAATCCGGATCATGCGGCGCCTCGTCCTTCTCATCGCACTGGCCGCCGGCGGCGCCGCCGCATGGTGGTGGTGGACCGCGCCTCCCGCGGAATCGGAGCAGGCGCTCACGTCGTTCCCGGGCGTCGTCCCGTCCGATGTCGACGGCGCCCTGCTCCTCGCCGATCCCGCCAGGGCCGCCCGCTGGACTGCCGGCCACCCGCAGGCCTTGGTTCTCCTTTCGCTCGCGGCGCCGGCAGCCAGGCACACGACCCCTGAATCTCGGCAGCTTCTGACCGCCCTCGCCCGGAACGCCGGGACCGAGATCGTTGCGTGGTGGCGCGGCCGGGATCTCGCCGTGGCCGCGCTGGTCGACGCCGAGACCGCCGCCACGCTCGAGCGGGCGGCCGCGCTGACAGGCGCCTCAAGCCGCCTCATCCCACGGGGGAAGGGCGGTGTCGTGCTCGAGCTGGCAACTTCGCCCGCGCTGCTCCAGCCTCGGGAGCGTCTCTCGTGGCCCTCGCCGGTGCCGGGGCGTCGGTTTGCGCTGTGCTTCGCGGGCGGACGGTGGTGGCGCGTCGACGCGGAGCGGAACCGGGTGGAGCTCTGGTGCGATGCAGCCCCTGTGCTGCCGTCCCGCACCGGTCCGAGCATCGTGTCGACCGCCTCCGTCGCCACGCTGGCGGAGGCACTCGGCGCCGGCGAGGTATTCCCGCAGGGCGCGGCTCGCGTGGTCGTCGACGGCCGTGAGTGGGCGGTCGCCCTTTCGAAAATCGACTTTGCACCGGAGGTCAAGCGTCTGCTCGCGCTCGGCGGCGATGCCCCGGCGGAGTCCCCGTCCGGGATTCGGCACTGGCGCGGCGTGCTGGGCGACCTGTGGGCGTTGCCGGGTCCGGGTCTGGCTGTCGCTTCGAGCCCCGCCATTCTCGCCGTGCTCGGGGCCGATCAGCCGGACGGCGAGCTCGGGTCGCTGCGGGGAGCCGAGATGGCCGCGGCCTGTCGGCGGCTCGCCGACGGCATCGAGGCATTGCCGCTGCTTTCAGCGCGGGCAGCCGGCCTGCGGCGCGGGGCGCCGGCGCTGGCGGCGGTCCGTGTCGCTCGGTGGCGCATCGTCCCCGCGGGCGGACGGATCTCCCTCGAGTGGTAGCATGCGGCAATGCCGCTGGTGAACACCGTCGTCCGCGGACCGCTCGCGCTGATCGAGCTCGCCCGCCCCGAGAGCGGCAACGCCCTGTCCGGCGAGCTCGTGACCGAGCTGGGCCCAGCGCTCGCCGCGGCGTGCGCCGGCGATGCGCGCGCCGTCGTCCTCACCGGCGCCGGGAGGCACTTCTGCACGGGAGCCGACCTTGCCGAGCTAGCCGCGACCGCCGATGCGCCCGAGGGCGACCGCGTGGCCGACGCCGCCCGCCTCGCGGACCTCTACTCGAAGCTGCTCCGGTGCCCCCTCGTCACAGTGGCAGGGGTGCACGGCGCGGCGTTCGGGGGTGGCGCGGGACTCGCTGCCGCGTGCGACTTCGTCGTCGCCGGGGAGGACGCCAGGTTTCAGTTCTCCGAGGCGCGCCTGGGGTTTGTCCCTGCGCTGATCTCGGTCTTCCTGCCCCGCCGGATCCCGCCGGCGCGCCTGGCGAGCCTCTTCCTCGACCCGGACTCGCTCGGGCCCGAGGCGGCGCGCGAGGTCGGGTTGGTCGACGAGATCGCCCTGGACCCGCGCTGCGCCGCGGAAAGCCTGGCGACCCGGGTGTCCCGCAAGGTCGCCCCGAGCGCGGTGGCCCAGACCAAGCGTCTCCTGCTGGATCTCGCGCTGCCGGATCTCGACCGGCGGTTCGCCGAGGCCGCACACGTCAACGCGCGTCAGCGCCCTCACCCCGAGTGCCGGCGCGGCCTCTCGGTGCTCCTGGCCACCAAGGCCTTCCCCGACTGGATGGATCGAAGCTAGCCCCCGGTCGACGAAGCGCGGCGGACCTCCCGCGCGGCCGTGACTTCCCGGTAGAGAGTGTCCCGCTCGACCGGCACCCGCTGCGCTTCCCGGATGAGGTGCTCGAGCTCGCTCCGCGACATCCCGGCGCCCGCGTCACCGCCGGCCGCGAGGGTAATGCGCTCGTCGACGACGGTCCCGTCGAGGTCGTCGGCGCCGAAGTGCAGAGCCACCTGCGCCGTTTTCGCGCCCAGCATGATCCAGTACGCCTTGACATGCGGGACGTTGTCCAGCATCAGGCGCGACAGGGCAATGGTCTGGAGGTCGAGCCGTCCGGTGGTCGGGGCGAGATGGTCGAGCCTGGTGTTGGCGGGGTGGAAGGCGAGCGGAATGAAACACTGAAACCCGCCCGTCGAGTCCTGCAGCTCGCGCAGTCGGACGAGGTGATCGACACGCTCCTCGGGGGTCTCGATGTGGCCGTAGAGCATCGTGCAGTTCGACTTCAGCCCCAGCCGGTGTACGGTGCGGGCGATCTCGATCCACCGTTCTCCCGAAGTCTTGTGGTCGCAGATCTGGGCTCGGACCCGCTCCGCGAAGATTTCGGCCCCCCCTCCCGGGCACGAGCCGAGGCCGGCGTCCACGAGCCGCCGCACGACCTCCTCGACAGGGAGTTTGGAGCGCTGCGAGAGGAAGTCGAGCTCCACCATCGTCAGCGCCTTCAGGTGCACCCAGGGGAAGCGCACCTTCAGCGCCTTGAACAACGCCTCGTAGTACTCCACACCGAGCTTTGGGTGCAGCCCGCCGACGATGTGCAGTTCGGTGACCGCTTGGTTCACGTCCCTGCCCGCGACCTCGACTGCCTGTTCGACGGTGTACGTCCACCCGCGCGACCCGCCGTACTTCTCGGCGAAGGCACACAGCGCGCACGACGCCACGCAGACGTTGGTGGGGTTGAGGTGGCGGTTCACGTTGAAGAACGTCGCGTCGCCGTGCAGCCGCTCGCGGACGTGGTTGGCGAGGCGCCCGATGCCGAGCAGGTCCGGCGTGGTGGCCACCAGCACGCCGTCCTCAAACGAGAGCCGCTCCCGCCCAATCACCCTGTCGGCGACCCGAGCGACGCGAGCGTCCGGGAAAGGCCCGAGATCCGCGTCCGACATGGCGGCAACTCTAGCACGGAACTGGTGAATATGGGACCCATTCTCCCTCGGATGAACGCCTCCTCGCGTGCTATGGTGAATTGGTGAAGGCCCTGCGAGGATGGTCGGCCTTCCTGGCCGCGGCGATTTCTTGTGCCCTCGGTGTGGCGTCTCTCCTCCATCCCGACCGCAACCTCCCGCGGGTGCCTTCGTGGGAGGGGCTGATCGCCCCGCTGGCCGGCGCTCCGCTCCCCAGGGGTGCTGCCGTTGCTCTCCTGGCCCGAACCGGCGCCGGCGACGCGTACAACAGGTTCCTGCTCCTCGAGGCCGCCTGGCGCCGGCCGGACGTGCGGTGGACCCCCGTGCAGGAGTTTCCGCTGGACTCGCACTGCGACGCGGTCGTGATGACCGATGACCGGCCGCCGGCGCCGGGGTGGCGCACGACCTGGGAATCCGGGAAGGTCCGGTTGTTTCGGCGGACGTCCCGATGAGCGCGTGGCTTCCCGTCGCGCTCTCGGTGCTGGGAGGGTGGGGCATCGCGAGGTGGCACCGGCGGTTTTCCGGCGCTCCGGGCGTTGTGTTGGGAACGGTGCTGTGGGGAGTCGTGCTCATGGGGACGTCGCTCGCCGTCCTCGACGTCGCCGGGATCCGCTGGACCCCGGCCCTCCTCGCGTTCCTCGCGCTCCTCGCGGCGGCATCTGGCCTCCTCGCTCGACCACCGGCCAAACCATCCCGTCGACGCGAGTGGACATGGGGGGCGATCGCGATTGTTGCGACGGCCGCCCGGGCGCTCCCGGTTGCGGCTGTACCCGCGTTCGGCTGGGATTTCCGCTACTCGTGGGGCCTGAAGGCCAAGGTGTTTGCGCTCGCCGGCCGTCACGACTTCGCGTGGCTCACGCGGCCCCCGGACTGGCTCGCCCACCCCGACTACCCGCCGCTGTGGCCGGACCTGATCGCATCGGGTGTGATCTTCGGCGGCGATCCGGCCACGGCGGCCGCCGCGTGGCAGGCGCTGTTCGTGGTCGGGATCGCGGCGGCTTGCTGGGAGTGCTCGGCCTCCGCGCCGGCGCCGGTACGCGCCCTCGCGGCCATCGTGGGCGCGTGGATCCCGGTGGTCTTCACGCCGACGGTCGCCTATTCCGGGTACGCCGAGCCGTTGATCGCCTTCGGAATCAGCGCGGGCGTCGCCGCGCTGCTCCGCATGCCCCCGAGAAACCGAGGCGCATGGATCACGGCCGCCGCTGCGTGCGCGATCCTGGCGACGACCAAGAACGAGGGCGTCGCGCTCGCGACGGCCCTGGCAATCGCCACATGGTGGACGGCGTCACGGCGAGCCGCGCTCGCAGTCGCCGCGGCAACGGTGGGATCGGTCGCTTGCTGGCGCGTCGCCGCGACGCTCCACGGCGTCCAGGGGTACCTGAGCGTCCTCTCGCCCGAATGGGTTGGAACCCGCCTCCTGGACCTGCCGGGCGAGATCCGGGCCGTCGCGACACCCACCCACGTGGCGCTGCTCGTCGCGTGGGCGGCGGCGCTCGCAGCGATCCGGGGCAGCGACGCGCCCGCGATCCGGACCATCGTCGGGGTTTGGGCGGCGGCCCTCGTGGCGGCGTACCTCACGTCACCTCTCAAACTCGACCACATGCTCCGGTTCTCGCTCGATCGCGAGCTCGCCGTGCTCCTTCCGATCACGGTGGCGGTAGGGCTGCGGAACGCGCGTTTTCCGGGTCGTGCAGCCGTACGACCAGCACCGGACAGCGCACCTGCCGGATGACCTTGTCGGTCACCGAGCCAAGGAGGGCGTGCTGCAGTCCTCGGGTCCCGTGCGTCGCCATCACGATCAGGTCGCAGTGCTCCACCTCGGCGAAGGAGACGATGGTGCGCGCGGGGTGGCCGCGCACGACGCAGACCTCGATCTCTCGACCTCCGCCAACCTCGGCCTTGAGCTTCTCCATCCTGGACCTGGCCTCGTCGCGCAGGTGGCGGTGGTAGTCCGCCCAGGGGAGCTGGAAGGAGAGGATGTCGGGGTTCGGAAACGAGTCGTCCACGACCGACAGCAGGGTCACACGCGTGCCGGTGGCCGTCCCGGCCAGCTCGAGCGCGAGACGGAGCGGGCGCGGCGTGAGATCCGTGAAGTCCACGGGCACGAGGATTCTGGCGAACATCTCGCACCTCCCCGGATCTCTTTCCTGCAAGACAATGTAGGTGCCACGCCGGCTTGACACCAGGGGCACGGGCCTCTAGCATGACTCCTCCCCGGGGCGGACACCGTCCGCGGGAGGTTAGCTCAGCGGGAGAGCACCTGCCTTACACGCAGGGGGTCGCGGGTTCAAATCCCACACCTCCCACCACCCGCCGGGCCGATCTGATAACGGTGCGGGGTGGTAGTTCAGTTGGTTAGAACGCCGGCCTGTCACGCCGGAGGTCGCGAGTTCGAGTCTCGTCCACCCCGCCAATCAAATCAAACACTTAGGCCCGACGCCAGTCGGGTCTTCGCCGTCTGGGGTCAAAAAAAGTGTCAAACGGAGGCTCACAAAAGTCTGCCTTCGGACCCTGGGATCCGGATTACTCGGCACAGATAGCAGTCCCCTTCTCGTCAACCCTCGCCTAAATTCTCGGGGACCACGGTCAGCGGCTTTGCAAGACACCAATGAGACGGCTCGGGCCGCCTCAGGAGGAATCATGCTCACCTTGATTGCCACCCTAGCCATGCTGTTCGCCCTGAACGCGCCGGCCCAACGGGTCGCGGGCCCGGAGCTGCAGCCGCGGATCCGGCGCCCCCTGCAGGCGGTCCCTGCGCCGCCGCCCCGCATCATTCGCCGTCACCTTCCCCGCTGAGACAGACAATTCCCCCGCCGGCCACAGAGGACCGGCGGGGCGAAGGAGAAGGAGGCCGGACAGCTCCAAGCTGCCGGTGGATGCGCTATGTCGTGGTCGCTGCCGGCGGAGGCGCGGTTGGAGGTCCAGGCGGCGGACCGGCGAACTTCCCTGCCGGAGTCGCCGCGTTGGTCGTCGGAAGAGCCGCGTGATTGATCAACACGTAGATCATCGGCCACAGCCCCGTCGCTCCCGGCGGCGGAGTCGGCGCGTACCGGATCACGACGCGGGCGATTCCGAAGATGGTTCCGAGCACGACGAGGATCTTGGGCCAGTAGAACGAGACGTATCCTATCGGGTCGGAACTCAACGCCGGGACCGCGCTGACGTTCGGCTGCGCCGGGAGCGTCTGTGCGACCGCCACCACCGGAAGTGCCAGAAGCACCAGGATAGCCAGAAACAAGAGGGCCTTTTTCATGGCGTCACCGGCGGGGTCGCTGCTGGAGGAGCCGGATGGAAGAACGTGTCGGCCCCAGGCCACTGGGTCTGGATGAAGGTCGCGATCTCCTGCTCCGTGACCGCGCCGTTGTTCGTCCAGATCCCCAGGAGCTTCGCGAAGAGGCTCGGTGCCTCCGACGCGAGCGCGACGAAGAGGGCGATCAGTTGCGGACTCATGTGCCACCTCCGTGCTGGAACGTGAGGAGCATGGCAGCGAGCTGGTCCGCGAGGTCCTGGATCGGCTGCGTAAGGCTCGCCGCGTTCGCTGCCGTCGCGGTCTCGAGTGTGGCGGCGACCGCCTTACAGGAGACCTGGATCTTGTTGTAGAGCGCTTCTGCCGCCGCCTTGTTGGCTTCGGAAACGAGCGGCGTCTTCGTGTTGACGGACGTCACGTTTCCGGCCGCGTCGAACGAGCGATCCTGGATGTAGAGAGTCCCGATGGCATGCATCGAGCTCTGGGCGCCGGCAGCGATCGTGTTCAGCGAGTTCATCACGATCCGCTGCGGGCTACTGGCGCAGGCCCCGAGAAGAAGAGCCATTGCCGCGACCACAAGAAGCTGCAGTTTCCTCATGAGGTTCCTTTCTGCCCGCTAGGGCTTTGTCACCGTTGGAATCGGCGTCGGCGGCGCCCAGAGCGTCGTCGGCAGGTTGAAATTCGCCGGCACCGGCGCGCCCAGCATCGACCAGGTGTAGGGCAGAAGGTCGCCCATCTTCGACCAGTCGGTCCCGTCATCACCGTCCTGCGCCCAGTAGGTCTGGCACTTTCCGAAGCCGGGCCATACCGCGATACCGCCGGGCCAGACCATCGCGTGGCAGTCGGAGATCCCGACTGAGCCGGCCGGCGCCGGAATCACGAAGGCGATCTCCTTGAACGTCCTGCCTTCGTCGTGCGACCGCCAGACGCTGACATCAGAAAGTGGCGGGTACGCGGATTCGAACCCGAACATGCAGCCGTCACAGGACGGATCGGCGACGATCTGCGAGAAGCCACCATCAGGCTCGACCACGGGCATGCCGAAGCCGAGGTCCTTGGTCGGGACCCCGGTATCGGTGATCTGCCAGCGCTCGAGGACGACGGCCTGTGGGACCGCCCGCGTAAGCCACACCTGGTAGTAGGCGTAGTGCTGGCCGTGCAGGTCCACCATCCCCTCGGTGAAGTAGCTGCTCCCGGGCACGCTGATCCAGTCCTCGGCGATGTACGGCCAGGGGTCGTCGACGTAGCTAGTGACCCCATGTGGCTTCGCCGCCAGGCCGATGCGCTCGATCACGACGTCGTGTTGGTCGTTCGAGAACGCGCGATTGGCAAAGCGCCGCGTGTACTCCGCGACGCCGAAGAGAGTGCCGTCCGGCCACAGCGTCAGCTCTGGAGCTCCGTTCTCGTAGCCGTCGAGGGTGTCGCGGCAGGTGCAGCGCAGTTCCCTCGTGCGTAGGGTCGCGCCGTCCGTGTGGACGAGGCACTCCGAGTGCACCTGGAGTGTCGTGCCGAGGGCGGGCGGCACGGTGTCGTCGGCCGCGTAGTGGCCCCAGTTGAGGTCCTCGTGCCAGCTCGTCCCGTCCGGAGTCATCTCGTCCCACCACTGCTGGGAGTACGTGACCGGGATTGGTGGCGCCGCTGCCTTGGTCAAGGCGATCGGAGGGGGCGTGGGCGTCGCGGTTGCCGGAGGACCGGTCGGGGTCGCTGTGGCCGTCGCAGTCGGCGTACTTGTCGGCGCCCTGGTCGGGGTCGGGGTGGCGCACGACGCCAGCGAGACGCAGACGTCGGTGCCGCTGCAGACGCCGCTCCCGAGCGGTGGCGGGATCACCGCGGAGCAGCTCCCGTCGGTGTGGCGGCAGTACCCCGCCGTGCACTGAGCTGGCGTGGGTGCGGGTGTCCTCGTGGGCGCGGCCGTGGGGGTCACGGTTCGCGTCGGCGTGGGTGTCTGGGCTGCTGCCAGGCCAGCGGACAGAAACACGAGGACCGCGGCTGCTTGGACGTGCATCGTCACTTACCTCGACTTTCTCGATCGCGCTAGGCGGTCAGGAGACCCCACTGCGTGGCGATCGCCAGCACCCTGTCGCGGTACGCCGGGTTGGTGCTCCAGCCCATCTTCACGACGCTCCCGTCGGCTCCGAAGACCGGGAGGAGCCCCTCGAGGAACCCCAGCGCGTCGTTCCTGGCGGCCGCCTCGAGGGCCGGCGCGTACCAGGGATGCGAGGCGATGATCCGACCATAGTCGGTGAAGCACTCGTCCCAGCTCCCGTACACGCGCCAGGTCGCCTGCACCGTGATCGGGTGGCCGTTCTCGATCTCGGTCGTCGGCAGGCTCAGGGTATGGCCCTGCCAGCTCTGGCCGGCCTTCACGCCGAAGAGGTTGCAGCCGTCGAACGCGAGGCGGCTGGCGCCATAGTTGGATTCGAGCGCGGCCTGCGAGGCGGCGATCGACGAGACGATCGGAGCTCCGCCGGCCCGCGCGCGATCGGCGGACTCGAGGGCGCGGCGCATGAACGCCGCGCGCGGTGACTCTCCCATCAGTCCCCCCTACGCCTTTTCAGTGGTGTGCACGGCTCGGTCCGGGCATCGTGTTCGCCCTGGAGCCGCGCGAGCTCCCGCTCGGTGTTCTCCGTCCGAGAGAAGAGGAGGTCGATTTTCTTGTCGATGCCAAGGAGGATCCGGCGAGCCGACCAGATGGCAAACCCGAACAAGGCAGTGATGGAGATCTTGAAGAAGTCCAGCTGGTCAAGAAACAATTGCCCCGGCGCCGCGCCGACGTCCGCAGCCGCATTCGAGCCCATCACCCAGGCCACGCCCGTCACGAGGGCCCAGAACGCTGCGCCGCGCACGACACGCCGGAGATTCCCCGTCACCCCTCCTCTCACTGCAGCGGCAGACCGCTCGCGCCTGTCGCGAAGGTCCACGTCGTCGTCAGCACCCCTGTGATGGATGCCGGCGAGCTCGCAGGCACGCACTTCATGTTGATCTTGTCGGTTGCGGCGAAGGTCGCCGTGTGGGCAAGGTCGGTGCAGCTCGTCGCGGTGGTCCCGGTGATCTGGCAGGTGATCGCCGTGTCCGCAGCGTTCTTCTCCAGGGTGAACGTGTACGACTTGCCGAGGCCGGGTGCGGCGCCGATCGTGACCGTGAGGTACTCCGCCGTTCCCGCGACCTGCGCCGTTGCCTGCCCGTTCGTGCTGGTCGTGGTCCACGACCCGCCGGTGATGATCGTGCCATACGTCGTGCTCGTGTTGCTCGGGTTGCCCCCCGTGAGGGTGCCGGTGAAGGCATAGGATCCCGCGTAGTTGATGGGCGTCGCGGTCGGCTGCGGCGTGGGCGGGATCGAGGTCGGGGTCACGGTCGGCGTCGGGGTGACCGTACTCGTCGGCGTGATGCTCGGGGTCGGCGACGGCGTCCAGGTCGGCTGCGGTGTCGCCGTCGGGACCAAGGTCGGCGCGGGCTGCGGGGTCGCCGTCGGGCAGCTTCCGCACCCACTGCTCGCGGTCGCGGTCGGGGTGACCGTCGGGGTCGCCGTGCTCGTCGGCGTGATCGTGGGCGTCGCCGAAGGCGTCCAGGTGGCCACCGGCGTGCTCGTGGGCGTCGCGGTAGGCGTTGGGCCCGTCGGGATCGGCGTGGCCGTCGGCGTGATCGTCGCGGTCGGGGTGACCGTCGGCGTCGACAGCGGGAATGGCGTCGGCAGCGGGCTCGGCGTGGCGCTCGCAAAGTTCGCCTGGCAGGTCGTGGTCGCCAGCGGCATCGAGAAGGAGCAGCTCACGCTCGAGCTGCCGCCGCACTCGTCGCCCGTCCACCCGGTGAAGGCGTAACCGGAGCCGGGCTTCGCCGGCGTGGCGACGAGCAGGACGGCGGAGCCACTCGGGACCGAATAGAGGCAAGGATACGCCCGAGTCGTGCAGAGCCGCAGCGGGACGCCGTTCATCGTAACCGTCACCGACCCCGCGGCCCCGCTGTTGAACTGCACCGCGAGGTAGACGATGGCCGGCGTGGGCGTGTTCGTCGGCGTCGCCGTCGATGTCGGCGTGCTCGTCGGCGTGGTCGTCGCGGTCGGGGTCGGGGTGACCGTCGGGCCGCCCGGCGTGTAGGTCGGCGTGCTCGTGGGCGTGACCGTCGGGGTTGGGGTGACCGTCGGTGTCGGGCTCTTGGTGGCCGTGCTCGTGGGTGTCGGCGTCGCCGAGGGCGTGACCGTTGGGGTCACCGTCGGTGTGGGCGTCGGGACGGTCGGGGTAACCGTCGGCGTGACCGTCGCGGTCGGGGCGCCCGTGGGCGTCGCGGTGCTCGTGGGTGTGATCGTCGGCGTCGCAGTCCTGGTCGGGGTCGGGGTCGGCGTCCAGGCGGAGAAGGTGGCAGTCACCGAGCCAGCGGTCGACGGCCAGGTGAAGGAGCATGGCGATGTCGAGCCAGAGCAGAGCCCCGATGCGCCCGACCAGCCCGTGAAGGTGTAGCCGCTCTGGCCTGCTGCGACAAGCTCCATGCCAACACCAGCAGAGTAGGAGAAGGTGCACACCGTCGTCGGATACGTGCACTCGTCTCCTGGCATCTGCTGCCAATAACCGCCGAAGTAGCGGTAGACGTCCGTCTCGCCGTGGCCGACGTTCGTGATCGTCAGAGGTACCAGCGTTGCGGTCGGCGTCGGGGTGACCGTCGGCGTGGGCGTTGGCGTCGAGGTCGGCGTGCTCGTGGCCGTCGGTGTCGGCGTCGTGGTCACGGTGGGCGTGACCGTGGGCGTCGGGGTGTACGCCGCGAACGTCGCGGTGTCCGAGATCGCCGAGGTCCCCACCGTGAAGATACAGGTCGCGATCGTGCTCCCGCTGCACTTGCTGCCCGTCCAGGAGGTGAAGGTGGACCCGCTGCCCGGGGTCTCGGTGAACACAAACTCGTCGCCGTTCGAGGCGCTGTAGTTGCAGGTCCCGGTCGTGCAGCTCCCGAGGTCGCCGCTGTTCTGGTTGACGTCGACCGAGCCGTTGCCCGAGATTGTGATCGACACGGTGACCGCCTCGACGGCTGCCGCCACCAGGGCCGCGAGCACGAACAGTGCGAAGCGCTTCATCGTCGTCTCCCTCATGCCGTGTTGGGGAGCTGCGTGACGGTGGTCACGACCGTCTGAGGGACATAGGCCACCGTGCAGAAGTCCGCGGCGTTGTACTCGATGAGGGTGAGGTCGAATGTCCCCGCCGTGTTGTCCTTGACGGTGTCGACCATCACCGTCTTCGTCGAGGTGAAGAGCCTGCTCTTGAGGAACACGAGGTCGCCCGGACGCAGCCGGATCCCGTGCTGCGGAACCGAGCATGCCGCCTTCCAGGTGCGGCGCCCACGCGCAAGCCAGGTGGAGAGCAACCGGTACATCTGGTCGCCGCTGGGGACCGCGAGACACGAGAAGCGGAGCTCGCGAAACTGGTCCAGGCCCTCGGTGACCGTCAGCCACGCGACTGATACCTCCTCGCGGTCCCAGGTCATGGTGTCGATGAAGTCGCCGATCGCCACGTTGGGGACGTCCGGCGTGCTCCGGGTGCACTGCAGCGTGTCCTGCGTGATGAGGATGTCCGGGCTGTCCGACTCCTGGTCCGAGATCGTGATGGTCGGCGCCGCCGCGTTGTCGTCGATACTCACGCGATAGAGGCCGTCCCACACGCCCCAGCGGCCGTTGCAGACCTGGAGGATCGGCGTCACGACCTGCTCGATCGGCTGGCGCTGGGTGACGATGAGCTCCAGGCGGTACGACTTCTCGGCGACCGCCGTCTGGTACCACATGTTTCCCGTCACCAGCGTCTCGTGGTTATACGAGTCGATGGTGTCCGCGGACGTCGGCAGCGCCAAGCCGCCGCTCAGCGTGTTCGCGTACCACTGCACCGAGGCGTTCTCCGCGAGCGAGAGCATGAGCTGCATCCCGGTCGTGAACACCCTGCCGCTGTTCATCTCATTGAGATCGTTGCCATACCACGCGGTGAGGTAGTAGTCGCCGG
This sequence comes from Thermoanaerobaculaceae bacterium, assembly GCA_050018455.1. Lineage (GTDB taxonomy): Bacteria > Acidobacteriota > Thermoanaerobaculia > Thermoanaerobaculales > Thermoanaerobaculaceae > RBG-13-68-16. The sequence goes on along the minus strand of JBEKAA010000004.1, from coordinate 240,441 downwards.
GGCCGTTGATCGGGACGGGCACGAGCGGCGTGCTCCCGTCCTGGCTGCACGTCCACCCAGGGCTCGATCCTCCGAGGCGGCCTACGGGCCACAGCGGACTTGGCGAGCCCCACCAGCTCGCGCGCAGCGAAAGCAAGTCCGGCCAGCCCTTGCCGTCGACCCCGTGGTTGAGAACCTTCAGCTTGACCTGGATGGCGAAGGAGTCGTTGACGGCGGCGAACGCCTGGCCGTGCTGGTTGAACGATCCGGGGTTGCCCCCGACCGCCGCGTTGGTCGTCGTGTTTCCGACCGGCTGAACGGTGAGCCTGTCTGCGACCTGGTCGCAGGCGAGGGCCGCGTCGTACCAGCTCCTGCCGGGCGTGTTCTCCAGCACGTCGAACATCGCCTTCGAGAGGCCGCAGCCGAAGTCGGGCGACCTCATGAGGGCGTAGAGCAGGCCGATCGGGTTCTCGCTCCAGCACAGCGGGAGGTCGGGCGCCGGCAGCGCGGCGTCGCCGAAGTTCCAGCCCAACAGGCCGCGGCCGCAGATGGTGACCCTCGGGAGGCCGCCGCTGATGGCCGCCGTCTGGAGGTTCAGCCGGATGCTCACGTACGCGAAGCCGGGCCACGCGAGCTGCGCGATGGTCGGGTTGGTGATGTTCCCCGGGGGCGTCTGGCCCGGGGTCCCCGTGCGGATCACGATGCTCTCCACCCAGCTCGGCACCGTGAGCGGGGTCGTCTGGCCGAGGGTAAGCGCGGTGCCGTAGACCGGCGTGGAGTCGATCCAGATCCCCTCGACAGCGTCGATCGGGCCCTCACCAATGAGAGCGATCATCTCGAGCGTGCTGTTGTTCGGGAGGTCGAAGTGCACGATCTTGAAGGTTGCGTAGAACTTCCCGAGGTTGATCGGGATGATGGTGCCCATGGCGGTGTCGGAGATCTCAAGGGTGACGTCGCGGGTGGTCGGTTGCGAGGCGCCTGGAACCGTGGTCGCGGTGGCCGTGGGCGTCACGACCGGGGTTACCACGGGGGGCGCCGGCGTCGCGCCGCTCAGGTGCGGACGGATCCGGGCGCTCACCGTCAGACCTCCTCGCCCTGGAGAACCACCTGGAACGACTCTTGCGCGTAACCGGGCGCCGTGACTTCGCCAGGGTCCTGGATCAGGCTGCCGAGTAGGAGCCTGCACCCCATGAAGGAGACGGTGATCTGCGCCCCGACGGCCGGCACCGCGCTCGGATCCCATGTGATCGCCCAGCGGTTGTATGCGTCCCCCGGGAACTCGGCGACCGTCCAGATCGGGACGACGCTGCCACCGCCGATGGCGTACTGTGGAACCGCTGTCCCATTGACGAACACGATCGGGGCGAGCTGGGCGAGCATGAGGTTGCAGCCGCCGAACGGAAAGACGAGTGTGCTGCCGTCGCCGATCCCAGCCTGTGCGTTGTCCCACCAGTCCCATGGCAAGGGGGTGTAGAAGTAGCACGGCTGCGCCCCGCCCTGGAGCGCACGGAGCGAGCTCCGGAACACAGACATGTTGAAGGCCATCGTGGGGTCGCTGAGCGAGCGCAGGTAGATCAACGTCACGGTCCAGAACGGCGACGTGCGGCCCTTGGCTCGCGTCTGAATCACCTTCCCCATGTCGTCCTTGATGAACGTGTTCTGCCAGGCCTCCTTGTTCTTCGAGTTGTAGTCGGGCAGCGGGTAGTTGAGGAAGGCCGTCACCTCAGCCTCCCGTCAGCTTCGGGCGCAGGCGCGCCAGCGCGCCCGCCGTCGGCGTGATTGGGGGGACCGCGACGATCGGGTTCGCGGCGGTGTTCGTGCCGGCCGTCTGCGCCAGCGTGGTGCCGTTTGCGACCGTGTACTTGAAGAGCGTTCCGATCGCCGGCACCGAGGGAAAGCCGCCATAGTGGACGAAGTTGTTCAAGCCCTGGCAGGTGGCCATCGTGCGATCGCACACTGTCGCGGCGCCGGCGTACTGGCAGCGGGCCCCCTTGAACATGTGCACGCAGAGCTGGCTCACGTACCGGCCGACCATGCCGGCGTAGGACTGCCCGGGGACCCTCGAGGTGCACTGGATGTCCGCATACTCGCTCGTGTATTGGCCCTGCGTGATCACGCCGGCGAAGACCTGGACCGGGTTGAGCTGGGCACCCGCCACGGGATCCCACATGACCTCGTAGAGCAGGACCGGGATGTCGCGCAGGCCGTCGGTGTCGGCGTCGACCGCGCTGACCTCGTTAGCTCCGTTCCGCACCCGGACGGTGACCGTGGGCGTGGGGCCGACCTGGACCTGGCCGACGCTGATGATCCCCTCGAGGTACGTTTCGCCGTTGACGACGATGCTCCCCGGCCCCTCGCACAGGAGCAGTGGTGTCGCGAAGGCAATCCTGAAGGCGTGGCGCGCCTGGTAGGCCGGCGCCGTCGCGGCGGCGACCACGCCCGTTGGGAGGCTCGTGTCCCTCATGCCCACCCCGCTACACGGGCCGTGGCGGCCGCCTGGGCGACGATTGCCTGGAAGGTGCTCGCAGCGCCAGCGAGGGTCGCGCCGGCGACCTGGATCGTCTCCGTGAAGGCGCTCGCGGCCGCCGCAGCGTCCTGGTGGACGCGGGCAAGATCCTTGGCCGCTTCGGTGAGGTCACCGAGGCGTGCGCTGGCGCTCGGGAGCGACGAGTAGAACTGCAGCACCGACGCACTCATCGCGTCCGTCCCCGCGTCCTTGGTGCCCGTACCGCCCCCGGGCGAGGACCCTCCCCCCCCACCGCCCGAGCTGCCGCTCTGGTTGTCGCCGGTGATTTGGTTGGCCGCGCTGTCGACCGCGCCCGTGAGGGTCGTGAGCGCCGACACGAACTGCTGCACCTCGGAGAGGAGCGCCGCATTGGCCGCGACGATCTGGTTCTCCCACGATGTGATGTCGCCCTGCGCCGTGCTCAGGGCCCCCCCGAGGCCACCCTGGACCAGGCTGATGATCCCGTTGATGGCGTTCTGCAGGTTCCCCTTCTGGTCGACGATGTCCTGCGACAGCCCGGAGATCGCGGACTCGAGCTGCTGGTTCGCGGTCTGGATCGCGTTGGCTGCGCCGCCGAGCTGCTGCTGGGCGAGGGTGTTCACTGACTCCATGAGCTGGTCGAGCCAGGTTGTGACGTTGATCGCTTGGCCGTTCTGGGTGAGGTTGATCGACCCCGACAGGCCGTGGAGCGTGTCGGCGAGGCTCGTGATTTCCTGGGTGAGGTTCTGGACCTGCTCGGGGCTGTTGCCGCCGGCCTGGAGCTGCCCGTACGCCTGCATGATCTGCTGGACGAGGTAGTTGCCCTCGGCCTGCGGGCCCTGCTTCTCCGCGTCCTGGAGGGCCCAGTTGCCCATCATCGAGGTGATCGAGGTGCCGATCGACTGGGTGAGGGAGAGGATGTTCTGGAGCTCTTGGATGTTGCTGGCGTACTGCTGCTGGGCAAGCTGGCCAATTTCCGTGAGGTTGGTGATCTGCTGCGCCGAGGTCATGTCGTCGAGGCCGAGGCGCAGCGCGTTGATCTGGCTGATGGTGCTCTGGGTCGTGTCGTTGAGAGCCTGAAGCGTCGTCTTCCCGAAGTCGGCGATGGTCTGGCCGAAGCCGGTCGTCAGGTCGTCGTTGAGGGTCGCGAAGGTCGCCGAGAGCGTGTCGAACTGCGGCAGCATCTGCTCCATGGTGTTGGCGAGGCTCAGGAGCTGGTTGCCCCAGTTCTCGAGGGCGGTCATGTTCGTCTGCAGGTCCTCGCTCGTGGTCGAGGTCCCGACCGCGGCGAGCGACTGGTTGAACTTCCCGGTGAGGAACGCCTGCTCGGCGCCGCCGCCGACCTGCTCCGCCGCCTGCAGGCTGATGTTGTTGAAGATCGTCTGAATGGAGTTGGTGATGCTCGTCGACAGCGACACGAGCGACGCCATGAGCTGCTGGTTTGCGGCGATCTGGCTGTTGATGAGCGAGATGGCGTTCTGCGCGGCGGTGACCTGGTCCGTCGAGGAGAGGCTCGAGAAGTCGGCGAGGATCCCCTGGATGGAGGTCTGGGTGGTCGCGAGGTTCTGCGCCCAGGTTGCGACCTGGCCCTGGCCAGCGTCGGCGATGAGTTGCGCGAGCGGCTTCTGGAGGTCCGTGGTGATCGTGCCAAAGTCGAGCAGGGCCTGGACGTAGGCCTTCAGGTTGGCGATTGCCGTGCTGAAGTCGCTCGCGTTGGCGACGGCCTCGAGCTCCGATTTCGCGCGGTCGGCCGAGACCCCAAGATCCTCGAGGCCCGTCTGCAGGGACCCGGTGAACGCCGTGAAGATCGCCTGCGGCATCGTGTTGTTCAGGAACTGGTTGAAGGCGGTCGAGACGTCGGAGGAGCTGCCGCCGAGCGTTGCGGACCACTGCGGGTTGAGGTTCGGGGTCTGTTTGAGCAGGACGAGGAGGTCGTTGAGCGAGTCCTGCGTCGACGAGGCCTTCTCGGCCATCTGCTCGGTCATCTGGGCGAGAGCCTGGGAGTTTGCGACGCCACCCGTGCTCACTCCACCCGAGAGGAAGAGGTTGCCCGACGTCACGTCCATCTGCCACTTCGTGAACCAGTCGGGCGGCTGGGAGGTCCCCGCCGAGAAGTTCATGCCGTAGGACTTCGCGGCGGCGGTCCCGAAGTACCCCATCGCGGCGCCGACCACAGCGCCCACGATGGCACCGACCCACCCGGCCGCCATGGCGCCCGACGCAGCACCGCTCAGCGCACCGCCGAGAGCTGCCTCACCCTGGTTGCCGCTCTGCTGGCCCTGTCCGCCGAGGTACGAACCGACGACCTGGCCGCCCATTTCCAGGCCTTGCGTCGTCGTGATCGACTGACCGCTGCCTCCTCCGAAAATGCCAGTCATGCTCGTGCCCTTCGGCGTAAGAGGGCCCTCGCCGCCGAAGAGCGCCTGTGTGAGCTCCGACGTCGCATCTTTCGACAGGTCGGACCACAGGGAAGTCCACATCTTCTTGAAGTCCCCCGTCGTCAGCCCCTGCTCGATGCTGGTGGTCAGGCTCTTCTCGAAATTGGCGAACGGATCCTTCATGGTCGCAGGCTGCGTGGCATTGTCGAGAGCCGTCTTCAGCGCAAGCGTCGCCCGTGCCGCGAGGTCGGCGTTCGCCCCCACCGTGGCCATGTACTGGGCGACAACGGCCATTCCCTTGTTGTATGTGTCCTCAGCGGCCGTGGACTCGTCGAGCGTGGCCGCGATGGCCTGGACCTGCTGCTCAAACTGGTTCGTCGGGTTGAGTGCGTCCTGCAAGTGCTTCTGGAGAAGCGCGAGCATCGCCTGCGCCTTGTCGGCGGCACCGCCATCTCCGAACGCGACCGTCAGCCACTTGCCAACATCCTCGACCCCCTTGTTGTAGGTGTCCCAGGCGGCGGCGCCAGGGTCCAGCTCGTTGGTGAGTGCTGTGATCGTGGACCGGTAGGCGGTGCTCCCGGCCTGCGCCGTGGCGAACGTCTGGGTCACGTAGTCGAGGGCGGCGGCGAAATCCGTCTGGCTGATCTTGCCCTGATTGACCGCTGTCACCAGGCTGTTGACGGAGGCGTTGTAGTCGGCCGTCTTCTGGCGCATGGGGTCCATGGCCGCGATGATCGCGTTCGATGCGTTCACGGCGGCGGTGAGACCGCTCGCCTGGTCCTTCGCCGCCGCGTACGCGTTCTTGATGCCTGCGAGCACCGTGAGGTAATCGCCTCCAAGGTTGATGTGCTTGGAGGTTGCCTGGGTGAGGGCGCCGAGCTCCGAGTTGTAGGCGGCCGTCGCCTTGGCGAGAGGATCGAACTGAGCCTGAAGTGCGGCGTACGCTTTGGCGGCCTTCTCGGGCCCAGTTGCCTCGTCCTCCCAGAAGACGTTCAGGCCGGATTGTGCGAGGGCGGCGCTCTGCGCGGCCATCACTTTCAACTGGTCACTGAAGGATGTCGCGCCGGCCGCGGCGACCCTGAGCTGCTCATCGGTTCCCCCCATGAGCGACTGTGTCGCCATCGTGAACGCCGCCATCGTGCCAGCGCCCTGCCCAAGGGTTTCGAAGAAGGTCTCGATGGAGCTCTTCCAGGTGTTGAAGGCAGACGTCCCCTCAGTGACCGTGGTCGCGATGGTTTGCATAGCTCCGGAGGCGGCGGGTAGCAGGACCGATCCGATGGAAACTCCCAGCGCGGTGAGGCTGTTCTTGAGCTTGTCCCAACTCCCGGAGGTCGTGTCGCCGACCGCCGCGGCAACGCCCTTGTAGCGGGACTCGACCTGGTCGAGGATGGCGTTCATCGCGCCCATTTGGTTTCCCGAGTCGGCCATCGCCTTGATTTGGTCCTTCTGCTCCTGCGTGAAGGCCACACCGGACCGCGTGAGGGCACTGAGGCCCGCGGTCGGGTTCTCAAGGGCGCGGCCGAGCTTCTGGACGGCGGACGGCACGTCCGTTCCCAGCGCGGCCGCCATGTCGTTGGCGGCCTGCATCATCCGCTCGAAGGTCGGCCCGGTGACGTCGTGGAAGGTCATTCCGAGCGCCTCAGCCTGCTTCTCGGAGACCAGTGAAAAGCCCGAAACATTCGAGAGGCTCTGCGCAAGGTCGTCGAGCCTTTCCCTCGAGATGTCGGCCGCGCCCGCGTTGGCCGTCCAGGTGGCCGTCAGCTTCGCATCGGTGAGCTCAGCTGACGCGGCCGTCTCGCCAAGCTGCTGGAGGCCCGCCGCAATGCCGCCGATCGCCGCCAGTGCGCCGGTGGCCGTCGCGAGCCCTTGCAGCTGCGAGAGCAGCCCGTCGAAAGTCGACCCCAGACCGGTCACGGACGTTTGAAGGGTTTCGTACTTCGCAGTCAGGGCATCGAGGTCCGCGGAGAAGCGCTCCTGGCTGATCTTGCCGCTGTCGTAGGCGTCTTTGAGGACCTGCTGCGAGGCGGCGAGTTTCTCGGTCGCGACGCGGGCCGGCTCGAGGGAGTTGAGGAGGTTTTGGAGGGTCTTGTCCTGCTGGTCCCCGGCCTGCTTGACCGAAACCACCGACACGCCGAGCGCGTCCATCTGCGACTTGATCGCGTCGATGACAGCAGTGCCACCGGTGTTGGTGATCGCGATCTCGATGATGGCACGCCCAGGCATTACGTCTGTCCCTTCCGTGCGGAAAAGTACTTTTTCAACGTGGCCGAAATCCTCTGGCGCGACTCGGGAGTCGCCACGCGCCTGACCGCCGCAGCTGACATGCGCACTCGTGTTTCTGGGCTGAGCGTTCGCCCAGTCAGTGAGGCCGAGATCCGCGCACAGGACTCCGCTGAGAGCCGCCGCACACGCGCGGCCTCAGCGATCTTTGCCCTGGTGACCGGGTCGGTCATTGCGCGCCGCATTTTCTCGGAATGCTCCTCGCGGGCGCCGGGGCGCGCCCAAAAAGATCTGAGGGCCGCCAGCGACTTTTCCCGGTGCTCCGCGGTGAGCTTGTGCCCGCGTGGACACCGTCCTCCCTCCGTGGTATTCAGCATCTTCACTCCATGGAGGCGGAGGGACCGGATGACCGCTACCTCGATCTCGTCCACCTCTTCCGGCTCGGCAAGAACAACCGGATGAATGATGGGCCGAAGGCCGAGACGATCTAGCTTCCTCACCCATCGGTTTTTCGGATTGTGCCCCTTGCTGCTTCGCGCCTCGACGAGGTGAGCATTGAGGCGGTGAGTCAACAAGTATGCGGTCTGGCCCACGTACCTGACGCGGCCGTCCCTTGGGTCGAGAAGCTCGTAGAGGGAGACCAACCTCATCAATAGCCCTTCAGCAATCCCGGCCCTCGGTGCCCCTCGGGCGAGGGTCTGTCGGTGTATTCCTCGCCGCACTTGCTGCAGACGTGGACGCGGTCCCTCTCGGCGTCGCGGCAGGCGGGGCAGGTCTTCCAGGAGAGGAGCTGTTGAAAGAGCACGCGGAGCGCCTCAAAGAGCCCATCAGGGAGGCAGTCGTGCTCATCGTCCCAGATCCCCTCGGCCCGGAGGGCCGCCATCACGCCGGGCCAGTTCACGCCGGACGGCCCGGCCATGCCGACGTAGACCTGATCCTCGACGAGCAACCACGCCGACACAACCGCTGAGTCCACCTCCGAGAGGTCCTCGGGCAGCGGCTCGCCAGCGAGGAGGCATGAAGTTAGCTCCCTGAGCCTTTTCCCTGGGACTTCGCCCGCCCCTGCGCGACGTCGTTGCCGGCGCGCACGAGGGCCCAGAAGAGGTCGGGAAACTTCGCGATGAGGTCGTCCCGGTGCTCGTCGGAGTACTCGTACTCGGGGCCGCTTGCGGTGGGCACCCCGCGCCAGCCGAGGCAGATCTCGACGCCGATCGCCTGCTGGACCTCCGGGGCGTCCATGGTGGGCGCCGTCACGCTGGCGCGGCAGACGGGGCACTTGGCCGCGCTGTCCTGGCCGAGAGGGATGATTCCCACGCCGCCGCACTTCCGGCAGAGCTTGTACTTCTGCTCCCAGGCCTTGCGCATCGCAGCGGTGATGGGAGGGACGAGGAACTCGCCGTCGATGAGGACCTCGCCATCGACGGTCGTGAGGGTGACGAATTGGGGCTGATGGTCCAGCCCCACCAGAATCCTCGGCATCGTGCTCCTGCGCTTTCTGCCGCTCAGGCGGCCACGAACACGGCGCCGTAGTCGGCCGTCGCGTTGAGGAGGGTCGCGGTGATCGGCGAGCTCGCGTTCGACTGGTAGTACGACTGGAAGTCCAGGGTGAGTTTCTTCGCGCCAGGGGTCGCCGGGACGCCGGGAGCGGCCGACAGGGCGATCAGGGTCTCGGGCATGAGGAAGGTGAGGCTGTGGCCGGCGGTCATGGCGACCAGGTCAAGCTCGAGGCTCGTCGGAGAGCCCGCAGCGCCGGCGGCGCTCATCGCCTTGAGGCGCAGGGTGTCGACGTCGTCCCAGAGCCCCTGGATGGTCCCGGAGATAGTGAAGTTGCCGAAGGAGACGAACGCCGGGTAGCGGTTGCCGTCGAGGACCTGCTCGGCGGTTACGTTGCGGGCGATCGTGAGCTTCATCTGCTGGATCATCCCGGTGACGCTGCCGCCGACCTTGACGCCCGACCCGAAGAGGTTATACCTCGAGGTGAGGTACGTGTTCGGCGCGGCGGAGACGGACGTGGCAGCGTTGAGCGTCGGCCCTGCGCCGACGAGGCCGACCACCTCGACGGTGAGCGTGGCCTTGTCGGGGTTCTTTTGGACGTCGATCGCGATGCTCTTCACGGCGCAGCCGGGGATCACGTCGAACTTGCTGACCCCGGTGTTGCCGAGCTCCATGCCGAACGACAGCGGGTCGGCACCGAGCACCTGGAAGACGTGGCTGTAGGGGTCCGCCGAGCCGCTCTTGGTGTAGGCCGCCAGGAGGAGCATCAGCCAGAGGCCGACGCCCACCTCGTCGACCGGCACCACGATGTTGCCGTCAGCGGCGAGCACGTCGCGGCCGGGCTGCGCCGGGTTCGGCATGCCGTTGATCTCGTAGCGCGGCTTGATGGCCTGCTCGTGGAGGTCGAAGGTGCGGCTCATCAGGGGCATCACGTGTCCCGTCAGAGTCGTCGGCTGCGCGCCCCGCACGAGCTCCTTGTAGATGAGTACTCGATCATAGGTTCCTTGACGAATGGCCATTTACTCCCCCTTCGCGGCTTTCGTCCGCGGGTTGTAGGCGGACTCGAGCGGCGCGACGTCGGCGACGCGGCGCAGCTCCTCCACCTGACGGTCGTCGAGCTCGACGGGCTCGCTGGGTTGGTTGAGGTGGAGGGTGAGGGTGCGAGCTCCGGGCCCGATATGGAAGGACCGTTCCTCCCCCGCCGCTCCACTGGTGAGCGTGACGGTGTACTGCGCCATGGCACCTCCTATGTGGTTCGCCCGTGGGTGAGCGTGCACGCGTAGAGCCGGCAGTCCCCCAGGTATCCGAGGTTCTCGATCTTGGTGAATTCCAGCATGCTGCAGCCGAGATCCGGTCGAAGGCCCGCGATCGGGCAGACGGCCGCGTAGACCGCCGCAAAGACGTCCTGGGCGACGCTCGCATCGCCGAGCTGGCCAGGCACCAGGAGCTCGATCTGCCAGGTCCAGTGCTCGTCCTGGTGCACGGCGCCGAGCTCTTCGTTGGGGTCGTACTTCGTCTCCTCCCAGTAGAGGTTGAGACAGAGGCCGGAAGCCTGTTGCGCCAGCTCGATCGCGAGCTGCTCCGAGAGGTCCTTCTCGAGGCGTATGGTGGGCAGCGCGGCGGTAATTGCCACCGCGATCGCATCGCGGATGTTGTCGTGCGCGCTCACGGGACCATCACCTCCTCGGCGTAGGCCGTGAGGTCAGCGAGGTGCCCGGGAGGGATCCCGGCAAACCCTCGGGCCGGAAGGACCGCTGCCGGCCGCAGGCGGCGCCGCGATTCCTTCCGGAATCCTCTCTTGGTGGCGCGCATGTAGGTCCTTCTCCGCTTGGCCTGGACCCCGTAGAGGTGGATGAGGGCGAGGCCGATCTGGCTCGACTGGACGTTGAGGAACGCGGTCGCCCCGCTGGGTGTGAGGCCGTACCCGGAGACGAGCGCCTGCTCGAGCTCTCCCGTGCGCACCAGGAGGGAGCGGAAGCCTTTCTCCTGCTCCGTGGCGGCGGCCGCGCGAGCCCAGCCAGTCCCGTGGATCGGGTCGACCTTGACGTCAAACGCCTCGTGCGACGCCTGGAGGAGCTCGTCGGCCGCCTTCGCCGCGACCTTCTCGACGCCCGTGGAGGTGACGTTCTCCTCGAGGGCAGCGAGCGTGGCGTCGGCCGCGGTCTGGTCGAGGTTGACCTTCCAATCCATCAGTGCACCGTCCGGATCCGGAGGGGGGCGATCCCATTCCAGATGAGGTCGGGAGACGGCGCGATGCCCTTGAAGCCGCCCTGGCCGATGTAGAGCTGGTTGCCGCGGTGCTCGAAGTAGTACCGGACGAGCTGCCGGATGGCGAGGCGCAGCGGCGTGGGCATCATGCCGCCCAGGCCGCTCAGCGCCACAGCTCCCGGCGCCCCGGCCGCGGCGCTCTGAATCTTGACGCGGTAGTTGGTGAAGCCCGGCATGACGAGGGCGTGATCGGTGTTGCCCGGCTGGATCGTGGCCGCCGCCCGCACGACCTGTTCGGTCACAAACGTCTTGTCGGGGGCGCCAAAGATGGACCAGTTGACGGCCGCGCCGGACGGCACCTCGAAGCCGAAGCGCAAGGGCGAGCCGACGTCGGCAATCGCCACCTCCGAGCCGGTCACGACCGCCAGGTCGTCCGTCGAGGCCTGCTGAATGGGCCCGATCGGGAAGGCATAGCCGCCGTGGCAGTAGACCGTGAGGGATGCCTGCCGCTGCAGCGGAGAGGGCCACGACTGCCCCGGAATGAGGGCGATCCGCGGGTACTCGCCCAGGATCAGCGAGTAAACCGAGGAGTCGACGACCGAGACCGTGCCGTCCGGAGCCGTCGCCGTGATCTGGGACACGGACAAGACGGGCGAAATAGGCAGCCAGAACGAGCCCTGCTCCCGGACATCGGCGAGGTCGACCTCGCCGACGAGGTAGGGCTGGACCGCGAGGAAGTGGCGGCCGCCGATGTCCTCGTCGTCGACGGTCACGATGAAGTCGCCCGCCACGAGCACGCGCCCGGTATAGATCTCGACGGACTCGCGCTGTTCGGGAATGAGGTCGCGCACCTGCTCGCGGGCCCGCGGGTCGACACCTCCCTGCATGCTAACGACCGACACGGACGCCCAGTTCAGGGCCTCGTCGAGGAAGATCGGCTCGACGGGAGGGTCGGCGAGGCGGGTGACGCGGATCATGGGGTCCCTCCGGGCGCTGCGAGCCTCGCGGCCGCCTCGTCGACGCTCCGGTCGAACGCCGACCGCTCATCCGGCGAAAGCCGGTCCATCGACATCGGGCAGACGATCCGGTCGGTGAAGCGGGCCGGGATCCTCCGGTGAACCAGGCACCCCGCCCTCCTGAACACCTCGCCGAGCCAGATGTCGTGGAACTGGCTCCGCGTCACGCAACCCATCGCCTCGTAGGCCGGGCGCGAGAGGACCGGAAACCAGAAGTCGTTGCCCTGGTTGTTCTCGCAGGTGAGGAGGGCCGGCACGGTGTGGTCGTAGCGGCGGATGACGTCGTCCCAGGCCGGGGTCTCGCAGCCGACGTCGTCGGCGAAGACGAACAGCCAGTCGCCCGTCGCGAGCTCGACCATCTCGTTGATGAGGCGCGGCAGCTCGGAATACCCGTCGTTCCGGCCGACGATGGCCTGGCAGGAGAACTCGTAGAGGACCGCGAGGGTGGGGGCGTCGTGGTGGTCGGCGTACACGAGCAGCTCGAGGAGCTCCGGGCAGGCGGCCGCGCGTTCCAGACCGTCGAGCGTTCGGCGCAACTCGTCCGCGCGATGGCGAGTCGGCAGCAGCAGGGAGATCAATGCGGGGCTGCTCATCCCGCCGCCTCCGCCTTCTTCTCCTCTGTCTCGAACACGTCGAGGACGTGCCCCTTGAACGGCACCGAGCCGCTCCAGTGGGTGAGGTCGAAGTAGGGGTCCAACCAGATCGAACCTCCGAGGGCGCGCCAGCGCTTGCAGAAGGTGATGTCCTCACTCCAGAGCTTGTCGCCCTCCATGAACGGGTTGAAGAGGGCATACCGGTGCTCGTCGTAGGGCTGGTCGGCCGTGTACTTGAGCTCCGGGTGCGCGTCCATCAGCTTCTTCACGGCGACGCGCGAGACCATCAGGCATCCGGCGGGCCCCGCCTCGAGCTCCACGCACCCCGTCCGTGGGTCGATGTTGAGCCCGGCGGCGAGTTGCTCCGGCGTCCAAATGAGCGGGAAGCCGATCGGCTGCTTCTTCCGCGGGTAGGCACACATCACGATGTCGTGGACGCGGGCGTCGGAGAGCAGCCGGAGGGGCACCTCGCGCGGAAACTCGACGTCGGAGTCGACCATCAGGACGTGACTGAATTGAGGGAGTCCCATGAACACCGCGAGGATCTGGTCGCGCGCGCGGGTCACCATGCTCTCGGAGACCAGGTAGCAGGTGTCGGTGGGGACCCCGAGAACGGCCATCTGGACGGTTGCCGCGCAGATCGACTTCGCGCACGACGTGTGCAGGGTGCTCCCGTAGGCCGGGACGGCAATCATCAGGCCGGTAAACTCCCCTGGCAGGGAGAGGGCGCCCTGGGCGCGCGTTTCCCCGTCCGGTAGGTACAGGCCGCTCGCCCTGCGCCGGATCTTCACCGGCGCCCTCCAGGACGGAACCTCGTGCGTCGCTGCCCCTCCTCGACGGCGCTCTCGGCTGCCTTGTCGGTCGCCGTCTCGACCTCAGGCGCCTCGGCCGGCGCCGCGGACGTCAGCCCCGAAGCCTCGACCCTGACCGCCTTGCCGAGCCCGATGAGGAGGTGCCCCGACCGGTCGTCGGTCTCAAGGACCTCGCCGACGTGGACCGGGTGCCCGTTGGCGCTGGTTGGTTCGACGATCTTGACCCGCATGGATCACCTGTATTTCTTGAGCCCGATGAGGTTCACGGAGAAGGTGAACGACGGGGTGCTCGTGCCCGAGGCGCCCAGGGTGTAGGCAGCGGCGACGAACTGCTTCCTCGAATCGATGGCGACCGGGATCGCCTGCTGCAGGGGCGAAGCGCTGACCTCGCTGAACGCCGCCCCGGGAACGTCCGTCCACGTCACGCCGTCGTCGCTCTCCACGAGCTTCACGTCGAGCGTCGGGGTGGTACCGGCGCTCGCGGCCGCCGCGTCAAGAATCGCAACCCCGCGCGCCTCGAGGTTCCCTTGGTGGACATTGACGGCCGAACCTCGATCTGTCGCGGTCACGGTCTGTGTGCCGACGAGGTTGAGGACGGCAGTGTCGTCGAAGAGGTCGATGTCTCCCATAGCCGCGTCTCCTTCAAAGCAGTGGGAGGGGCCCGCTCCGGACCCCTCCCGGTTCACCGCTCGTTGATTCAGGGCCTGAAGGATCAGGCCGCGATGTCCGACGCATAGGAGAACGACCCCACGTGCCGGACCCCGATGTCGAGGTCCTGCAGCGCGACGACGCGGACCGCGCCGATGGTCGACTGGCTGTAGGGGTCGACCAGGATGTCGAGACCGCCCCACAGGCCGACGATCAGGTCGGCCCAGTTGCCGAAGAACATCGCGGAGAGGCCCGTCTGCGTCTTGGTGAGGGTCGAGGACACCTGGTTGGTGGCGTAGGCGTCGTACCCGTTGACTTGACCCGGCTGGTTGCCTCCCTCCCACATGAAGATCGGGAAGGTGGTTCCAACCTTCGGCGTCGCCTTGAGCAGCCCGCGCACCTTGGGGTTGGTGATGTACGCGAGGTTGCCGATGTCGGCGTTGGCGATCGCGACGGCCGTTTCGAACGCCAGGACGTTCGCCCAGGTGGGCACGCCGCCGGTCGTGGTCGTGGTCCCAATGACCACCTGGGTCACGCCGGTCGTGGAGATCACGCCGTACGGCTGGTTGGACCCGCCGCTGCCGTGGAGGCACGCGAGGTCGATGCCGAGTGCGACGACGGCCGCGAGGTCGTCCCGCATCAAGGCCTCGACGTCGACCGAGGACTGGAGGAGAAGCTTGCGGGAGATCTGGGTGACGGAGCCCCCCGTGTGCGGCGACATCGTCACCTGGCCGACGGCCGCCCCCGTTTCCGTCGGGGAGCCATCCTCCGCCACCCAGTAGAAGCCGGAGGCCGCGGTCTGCGACGGAATCGCGATGTTGCCGATGAGCCCCGTCAGGACCTTGGCGCCGGCGGCGCGGACGACCATCTTGTTGCGGAGCAGCTCGATGAAGTTCGCCGCGAGCAGCTCCGTGGCGATCAAGTCGCCGCCGGCGGTCGCGGTGCCCTTCAACATGTCAGACGCCCGGAACTCGGGGTTGGCGACCATCACGTCGAAGGGGATGAACGCCCCGCGGGCCTCCTTGCCGAGATGCTTGGCGACGGCGCGCGAGCACTCGAGCTCGAACGCCGCCTCCTTGAAGCGCTCGCTCGCGTTGGGCTCCGACATCGAGCGGATGAGGCGGACGAGCGAGTACTTCCGCAGATCCTTCTTGCCCATGCCGATGCTCGGGTCGGTCGGGAGCTGCTCGGGGCCCGGCTGGGAGGCGGGCGGGTTGACGGGCTTGGCGAGCGCGGCACGTCGCTCGCCGATCGCGTCGGCGGCGACGATCGTCTCGTCGAGACCCTTCATTTCGGCGAGAGCCTTGTCGTAGGCGGCACGCTGCTCCGCCGTGAACGCGCCGGTGCCGTCCGTGATCTGCTTCAGGATGGCGTCGGCCTGGTCGAGGAGCTGCTTGCGCTTGTCGCGCAGCTCTTGGAGTTTCTTGGGGTCCATTGTCCTGTCTCCTGTGCTACGTGTCCGTGAAGCGCCTGCGCTCGAGCTCGATGCGGGCGCGCTCCACCTCGAGGCCTGCCTCGGGCTTCGCGTCGTTCGCCTCGCTCGGGGAGCCTGCTCCCTGTCGCGAGTCGAGGTAGCGCTGGAAAACGTCGGCGACACTGCGGATGCCGACGGAAGTCTGCGGGTACGCGGCGAACACGACTGGCGAGACGTCGCTGATGTCCGCGTCGGTGACCTCGCGGAGCGGGAGCTTCCCGGCCTTGATCTCCGAGTCGTCCCAGTTCTCACCATCGGGCGACGCCGCGAAGGCGAAACTCATCTTGTTCACGTCGCCGCGGTCGATCGAGACGGCCAGGTCGCGGGCATCCTGCGTGTCCGGCAGATCGCAGTCGAACTCGAGGCCCTGGGCCGTCTCCTTCAGCCGGAGGGTGTTCGCGGAGGTTCGCCCGAGCGGGAGCGGGGCGCCCATCCCGTGCTGATACCAGCACACGACATCCTGCTTCTCGTTGAGGGCCCGGGTGAAGATCCCCGAGCGGAGGACCTCCCGGAAGCTCCCGAACGGGGTCCCGATGACGGTCTCCTTGTTATAGGGGGCCGCGAGCCCGGCGAGGCCGGCCGCCTTGCCGTCCTCCTGGCGCCGTACGCGAAACTCGGTGACCTCGCGGCGCTCGATCCGGCGGGGCTCCTCCGCGCTGCGCTTGAGCTCCGCGGGTTCGAGGCCGGCGTCCTTCAGGTGCGCGGCCGCGTGGTTGTAGACGCCCTGGACGTCGGAGTCCGGGATATCCGCCCCACCGCGCGCGCCGTTGAGGACCCCGATGATGCTCTGGCACGCCTTGATGTTGGCCGCGTGGACCTGGCCGTCGCCCGAGACCATGTGATGCGGTAACTTATAGCTCGATTTCACGTTAGGGTCCCCGTCGTAGGAACGCCAGGCGTGCAGCAGCTTCAGCTCCGTCTCGTTTGCCTTGCACCTCTTCACCATCTCGCCGCCGTCCCACGCAACGTCCGTGGTGGCCGTGTGGTGAACCGCGATTGCGCTGCGAAGATCAGGGATGCGCGCCATTTCCGCCTCCGTTGCTGCCAGGCCGCCAGCCGGCGGCCACGATCGGCCCGAGTTGCTGGTCCACGTACTCGCGGTGCTCCATCAGCCAGCCGGAGATCGTCTGCCGGACGGCCGGGTCCTCGCCGCTCTTGATGGCCTTCTCGATTGCCGCCCCGACCTCCTGGCTCGCCCGGCGGGTGATGCGCTCCCAGGCCGCGTCGAGGAGGGGCCCAAAGTCGCCCGCGCGCGTGCCCCGGTTGGAGGGAACGTGCACCCCGTTGACCATGACGATTCGACCGGGCGCCCGCGTGTCCGGGTTGGAGTCCGGCACGTCGGTCTCAGGTTCCGTGTCGGTCCCCTCAACGACGGGGCCAGATGCGCCCATGTTGAGCGCGATGATGTAGTCCTGGCCGGCAGGGCCTCCGATCGGGTTGTAGCCAAGAGCCTCGCGGATCTCGTCCGCGTTGAGCCAGCCGTTCACGCGCCCGAGCTGCAGCCCCTTGGTGAGGGACGCGTAGTCGCCACGCATGAGGGCGTCGAACTGGAACTCGACGAAGTACTGCGCGGTGTCCTGAGGGGGAAACAGCTTCTGGAGGGCCTGCTCCCACCGCACGATCCACGGCCGCATGCAGTAGGTGACGAAGGCGATCGTGAGCTGCTCGATCCCCGTTCCCCAGTTCGAGGACTTATCAGTCGCCTGGATGAGGTGGAGGGGGACGCGGTAGGCCCTCGCGATGTCCTCCACCTGGAACTTCCGCAGCTCGAGGACCTGGGCTTCAACCAGCTTCATGCCGGTCTCCTGCCACTTTGCCCCCTCCTCGAGCAGCATCACCCGGAAGGCGTTGGGGAGGCCCGTGTGCTTCTCCTCGATGCTCTTCATGAAGCGCTGCGCCGCCGGATCGCTCATGACGCCCGGGTGCTGGACCACGCCGGAAAGCTGGGCGCCGTTGGAGAAGAAGCGCGAGGTGAACTCCTCGGCGGCGAGCGAAAGACCGATGGTTTCGGCCATGAGGCGCACCGGCGACTTGCCCAGGAACCCGTCGAACGAAAGGCCGGGCACGTGGAGGATCTGGTCGCTGGTCAGGACGATGGGCCGGCCGTCCGGGAGAATGATCTGGTACTGCATCTGGTGCAGGTTCCAGTCGAGCCAGATCGAGGTCACCCGCGCCGGCGGGATCGGCCAGAGCTCCGCCACCTCGCCGTTGCCGTTCCGCACGATCTCCGCGTACGCATTGCCCCAGATGCAGAGGTGCGCCTGGAGCGTCTCGAAGAACGTGAACGAGGTCATCATCGGGTTCGGCTTGTCGTGGACGATGCGGAAGAGAGGGTGGGTGGGCGCCGCGCGCTTGCCCGCCGGTTGCAGCTGCTGGCAGACCCGCCGGGGGAGCGACGCCGTGGTCTCCGAGATGACCCGGGTGCACGCCAGGACCGCCGTGGACTTGGACGCGGTCAGCTCCGTGACGATGGGGCCCGCGGCCGAGGTGAGGTGGAGCTGGTCCCACAGCGACGGGGCGATCCCCTTGAGGCTCTCCAGCACCGTTCGCTTCTCGACGCGCAGGCTTCGGGCGAGGAGGCCCATCAGGCACGCTCCAGCTTGACGCCGATGAGGATGAGCAAGGCCCCTCCGACAAGGAGGCCGGCGGGCGTGTAGATCATCCAGGCGCCAGCCGACAGGCACACAACTCCGAGGCCGGCGAGCACGTCGGCCGTGAGCGACTTCCCTTGCTCGCTCATCCGAAGAACCTGACCCCGCGGTCCTCGTAGATCGAGCCTTTAGGCGGCGCGGTGGGCGTCACGATCGCGCGTCCGCGCGCCATGATGGCGGCCACGATCGGGTCGATGCGGTAGTTGGACAGCTTCTTGTGCGGCCGTTTATTGCCGTGGGCGTCTTCCTTGGTGACGAGGTTGCTTGCGCACCAGCGAGCGAGAGGGTTGCCGTCGTGGATGAGCTTGGGCTGCTTGCCCTTGACGCTGTCGAGGAAGAGCTGCGTTGGCTCGCCAAAGTTCGGCAGGTTCTGCACGAACTTCACCATCTCGATCCCGGTTGCGGCGAACATCGCGTGCTGGAGCCTGACCGCGTGCCAGGGGTCGTAGGCCCACTGAATCACCGCGTATTTCTCGCTCACCTCGACGGCGCGCTTGAGCACGAACTCCTCGTCGATCTCGTCGCCGGCGGTGAGCTCGAGCCACCCCTCGCGCACCCACTGGTCGTACGGGGCATGGTCGCGCTGGTGGCACTCCTCGAGGTTTTCCTGCGGCAACCAGGCGAAGAAGCGGTACGTCTCGAACGGCCACTCCGCCCAGGGCGGCCAGTAGAGGGTGAGGGCCGTCAGGTCGCGGGACGATGAGAGGTCGATCCCGGCAAAGCACGGACGGCTGTCGAACGCCGACCACTCGCGATGGCCGAGCAACCGGAGGATCCGGGCCGTCTCCGCACCCAGCACGGCCTCGGGACCCTGCTCTCCTCCCGCCACCAGGAGACCCTCGAGGCGGGACGGCGCGCCGCACTCCTTCCACTGCTCGTCCGGGATCGGCTTGACCTTTGCCGAGACGCGGCGCCCAAGGTGGAGGCGCAGGTAGTCGCGCTCGACCTCCGGCTCGACGCGGGCCCGGTTCGCCATGCTGCGCAGGTACTCGATCCGAACCGAGGTCCCCGGGTGGCCGAGCGCCGGGTTGGCGCGGTAGAGGTTGCCCTCGTCATACGCGTCCGCGTCCTCGTCGCACCCGTCGGCCTGATTGTCGATGGCGAAGACGATCGCGAAGAACTCGTTGTCCTCGAAGGACCGGTCCTGCCAGCCGCGGAGGACGCGCACCGCGTGGTCGTGGAGCTCCTCGTACACAGTCCCAGGCCGGTCGTCGCCGGCGGTGGTGATGTTGGTGAGCATCGCCTGGCGGCGCTTGCCGATGGCCGTGCGCAGCTTCGTGTAGAGCTCGCGTTTCGGCCACTCGTGCACTTCGTCGCAGGAGATCGAGTGCGGGTTGAGCGAGTCGGCGCGCTTCGGGTCGGACTTGAGGGGCCGAAACTCGCAGCCCGTACCCGGCACGAAGATACGGTGGTTGTTGAAGCTGTCCTGGACCTCGAGCTCCTCGACCAGGTCCGGGGACTGGCGGACGATCTCTGCGGCGATTCCCCACACGGCCGCGGCGGCCTGCTGCTTCTCAGTCGCGAGAGAGTAGGCCTTGGCCCCGGGCTCCTGGTCGGCCACGATCATCCCGAGCTCGTGGCAGGACTGCCAGAAGGACTTACCGTTGCCGCGGGGCTCCTCGATCCACCGCTCCTTGAACCGGCGGCTGCCGGTCGCGGTGCGCATCCACCCGTGGCTGATCCAGTCGACCGCCGCCTGGTACGGGAGCGGCACGAACTCCTGGCCGGCGAGCTCGCCCTCCACGTGCCGGCATAGGGTGTAGAAATCGAGGAAGGCCTGGGCGGCATCTTCGTCGAAGTAGAACTCGTCGCCGCGGGCGCGTGCCGCCTCGCGGGCTGCCGACACGTCGGCAGCGGTCTCCTCGGGTGTGATGCCGCGGACCACGATGCTCGGCCAGCGATCGAGGTCCGCAACGTGCCGCTCGATCGCGAGGCGCGCGAGCTCGTTGACAAGCACACTCCCGTCCAGGACGCCGGCGACGTAGGCGTCCACGATCGGGTTACTCGCGTATCGCACGGCGGCTTCGGATCTCCTGGAGCTTTGAGGTCGGTTTCCGGGTGCCCGCGCTGCCCTTGACCCGCGCTCGTGAGGTGACGTCCAGCCCGAGCTTGGCCGAGAGCATCGCGATCTGGTCGATGGCCTTCCGTTGGTCCCCAACCTCGGGACGCCTGGCCACCATCTCCGTGGTCTTGGGGACGATCACGCCGAGGCCCCTACAGCCGAGGCACGTCCGGTCTGCCGGGTCGACAAGCACCGGTGTGGCCGGCTTCCCGAGGTGGTTGCGCTTGTGGCGAAACAGGGTCCCCTTCGGCGTTTCAAAACGTTTCGAAACGCTCCCGAATGACTCGCCACGACCGAGGGCCGAGTCGATCTCGGCCCGGTTTGGGGACGTACAAGTCGAACACGGACGGCCGGTTGGCTTGCGAGGATGGACAGCAGGAGCGGGATCCCCTTCGCGCCCGCGAGGCAGCGGGCGCACCCCGGAGCCCTTGCACGCGGGGCACTGGTATGGGCGCCCCTCCTTCTCCGTCGTGACGTACCTGCCGGCGAGGTTCACGGCGAGACACGCCTGCTCGAGGTTGTCCTCCGCCACGGCAAGGGCCTCGAGGTCGCCGACGTCGGCCGACTCGAGGAGCTGGTGATCCTCGAGCCGCTGGCAGAGTGCATAGAACCTCCGGCGCTGCGTCTCCGAGAGGTAGTCCGGGCAGCATGGCCAATGCTCCGGGAGGGAGCCGTCCCCGTTGCCGCCATCCCCAACCAGGCGGAACGGGCGCGAGCTGTCACCCTTTGTGGTCATTCGCCATCCTGGGCCAATTTCGTATCATCCCGTGGGTGAGTTCCGAACAATCCGGCAAAGGTTACGCATCTCCCGCACCCGCACCCGTAAGAGAAGACAAGACTAACAACTCTCCCGGAGCGGCGGACGCCGCACCGGTCGCGCCGGCCCTGACCTTTGCGTAGCGGCTGCGATCGGCAGCTGCTTTCCGCTTGTTGCAGCTCTGGCACAGCGGTTGGTGGTTGCCCGGATGCCAGAAGCTGCCGCCGGCCCACGGAGGAACGATGTGGTCGGTGACCTCCGTGAAGGCGCCGAGCTCGCCGTGGACCTGGAAGGGATCGGCGCACAGCGGGTGGGCCCTCCGGAACTGCCTCGAGTACTTCGCCCACCTGTCCGTGTACCCGCGCTTCTGCCGGGACCCCCTCCGCTCGTCCGCGAGTCGCATCTCCTCGCGCTGGCCGATCGGGGCGCACGCGTCGCAGAAGCCGTGGGGCGCGCGCGTGAGTCCAGTGCGGCACCGGCGGCAGGGGCGGGGCGCTGATCTCGGCATTCAATGCGAAGGCCCGGTTTTCACCGGGCCTTTCGACACCTCTCGATGTCGAAGTAAGGTTAGTGCTCACATCTCGCGTTGTCAAGCCCCCTGGATGTACGCCAGGAACGAGGCGTCGCCGCGGCGGCCGCGCGTTGGGTCGCCGTGCACGACGAAACCGAACGCGCGTTGCATCCAAGTCATAGCCGGTCGCCAGCTTGGATGTTGTCGGTATCGGCGCTCCATTCGATGCCACACGTCGCGATCGCGTTGCGCGTCGATCGTCTCGGGCCAAACCTGCACGCCCTGCAAGGTCTGTAGGTGTCCAACCTGGCGACAGCACCGCTCGTAGGCGACCTCGGCGATCACCCGCCGCTCGACCGCGGTGATAGTCGCCGTCGGACTGAATGGGTTGCCGGCTGGCACGCGGTACGGGCACTCGCCCAGGACGACGCCAATCTCCGCGCGCACGTTCCATGGCGCCGAACTTGGACCGCGCACGCCGAAGACCACGACCGCCAGCGAGCCAGCAGGCGCGTCGCTGTTGAGCACGTACCAGCGAACGATGTCCTCGACGACCGCCTCTTCGAGTTCAGGCACGCACACCTCCGATACTTGAGCGCTCACGTTTGTCAAGCACTTTGTCAACCTCCTCTTGACATATGGACATTCGCTGTGGCGTTCACTTCTTTCGCCTCATCACCTGCTGCCACTTGGCGCGACCCTCGACTTGCTTGCCGCCGATCAGGAGTTGGTTCGGGTTACCAATGCGCACCCACCCGTGAGCAATCGCCTGTTGGACAAGGACCTCGAGCTCGGCTCTGGTCTCGGCAACGACGGTCCTGGTGAGAGAGGTCGTCATCGCCGCATCCTCGTGACCTTCGCCGTAGCCTGTTCTTCGGCCAGGTCGAGCGTCACCTCGCGCACGCGTCCGGTGCGAACGGCGTTGTCGATCTCGGCTAGCAGGTGATGCGGACACAGGTCGCGGCCGTCGAAACGCACGACGCGGGGCGCCGGCCTGCTGGTTGGGCACAAGTCGCAGAAGGTGAGCGTGCGGCGGCTCATCGCGGCAGCTCCGAGAGGTCGATCGGGCGGCGGCGGCGCATCAGCCGCTCGAAGAGAACACCGATCGCGAGCGATCCGCAGATCGTCGCGGCCGTCAGAAACATCCCCATCGCGATGATCAGCGAGACCCGGGTTGCTCCATCGAGCGATTCGAACCACGCCATCAGCTCAGGCATGGATCGCCTGCTGGTGTTCGGCGTGTCGCTGCTGGTGGCCGCGGACGTGCGCAGGCCAGTGGGCGCCGCAGAACAGGCCGTCGCAGAGGTTGCACTGGCGCGTGGCCGATCCCTGGCAGTCGTCGACGTGGCACGGAAACTCGCTGTTCTCCAGTGCCTCGCCAACCTCGTCCTCCGGTTTCGGATGCGTGCGAACCGCCGAAACTTCCGAATGCGGCCACCAGTCGGGCAGGTCGGCAACCAGGTGGTGTTCCTGATTGAGGTGCCAGGTGCAATGCGTCGCGTGCTGCGGCTTGCACAACCCGAGAGGCCGGCCACTCGGCCGGATCGCGACGGTTTGGCCTCCTCGATCGCTGACCGTTATGCCTTCGTCGAGTTCGTCCACCGGTTTGACGACGATGGTGCGCCCGACGACGGCAAACTGTGCGCGCTTGCCGGTCTTCAGACCAGCGCGGGTAGAGGCAGCCACCGGGATCGCCAGCTCGAGTGTGTACGACTCGCCGGTCTGGCGGACAGCCATCGAAACGACGTCCAAGGCGCGAGGACCTGACTTTCTCTGTGCTGTGGCTGCCGGCACGCGCTTCGGGTTACCCATGCGCACCCACCCGTGAGCAATCGCCTTGGGAGATGGCACGGCCGCGCTCGATCTCCGTGGCGTTCTCTTCTGCTCCTCGGCGCCCTCCGCGATGTCCTCGCGGCACCTCTGGACGATCGACTTGCCCGGAATTTCCGGCTCCTCGATCTTCTCCTGCCAGTTGGCGAGCTCGTCGAGGACCTTGTCGACCAGGTCGTGGAGGACCTTGTCGAGCAGGTCGTGGGCGAGGCGGCGCAGCGCTTCGACGGTCAGGGGATGGCTCATTGAGGTCCTCCAGGATTCGGCACGTTCAACCGCCGTTGCGCGCGGGCTTTGCTCGCCTCCCCGCGCAGGTCGTAGATCGCCGTCGTTTCGTTCGACTCGTGGCCGAGCAGCCGGCTCACCGTCTCGATGTCGACGCCGTCCTCGAGCAGGTTCGTTGCAAACGTCCGCCGGAGGTCGTGCGGCGTCACCCGCGCGATCCCGGCGTTCTGGGCCCGCTTGACGACGATGTAGAAGACCGCCCGTTCAGAGAGGCGACGCCGGGTGATCCGGTCGTTTCGCACGTCGCACAGAAGCGGGCCAGCCTCAGATCCGCGGCGCTCGACCCAGCGCCGGACCCAGGCAACGCCGTCGCCGAGGTATGTGATCCGGGCTTTCGCACCCTTCCCGATCACAGACACTGCTCCGTCGGCGCCGATCGCGTCGAGGTCGAGGCTCACCGCCTCGGCTCGTCGCAAGCCAGCGGCGTAGCAGAGCGCCAGGACCGCACCGTCGCGAGCCCCGATGAGTGTCCCATCCTTGCAGCCCTGGAACAGGGCCGTCACGTCGCGCTGCCCAAGCACCCTGCCGCGCGGTGCCGGCTTTCCGCGCACGACCTCGATATCCGAGGCCCTTTCGCACGTTTCGTAGTCGATCAAACCCAACCGCCACGCCTCTTTCATCACCCGCCGCACGGCAGAAAGCACGCGGTTTGCTGTCTTCGGGGCGTATCGACCTAACAAGAACGCCCGTACCATCGCGGTCTGCTGGTAACGCCACCGATGCCAAGCGAACATTTCAGGGCGTTTGATGGGGTGGCCTGCGGCGACCGATGCGGCAATCTGCAAGGCGCGGCGCTGGTTTCTGCGTCCCTCGCCGGCAAGAGTGTCCAGATAAGACCGCACCGGATTGGGTTTCGTGGTACTCATCGTCCTTCTACTCTTGAAAGTTGGTGTTTCGGATGGTTGGTCGAAAGTGCTGCAACTACCTCAACCGGGTCCCCCTGAACACTTGGTGTCCCATGGCCGATGTCGTTCTCCCTCGGTGCCAGAGTCCGAATGAAGGCACCCTCGACCTGATTGAGGTGTTCCCTCGGGACCGGAAGAAAGAAGACCGCGTCATAGTCGTAGGGGTGCTGTCTTACCCTACTCGGAACGTCGACGCTCTGCCCAACGTACACGACCTCCCTCTGCTTGCAGAGGAAGTAGACTCCAGAGACCCTTGGAACCATCGGGAGCCGACAGAGCCCCGCCACGTTTGAAATGGTTGGTGGTATGGGGTCGGCGGCGAACTCGGCCCCATCAAACCTCAAGACAGTCAACTCGGTAGGAAACCGACAACCGTCGCATCGTTCAACGAGACTTTTGCGGGCCCACTGCCTTACCTCTGCACGGGAGAAGAGCGGCGCCGAACCGTCCACTCGATAGTGTGGACAATAACAGGCCTCCGCGAGGCCGCTAAGGCGCTCTTCCGACATCTCCAACTCTCGGGCCATCTCCTCAACGGTGAGAAGACCACTGGGAAACAGGAACGACTGATGTTTGACGGTGGTCTGCTTCATGCGCCCGCCTTCGCCAGGAACGGATCCCTGGGCCTTCCAGCCATCCGGTCCGCCAGGCCGGCGCGACGCTGGCGCTCGTTATGTGCGACTACCCAGAGGGACTCGGCCACCGCGCGCGCCGCGAGCGCCGTCTCCTCGAGCTCGAGGAACAGGTCACCGTTGCTCGCGTCGCCGCTCATGATTGCGTCGCGCGCCAGGACCTCGATCTCGACCGAGAGCTGGCGCAGGTGGTCTGTCTTGTGCTGGAGGACGGCGGACCAGGAAGGGGTCATGGTCGCCGCCGAGCCTCTCTCTTCGCCTTTTCGCGCGTCGCCCCCGAAGCGATCTCCTTGGTGACCTTGGCGAAGCACTCTGAGCAGAACCAGAAGCCTTCGCCGGCGGCGGACAAGCCAACAGTCGCGCGGTCTCCACACATCCGACAGGGGTGTTCTCGCTCGCTCATGCTGCCCCCTTCGCCCGCTTCTGGCGCCGGTCCGAGCCGCCTAACTTGATCACCGTGGCGCCGTCCCCAGTTCCGAGCAGCCGCGACGCCATCCGGCCATGCAGCTCGCCGATCGCCGACGCCTCGAGATTCGTGGTCACGATCGTCCGCCGGCAGCCGTCATACCGCGCCTGGACGAGCGTCGCGACGCGATCGAGGCCGAAATCCGTCAGGCGCGCGGCCGCCAGGTCGTCGAGCACCAGCACCCGGACCCGAGTCAGCCGTTCCATCAGCTCCGTGGCCCGCTCGAATTCCTTGAGCTGGTCGATCAGCGCTGGCACGGAGCGCCAGAGCATCGAGACGTTCTGGTGCGCGAGTTCCACGAGCGTCGCGGCCGCCAGGTGTGACTTGCCGCACCCGGTCGGGCCGAGGAGTACGAGCGCCCATCCCTCGGAGCCGATCCACGACTGCACCCGGCGCCAGGTCACCGCGTCGATGTCCGCGCGGCGCGCCTCCCTGTAGCGCCTCGGAATCTCTGCCTCGCCGAGCCGGATCGCGACCCGTTCCTCTGCCGCTCGAGCCCGGCAGCGGTCGCACAGTGGGATGTCGAACCGGCCCTCCTTGTCCTCCGTTGCCTCGGCCGCCTGGCAGTGGTAGCAGAGCCGTTCGATGCGCTCGGCCATCCCGTTCCGGATGTGCTCGAGGACCCCCTTCGCGATTGATCCAGCATCCTCAGTCGGTGCCACCGCTTGCCCCCTTCCTGTTGAGCTCCTCGTCCATCGCTGCAAACTGCGAACGCCGCTCGTCGTCGAGGCCGGCGCGCATCGCCGCAGACCGCGGAGGCGATGCGCGCGCCAGGATCTTCGTCACTGCCGCGGGGAGGTCCCGGAGGCGCAGCAGCCCACGCTCCTTGCTCCAGTCGTCGGGCTTCTCGAGGAACGCTGTCACGATCCGAGCCGCCTCCTCGAAGGTGCGACCGGCTAGGACCGACGCGACCGCCGCGAAGTCGGCCTTCTCGAGGAGGGGTGGGGCACCCTGCGTTCGCTTGAACTCGGTGGCGTAGTGGTCAACCAGGCGCTTGTGGTCGGGGTTGGTGTTTGCTCCTCGCCGCGTCTTGCCGTTGCCCTTACCGGGGACAGGCGACGTCAAGGTCAGGGCCGGCGCGACCGGTGCGGCGTCCGCCGCTCCGGGAGAGTTCGCTCCGGGAGAGTTGTTAGTCTTGTCTTCTCTTACGGGTGCGGGTGCGGGAGATGCGTAACCTTTGCCGGATTGTTCGGAACTGTTCGAAACAGTTCCTAACGATTCCTTTTCCTTGCGAACGCGGGCACCAGCTTCGCGACGTTTGCGCTCCATTCGCCACCGCGACTTCACGTACTCCGGAGCGTGGTCGAACAGATCGTGTACGTCAAACGTGAGGCCATCCTCGCGGGCGTCGATGAAGCCGGGTCCGACTCCTCCGCATTCAACGAATGCCTTGCAGAGGACCCCCGTGTCCCCTGTCCACCCGGCCGCGAGCTCGACGTCCGTCTGATCCCCGATGTAGGCGTCGCCGTTCTGGTAGGCGCTGTCCCACAGCATCTCGAGGTGGCCCCGAGTCTGCGCCGGGCCGATCCCGAGCAGCGCCACCAGGCGCCGAAACTTTCGATGGTCCATCAGTCCAGGTCGCGCCATAGCTACGCGCTGCCCTTCGGCCACTGGTGGTGCTCGACGCCGTCGAGGAGGTGGCCCCCGGCCTTCTTGCCGACGCGCCTTGACACGTTGTCCTGGTCCCAGACGTGGTAGTTCTCCATGCCGTCGAATTTCATCGTGCTGCCGAGGCACTCGGCCGGCGCCCACTCCCCCCACTGTTTGAAAAAGAACGGCACGCAAGCCGCCGCACACTGGTCGCGAACCGAGCGGAACCAGTCCGGGTGTGCTGGTCGCGCCTTCGGGCCGGACTCGCCCCCGGCGATGATCCAGTCGAGAGAGTCGCCCTCGTCGTTGAGCCAGTCGTTGCAGGCGTCGGCGAACGTGACCGGCCCGAGCGCCGGCTCGTAGCTCACGAACCGCACAGGCGCCGGACACCGCAGAAGGTGTGGGATGCGCTCGTCGGCCGTCGCCTGGTCCTCGACGCTGGTGCCGAGCCAGACGTTCGTGAGAGGCCACTCGTCTGGCTGAATCAGCAGGTCCGAATCGCAGAACTGCAACTCCCCGAGATGGGACGGAGACGGTCGCTCAACGAACCGATCAAATGCCGTGGCCGCGATGTCGTCGCGCCGCTCAGCTTCCGGGAAGGTCTGGGCGCTCGACGAAAGGTACCTGACCATCCGAACCGGCCTTTTGGTGAGTGCCTGGAACGTGTGCTGAGGGCAGACCGCCGCCACCGCGAACACGTCGTCGATGAATTCGTCCGGCACGTCCGGGTGGAACAGGTCGCTCGTCGAGCAGACGAACACCCGGCGCGGCTGCCGCCAGTGCAGCGGCTCGTCGAGGCGCTCCGGATGCAGGGTCACGGCGAAGGGGTGCTCGGCCGGGTAGCCCGCGCGGCCGGCCAGCCGAGTCGCCATGCGCTCGGCGTAGCAGTTCTTGCAGCCAGCCGAGACCTTCGTGCAGCCCGTGACCGGGTTCCAGACGGCATCGGTCCACTCGATCTTCGATCGACCACTCACTGGTGCCTCGATTCTTCAGGTCTGTTCGTCGCTGCCGATGGCCAGGAGAGACTCGGCGTCTTCGTCGGCCCAGCGCGCCTTCGCGTCGGGGTCCGCATTGCCAACATTCGGGTCGGGGTTTGCGTTGTAGCCGGCCAGCGCCGCGGCTCGGTAGATCACCCGCGGATCGAGCCGGATCGCGTCCTTCACGTGCCCGAGCATGCGGAGGAGCGCCTTGTGACGCCGGTCCTCCGGAGAGTCGAAACTGGTCGTCTGGATGTCCTCGGCCTGGGGTTCAGGTTTGCCGGGCATGTCAGTTCCACTGCGCGTGCGGAGCCGCGCCGAGCATGCACGACAGGTGGACGTGGTCGCCGCGCACCGTCCTGATCGGGACGCCGGTGGTCGGGTTTGCCCCAAACCCGCAGAGCGTGCAGGCCTCGGGCGGGTAGGTCTCGATCGAGCCGAGGCCACGCAGCCAAGTGAAAAGCCGCTTGAGCGTCCTCGTACCGTTCTCACTTTCTGGCGGAGCGAACCCGCCCGGAGCGTCCCCTCGCGCGATTGGAAAGGGCTCCCCTACGCCGGATTCGGTCGCCGCCAGCACCGGTTCGAGTACGGCTGGTGGTAGATCGCCTGGTGCAGGGCGAAGAGCGGGTGCCGGAGAGCCCACAGCACTGTCCTTACTCCCATGTAGAACCTCATGATCCTTCCTCCCTTCTTCCGACCCTTCGTCGGAGAACAACTCGAGTTGTGCCGACGGCGGGAGCGGTGCGACCCCGTGCGCGAGGCCACCGCACCTGCACCTGCACTCAGATCTGGTGGCGTGCATGCACCGCGGCTCGCACGTCACCGTCATCGCTGCGCCGCCGAAGCCGCGGGAAGGTGTCACGAGGACGCTCCAGCCGCGGCCCGAACTCCACCGAGGCATTGCGGGCAGAGGTCGTTCGCTTCGACGGAGCCGTCAAGGTGGAAGATGGTCTGCACCTGCCAGCCGTGTTCGGCCACCACCTGGTCGAAGTGGAAGGCTGCCCGCGCGGAATCGAGCGTGATCTCCTCGACGCGGCCACAGGCGCAACGGAGGGTGGCGATCATGGCCTCATGCCCTTCAGTGGCCGGTGTCCGCTACGTGGCCAGCGCCGATCGCGTGCCCAGTCGACTGACCCCAAAATGAACAGCACAACGACCAGGAGGCCGACCGCGAGGAGCGTGACCTGGAGCGGGCTCATGGCAGCCTCGACCACAAAACCTCAAGTACGGGCCCGTAAAACAGCCAGAGCCAGACCGCACACAGGCCCGCGATGAGTCCAAACGCCAGCACCCAGCGCCACCACTCGCGCCTCGTCATGGCCTCACCTCGCGAGCACTTCGGTTAACAGCCTTGCGCGTCATGGCCGCTGCGCGGGCCTCGTCCAGCTCGCGCGAATACCGCCGCACGCGATCTCCCTCGAGCAGTGCATTGACGATCTCGGTGTAGGTGCGCCCGGCTTCCTGGAGGGCGACGTTGAGTTCGAGAGCGCTCATGATCCGTCCTCCGCGACGTCCTGGTGGTTCCTTCGCCTCGCTCCCCTGCCCTCAGAGCTGACGGGCGTGCCGGAACAGCACTGGTCGAGCTCGCCGCGCACCCAGCGGCGAGGCCCGGAGACATCGCTCAGTCGGCCGGCCGCCAGCCACTTGTAAAGCGTCCTGGCGGAGAACCGTGGCAGGTGGTAGGCCTGCCTTACGTAGATCACGGCCTCCGACGTCCTCATCCTGTCCGGCCAAGGGGTCGGGCTCGCGGAGTCGAGTCGAGCCTCCAGACGCCCGAGGCGGGTGTTGACCTCCTGGAGCTGGACCAGGATCGCGGTCTCGGTGCTCACGGCCGCCCCCCGCGGAGCGCCGGTTCGAGGTGGCCGACGTCCTGCACCATGCGGCGCAGCGGCTGCAGCAGCTCGGCGCGCCGCTCAACCGTCAGGACGCCGGACGCGAGCGCCTGGCCGAGCCGCGCCTCGAACTCGCCGAGGTCGCGCATCAGGTCCGCGTTGGCCTCGGTGACCGTCTCGCTCGGTTGATCCTCCGGCACGAGGTCGAAGCCGAGGGCGGCGGCGAGCAGATCCAGCGCGCCGACCGCGCGCTCGCCGCCCTGCGCCAGGAGGAACACGAAGTCCTCGATGGGGAGGCTGTTCTCGCCGATGAGCTGCCCGCGGCGGTAGCGCTCGGTGCGATCGCCGCGCAGGGCGCTCATCTGCCCGCACAACCCGGCGTGGAGTGCCTGAAGCACCTCCGCCGCCAAGTCGAGGACCTCGGGCGCGAGCGCGTCGAGGCGCTGGCGCTCCATTGCGAGGCGTTCGCGGATCGTACCCTCGACGGACGTCTCGCTGTACTCCAGGTGCAGGCGGGGCTTGAGCGCGGGAGCCGAATCGGTTCCCATCACGACACCTCCTCTACGAGCAATGAGAGATCGTTGAGCACGGCGAGTGGTCCGCGCAGCTCTATAGCGGCCTGGTTGTACGCAAAAGCCGCGGCAACCAACGACCTGAAGAACCCCAAGTACTGTTCGCGCCGATCCACCGTGATGCGTGCCTGCCAGCCCCCATGCGCGCAGCGCGAGACTCCGAGCACACCGGTCCTCGACCTTCTGTGTGCCCTACGATGCCCCGAGCTTTCCGACAGGGAGACGATCCGGAGGTTCGCCCTCCGGTTGTCCAGCCCGTCGAAATTCGCGTGGTCTACGAGTTGGCCAGGTCGCGCACCGGCGATCAGGCGGTGCATTCGCACGAAAGGATCGGGGCGCGCTGCGGAGCCCCCCGAAACAGCGTAGAAGGTCGAATGGCCCCTGAAGGCCCTCCAGGAGCGGCCAGAGACTATTCCGAAGTCGCTTTCATCCACGAGTGCGAAGAGGCCCTTCGTCAAGGGGACCCGGCAGATCGGTGCCGCGGCCTCGGAGACCGGCTCTTGTGACGTACGCGGAGCCGGGGCGACTCTGAGCTTGGGAGCATGCGATGCCATCAGGAGGTCCTCCGGTGGGAACGGGCGATCGAGACCGCCCAGGCGGTCCAGGCAATGAGGATTCCGGCGTCGAACAGGCCGAAGAAGGCACGCATGGGTCAGGCTGCCTCGCTGCTCTCGCCGAAGAGCTGCTCGTAGGTCACCTCGGGATCGAGGGTCCGGCAGAACCGAAGGATTGCGTCAATCGTGGCCTTGCTGGGGTTGTTCTCGCCCTGAACGATGAAGGTAACCGCGGGTTGGCTTACCCCAATTGCTTCAGCGAGAGCCGCTTGGGTGATGCCGTGCTTGACCAGGAATCCCTTCAGGCCTTGCATGCTTAACTCCTCGTTAAGCAACATAAGCCGGAGTAAAGCGGTTGTCAAGTCCCCATTAGAAGGAGTTAACCTACACTTAATGAAGCCGAATGCGTGGCGCGAGGAGACGGCTGAGCGGGTCGCCGACCAACTGGCGCGAAAGGGCCTGCGCCAGAGTGACCTTGCTGCCGCCCTCGGGATCACTGAAGCCGCCGTCTCGCAATGGATGAAGCGCGGCGTCCCGGAGTCGTGGCTGCAGATTGAGACAGTCTGTCGCACGATCGGCGCCCAGCCCGACTGGGTTCTCGGGTTGAAACCCTCCCCGGAGCCGCTTGCACTCGAGCTCCAGACACCGGTCGGCCCCGAAGGTTACGTAACGCTCCCCTCCATGGAGGACCAGCTCGCCGCCGGCAACGCGATGGTGCAGACCGACCGCTTCTCCGACACCTACTACGCTTTCCGGCAGCAGTGGCTCGATTCGAAGCGGATGAAGGGCCGCAAGCTCGTGACCGCACGGGTCGCCCGGACGCACCACGGCGAGAGCATGAAGGAGACCATTCAGCCGGGCGCGCTGCTCTTGATCGACCTGACGCCGGTCACCCAGCGGAGCTTCAAGCAAAGAGGGATTTACGTGGTCCGCGCTGCCGGCGAAGAAGGCGGTGTGACCGTGAAGCGTGTCGTGCTGCAGTCCGGTTACCTGGTGTGCATGTCCGACAACGACGTGTTCAACCCATTTTCGATCGACGTCGACGGCGAATTGTCGAGGGTGCTGGTGGGACGGGTGGTGTGGTGGGGGAACGAAGCACCCTCGATTTGAGCAAGGCAGCAGATTAGCCGAGGCGGGGGTGGTCAATGATGTTATGGGTGTTAACTGCTCAAAGGAGGCAACCATGACCCGTATCCAGGTTGCGGCACTCACACTGGTCCTGATCGCCGCAGGCGCTCTCGCCCAGGAATCCGGCAAGGTCGAGCGGAATGGGCAGCCTACGTTCAAGGGCTACTGGATCGGTGAGACTGCGCAGGAGCTCTTTGGGCTGGCGCGGATTAAGCCACTAGCTTGGGGGACCAGGACTGACACGATGACCACGAGCGACTTTTGCCATTCGTACCTGAGCGATTCAACCGTGTTGAAGATTTGGGACAAGGTGCAGAAGAAGCGCCTCAACCCTCCCCCTGAGCCCCACGAGTATCTTGCGGCATGGGACGTGGACGGTTGTCGGAATGTGATCTCGGCGCTCGGAGGTAAGGATGTCGATGTCAGTGCCCGATTCGCGGCTCTTTTAATGGGCACGGAGAAGTACAGCGCGAATTTAACGTTCCATGCCGGCACGTTGGTAGTCGTGAGTCTCGGTTTGGATGCACCCTACGATGATGTGTTGGCCGACATGACGAAGAAACTGGGAGCTGTCACCGAACAAGGGGAAGACGTCTTGCAGAACGCCTTCGGTGCCAAGCTTACGAAGCGCAAGGCGACATGGCGGCTCGAAGGACTTGTCGCGAGAATATCCGAGCTTAGGTCGTTCCGAGAGGGCAATTTGGGTACCTCCGTGTTCGTCGCAGACCCTGCGTATGTCATGGAGACGGCCAAGCAACATGAGGCGTCACGCCCGAGCACGCTCGACTAATCGTAAGCTCTCGCCGAAACCCGTTGGGGAGGTACTGTGCCAAACGAGAAGCGTCAGCTCGAAGGCGTCGAGATTCGGCATCCGAGCGATTTTTGGAGGAGCATCGGAGGCGAATCATTTCACCAGGCGACGCTCGAGGCCATCGATGGGGGGCGATGTGCCAAGGGCGAAACGGTCATGTTCTGGGCCTATCTGCTGCCCGAGGACGGAAACTCATTCGACAGCAAAGCCGTGAAGCTCTGCGATCCCGAGCAACGGCAGGTCGGGTACCTCCGCCATGGTGACGCCGCGCGTTATCGTCCTCTCGTGGACGATCTCCTTTCGATTTCTAGGTTCTTAATGTGCCCGGCGAAGCTCCTTCTAGGCAAAGAACTCCGGGCCCGCTACACGATTCTGCTGAGTCTTCCCGATGTCGACAACATCGTATCGAGCCACTTTGATCTCTTCCGGCTCGCGGAGGAACCCAGCTACAAGCCACCCGCCCGCACGGACGAGGGAATGCCCTGAAAAAGGAGTCGCCAATGGTCACCGTCGTGCTTATCCTCGTTGCGCTGCTTGCAGTCCTAGGTGGGCTCATGAGCCTCAGTCAGGCCACAATAGGCGTCGGGATCGTAGCACTAGCTTGCTTCCTGGCAATCCTCGCTCGGATCGCCCAGGCGAAGGAACAGCACGCCGAGCTGAAGAGGCTGCTCGAGCAGAGGACCGCCACTCCGGTCCCATAAAAAGGGGAACCAATGGTCGACGATGATTTGAAACAGTCGCTCAGGAACGAGTTGTCCAGAATCGCGAGCCGCTTGCGCGGGGACCTGGAGAATAGGGGAACCGCGTTGAACCTACCAACGAAGCAGGGTTCCGCCCTCGAGATCGATCTCCTGCGACAGGCGTTGGTGAACCTCCTGCATGGCCTCGAGGCCCTGGTCCGGAAGCTCTCGTTATAGGCAACGGGTGTAAGCTGTAACAAATGAACCGCCTCTACTTCGGCGACAACCTCAAGGTGCTCCGAGAGCACGTCCCGGACGAGTCGGTCGACCTGATCTACCTCGACCCACCGTTTAACAGCAACGCCACCTACAACGTCCTCTTCGCCGAGAAGAGCGGCGAGAAGTCCACCGCGCAGATCACGGCGTTCGACGACACCTGGCACTGGGGCGAGGAGTCGGAGGCCACCTTCCAAGAGCTCGTCACCGGGCCCCACGTCAAACTCGCCTCTCTAGTCGAGTCTCTCCGCGGCTTCCTCGGCACCAACGACATGATGGCCTACCTGACGATGATGGCCATCCGCCTCGTCGAACTGCACCGGGTCCTCAAGCCGACCGGAACGATTTACCTGCACTGCGACCCGACAGCGAGCCATTACCTGAAGTTGGTGATGGATGGCCTCTTTGGCCCGCATCGGTTTCGAAACGAGATCATTTGGAGGCGCACTCCCTTCTCGGGCAGTAGCAAGGCCCGATCGCAGCAGCTTCCTCGCTCCCACGACGTGATCCTGTTTTACTCTCGGTCGGACAGTTGGCGGTGGAACACTCCCTCGAAGCCCTATTCCCCTGAGTACCTTTCCCGGTTTAAGTGGGACGATGCCGATGGCAAGGGGCCCTACCGCAAGACTCTGCTCAAGACCTACTCTCAGGACACGTTCGACCGGCTTGGGCGCGAAGGACGTCTCATCCCGCCAACCAGGCCAGGCGCAAAGTTCTCCTACAAGCAGTACCTGTCGGAGAGTAGCGGGCAGGTACAAATCGACGACGTCTGGACGGATGTCAACGCAATCAACCCGGTCGCAAAGGAACGTCTCGGCTATCCCACGCAGAAACCAGAAGCGCTTCTCGCACGAATCCTCCTTGCGTCAAGCAACGAGGGCGACATGATCTTGGATCCCTTCTGCGGCTGCGGGACCGCTATTGCAGTCGCGGAGAGCCTCGGTCGGCGTTGGATCGGCATCGACATCACCCACCTCGCGATCTCGCTCATGCGCAATCGGCTTCAGACGGCCTTCGGCGCGGCGCTCAGCCCCTTCGAGGTGATCGGAGACCCGAAGGACCTCGAAAGCGCCGCGGCGCTGGCTGCCGAGGATCGCTACCAGTTCGAGTGGTGGGCTCTCGGCCTTGTTGAAGCCTGGCCGGCACAGGACAAGAAGAAGGGCGCCGACAGTGGGATCGACGGCTACATTGCCTTCTTCGACGACAACACCGGCAAGGCGAAGAGGATCATCGTTCAGGTGAAGAGCGGCCACGTCGGCGCCACACACGTCCGGGACCTCAAGGGAACGCTCGAGCGTGAGAAGGTGGCGATCGGTGTTCTGGTTACGCTCGAGGAACCCACCAAGCCCATGAAGACCGAGGCGGTCTCCGCCGGGTTCTATGACTCCGAGCACTTCAAGGGTGAGTACCCACGGCTGCAGATCCTGACGGTCCGGGAGCTGCTCGCTGGAGCGAAGGTGCGATTTCCGCAGATGGGCATGGGAGCGACGTTCAAGGCGGCGCCGAAGAAGCACCGCGGCGAACAACAGGAGCTGTTCTAAGGCGGATGGTGTCGAGTGTAGACTCATCTTGCTCAACAAACTGAGGTGAGTCTTGCATCGAACTCGTGCGACAGCTCCGGGAGAGGAGGCACCATGAGTGCGAACAGACCGATGACGGACAAGGAGAAGCAGCTCTTCAAGGCCTTCAGGCATGCGATCGAAAAGGAGCGCGAGGCGCAGGGTGAGTACGGAGAGATGGCCGTTCTGTCCGAGGACCCGGAGATCCGCGCGATCTTCGAGCAGTTTCAGGGTGAAGAAGCAAAACACGAACAGGCCTTGCTCCGAGTGTACCGGGATTTTAAGGTTCGCTTCAGCCTCGAATGAGCCCGGCGTACAATTCCCCGTCACGCCGCGAGATCGCGCGAAGGAGGTCGGTTGAATGCAACGCTCGAGGTAGAGGTCGAAGAGGTGGCGCAAGCCTGCGTCATCGCCGCCCTCCGCAAGCTGCACTTTTCGGTCGTCCAGCGTGACGCTACGCTCCCCGGGCCCGGAGCCATCGAGGCCTGGAAGGGCATGAACCGCATCTTCGTGAAGGTGAACATGGCCGTCTCACCTGCAGAACCCCGCTCGCTCACGCACGACCAGGAGGAAAACCTTCGCAACCAGGCTGCGAGAGCCGATTCCCAAGCGTGGGAAGCTCGAGTCCTTCTGGGTCCCGACCTCGAGCTGGCCCACCTGGAGTGGCGGCCATTGGAGTAGGAAGGATTCGCAACGCACGAGCCCGACGGGAGTCGGGAGAACGAAAGGAGGCTGCCATGACATCAGACGAGCAGTTCCGCATTCTGAAACAGGGGCTGGACCAGGTCGCCTACCGTGCCCACAGAACTCTGCAGTCCGCGGGCACCCACGTAGGGCCCAATCGTGAGATCACCAGCAAGGAGTTCGACGCCGTCAAGAACGCCGTCGACCAGCTTTGCCGCGGCCTTCAGGACCTTGCCCGCAGTCTCAATCCGTCGGCGGGGTGAGGAGCGCAACTCTCCACGTCCTCTCTTGACATCCGACAGGAGTGGTAGCATAAGACGTCGGTGCTTGGAGCGGAAGCGGGGACATCCATGACCACGGACTTGAAGAAGAACTTCACATGGTACCTGGAGCACCAGGAGGAGCTGGTCAAGCAGTACGACGGCAAGGTCCTTGTGCTGGTGGACTGTCGCGTCGTCGGGGCCTTCGACACCAATGAGGAGGCGCTGCGCTCAGGCATCGACCGGTTCGGCATGGGCAACTTCATCATCCAGCGCTGCTCTACGGGAGAGAAGGACACGACGATGCACTTCAACTCCCGTGTCTCCTTCGCCGCCTAGCACCACCGCATGACCGCGCGTTGCTTCACGTCGCGATACC
Source organism: Thermoanaerobaculaceae bacterium (assembly GCA_050018455.1). GTDB lineage: Bacteria > Acidobacteriota > Thermoanaerobaculia > Thermoanaerobaculales > Thermoanaerobaculaceae > RBG-13-68-16. Next base: position 203,733 of record JBEKAA010000004.1, on the reverse strand, counting down.
TGGGCCGGAGTTCCGTCCTCATCAACGACGTCGCAGTCTTTGCGCCGTTCGATGATCCGAAAAGCGCGCCGAATCCAACCGGCGTGCCGTTCAAGGCGCTGTGGGACACCGGCGCGACAAATACCGTGATCACCCAGAAGGTCGTCGACGCTCTTGGTCTGAAGTCCGTCGGCTTCGCCCAATCCCATCATGCGCAGGGCACCGCGGTCACCGAGAAGTACTTCGTGAGCCTCGGCCTTCCGAATGGAGTCGGCTTCACCATGCTCGAGGTCACCCGCGGCGACTTGCCCGGCTTCGATCTCCTCATCGGCATGGACGTCATCGGTTCCGGGGACTTCGCGGTCACCAACTTCAACGGCAACACCGTGTTTTCGTTCCGGCAACCCTCGTGCGAGGAGATCGACTTCGTGAAGAAACCGCAGCCTCCGGCGAAGAGCACCAAGGTCCCGCGGAACAGCCTCTGCTCCTGCGGCAGCGGCAAGAAGTACAAGAACTGCTGTGGTCGCAGCTAGATTTGCGGCACTTGTTCGATCCGGCCGCGTCGTCGACGATCCGGCCATGCCGACCCACAAGCGCCGCTCCGCCCCGACCTATCTGATCCGTCGACGCGGCCGATGGCACGGCCGCTTCCGGTACGTCGACAGTCTTGGCCGCGTCTGCTGGCCCTGCGAGGTCTCACCCAACGCGCTCGACTACCATAGGTCGCTCGCCTGGGCGCCGGCCTGGCGCGTGGACTGGATCCGCGCGCACGAGGCCGAACTCCGAGCGGCGGGAGAGGAGCGCCAGCGGCCGCTTTCCGTCGGCGAGCTGTTCGCCGCATACGAGGCAGACTGCAAGGAACGGGGGACCCGCTGGGACCGCGAGGCAAGCCGCGCGAAACGCCTCCTCGAGGAGCTCGGGTCCGAGACCCCCTACGCGGACCTCACCCCGAACGCGATCGCGGCGTGGCGGGCCAGCGCGCGCGAGCGGCGCGGGCTCTCGGCGCGCACCCTCAACGCCTATCTGACCCTCCTCCAGGGCGCCCTCAACCTCGCGGTACGGCGGGGCGCGATCGCGGAGAACCCCATCCGCTACCTCGGCAAGCTCCCCGAGGCAGAGCTGATCCCGGAGGCGCTCTCGGTTCGCCAGGTTCAGGCGCTGCTCGCCGCGCTCGAGGACCTCGAGGCGCTGGCGGCCGCTGGCGAGCGGAGCCGGGCCCAGGCGGCCCGGAAGCCGAACCCGACGCGGCGATCGCCGGTGCCCCTCCGGGGCATCGTCCTGACCTGCTACTACACGATGGCGCGCACCGGGAACGTCCTGGCCCTTCGGTGGGAGGACGTCGACCTCGAGCGCGGGGAAATCATCTTCCGGCGGACGAAGACGGGCCGTCGGCTCGTTGTGCCGATCCGCGCCGCGCTCGCGGAGCACCTCGCCACAACCCGCCCGGGGCCCGGCGCCACCGGGTACCTCTGGCCGAGCCCGCGGACCGGCCGGCCGTATACCGACGTCGCGCGCCCGTGGCGCGAGCTGATCCGCCTGGCCAACCTGCGCCTGCCGGAGCACGAGAGGATCCCGGCCGGCCAGCGCCTCTACTCCCTCCGCCATTCGGGGATCTCGCACCTGCTGCTCGCCAGCGTGCCGCCGCAGGTGGTCGCACAGCTCGCCGACAACTCGATCACCGTCATCCACCGCCACTATGCCCACCTGCATGACGACGCGCTCCGGCACGCCATCGAGATCGCCGACGCAAACCCGAGCCTGGCGGTGTCAAAGGAAGTGTCAAACGGAGGACAGAAGACGGCGCAGTTGGCGAGAACAGACGAGAACGGCGCTCCGAACTAAGTGCCCCAGTCTCGGCTACTTCGCTGCATAGCAAGCAGTTCCGGAAGGGGGCCGTTTCGGCCTGTCACGCCGGAGGTCGCGAGTTCGAGTCTCGTCCACCCCGCCATCTTCTCTGGTGACAGAAGCATGGGGAGCCTCGTGGCGGCCCCCTCCCCGCCACGCGCCGTCGGCGAGTCTCGTCGACCGCCAATTTCTCTGGTGACAGAAACAGGGGGAGCCTCGTGACGGTCCCCTCCCCACCACCTGTCGGTCGCCCGGCAAGGCGCAGCCGCCCTCGAGTGATCGCCATCACGAGCGGCACCTGGGCCTGCAAGTGCTTGTCTGGTAGACTTGATACGTGACAATCCAAGGTTCAGAACGGCTTCACGTTGGGGAGCGCCGGCTCCCTTCCCTCCCAGGATCCGGGGTGCGAAACGGGGGTTTCCGCCGTGTACAGAACTGAACCGCGCGAGATCACCGAGAGCTTCCGCCTCGAGCGGGTGCTCAAGTCCAGCCGGTCTGCGATCGTCTTCCGGGCCGTTGAACCCGGCACCGGTGCAACGGTGGCGATCAAGCTGATACCTCCGTCCTCGCCCGTAGGCATCGAGGCCTGTCGGGAACGGTTTCTGGCGGCGATGGGCGTCCTTGCGTCGGCTGGTCCGGACCCTTTTCCGGCACTCCTCGACTACGGATTCTGCCCCGACGGGAGTGCTTTCATGGTCATGGAGCTCGTCGAGGGCGAGCGACTCGACTCCCTCGCCGGGACACCGCCGGGGCGCGTCCTAACCCTCATCCTGGACGCCGTCGATGGCCTCGAGGTACTGCAACGAAGTGGCGTCTCGCACGGAAACATCGCGCCGGAGAACCTCCTCGCGCTGACCAGGGGCGACACGGAGCGCGTCAAGATTCTGGGCTTCGGGTCCGCGGCGTTTCACGGTGTCATCGCGGGAGTGGGCGGCGTCGCGCTCGCCGAAGGGCCGGCACAGTTCGCGGCTCCCGAGCAGCTCGATTCCGCCACTGCGCCGACGGCGGACTGGCGGTCTGATCTCTACGCCCTCGCCGCCACGACCTGTTACCTCCTCCAGGCAGAGGTCGCCGCGGGAGATGCGCCGGCGCCGGACGTCTCGCTTCCACCCCACGTCCGCACCAGCCTGCCGGACCCGCCGGCGCTGCAAACGATCCTGGCCCAGGCCCTCCGCCGAGACCCCGCCGCGAGGCCGGCGAGCTTTGAGGAGTTCCGCCAGGCGGTCCGCCGTGCACTGGCCGAGGCACCTGCCCAGCCCGAACCCGCGGACGAAGAAATGGTCAGCCCGACTCCGGCGATCAGCGTCTCCGCCCCTCTCAATTCCGAAACCCCGGTCGGGGGGCCGCCTGCCGGAGGGGCGGAGGGAAGGGAGTCCGCGGTCCCGGAGAAGGGGGAGGACACCTCGCCCGCAAGGGTCACGCCGATCTTCCCGAAGCACCTGGAGGGGGAACCTCGTCCCGAGCCCGTGCCCGTCGAACCGGGGCAGGTCACGCCCGAACTGTCGCCCTCCAGCCACGAGGGAACTGCGTCCGTGCCCTTCATAGTCCAGGCCGAACTGCCTACGGCCTCTCTGACTTTCGAGACGGAGCCGCCCGTGCGGTTCTATCCCGAGGCGCCGGCGGCACCCGCTCCGGTCCAGGAGCCCCTGCCGACCCCGGAACAAAATCCCGAGACCACCGGAACGCCTCCCGCCACGGCGGCCGCACCGACCCCCGAGGGAGGCGGCGCTGTCCAGCCCAGCGAGGCTCCGGCGCCCCAGCCGGCGACCGAGCCGCCACCGCAGCCACCCACCGCCCCTGCCCGGCTTGCGACCAAGGCGTCACGCAAGCGCCGCGCCGTGCCGTTGGCCATCGGGATTGCGGCGTTGATCGTGCTTGCATCGGTGGCCGGTCTGTTCTGGGTTGAGAGTCAGCGGTCGGTAAGGCCTGTTCCTTCCGCAATCCCGACCGCGGCGCCCCGTCGGCCTTCGCCGTCCCCCCAACCGGTGCAGGCGAACGCCGCCGCCACGCAACTCGAGAGAGCCGAGGCGGCCATCGCACTCGGCGACCTAGCGGCGGCGGGCGCCGCCCTCGACCGCATCTCGCCGGAGGACCTAACAAGCCTCTCGCAGGCCGAGCAGGATAGGTACAAGACCATCCGGGCCACATACGGGACCATGAGGCGGCAGGCCCTCACCAAGGCGATGCAGAGGGCTCTCGCCGCCGGCAACATCAAGGCGCTGGGTGACGCCGTGCGCGACATCTCGAAGGACGAGGAGGGTTCGTTCAAACGCGACGCGGACTTCTCGGCATCGCTCGAAGAGTCCCGGCGAGCGCTCAACCTCCAAGCCACGCTGTTGAAGGCCCAACGCCAAGGGGAGCTGGGCCAAGTGCTCCAGAGCGCGAGCGTTCTGGTCGAGGTCGTCCCGAAATACACCCTGGCCGCCGAGGCGCGTGAGAAGGCCGCGGCGGCGCTTGAAGGCGAGGCCGACTCGCTCGCGGCGAAGGGGAGCTTCGACCTCGCGCTCGCCCGCCTAGACACCGTGCGGCGCAGCTGGCCGAACCGCGCCGGGCTTCAGGGTCGTCTCGAGCGCGTCAAGGCGGAGCAGGAAGCGGACCAGAAGTTCACGGCCTTGATCGCGCAGGTTCAGCGAACGGAAGCCGACAACGCACCTGAGAAAGGGCTGGAGTTGCTCGACTCCGTGGCGCCCGATGCCCGGACGGCGGAACGCATTCAGCAGATGCGCGTGAGGCTGGCCAAGCAGCTCGAGCAGCTCGACGCGCAGCCTCCGACGCTGGCCCTCACCCCGGGCCTCAAGCTCGAGTACAAGAAAGGCGAAGCGGTGACCCTCGCCTTCAAGATCCAGGACGATCATGCCGTCAAGGGCGCGCAGCTTTTCGCTCGGGTCGAGGGAGGCGGCAAGTACGTGGAACTGCCGCTGCGCCACGGCGCGGGCGCCGACTGGTCTGCGGAGATCTCCCCGAGCTTCCACCGAAACCAGACGGTCGAGTTCTACGTGGTGGCGAGTGACTACTCGGGCCACACGGCGCAGCTCGGCAAGTCGCAGGAACCCCTCAAGCTGAAGCGCAAGAAGAACATCTTCGGGTTCTAAATGGTGTCAGGCGGAGCCGAGCTGTTCGCGGGCAACCGCGGCGATCCCCTCGGCGGTTTCGCGCGCGAGCGTGTCCTCTTCCGCTTCGACCATGATCCGAAGCAGCGGCTCGGTACCCGAGTAGCGGACGAAGACGCGACCGTTGTCGGACAGCTGCATCTGCGCCGACCTGACCGCCACTGCCAACTCAGGCACCTCCTCGACGGGGCGACGCGTCGCAACTCTCACGTTCAGAAGCACCTGCGGGAACCGCTGGAGGTCCGCCAGCTCCTCGAGTGGGGTGCCGGTCCGGCGCGCTACCGCGAGGAGGTGGGCCGCTGTGAGCAGCCCGTCTCCGGTCACCGAGAGGTGGCTGCAGATCACGTGACCCGACTGCTCGCCGCCAAGGGCCGCTCCCTCGCGCTGCATCGCTTCCCACACCTCTCGGTCCCCGACGGGACATCGTACGAGAGTGACCGCCTGGTGTCGCAGCGCGGCCTCGAGGCCGAGGTTCGACATCACGGTCGCGACGACGGTCGGCCCCGGCAGCCTTCCCTCCGCCAGAAGCGCCCGAGCCCAAACTAGCAGGGCATCGTCGCCGTCGAGCACGCGTCCGGTCCGGGTAACCAGGATCGCCCGGTCCGAATCGCCGTCGAGCGCGACCCCGGCGTCGAATCCCAGGCGCCTGACTTCAATCGCAAGCAACTCGGGGAACAGCGCTCCGCAACGGGCGTTGATGTTGCGCCCGTCGGGCTCGGCGTGGATCAGCTTTACGCTCGCTCCGAGGGCCTCGAAGAACGCTCCGGCGACCGGAGAAGCGGCGCCGTTGGCTGGATCGATGACAACCCGCACCCCTTCGAGTGCACCGGCGGGCAGCGAGGCCAGCAGCAGCTCGATGTAGCGCCCGCGAGCCTCCGGGTCGACGGGTGGCAAAGGTGCCACCGCGACATCGGCAGGCATCGCGGCGAGCCTTGCCTCGAGACGTCGTTCCTCTTCGACCGGCCACTTGGTCCCCGCCCGGTTCACGAGCTTGACGCCATTGTCGGCCGCGGGGTTGTGCGACGCCGAGATCACGACCCCCGCGCCGTATCCGCCGCGGTCGCGGAGCAGGTGCGACACCGCCGGTGTCGGGAGCACGCCCCCCCAATGCACCTCGCCGCCCGCAGCCACGAACGAACCGCCGAGCCAATCGGCCAACACCGGCGTGGAGGCGCGCGTGTCGCCAGCCAGCAGGACCACCGGAGGCAGCGCCGCCTCGCGCAGGTGCGTCATCAGGGCGGCGCCCAGTCGCGTCAGTGTGGGCCGGTCGAGAGGGTACTCAAGCGCCACGCCCCTCATTCCGTCCGTCCCGAAGAGCCTCCCCGTCACCGGCGCCTCCCGCCGCGGGAATCGCTGCGCCCGGGAGTGATTTCCACGATGACCCGCACGGCGAGCGGTTCCACGATCCGCATCAAGGGCCGGGGAGAGCGCACCGCCACGAACGTGTCCACCGGCGAATCCGCGCCGTCGATACTCACCGGGTCCGTGGGAACCGCCTGCAACCTCTCGAGCTGAAGGCGCGGACCGCTGACCACGACGGTTTGGGGCTCTGTGGCAACGATCCCGACCACCATACCGGCGGCAGGCTCCCCGGAAACATTTGGCTTGACCGGGACGCGTCGACGGCCCATCCGCTCCAGACGGAGCGGTACCTGCGAGGGCGCCACCGCCAGCACTTCCACGCCCCCAGGCACGATCACGTTGCGCGTCTCCACCGCAAATTCATGGTCCCCCTCGCCGACGCCGCGCAGGTCGATCACGACACCGGTCTGGGCCTGGTCGAGGGAACGCAGGCGCGAGAGCGGACCCCGCACCCGGAGCGAAAGAAAGCGAGGCACTTCCGAGGTGATCACGGTTTCGGCGGGGACGTTGACCAGGGTGACCGGTGTGTCGAGTTGACGCTCCGAGATACGCTCTCTCCGGTCGAGAGCGCTCGCGTACCAGACCAGACATGCCAGCACGACAGCCAGCACCATGTTCCCGGGGGAGCGGGGCAGGAACCTCAAGCTGCACCCCCGGAGCGGCCCAGCAGGAGTAACTCGAGTAGGAGGTCCCGCAGACCTCTTCGGTCGAGGTCCTCGTGCAGGTGGCCGCCTTCAGCCACCGTCAACGCTCCCCGTTCCTCCGACACCACGACCGCAACCGCGTCCGTCTCCTCCGCGATGCCCAGCGCAGCCCGGTGCCTGGAGCCGTAGGTTGTGGAGAGATCGGCGCGCACCGACAGCGGAAGGAAGCACCCGGCCGCGGCGATGCGGTTGCCCTGAACGATCGCCGCGCCGTCGTGCAGCGGGGTGCCCGGCGTAAAGAGGTTCACAAGCAGGTCGTACGAAAGGCGGGCGTCGGTGGGGATCCCAGTTTCGACGAAGGTCCGAAGACCCTCGTCACGCTCGATGACGATCAGCGCCCCGTATCTGTGCGAAACCAGCGTCTCGCAGGCGAGCACGATGTCGTTGATCATGACTTGCCGCGGGGAGATTGCGGATGTCCATCGCAGCAGCGGCGTGCGTCCGATGGCCGCGAGGATGCGGCGGATCTCGTGCTGGAACAACACAATGATCACGAAGGGCAGGTAGAACAACATCTCCCTCAACACGGTCGCCAGCGTGATCAGGTCGAGAGCCTGGGCCGCGAGGTAGCTGCCGCCGAGGATGAATATCCCCCACAGCATCGAGACGGCGCGCGTCCCCTTCACGGCGGTGAGCAGCAGGTAGAAGACGACCGCGACGAGGGCGATGTCGATGAGGTCCCGGACGCCTACCTCCAGGTGCGTGATCTCGCGAGCGGCCGCAAAGAGGGCGTTCACGCGGCCCCTTCGAGGGCGGCCAGCACCGCGAAGAACTGGACCGTCTCGGCGACGTCGTGCGCCCGGACCAAGACGCGTCGCAGCCGCACCGCGCCGGCGACCGCGGCGAGGGAGCCCGCCAGCCTCGAGTCCGGGCCGGCGCCTCCGACGATCTTTCCGATGAAGGACTTGCGCGACGCGCCGACCACGACCGGATGGCCGAGCGCCGCCAGATCCGGCAACGCCGTGAGCAGCCGCAGGTTGCCCGCCGCGTCCTTGCCGAAACCGATGCCCGGATCGAGCATCACGCGATCCGCCGGGATGCCGGCCGTCATGGCCGCCGCGGCACGATCGGCAAGAAACCGGTGCACCTCGGCGACCACGTCCAGGTATGCGGTGTCTCGCTGCATGGTTCGGGGCTCGCCGCGCATGTGCATGAGCACGATGGCCGCGTGGTGATCGGCCACGATCTTCAGCATCCCCTGGCCGCGGCCACCGTCCACGTCGTTCACGAGGCAGGCCCCGGCCGCGAGCGCGGCCTCGGCGACGCCCGGCTTGGAGGTGTCGACCGAGACCGGGATCTCCGGACGAAGCCGTGTCACCTCCTCGATCACGGGGACGACGCGCTCGATCTCGGTCGCCTCGTCCACGCCGTCCGAGCCCGGACGCGTGGACTCGCCCCCCACGTCGACCACGTCAGCGCCGGCCTCAATCATCTCCAGGGCCTGGGCGACCGCCTCGGCACGCGTCAGGAAGCGCCGCCCGCCGGAGAACGAGTCGGGCGTAACGTTGAGGACACCCATGACCGCCGGCCGACCTCTGCGCCACAGTCCTTCGAGGGCTTGTTCCACCATGCGCCAACTGTACAGGAGACGGCGTGGCCGTTCCAAGGGCCATCGGCAGCGTCCGATGCACAAGCGGCGGGGCCTCCCCCCTCTCGCACGCAATCTGTCGCTGCGAGGGGTGGCGCAGCCCGCCGCTTTGGTATCCTTCATCGGCGTTGAGCCGGAGGGCGAGCATGCGACGTGACGCGGCGGTGGTGATGGTGCTTCTTGTGGCGGTTCCCTGCGGGGCCCAGGTTTCCGAGCAGACGATCAAGGCCTTCGCGCGGGCGTCCTTGAGTTATGCACCGGGGACCTCGATCTCCCTCACCGAGATCACCCCCGGCACGACGCCGGTCGGCCCCTATCAGGCCGTGCGCGTCGAGCGAACGAGCCTCATGCCCGACGCAAAGGACAACCTCGCGATGGTGTTCGACCCGCAAGGGGGGGCGGTGGCCGCCGGCCTTCTCTTCCCGCTACCGGGGACCGAGCCCGCGGTTACCGTGGGGACGCTGCCACTGTTCGTCGAGCAGGTTCTTCCGCAGGTGCTCGCCAACTGGCTGGGAAACAAGGTCAAGGTCGCCTGGCCGATGAGCCCGGCCAAGCCGGGCCCTCTGGTCCCTCTCGTCGCACAGGTTGATACCGGGTACGGCTGGATGCAGATGCCGCTGGCGGTGACGGCCGACGGCAAGTACCTGGTGATAGGCAACACCTGGCCGCTCGCCCGCGACCCTCGCGCCGTGCGACGAGAGATCCTCGAACACGCCGAGGTGCAGTGGGATCCCGGTCACGAGAACGCCGTGGTGAAGATCGTTGAGTTTTCCGACTTCCAGTGTCCGGGCTGCAAGCTCGGATGGACCAACGTCAAGCCGTTCCTGGCCAAGGCCGGCGACAAGGTCCGCCATGGAATCGTGACCTTCCCGCTGGTTTCCCTCCATCCATGGGCATTCCGCGCCGCGGTTGCGGGCTACTGCCTCGGACAGTTCTGGCCCGAGCGCGTCGTTCAGCTGAAGGAGGAGTGCTACCGCCTCCAGGACACCTTGAGCGTCGGGTCGCTTGACGACGTCGTGTTCGGTTTTCTCGCCGAGAACGGGTTGAGCAAGGAGACGTTCCTCGGCTGCTACCTCAAGGATCCTTCCGTGGACGCGGTGCTTCGCCATCTCGACCTCGGGTACCGGCTCGGCGTCTTCGGCACGCCTACGTTCTTCGCGAGCGGCGAGCCGCTCCCCTGGGCGGAGACGGAGTGGTTCGAGAAGCGGCTGGAAGCGATCGTCGCTGCCGGCGGCCGTCCCGAGGTCGCGGCGGAGATCGTCGCCAAGCCTCCGACGCCCGCGCCGTCGAAGACTCCGGCGCCGGCCGGTCCTAAGCAATAGGGAGGGCTTCAGGCCTGGGGCGTGCCGTCTACGAGCGTTCAACCTGACGTTTGACGGCCTCCGCGATGGCCACGAACGCCTTGGCCGCCGCGGAGTCGGGTCGCGAGGCGACGATCGGCGAACCCGCATCGCCGCCCACGACGATTTCGGGGTCGATCGGTATGGCCCCCAGGAAGGGCACGCCGAGCTGCTCGGCGGTGCGTTTCCCCCCGCCGTGCTTGAAAATCTCGCTCCTGGTGCCGCAGTGAGGGCAGACGAACGCCGACATGTTCTCGATCACACCCAGCACGGGCACGTTGACCTTCTGGAACATCGCAAGCCCCTTCCGGGCGTCGATGAGCGCGACGTCCTGAGGCGTCGTGACGATGACCGCACCGTCCAACGGAACTTGTTGAGTCATGGTCAACTGGGCGTCACCGGTGCCCGGCGGCAGGTCAACGATCAGGTAGTCGAGTTCGCCCCAGTCAACGTCCTCGATGAACTGCTGCAGGGCCTTCATCACCATCGGCCCACGCCAGATCACCGGCTGGTCGGGGTCCATCAGGAAGCCGAGGGACATCACCTTGACGCCGTTGCCGTCGACCGGGAGGATCTTCTCCTCGGGGCTCACCTGCGGCTTGTCCGTGCAGCCCATCATCATCTGCTGGGACGGCCCGTAGATGTCGGCGTCGAGCAGGCCGACGGTTGCGCCCTTCCGCAGCAACGCGAGCGCCAGGTTGGCCGCGACGGTGGATTTCCCGACGCCGCCCTTTCCCGAGGCGACGGCGACTTTGTACCGCACGCCGGGGAGCGCCGCATGCTGCGGCGCTGCCGCCTGCGGAGCCTGGGGCGCCTGCACCTTGCACTCGAGTTTGACCGTCGTGACGCCCGGCAACACCTCGAGCGCGGCCCTGGCGTCCCGCTCGACCGCCTCGCTCGCTAACGGGTTGGCCGTCGTCATCACGATGTCGACCTCCACCGAGCCACCATCGACCCGTACGCTGCGGACGAAGCCGAACGACACGATGTCCCGGGTCAGCCCGGGGAACTTGACCTTCTTGAGGGCCTCACGGACAGCTGCCTCCGTCAACGCCATCTTGTCCTCCACACGCCAACCGAAACGCAGTCTGCGTCGTCGGGGATCTTCGGTACCTGAGAGCGACAATCACGCAACGGAATCGGGTTCCGGCGCCGGCCGTGCTGGGGAGTGCGGACCCTTCCCACACTCGACGTTCAACTCGGCCAACCGAGGTGGTGGCGTACGGCTTCCGAGGCCATTGCGGGGTTCCACGGCGGATCCCAGACGATCTCGACCGTCACTTCATCCGCCCCGGTTTCCCTTCGGATCGCCTCTTCGGCGTCCGCCGAGATGCGGCGTACCAGCGGGCAGCCTCGCGTGGTCAGGGTCAGCTGGACCCGCACGCGATCGGGGGGCGCGACCTCGACCCCGTAAACCAACCCGAGGTCCACGACCGAGAAGGGGATCTCCGGATCCATGACGGTCGACAGCGCATCCCAGACCTGTTCGTCACTGACCATCGCCCACGCTCCTCAAAGCAGCACCCCTATCGAAAGGAACCATCTCTCGTGCGTCCGCATTGCGCAGCCGCTCGATCGCGATCCGGACCGCTTCCATCAACTCACCCTTCTCGGTGACGCCGCGACCGACCGTCGGGATGGGTTCGCCGAACCTGACCGTGATGGTGCCGGGACGGATGAGGTAGTTGAACTTTGGCAGGCAACGGCGCGGACCCTCGAGGCCGACCGGGACGATCGGAATCCCAGCCTTGATCGCGATCAGGAAACCGCCCCGTTGAAAAGGTAGCAGATCCCCGTCCGTCGAGCGCGTCTCCTCCGGGAAGATAAGAACCGAGCGGCCGGCCCGAATCCGGGCTGCCGCTTCGTCGAACGATTTCACGGCCTCACGGCGGTTCTTTCGGTCGACGGGGATGAAACCCATCGAAGCGATCGCCCAGCCGAATAACGGCCATGAGAACAGGGACTTCTTGGCGAGGAAGCGCACCTGCACCGGGATCTCGGCGAGCAGAGCCGGGATGTCGAGCCACGACTCGTGGTTGGCCATGAAGACCACGGGTTCGTCTCGCGGCACATGCTCGCGCCCGTCGCTCCTGAGGTGCACGAAGCCTCCGAGGAGGATGCCGCGCGCCCAAATTCGAGCACCCCGGAGAGTCCAGTCGCCGCGAGGCGGGATGAAGCCGACGACGGTGCCGATGAACCCGGCGACGACGGTGTTGAGGACTCCCAGCACCACGAACACCAGCATCGCGAAGGCCCGAACGACGATCACGAACAGATTGTACCCTCGCGGGAGACAGGGGTCCGGGGTCCGAGGAGACAGGCGGAGGAGCGGAGGGGCAGAGGAGCAACCACCGTTCGCAGGTTCGAAAGTTCGCAGGTTCAGACGCGGCGAGATGAAAGGGAAAGGGGAGAGGGAAGAGGGTAGACGGGAGAGGAAGGACGGACCGCGGAACAGGCGCCTTGTCTTCCCTCTACCTTCTACCCTCTACCTTCTTCCCCTTTCCGCGTGAACCGAAGGCAGGGCTTCGCAGTACGGCGGGTAGCCGCGCCGCCGCCGTTGGGCCAGATGCAAGGAAGGCGAGGCGGTCGGACCGGAGCGTAGCCGGAGGCTACGTGAGGATCCGTACCGCCGCAGCCTGACGCCGCAGATGGTCCGACGCCGGCGGCGCAAGTCAGCGGGCTTCGGCGGAGGGGACCGGGTGGCCAGGCCCCTTGAGCTTCTCGACCGGCACGCCGGTGTGTTCGGAGACCATCCGGTAGACTTCTTCGCCCTCCAGCACCTCGCGCTCGAGGAGTGCTGCGGCGATCCTGTCGAGCACCGGCCGGTTCTCGGTCAACGTCTGCTGAGCCCGCCCGTAGGCGTTCTCCACGAGGCGCTTGATCTCGCTGTCGATCTCGACCGCCGTGGACTCGGAGTAGTCCTGGTGCCGGGCGAACTCCTTGCCGAGGAAGATCGCCTCTTCGCGCTTGCCAAAGGTCAGCGGGCCCATCGCGGACATCCCCCACTCGCACACCATCTTGCGGGCGAGTTCGGTGGCTCGCTCGAGATCGTTGCCGGCGCCGGTCGTGATGGCCTCGTCCCCGAAGACGATCTGCTCCGCAAGGCGGCCGCCCATCAGCACAACGAGCTCATCCGAAAGGAACGACTTGGCGTGGAGGTACCGGTCCTCCTCGGGGAGTTGCTGGGTCAGGCCGAGCGCGAGGCCGCGCGGGACGATCGTGACCTTGTGCAGCGGATCGGCGTTTGGCAGCACTGCCGCAATCAGAGCGTGGCCTGCCTCGTGAAACGCCACCACGCGCTTCTCCTCTTCGGAGAGCGCGAGCGAACGGCGCTCCGCGCCCATCATGACCTTGTCCTTGGCGAACTCGAAGTCCTCCATTGCAACCGCGGTCTTGTTGAATCGCGCCGCCCGCAGAGCCGCTTCGTTGACCAGGTTGGCGATGTCGGCACCGGAGAACCCGGGGGTCGAGCGTGCCAGAACGGAGAGCTCGACGTCGGGCGCGAGCGTGATCTTCGTCGTGTGCACCTTCAGAATCTCGGCGCGGCCGTTGAGGTCGGGACGGCTGACCACGATACGCCGGTCGAAGCGGCCCGGACGCAACAGAGCGGGGTCGAGCACGTCCGGGCGGTTGGTGGCGGCGATCAGGATCACGCCGTCGTTGGACTCGAAGCCGTCCATCTCGACGAGCAGCGCGTTCAGAGTCTGCTCGCGCTCGTCGTGGCCGCCGCCGAGGCCGGCGCCGCGGTGGCGACCCACAGCGTCGATCTCGTCGATGAAGATGATGCAGGGCGCGCTCTTCTTGCCCTGCTCGAACAGATCCCGCACGCGGGAGGCTCCCACGCCCACGAACATCTCGACGAAGTCGGAACCCGAGATCGAAAAGAACGGCACGTCGGCCTCGCCCGCCACGGCGCGAGCAAGCAGCGTCTTGCCGGTCCCCGGCGGGCCCATCAGGAGCACGCCCCGGGGGATCTTGCCGCCGAGTTTCTGAAACTTCTGCGGGTCGCGGAGGAACTCGATAATCTCCTGGAGCTCTTCCTTGGCCTCGTCAACGCCCGCGACGTCCTTGAACGTCACGCCCTTCTTTTGTGGGTTGAGCAGGCGGGCGCGCGACTTGCCGAACGCCATGGCCTTGTTGCCGCCGGCCTGCATCTGGCGGTAGAGGTAGAACCACAGTCCGATCATGAGGATGATCGGGAGCCACCACGTCAAGAGGGCTGACCAGATCGAGCCTTGCGACGCTTGCTCCGCCTTGATTTTCACGTTGTGCTCGCGCAACACACCCACGAGCTTGTCGTACCCCGGCGAGTACGTCACGAAGTCGTATGGCCGTGGAACAAGCGCCCGCGACCCGGGAGCGTCGGTAGATCGTCCGCGGACTTCGTCACCGCGGATCAACACCTCGGCGATCTGGTTCTTCTCGACGCGATCCAGGAACTCCGAGAAGGCGATCTCCTTCGCTCCCGCCCCGGTGGTGGTGATCCAGTTCCAGAGCAGCACCACCGACACGAGAATGACGACGAACAGCAGCAAGTTCTTCACGTTCTGGTTCACGTACTCTCCGCGTTCCTCCGGCGGCCTCCCGCCCGGGCGCCACGTTCAGACGAGGGCGCTCTCACGAAGCCAAGGCACCGGTCACAGACCCTCAAGGATGTTGATGTCGGGAAGATTCCCCCACCGGCCCTCGTACTCCATCCCGTACCCCACGAGGCGCCCCGACGGCACGTCGTCGAACACCACATACTTAGGTTCCAACGCCACCCGGCGCAACAGCGGACGGTTGATGAGCGCAGCGACTTCTAGACTCGCAGGGCTCTGCTGCGCGAGATGTGTCAGCAGGTAGTTCTCGGTGACACCCGAGTGGCAGATGTCCTTCAGGATGAGGGCGTGCGCGCCCTCCAGGTGAACGTGAGTGGCGTATGTCAGCTCGATGATCGCGCCGCGGGGCTCGGTCTGGTGCATCACGTTGACGAGTTCGAAGCGAACGGAACCCGGAATGGCCCGCAGGAGGTCCGCCAGGAAGACAGCCGCACCCTTCAGCATGCCCACAAGCACCAGCTCACGGCCGGCGTAGTCTGCGCCGATTCGCTTGCCCAGCTCGGCGATGCGGGCCGTGATCACCTGTGGTGCAATCAGCTGTCGTGGCGTTTCCATGGCTCCTCCAGACCGACCGCAACCGCTTCGGCGCCGTCCTCACCCCAGCACTCGGCGACCCCGACCGCAGGAAGCCAGACAATCGTATCACCCGCCTGCAGCACCGGCCATGCCCGTCGCCATTGGGCCGGCACGCCTCGCGCCGCGAGCCGGCGCACTGCGGTAACGCCTCCGAAACGCTCCCCAGGAACAAGCGAGCGCCAGCTCACCGCGCACTCGCGCAAACGGGAGTGGAGCTTTGCCCGGTGCCGTGCGGTCGCCACCGAGGAGTCTCCCAGGAAGCCGACGAACCCCCCTGGCATCTCGACCCTCGAAGGGACGGCAGCGGGACAGGGAGCGAACTGCGGAACGGGTGGCGGCTGGAGCAGCAGCGTGTCACCGCGCAGTCGCAGCACCCACCGACGTCCGAGGTCCACCGCCGCCGGCTGCCCGCTCGAGAGCATGTCGCTCACCCCATCGAGCTGCCGGCGGGAGGGAGGCTCGGCCAACGGCAGGCGCCCCGCAAGTTCGAGCACCCAGCGACGCATCAGCGGCGCAGGCAGCGCCGCCACGAGCGCCGACGGAACAGGCCGGCCTACCTCGGGCCACACCCCGTTCTCCGCGAGCAGTCCGGAGAGGAGCGCTTCGTCCGCGGCGAGATCGGCGGCAAACGCCGCAAGGTGCGCCGGGGCATGCGGGAACGCCGCCACGATCGCCGGAAGCACACCGTGGCGCACCCGGGCTCGCGGAAAGGTCTGATCGGTGTTGCTTCCGTCCTCGCGCCATGCGATCGCACGCTGGGCGAGGTGCTCCCTCAGCGCGGCGCGGGGAACATCGAGGAGAGGCCGTACCACGACTCCTGTCCGCCGCCGGATGCCTGCAACGCCGCGCGGGCCGGAACCCCGAAACAACTTCAAGAGCACGGTCTCGGCCTGGTCGTCTCTGGTGTGGGCAGTGGCGACGGCAGCGCAACCTAGACGGTCCCTGACCGCTTCCAGCACCCGGTACCGCTCCCGGCGCCACCATGCTTCGGGCGAAGCTCCGCGGGGCCGCCCCGGTACAAGGTGCTCCACGACGAGCGCCACCCCCAGGCGATCACACAGTTCCCTGCAGTATGCTGCGTCGCCGTCAGCCGCGGCCCCGCGCTGGTGGTGATGCACATGTGCGGCGGACACCTCGCACCCGAGGTCCAGTGCGGCTTCGTGGAACAGGCTGAGGAGAGCGACCGAGTCCGCGCCCCCCGAGAGCGCGACCAAGACGGGGCGCCCCGGCAGGTCGGGGAAATGACGACGAAAAGCGGCAGCGAAGCCGTTCAGGGCCATGGGCGTGGTGCCGGCGAGTGGACTCGAACCACTGACACGGGGCTTATGAGACCCCTGCTCTGCCTCTGAGCTACGCCGGCACGTAGCCTGCGAATTCTATCCTCAACCCCTCCAACGGACAAGCATTCGTTCCGACTCGAATCGAACGCTTTCGGGCACGCGGCCGGGAACGAACGAACGACGTGCGACTTGCGCCGAGACCGCGGCAAGGCGATACTCGTGGGGTGCCTGGACGCAATGTCGGGGTCTGTGACACCTGCGAGAAAGAGCGCCCAACCTGGGCACTCGCAAAGTGTCACATTTGCGGGCATGTGACGTGCCATAAGTGTGCAACTTTCACGTATGGAAGGTATTTCTGCTCCAGCCGCTGCGCTCTCTTCTTCTTCCACGATGAGGGTTTGGAGGAGGAGGAGACCGAGGAGTCTTGAGCGTAGCCGTTGAAGCCGGTACACTTGGCCACTCACGGAGGCAGGAAGGAACGATGGGACAACGGGCAGACGAATTGTTGGCGCAGGCGCGGAAAGATGTGCCGCTGGCAGGCCGGCGAGGGGAGGAGTCCCTGCTCCTTGCCAAGGCGAAGGGCTGCCAGGTCTTCGACGCCGACAACGTCGCCTACCTCGACCTCTTGGGAGGTGCCGGGACAAACCTGCTGGGCTACGGCAACCAGTACGTGCTGGACGCCGTCCGCCGCGCCTCGACGATGGGGCTCGCCAGCGGGTTCCACATCGCAGCCGAACTGGAGCTCGTCGAGCTGCTGCGGGAGCATGCGCCGGCTCTCTCACCCTGGGCGGTAACCCCTTCAGAGAGCGAGGCCTGGGAGCTCGCGCTGCGCTGGTGCCGGCGGGACACCGGACGACGCCTGGTCATCGTTTTCGACGGCAACCGGCGCGGCGCGGTCGAGACGTTCCACGTCACGGCCTCCGGTCCCCTGGGCGTGAGCCAACCCATGGTCGCCGGCATCCCGGCAGAACACGCGCGTCTGGTCCGGGTCGTCCCCTGGGGCGATGCCGAGGTGCTTTCGAATGTGCTGGCCGAGGTGGGTGTGGACACCGCGGCGGTGGTCCTCGATCCGATCGCGGCTCAGTTCGGCGTGATCCGGCCGACGCCCGACTTCATTCGGGCGGTGATGAAGGCTACGCGCGCCGCCGGCGCACGGCTGGTCCTCGATGAGACGCTGACCGGTTTCCGTCTGGCCCGGGGCGGGGCGGCCGAGGTCTTCGGAATCGAACCGGACGTGGCCGTCTTTGGCGGCGCCCTGGGCGGCGGCGTGGCCCGCATCGGCGCGGTCGCATGGGCGCGAACTCTGGCGGCCTCACCCGGCGACGAGTTGCCGGGCCCTCCCCCGCCGATCGCAATTTTGGCGGCGGTCGCCACCCTCTCCGTGTTACGAAACGAAAGCGTCCACCAGCGGCTCGAGGAGCGGGGCGCGGACCTCGAGGCAGGGGTGGCTGCGCTGGCAGAACGCTTCTCTCGCCCTTTGCGCTGCTCCCGCGTTGGCTCCATTCTTGCGTGCGCTTTCTCGCGCCAGGGGGTCACGGACGGGAACTCGTTCGCGCGGGTCGATCAGGAAACGTGGGGGCGTTTCGCGCGCGCCTGCCGCGAGGCCGGCCTCCTGCTGCCGGCCCGCTCGCCGGTCCCGTCCTTCCTCTCGCACGCTCACGGCGACAAGGATATCGAGCAAGCCCTCGCCGCCATGGAAGCCGGGCTCAAGAAGATGCAGAAGGAGGACGAGCTGTAGGGAAGCACCTGACAGCTCTCCACCGCCCGCCCACCCAGCTCACAGCCGACAGTTTCCCCACGATGACAGTCGACAGCTTCCACCCATCCTCCCACCCAGTTGACAGTCGACAGTCCCCCTCCCACCCAAGAGACAAGACCCTTGGGGCGAAGGAGTCGTTGGTGGCTTTAGGTTGTTGACTGTCAACTGTTAACTGTCAACTGTGAACTGTTGGCTGTCAGCTGTCGGCTGTCAGCTAGCCGTTGTCGGGGGCAGGGTTGCCCGCAGGTCCCAGGAACTCGGGAAAGTGACGTCCGATTACCTTCAGCAGGTCCTCCGGCTCAAGCGGCTTCTCGAGATACTCGTCCACCCTGTACTGCTGACGGGCCTCGGATTCCCATCGCCGGCTCTTGTACACCGCCGTCACGATGAACAGGGTCGGATGGTAGTCGGCGGCCTTCTCGCGCAACTGGCTCACGACGTCAAAACCGGAAAGCAACGGCATCAGCGCATCCAGGATCGCGAGTTGCGGGCGCTTCGAAAGAAGCGCCTCGAGCGCCTCCCGGCCGTCTGCGGCCTGAAATACCTCCAAGCCATGTTCCTGAAGGACCTCGGTCATCAGAGCGCGAAAGATCCGGCTGTCATCGGCGATCAAGACTGTCTTAAGAACCACGTTGTCCTTCCCCCGGCCTCAATTAGCCGTTCTCATATCGCACCACCCGCGGCGGAGAGACGGCGGCCTTCACGGTCCCGTGAGAGCGAGCAACCAACGGGCGAGCGTTCGCGGCGAGCCTCAGGCCTGGAGCCCGCATCGAAACCCACCCTGGAGTTGCGCCTTGCGACGCTGCATGGCACGAAGCGCGGCCGGCTACTTGAAACTGGCGAGCGCCTCCGTCTCGCTGTCGTAAACGTCGAAGACCGTGATGAGCTGGGTGACCTGAAGGATGTCGTTGATCTTCTGGGTGAGGTTGAGGAGCTTCATCTTGCCGCCCTTGCGGGCCAGCGTCGTGAAGCACCCGACCATCTCCCCGATCCCCGAGGAGTCGATGTGGCTCACGCCTGCGAGGTTCAAGAGAAGGTGGAGCTTCCCTCCGGCGACCGCGTCTTCGATCTGCTTGCGAAGCTCCACATCGCCGGCCCCGATCGTGATCTTCCCCTCGAGGTCCAGTACCCGCACGTCACCCACGTCCCTGACCCTGGTTTTCATTTCGTCCTCCTTCCGTTCAGTCTCTTGACGAGCTCGAGACGCGTGCCGCCCCGCTCGCCGATGTGGAAGCGAACCTCGTCCATGAACTGGCGCATGTAGTAGACACCGCGGCCGCTGGAGAGGAGCAGGTTGCCGGGGTCGGTCGGGTTGGCGACCGCCTCGGGGTCGAAACCCTCACCCTCGTCTTCGACCACGATTCGCAGTTCGACGTTGGGCTCCAACGCCATGTGCACGAACACCCGCTTTTCGGGGTTAAGCTTGTTGCCATGCTTGATCGCATTGGCAAGAGCCTCCCGCAACGCCATGCCCACCCAGTAGGTGACCTCATCGTCGACGCTGTTCGAACCGCACATCTCCGCGAGAACGTGCTCGGCCAACTCAATGTTCTCGTAGGACGAAAGAAGCTGGAGCCGAGCGTCTCGAGTCATGCGCCGGAAGTATAGCATCGCCCTGGCGGGGGTCCTGCTGGCGGGCGCCGCGGCCGCGGCACCCTGCCCGACCGCCCTCACCCAGATCGCCGGTCGGGTCGCCCAGCTGCGGCGGGTGCCGGCGCCGTTCACGCCGGCGTGCCAATTCATTTCCTCCACCGAGCTGCGCGGCGTGCTCGACCGCAAGCTCCGGCGAGATCTCCCGGTCGCGCCCGAGCTGTTCGTTCAGGCCCTCTTCCGACTCGGGTTCATCGAGGGCGACCCTGGAACCGTCTACGATCACCTCCTCACGTTCTACACGAGTCAGGTGCTCGGTTTCTACGAGCCCGAGACCGACGAGATGATCGTCGTCGACACGCCTGCCGCATCACGTGTCGAAGGCGCGCTCGTCTGGGCGCACGAGCTGGAGCACGCGGCCCAGGAACACCGTTTTCACCTGCCGAGCCTCCTGCTCGCGATGCGCGGGGACAGCGATCGGCAACGCGCCGTTTCCGCCATTGCCGAAGGCGAGGCGATGCTCGTGATGTTCGTCCTCAATTCTCCGGGACCCGACGCCGAGCAGCTTTCGGCGGCCGAGTCAACAGTGGCCGCTCAGGCCCACGGACTGCCACACGATCCCGAGGTGCCGGCCTACTTCGTGGCAGACCTTGTGTTCCCCTACACCGCGGGCTTCTCCGCGGCGTTGCGCGCCTACCGTTCGGGCGGCTGGGAAGCCGTCGATAGACTCCTGGCTCACCCCCCGGCGAGCACGTCCGCGCTCCTCCACCCCGACCGTCCGGCAACCGCCGACTCGGTCCCGGCACGCGAGCTGCCGCCGGTCCCAGATGGGTGGGAGGAGATCCTCACCGACTCGGTTGGGGAGTGGGGGTTGGCCTTCCTCCTCGGCAGGCATACCGAGACCGATCGGGCCGACTCCGTCGCCTCCGGGTGGGACGGCGACCGGCTTCGGCTGATACGAAACCGCTCCCGCTCCGACAGCTGGGCGCTAGCCTGGCGGCTGCGCTGCCGCACCGTGCAGGCGCGGCAAGCACTGGCCGAGGCGTTGCAGCAATTCCTCCCGCCCGTGATGGCGCGCTTGACGCCCGCCGGCCAGCCTCAGCTCACTTGGGTTGCTTCGGGGCGGACCCTTGAGCTGCGGGCGGCTTGGCCGCAGCCGCCGCCGTCACGACGGTCGCCATCTTGATCACGACCGGCTGGAGTGGAACGTTCTGGAACTGACCGACGTTGCCGGTCTGGACGCCGGCGATGGCGTCGACCACGGACATTCCTTCCACCACCTTGCCGAAGACGCAGTAACCCACGCCGTCCTGCGCCTGGGCCTTGTCAAGGAAACCGTTGTCCGCGAGGTTGATGAAGAACTGCGAGCTGGCCGAGTTCGGGTCGGAAGTGCGCGCCATCGCGATCGTGCCGCGTTTGTTGGCCAAACCGTTGGCCGACTCGTTGACGATCGGCTCCCGGGTCTGCTTTTGCTGCATGTCGGCGGTGAACCCTCCCCCCTGGACCATGAACTTCGGGATCACCCGATGGAAGATCGCCTCGGCGTAGAAACCGTTCTTGACGTACTCGAGGAAGTTGTTCACCGTGATCGGAGCCCTCGCCTGGTCGAGCTCGATCACGATGGCGCCCTTGCTCGTCTCCAGCTTGACGCGTGGGTTCGCAGGCTCAGCCTGTGCCGCGAACGCCGCAGCCACCACGAACAACATGAGGAACCTCATCATTGACTTTGTCCTTTCTTGCGGGCGGCCTCACCGGCCGCGAACCGCGGTGAGCGAGAATCGCGGCACCGACTGCTCGCCGTCCATCTCGATCTTGAGCACGTAGCGCCCGCCCCCTTCGAGGCCTGCCTGCAGAGCCTGTTCGCCCAGCAGAGAACCACCGCTGTCCCTGAGACGCACGACCAGCGAGTGGTCGCCGGCCTTGACCTTGAAGGCGTCCTCGATGATGCCGGAACCCTTCTTCTTGATAAAGAGGAGACCCTTGACGCGGAAGTCGAACGGCTTCTCGGCGAGCGGTTGCCCATCGAGATCGATCGTCAACCTCCCGACGGACAACGGGCAATTGAAGTAAAGCTCGAGCCGCGCATCCCCGACCGGAACGACCCGAGCCTGCACCGGGATGGCGGTCGCGACCGGCGGGCGGGACGGCTGGACCCGCGGCACCCGCTGGTGCTCCTTTGCGAGGTCGAGGAAGTCCTTCGTGACGGGGTCGTCAGGGATCATGTCCAGCACTTGCTGGAAACGGCTCTGGGCCTCCCGCCACCGTCCCGCCTTGAGAAACTCCTTCCCCTCCTCGCGCAGGGCGGCTGCCTGCCGGTCGCGCCCGGCGGCGTCGCGCTGGTTGGCCTGTTGGTCCATCGCGCGCTCCAGCAGGATGCGCGCGAGCGTGCTGTAGGGAGCCTCCTCCAGGACCGGGCCAAGCAGCGTCAGGGCTTCGGCGGGCCGCTGCTCCGCGACGGCTTCCGCGGCGCGCCGCTGGGCGTCCGCCAGCCTGTGTCGGCGCGCGGGTTCACCCGTTGCCGGCCCGCCGAAGGGGCCGCGGTCCACCCTGCCGGCCAGCATTGCCATCAGCAGGGCCGGCGGCACGATCACGGCCGCAAGCAGCACGGCGACCCATCGCCATTCGATTGGAAGACGCCAGACGCTTCCGCGCGCCTCCTGTTCCCCTTCGCTCGGCCCGGGGACCGGCGCTGTCGGGATCACCGAGGTGGCTCGGGTCGCGGTCGGCGCCGCGCCGACCGCACCCGGTTCGGCGGCGGCCGGCTGACGCGCAGGCGGCGTGAACTGGGCGACGTCGCCCGTCACACCGGCGAGCACGCGTCGGAGCGCTTCGAGAGCGCGCGCGACGTCGGAACCCCTTGAGTAGCGGCGGTCCGGGTCCTTTTCCAGCAACTTGAGCACGATGGGGTTGAACGCGGGCGGTAGACCCGGGCGAACCTGCGACGGGATTCGAGGTGGCTCGTGCACGATCTTGTACGCGACCTCGGTGAGCGTGTGGCCGGGGAAAGGGCGCTGTCCCGTCAGGAGCTCGAAAAGCACGACGCCGAGCGAAAACAGGTCGCTGCGGCCGTCAACGACGCCCCCCGCCACCTGCTCCGGCGACATGTAGTTGGGGGTCCCGATGAACTGTCCCGTGGCGGTGAGGTTGGACGACTCGAGTCGGGCGACGCCGAAATCCGTGATCTTGACCATCCCCTGCGGCGTGAAAAGGACGTTGGCGGGTTTGATGTCCCGGTGCACGACGCCCTTGGTGTGTGCGTAGTCGAGGGCTGCGGCGAGTGCCGCGGCGATCCGGGCCACCTCGGAATAGGCGAAGCCTTGACCGGTCCGGAGGAACTCCCGGAGGCTTCGGCCCTCGATGTACTCCATGGCGATGAACGAGAGCCCGGTTCCGTCGTCCACGCCCGCGTCGAACACCGTGACGATGCCCGGGTGGTTGAGGAGGCCGGCCGCCTGCGCCTCCCGCAAAAACCGCTGGCGGAACTCCTCCGCTTCCTCGGCATCTTCCGGGACCACGAGCGTCTTGAGGGCGACGCGCCGTCCGATTACCGGGTCGCGGGCGAGGTAGACGACGCCCATCGCCCCCTTCCCGAGGACCGATTCGATCACGTACCGCCCTAGTCGTTGGGGTTCCACCACGCTCCCTATTTTGCACCCTTCGTCGGCGTGGGCCGCGGGACGATCACGACCACCTCTCCGGGCGCCGCCACGTCGAGCGCCTCGCGGGCCGCCCGGGCGCGCGCCTCGCGCTCCTCCTTGAGCGCCCGGATCGCGCGCTCCAGCACCCGGTTGGTCTTTTCGAGCTGCTGGCTCCGTGCCCGGAGATCCTCGAGCTCCCGCCGCGTGTCACGTTCAACGATCACCGCGCGCCACCACCCCAGCCCTATCAGAGCGGCCACAATGGGCGCCAGCAACCACAGCCAGCGGCGTCGGGGCAGCCTCACCGAGCAAACGGTTCCCTGCCGGCGAAGGCCGCCGCGTCCCCCAGCTCCTCCTCGATCCTCAGCAGCCGGTTGTACTTCGCGATGCGCTCGCTGCGCGACGCGGAGCCGGTCTTGATGAGCCCGCACCCGCACGCCACAACGAGGTCCGCGATCGTAGTGTCCTCGGTCTCGCCGGAGCGATGCGACACCATCGCCCGCCATCCGTGGTGGAGTGTCATCCGCAGGGCGTGCTGGGTCTCGCTCAGCGTGCCGATCTGGTTCAGCTTGATGAGCACGGCGTTCGCGATGTCTTCCCGCATCCCGCGTGCGATGATCGAGGGGTTGGTGACGAAGATGTCGTCTCCGACCAGGACGATCTTCTGGCCGAGCCGCGCGTTGAGCTTCTTCCACCCGTCCCAGTCGTCCTCGGCGAGGCCGTCCTCGATCAGGACGATCGGGAACTCCTTGACCCAATCCTCGTACACGGCGATGAGATCCTCGGCGGTGAGGCCGTGCCGGCCCTCCCCGGGCAGGAAGTAACCCTCGCCGGTACGAAGCTCGCTCCCGGCGGCGTCCAGAGCGACTGCCACCTGCTCGCCCGGTACGTACCCGGCGTCCTTGATCGCCGCCACCAGGAACTCGAGCGCCGCTCTGTTGCTCGGGAGGCTGGGCGCAAAACCACCCTCGTCCCCGACCGCCGTCACCTGCTTGGCGGCCTTCAGACGCTCGCGCAGCGCGTGAAATACCTCGACGCCGGCCCGCAACGCTTCGGCGAACGAGGTGAAACCCAGCGGCACGGCCATGAACTCCTGGATGTCGAGGGAGTTGTCGGCGTGGGCGCCACCGTTGATCAGGTTCATGCACGGGACCGGCAGCACGCACGACCCCGTGCCGCCCAGGTACCGGTACAGGGCGAGACCGCTCTGGTCGGCGGCGGCTTTGGCGACCGCCAGCGAAACCGCCAGAATCGCGTTGGCCCCGAGACGGCTCTTGTCCTCGTTGCCGTCGAGCTCGATCAGCGTCTCGTCGATGCCGATCTGGTCGCGGGCGTCGAGTTCGACCAGCGCGTCCGCAATCTCGCCGTTCACGTGCTCCACCGCCTTGAGCACGCCCTTCCCCTTGAAACGGGCCTTGTCGCCGTCGCGAAGCTCGAGGGCTTCGCGGCTGCCGGTCGAGGCTCCCGAAGGGACGATCGCACTCCCGACCGCGCCACCTTCCAGCAGGACCTCGGCCTCGACCGTCGGGTTGCCGCGGGAATCCAGGACCTCCCGCCCAATGATCTCTTCAATTTCGAACATGCGAGACTCCTTCCTCGGCTTCGCGCACCAGGAGACGCATCTCGCGCACGAGCGTGCGAAGCTGACGGCTCGAGGTTGCTTCCGCATAGATCCGCAGCTTTGGTTCCGTGCTGGCGGGACGCGCCAGGACCCAACTCCCGTCCGCCAGCTCGAGAAGGACCCCGTCTCGCCGGTCCGCCCGAATCACCTTCTGCCCGGCGAACTCCTTGAACGTCCGCTTGCTGACCTTCTCGACGGCGGCGCGGGTGCGCTCCCGGAACGGCAACTGGACGCGGCGCGATACGAGCGCGCCATAGTTGGTGAAGAGCCGTCGCACGAGCTCGTTGAGCGACTGGCCCTCGACGGCGACCAACTCGGCCATCAGGAGCGCCGCGTAGATCCCGTCCCGCACAGGCAAATGCGTTGCGACGCCGAGCCCAGCCGACTCCTCGGTGGCGATGCCGATCCGCCCAGAACGGAAGAGGGAGTTGAAGTGGGTGAAGCCCACCGGCGTCTCGACCACCTCGCGGTCCGCCGCGCGCGCGACGCGGTCGACCATCCGCGTGGTCGCAACCGTGCGTCCGATCCCTCCGGGTTCCCGGCGACGCGTGAGGAGGTACTCGGCCAGCAGCGCGATGACCAGGTTCGGCGAAACCGGGCGGCACTTGCCGTCGATCACTCCGAACCGATCGGCATCACCGTCGGTGGCAAGCCCGATCTGCGCGCCCGACGCCCGGACCTTCTCGCGCAGTCCAGCCAGGTTGGAGGGTGTGCACTCCGGGGCGTACCCCCCGAAGTACGGGTCCTTGGTCGTGTGCACGACGTGGGTCGTGACGCCGTGCGCGATCAGCACGCGGTCCAGGAACTCGCGCGCGGTACCGAACAGCGGGTCCACCGCGACCACGAGCCCGCTCCTGCCGATGGCGGCCCAGTCGAGGTCCCTGTCCAGGCTCGCGAGGTACCCCTCGGCGAGGGAGGCGGTCCCGGCGAGACGCGGTTGTGGGACGTAGAAGTCCTCGAAGTCCGCCGCGTTGGCCGCGACCACGGCCTCGATCTCGTCGGTCATCTCGCGCTCGGCGAGCATGCCGTGCCGGTCGAAGAGCTTGACCCCGTTGTACTCTGCCGGGTTGTGGGACGCCGTGAACATCACACCCAGACTGGCGCCGCGCTCGCGCACCGCATGGGCGACGCACGGGCTCGGGAGGTCCCGCTCCGACAGGACCGTCCTCACCCCGTGGTGGGTGAAGACCGCGACCGCCTCGTGGGCGAACTTTTCGGACAGCAGCCGAGTATCGTAGGAGACGATGATCTCGCCGACCTCACCACGCTTGCGAAGGACCGAAAGGGCGGCATCCATCACCAGCCGCACGTTGCGGAAAGTGAATTCCTGGCCCACGATGCCGCGCCAACCGGAGGTCCCAAAGTGAATCATCGCCGCTCGCCGGGAGGCTACCACAACCGGTTGAAGGCGGGCACCTTGGTGCTCGCCCTGGTTCCCGGCTGTTCCCCGGTACTCATCCCTTCGACGCCCTGCGCCAAGAGCGCGCCCGTCCAACCTCGAGGTGACCAGCCGTGAAGAGACCGATCTACATGGATTACAACGCCACGACGCCGGTGGATCCCGGCGTCCTCGAAGCGATGCTCCCGTGCTTCTCCGAGCACTACGGCAACGCCGCCTCGCGAACGCATCTGTACGGGTGGGCCGCTTCGAAGCTCGTGGAGAACGCACGTTCGGTGCTCGCGGCCGGCATCGGGGCACACCCCGAGGAGATCGTATTCACCTCGGGCGCGACGGAGTCGAACAACCTCGCGATCAAGGGCACTGCCCTGGCGCTCAAGGATCGCCGCCAGCATCTCGTGACCTGCGTCACCGAGCACAAAGCGGTCCTCGACCCCTGTGCCGCTCTCGCCAGGGAAGGGTTTGCGACGACGGTCTTGCCGGTGGATGGCCGGGGCCGCCTCGACCCGGCTCGTCTGGCCGACGCCTTCACGCCGGGGACCGCTCTCGTCTCGATCATGCTCGCCAACAACGAGACCGGGACGTTGCACCCGATTGCCGAGATCGCCGAGATCTGCCGGGAGCACGGCGTTGCCCTGCACTGCGACGCCACCCAGGCGGTCGGCAAGGTGGCCGTCGACGTCAACGAACTGGGCGTCGACCTCATGTCGTTCTCCGCCCACAAGATCTACGGACCGAAAGGGGTCGGTGCGCTGTTCGTGCGACGGAGGAAGCCGAGGCTGCACCTCGTGCCGATCCTCGACGGCGGCGGCCACGAGCAGGGGATGCGATCCGGGACGCTCAACGTGCCGGGGGCCGTGGGGTTCGCCCGCGCACTGGAGATCGCGCTCGCCCGGATGCCGGTCGAGAGCCCACGCCTGGTCGCCCTCCGCGACCGACTCGAGCACGCGGTCATGTCGCGCCTCGAGGGAGTGACGGTGAACGGCGACGCCGAGCACCGCCTCCCGAATACCCTCAACCTGTCGTTCGCCGGCGTGGACGGGGCGGCGCTCCTGGTCAGCCTCAACGAAGTCGCTGTGGCTTCCGGATCCGCCTGCACCTCGGCCGACCCCAGGCCGTCCCACGTGCTGATGGCGATGGGCCGAAGCAGGGAGCTCGCCAACGCCAACATCCGTTTCTCCCTCGGCCGCGGGAACACCGTCGAAGAGGTCGACGTCGTCGTTGAGGCGGTCGTCCGCGAGGTTACGCGCCTGCGCACCAACTCCCCGCTCTGGCGGAAGTGACGGTTCGAAGGTTCGAACGTTCCAAGGTTCGCACGTTCGGCAGGGACAGGTGAGAGGTCAAACGTAAAACGTCAAAGGGAAAACAAAACGGGTCAAGGCAACGGTCGTCGCGGGCGGTTGCCTTCCCCTTGACCTTTCCCCTTTCACCTTTGACCCCGCAGTTTCCTGAACGTTCGAACCCACGCACCGGTCCGCGTACAATCTCCTCCCGGCCCGCCGCATCGGGCCGGTGGAGGCCTTGGCGGGCGAAGCGCTTGATGTGATCGCCGCCGCTGTCGACCGCGTGCGCCGAAAGCTCCCCCCCGGGGGAGCGCCCCACGCGGTGGGTGGGGTGTGCCCGGCGGCGCGCGGCCTCGCGGTTGCGGCGCTCGCGGCCGGACACGCCACGACGATCGTCGTCGTCCCGAACGAGCGCGATGCCGAAGAGCTCGTTGCCGGCCTCGAACTCCTTGCCCCCGAGGCCCCCGCAGTTGCCCTGCCGGTCGAAGCCGTCGAGGCGTACTTGGGGCGCACGCCGCCAATCGGCGCAACCGCCGCGGCGGCGACCGCGCTCGCCGGCCTGACCGGAGGGCGCGTCCGGCTCCTCGTGGTCCCCGCCCGCCTCCTGCCGTACCCGCTGCCCAACCCGGAGTCGCTGCTGCGACGCGCCCCAATCGTCCGTGCCGGAGACCGGCTCGACCCCGCGGCCTTCGGGAGATCGCTCGTCGAGGCGGGCTACCGCCGGGTTGAGGTCGTCGAGGAAGCCGGCGATTTCGCCCTGCGGGGCCAGGTCTTCGATGTCGGCACGCCCGACCGCTTCGCCCGCGTCGTGCTCGACGTCGACACCGTCGAGGCGATACACGAGTTCGACCCCAGCAGTCAGCGGTCGGCCGAGGAATTGCCCGAGGTCGCGGTTCCCCCGCTGCGTCTCTTCCCCAGCGGAGACGAAGCGCGCACGCAGCTCGCAATGCGGCTCGGGGAAGAGGGGTGTGCCGCGGCAGCCGAAGCGGCGCTCGCGGGCAGCGATCCGGCTCTCTGGGAGGGTTTCCTCGGTTGGACCGAGCCGCACACCCAGGTCTGGCAACTGGCTCCGAGCCTGATCGTGTGCGAGCGCGAGGCGGTGCGCGCCGAGATCGAGCGGGGCTCGCAGGCCCTCCGGCGAACGCACGAGACGCTGGCTCGGGAAGGCACCGTCCTTCCGGCACCCGAGCGCTGGCTCACTACGGCGGGCGAATGCATGGAGGCGCTCGCGCCTGCGGATCGCATCGAGCAGCTGGCTTTCGAGGACGGCACCGCGTGGGTTCGCGCGGCCACCGCATCGACCCCAAACCTCGCGTCCCGACCCCAGGCGCTGATCGATGAGCTGCGCGCCGGCGCGGCCAAGCGGTACTCCCAGGTGCTCGTTGCCGCCTCCGGCGGCGAGACCCAACGCCTGACGCACCTCCTGAGCGAAGCCGAGATCCCGGTCCGGCAGGGGTGGCCGCTCGACACGATCGTCGGGGTTGTGCCCGGCCGTCTCGAGCGCGGCTTCGCCTTCCCCGAGAGCGGACTCCTCGTGTACGGCCGCGCCGACCTCACGAGCCTGCCAGCCCCCTCCCGCCAGAGGCGGTCCCTCGCCCGCGTGCTGGCTGAGATGCGGGACCTCGCAGTCGGCGATTTCGTGGTACACGCGGACCACGGCGTCGGGAGGTTCAACGGTTTTCGCACGCTTGCCCTCGAAGGGGAGGAGCACGAGTGCGTGGAGCTCGAGTACGCGGGCGGGGGTAGGCTCCTGGTCCCTCTCGAGCGCGCCGACGTCCTCGAGAAGTACTCGGGCGCCGAGGGCACGCCGCCGCGTCTCGACCGCCTGGGAGGAACGAGCTGGGCGCGCACGAAATCCAAGGTCAAGCGCGCGCTGAAGGACATGGCCGAGGAGCTGCTGAAGGTGCAGGCGCAGAGGGAGCTGGCCGCGGGTTTCGCGTTCTCGAAGGACTCGCCGTGGCAGCGCCAGTTCGAGGAGGCGTTCGAGTACGAGCCGACCGCCGACCAGGTGCAGGCGATCGCCGAGGCGAAGCGGGACATGGAGTCGCCTCGCCCCATGGACCGGCTTCTCGTCGGCGATGTCGGCTACGGCAAGACCGAGGTCGCGATGCGCGCGGCCTTCAAGGTGGTGATGGACGGCAAGCAGGTCGCCGCGCTGGCGCCTACCACCATTCTGGCCGAGCAGCATCTCCGCACGTTCGTGAGGCGTTTCGCCGCCTTTCCGGTCGAGATCCGCTGGCTTTCCCGCTTCGTGTCCGCCGCCGAGCAGCGCAAGGTCGTGGCCGGCGTCGCCGAGGGCACCGTGGACGTCGTGATCGGGACGCACCGGCTGCTGGCCAAGGATGTGCGCTTCCGCGATCTGGGGCTCCTGATCGTGGACGAAGAGCAGCGTTTCGGGGTCGCCCAGAAGGAGCGCCTCAAGGCGCTCAAGTCGAGCGTCGACGTGCTCGCGATGTCCGCGACGCCGATTCCGCGCACGCTCAATCTTGGCCTTCTCGGCCTGCGCGACGTTTCGATCATCGAGACCCCGCCCCGGGATCGCTTGGCGGTGCAGACGCACGTTCTGCCTTTCCGGCGAGAGGTCGTGCGAGAGGCGATCCTCACGGAGCTGTCGCGCGCCGGCCAGGTGTTCTTCGTGCACAACCGCGTCGCCTCGATCGGCGCAATGGCCGAGCTCGTGCGCCAGACGGTGCCCGAGGCGCGTGTCGTGGTGGCGCACGGGCAGATGGACGAGCGGCAGCTCGAGAAAGCGATGGACGCCTTCGTCGAGGGCCAAGCCGATGTGCTCGTCGCCACCGCCATCATCGAGAACGGCCTCGACATCGCCAACGCCAACACCCTGATCGTGAACCGGGCCGATCGCTTCGGCCTCGCGCAGCTCTACCAGCTGCGCGGTCGCGTGGGACGCTCCGATCGCCTCGCGTTCGCATACCTGCTGGTGCCGCCCGAGCGCTCGCTCAGCCAGGAGGCGCGGGCTCGCCTGGCCGCCATCGTGGAATTCGCCGAACTCGGGGCCGGGTTCCGTATCGCCGCCAGGGACCTCGAAATCCGCGGCGCGGGCAACCTGCTCGGCTCGGAGCAGCACGGCCACCTGCGGGCGGTGGGCTACGAGACCTACTGCCACCTGCTGGAGGAAGCGGTGCGCGAGCTCCGCGGCGAGGCGGCCCCACCGCCGACGACCTCCGTGGAGCTGCGCCTCGGCCTCGACCTGCGTCTGCCCGAGAGGTACATCCCGGAGGAGACCCTGCGGCTGGCCGTCTACAGACGCATCGCCGGCGCCCGCACCGATGGCGAGCTTGCCTCCCTGAGGACCGAGTACGTCGACCGCTTCGGCACCGCCCCGCCCCAACTCGATCATCTGCTGCTGCACCAGCGCGTCCGCAGGCGCGCGGAGGCGATCGGCGTGACCAAGATCAAGCGCGCCCCGCTCGGATGGGAGCTGACCTTCGACCCCTCGCACCCGGCCGCGCACCCGACCGTCATGACGCTCCTGGTGAGCGCGCCGGGCTCCGCCCTCGCGCCCACCGGCGTCCTGCGCCTCCCGATCGAGCACCGGGATCCCGCGGCGGCAGCGGCGGCGCTCGCGGAGCTGCTCCCGCCGCAGGTTTGAGAAACCGTGGATCGTGGATCGTGGTTCGATGAAGCGAGCAGAGGAGCGGAGGGGCAGAGACGAAGCGTCATCGTGCCTGTTTGATGCTCCTCTGCTCCCCTGCTCCTCTGCCCCTCTGCTGTGTGCGGACTCGGCAGTGCCCAACCTCTGCCAGCGCCTCTTCCCGGGAATTCCCACTGCGCTAGAATCTCTCGCTTGAGACGAGGAGCACAAACATGAGCAACGTGAACACGATCAAAGGAACGATTGCGATCCTGACCGGCGGCGGCGACGTCCCGGGGCTGAACCCGGCGATTCGCGCGCTCACCGTGCGCGCGCTGCGAGAAGGGTACCGGGTGTTGGGGATCCGGCGCGGCTGGGCCGGGATCGTCGAGCTCGAGCGCGACAAGGGCAAGTCCCACGAAGAACATGTGATCGAGCTCTCCGAGGAGGCCGTGAACAAGGTCGGCCGCACGGGTGGCACGTTCCTGCACACCTCGCGTACCAACCCGTCCAAGGTCTCGCAGGCGCAGCTCCCGCCGCACCTCAAGGAGAAGTACCCCGGCGACATCGTGGACGTCACCCCCGACGTGCTCGCCAACCTCGAGTGGCTCGGCGTGGACACCCTGATCCCGATCGGCGGCGACGACACGCTGTCGTACGGGGTGCGCCTCCACAAGGAGGGCGTGCGCGTCATCGCGATCCCCAAGACGATGGACAACGACGTGCCGGGCACCGACTACTGCATCGGGTTCTCCACTTGCGTGACGCGCACCATCGAGATGACCCACGACCTGCGCACCTCCGCCGGGAGCCACGAGCGCTTCCTCGTGATCGAGGTGTTCGGCCGCTACGCCGGCTTCACGGCGCTCCTACCCACCATGGCGGGCGCCGCCAACCGCTGCGTGATCCCGGAGCACGTTTTCGACATCGAACAGCTGTGCGAGCTGCTCACCGCCGACCGCCACACCAACCCCTCGAAGTACAGCGTTGTCCTCGTTTCCGAGGGCGCCACGTTCAAGGGCATGGAGGAGATGGTGTTCGAGGACCACGAGACGGACGCCTTCGGCCACAAGAAGCTCGGGGGCATCGGAGACCGTATCTCCCGCGTGCTGCGCGACCTCTCGCCGAAGTTCAACAACGGACGGCGCATCAACGTCATCAACCAGCGACTCGGGTACCTCGTGCGCTGCGGCAACCCCGACGCCCTCGATTCGATCGTTCCGATGGCGTTCGGCAACCTGGCGATGGACCTCGTGCTCGACGGGGTCGCGGGACGCCTCGTCAACGTTCGCAACGGCCGCTACGACAACGTTCCCATCGATGTCGTCACCAGCCGCAAGAAGACGGTAGACGTGCGCAAGTTCTACAGCCCCGAGCGCCTGCGGCCGATCTACGAGCGCTTCGAGGCCAAGCCCCTGTTCATCATGACGAGCGATTACTGAGGCAGAGACAGGGTCCGGGGTCCGAGAAGACGGGCAGAGGAGCGGAGGGGCTGAGGAGCAGAGGAGCCAAAGACAGCTCGAAGGCTCGAAGGCTCGAAGGCTCGAAGGCTCGAAGGCTCGAAGGCTCGAAGGCTCGAAGGCTCGAAGGCTCACCTAGGAAAGACCATTTCTCCGCTCCCGCCCCTATTCCTTGCATTCCTCTTGGCCTCTGAGCTTTTGAACCTTCGAACGTGTGAACCCGCGAACAGTCTTTGCCCCTCTGCTCCCCTGCACCTCTGCCCCTCTGCCGTCGTTAGAGTTCGGGCGGCCGCGCCGAACGCAGGGTTTCGGCCAACGCCGGGTAGGCGCGCCGCCGCCGTTGGGCCAGATGCAAGGAAGGCGAGGCGGTCGGACCGGAGCGTAGCCGGAGGCTACGTGAGCATGCGAGTCGCCGGAGGGCAACGCAGCAGATGGTCCGCTATCGGCGGCGCCTGTCAGGTGCCGTAGAGACGGTCGCCGAAGTCGCCCAGCCCCGGCACGATGTACTTCCTCGCATCGAGGCCGCTGTCGACCGCCGCGGTGTAGATCTCGACGTCCGGCGCCGCCTTCTCGAGGTAGGCGACGCCCTCGGGCGCGGCGACGATCGAGACGAGGCGCACGCGACGCGCGCCCATCCCCTGCAGCCCTTCGACCGCCATCGCGGCGGAGCCGCCGGTCGCGAGCATCGGGTCGAGCAGGAACACCACCGCGTCACCGAGGTTTCCCGGCACCTTCTCGTAGTACCGCCGGGCGACCGCGGTGGCCTCGTCGCGCTCGAGCCCGAAGTACCCCACGTGGGCCGACGGAACGAGATCGAGGAACGCTTCCAGCATCCCCAGGCCGGCCCGAAGAACCGGCACCGCGACCACTCGCACCGCGACGCGGTTGACCTGCGCCACCGCGAGGGGGGTCTCGACCGTGCTGACGACAGTCGGGATGTCTCGTGTCGCCTCGGAGACGAGCAGCAGCGAGATCCGGTGCGACAGGATGCGGAAGTCATCGCATGGGGTGGTCCGGTCGCGCAGGCGGGCCAGGATGTCCTGAAGCAGCGGGTGGTCCACCACGTGCAGGCTCATGGTGCACGACGATAGCACGCAGCAACAGGGAGTTGGCCGCTGCGCGCGCCCCGCAAAGGCTCATTCCTGTACGGTTATGCGGTAATATATGGTCCGAGGGAGAGGCCGTGCACGAGGGTGAAACAGGGCATCCGGGACGTCCGGCGGGCGGCGCGGGGAAGCTCGTCGGTCTCGACCCCGTGTGCGGGATGAAGGTGTTCGAGAAGCCTGATGCAGTCTCGCGCCAGCACGCCGGCACGACGTATTACTTTTGCTGCACCGGGTGCGCCGCCACGTTCGACGCCGACCCGGAACGCTTCGTTGTGCGCCCTGGCAGCGCGCCGATGGCCCCGCACATAACCTCCATGATGCCGACGATGCCCGCGGCGACGAAACCGGCCCCCAGCGGAAGACTGCTCGGCATCGACCCGCTTTGCGGCATGAAGGTCTTCGACAAGCCCAACGTGATCTCTCGCGCCCGCGGCGGGACGACGTACTTCTTCTGCAACCCGAGCTGCGCGGAGCGCTTCGACGCCGATCCCGAGGGGATCCTCGCGGCGCCCGGCGCGCACGGGATGCAAAGCCCGCACACGCCCGCGGCGGCGATGCATGCGCACGTCGGGCCGGTTGGCGCCAGGGCCGACTACGTCTGTCCGATGTGCCCCGACGTACATGAGGGCGGTCCTGGTGCATGCCCCTCATGTGGGATGGCGCTCGAGCCGGTGATCCCCTCAGCGGAGAGTCGCACAGAGTACGTCTGCCTGATGCACCCGGAGGTCGTGCGCCCCGAGCCAGGGAGCTGCCCGATCTGCGGTATGGCGCTCGAGCCGCGCACGGTCGCGGCCGAGGAGGCTCCCAACCCCGAGCTGGTGGACATGACCCGGCGCTTTTGGCTGAGCGCCGCGCTCGCCCTGCCGTTGCTGCTCATCGCGATGGCCGGGATGGTGCCGGCCCTCAGCCACGCCTTTGGGGCGCCGTGGATGCCGTGGGTGCAGCTCGCGCTCGCGGCGCCGGTGGTGCTGTGGGGAGGCACCCCGTTCTTCGCGCGCGGGTGGCGATCGATCGTGACCTGGCGGCTCAACATGTTCACGTTGATCGCGATCGGCACCGGCACCGCGTTCGTCTACTCCCTGGCGGCGACGGTGGCTCCCGGGATCTTCCCGGAGTCGTTCCGGATGCACGGGCGGGTCGCGGTGTACTTCGAGGCCGCCGCCGTCATCACCGCGTTGGTCCTGCTCGGGCAGGTGCTCGAGTTGCGCGCCCGCGCCCGCACCGGCAACGCGATCCGCGCGCTGCTCGGCCTCGCGCCCAGGACCGCGCGCGTCGTCCTCCCCGACGGCAGCGAGCGCGACGTCCCGCTCGAGCAGGTGAAGCCGGGCGACCGGCTGCGGGTGCGCCCCGGCGAGAAGGTCCCGGTGGACGGCGTCGTGGTGGAGGGCGCCTCGTCGGTGGACGAGTCGATGGTCACCGGCGAGTCGATCCCGGTCGAGAAGACCGCGGGAAGCCCGGTCACGGGTGCCACCGTGAACGCGACGGGCAGTTTCGTGATGCGCGCCGAGCGCGTCGGCGCCGACACTCTGCTCGCGCACATCGTGGCGCTGGTCTCCCAGGCCCAGCGCTCGCGCGCGCCGATCCAGCGCGTCGCCGACCGCGTCGCGGCGGTGTTCGTGCCAGCAGTGGTCGCGGTTTCGGTCCTGACGTTCCTGACCTGGGCGGTGCTCGGCCCCGAGCCGCGGCTCGCCCACGCCCTCGTCAATGCGGTCGCGGTGCTGATCATCGCGTGCCCGTGCGCGCTCGGCCTCGCCACGCCGATGTCGATCATGGTGGGCGTCGGCCGCGGGGCACGCGCGGGCGTGCTGATCCGGGACGCCGAGGCGCTCGAGGCGTTCGAGAAGATCGACACCCTCGTGGTGGACAAGACCGGCACCCTCACCGAGGGGAAGCCGCGCCTCACGTCCGTCGTGACCGGCGCGGGGTTCTCCGAGGACGAGCTCCTCGGCGTGGCGGCTGCGCTCGAGAAGGGCTCCGAGCACCCGCTCGCCGCCGCCGTGCTCGCCGCGGCGGCCGCCCGCGGCGTGACGCTTCCGGCCGCGAAGGAGTTCCACTCGCTGCCCGGTCGGGGCGTGACCGGCTCGGTGTCGGGTCGCACCGCTGCGCTGGGCAACGAGAGGTTCCTCGCGGAGCTCGGCCTCGTGCCCGGCGACCTGGCGGCCCGCGCCGAGGCGCTGCGCGCCGACGGCCAGACGGTGGTGTTCGTCGTCATCGGCGGCGACGTGGCGGGTCTCCTCGGAGTCGCCGATCCCATCAAGCCCACGACGGAAGTCGCGATGCGCGCGCTCGAGGCGGACGGCGTCCGCATCGTGATGCTCACCGGCGACAGCCGCACCGCGGCCCTGGCGGTCGCGGCAAAGTTGCGCATCGGCGAGGTCGAGGCCGAGGTCCAGCCCGACCAGAAGGCCGCGGCGATCGCGAGGCTGAAGGCTCACGGGCGGAAGGTCGCGATGGCCGGCGACGGGATCAACGACGCCCCGGCGCTCGCGGCGGCCGACGTCGGGGTCGCGATGGGGACCGGCGCCGACGTCGCCATGGAGTCGGCCGGGATCACGCTCGTCAAGGGCGACCTGATGGGGCTCGCCCGCGCCCGGACGCTTTCCCGCGCCGTCATGCGCAACATCCGCCAGAACCTCGTCTGGGCGTTCGGATACAACCTGCTCGGCGTCCCGATCGCAGCCGGGGTGCTCTACCCGTTCTTCGGCCTGCTCCTCTCGCCGATGATCGCCGCCGCGGCGATGAGCTTCTCTTCAGTGTCGGTGATCACCAACGCCCTGCGCCTGCGCAATCTCAAGCTATAGCGCAGCGGCGTCGGTCGCCCCCCTCGCCGAACCCGGCGGCAATCAGGTGTTGCGGGTCTCGGTGTCCGTCGCGAGACGAGCCTTCCACTCGCCGGGTCGAAGTCCCACGACCGCTCCCAACCGAGATGGGCGCCCCGGCGTCGCCTCGCCGTAGCTCAAAGGCTCCGGAGTCCGGCGTTAACCGCGTCGAGGTCGAAGGTCTCCGGTTCGTACTCCCCGAGCCACTCCTTCATCTCCAGGTGCTCGGGGGCACGGCGATCCGCCACGATCTCCAACGTGCGGTAGAACCCGCCGATTCCTCCGCAGTCCTCCGGAGGGCATGCACGCTCGCCCTCGATGCACACCGGGAGGTCCTTGCGCAAGACGTCGCGCTCGATCTTCTCGACCACGATCCGGTGCTCCCAGGAGTCGCCGAAGTCGTACTCGTAGAAGAACGACGCGCGCGTCTTCGGGAGGGCCTGGCTCAACAGTGCCGTGCGTTCGTCCTTCACCCGGACCCATGCGCCGGGTTCGCGGACGCCGTAGCGGGCTTTGCCAATCTCGAAGCCGTGAAGGTGGGAGTCGGTCCAGCCCATCACAACCTGCAGCACGAAGTGCAGATCCGCCAGCGTGGCGTCCGCGGCGATGCAAAAGCGCCGCCAGATCGGCGGATCACTGCCGATGAGCTCGACCTTGAGCTGATACGCGGCGACCGTAGGCGACGGCGTGGGCTTCCACGTTCTCGGTGACCGTGACATACCGAGATTCTGGCCGCTTCGATTCCAGAATGCCAGCCCGGACGCGGGCGTCCGTGATGCGTAACGTCCGCCAGAACCTCGGCTGGGCGTTCGCCTACAACCTGCTCGGCGTCCCGATCGCCGCCAGCGCGCTCTACTCGTTGTTCGGCCTGCTGCTCTCTCCGATGATCGCCGCCGCAGCGATGAGCTTCTCTTCAGTGTCGGTGATCACCAACGCCCTGTGCTTGCGTCACCTCGAGCTGTGATCGCCCTGCGGGCGTCCTTCCTTGTCATCCCGAGCGAAGCGAGGGATCTGCTACTTCATGTTGTCTTGGCGCCGCTCCACCCACGCGGAGGCTTTCCTTCTTTGCCCCGCGGGCTCGGAGGCGTCGCTCGGGCTACGCATCGAGGGTTGACTGGTTCCACTACGTGGAGGCTTTCTTTCTTGCCCCTCGGGTTCCGCGACCTTCAGCGCTTGCTCGCCCCCGCTCGCTGCGCGCTGAAACTCCTCGGCCGCGACCGAGCAGGGACGCCCCGTGGTGGGGCCCCTCGCTGTTCCCCGCCCTCGCAAACAGCGCTCGGTCGGGGCCAGCGAGACCCCACCGCGGGTCGCCCGCTCGGTGCCCGCGGCCTGCGGAGCGAATGTCGCTCCACCCGAGGGGCCGGAGTTGAAGACCCCCCGCCCGCCACGTGGAAGGGCCTCGCCGCTGAATCACGGACTCGGGCTGGCAAAGAAGACTTGCAAGACCTCCGCATTGTGGGGGGGGTGGGGGCAAACCGCCCCGTGGGCCGAGGAGATATGGCGCCGGACCGTGCGGGCACCGAGCGGCCAGAGCGGCGGGTGGAAACGCTGGCCCCGACCGAGCGCTCTATGCGAGGGAGGGGAACATAGGCGAGTCCTGCCTCTGGCAGGACGAGCGAGGGGCTCGGGGGGTCTAGAGCGTCCGGGTGGGTGGGCGGAGTGGACGCGGGACCCCCCGCCAGGATAGATGGTCCGCACGCCGATCTGGCCAGCTCGGTCGCATGCGGAGGCGTGTCGCCCGGGCTGCGCTCGATGCGCAGCCCGAGCGACGCCTCCGAGCCCACGGGGCAAAGAAAGAAAGCCTCCACGCAGTGGAACAGCGAGACAGACACCGACCCTGGGCAGGCCCGGCGGAGCAGTATGATCCCTCGGAGGGGGCTCTGATGCTGCACATCTTCGTCGACGCGGACGCCTGCCCGGTGAAGGACGAGGTGTACCGGGTGGCTGGACGCTACGACCTCGAGGTCACGCTCGTGGCCGGGTCGTGGATGCGGACGCCCGACAATCCAAAGGTCGAGCTGAAGGTCGTCGGGGGAGGGATCGACGTCGCCGACGACTGGATCGTCGAGCACGTCGAGGCGGGCGACATCGTCGTCACGGCGGACATCCCCCTCGCCGCTCGCTGCCTCGCGCTGGGGGCGACCGTCATCGGCTACGCGGGCCCGCCGTTCACCGCCGACAACATCGGCGCCGCCCTCGCCACGCGCGGCCTGCTCTCCGACCTGCGCGACCTCGGCGAGATGACCGGCGGCCCGCCCCCGTTCCAGAAGCGCGATCGCTCCGCCTTCCGCCAGCGCCTCGACGAGTCGATCCACGCCATCCGCCGCCGCGCCCGGTAGCGCCGCTTCTTGATTAGGGATGGCTGGCTTGCCCATCGGTTTCGCGCCCTTTCTCGGCCGCGTCTCACTAGGGCGTCAGGCAAATCAAGGATTCTTCGTCGGTGGGCTCGCAGGCGTCGGCGTCGGCTCAGGTAGATCGAGGATGAAGCCGTCGCCGAGGTTCGCCTTGTCCCTCGGCAACAACCCCTCCCATGCGTCGTCCTTGCCGTCCGGCCCAAGAGAGACCAAGACGGGACCGTATCCGAGGCCGACCTCCACCACGGCGAGGCACCGCCGCCCATCCCTGGTCCAGCCCACCGAGGTGAATGAAGGGTCCATGTATTCACCTGGGCGCTCGCCATTCAGCCACTCGACTGTGGGCAGTCGCCGTACCAGGCCCGAGTCGGAGACCCGGCGGATTTCGAGGGCCTTCCGATCTTGCACGTTCGAAGTCACCAAGGCGGAGGCGACGAGGTTGCCGCCCGGTGCTTGCACGTTTGGGAGCACCTTGGACGTGGCTGCCAGCTCCAACCGGTGCACTTCCATGAGGAGACGGCGAACGGGTAAATTGAACGGGAAGGTCACCGTTGGCTGAAGATCCCTGCGTTCAAGAGCTGGGGCTGTCTTGGCAGTGAGCCGGCCCAGGGACTGGTCGTACGTCAGGACGCTCGTCGAGATGAAGTCCACCGCGGAATAAGCACCTGTGTCGCCGCACGGTGCCCTGGCCTCGGTAACATCATCCAGGTCGGATCGCGCCGTATCCACCCAGCCCACGAGCTGGTGGACGGCATACCGATAGGCCCGTCTCGGCCACAGTGAAGTCATCTGTGCACACTCCCGCGACGCCCCCAGCCACCAGGAGCTTTCTTCGACGTTACCCTCCCAGATGGTCTCAAACGCGAGATTGTCCGAGCTGGTCCTTCGCGGGCGGTACCAGGTTTCGGTCTCCATACTATCGCTTTGTTCATAGCACATCCACGAGGACCTGACCGCCACTGTCATTGGGCTCTCATCCGGGAAGAGTCGAAACAAGCGAAGTCGGCCTGACCTCTCGTCAATCCGAACGGCCCCCTGGGTTTCGACAGTCCAGGCAACCTGCTTCCTTGCCAGATCGATGACAACCAGACGTCCCTCATGACAGCAGTCGCAGTGTCCGGTGTGCAATCCTATGACGGCGACAAGGAACTCTCCCTGCTTTAGCCCAAGATCGCTCGTGCTCGCCGCCGCTACGGCCGCCCCGAACACATGCTCATTCGGTTCGTCGGTCTCGTGCGCCTTCGACAGAGCGACCTTCTTCGCGTAATCGGGAATCGCGAGCTCGAGCACCTGCTCTTCAGTGAGCCCGCAATCAAGCGGGAGCACCGAAGACGAGGCGGGCTCAGGGACAGGTGCCTGAAATGCGGTTGCGGCCAGGACCAGCAACGCACTTTGCAGGATCATGCACCAAGTCTAGACCTGAGATGTTCCGTATGCGATACATCTCGGGACTTTACACGCTGGCCACCGTCGACTTGCCGAGAAACGCGTGTAGCCGCGCCGCCGAGAGTGGGCCGGATGCTAGGCGCGAGAGCCGGTCGGACCGGAGTGTAGCCGGAGGCTACATGAGGATCCGAACCGGCGAGCGCAACGACGCAGACGGTCCGCTATCGGCGGCGCCCGTCAGCGAGCTTGACCCGAGTTCGGTTCGACCATCAATGCCGACTCATCCACCGCTTCGAAGTCGCTGCCGTGGACCTGGTTCAGGACATGCAACTCGTCGTTGTTCCAGCGGTCGTCGGGGACGCCCGAGATGTACCAGTTGGAGCCGTTGTCGGCGACGAACATGCCGTAGAACTTGAGCGCGACGAGGATCACCTGGACGCTGGGCGGAAAGGCCGAAACGTCGAACTCCGCCTTGAGGCGGAAGCGCTGGCCCATCGGCGGGTACGCGGGGTTGGTGCTGCTGGATGCCTCGTGGCGCGCTGGCCAGACGAACTCGTTCCTGGTGTGTGCGACGGTGAACCGCAGCGCGTGCCGGATCGTCCCGGCGGCGACCTCGTCGTAGCGGACCAGGCCGGGCAGGATCGGCAGCCCGGCGGCGTCGGCCGAGGTCCACGTCGCGGGGCGCAGCGCGTTGCCGCGCAGGTCGAAGATCGCGCCTGAGCCCGCGTGCCAACTCCCGTCGGGCTGCGGGACCGCGGCGTACAGCTCGTACAACGTGCAGGTGCCGCTGTCCACGAGGAGCACGTGGCGGTCGCCGTCGCTTTGCGGTCCGCCCTCGATCGGCGGATTCGGCGGGATCGGGTACGGGCCGGGGTCGCTCTCGTCCGCGTAGTCGAAGCTCACGGGCACGGGGGGCTGGCTGCCCGGCACGACCGCGTACGGGATGCCGATCGGGCCGCCGTCCCAGGTGCCGGAGCCGAAGTCGGGGTGGAGGCCGGTGCCGGGACCGATCGACGAGATGTAATCGGCGGAGTGCGGGTCCACCGGCAGCAGGTCCACGCGGGCGTTCCAGACGTTGTTCGCCGGGAAGATCGGGCAGCCCGCGATGGATGGGCCGCTCGCAGTGGCGGTGGCCCGCTGCACGTGGCGGCGCACCGCCCGCCGAGGGGCCGGCCCGTCGTTTGGGGGGGCCGCCAGCGCCACACCAAAGGGAACACAGGCCAGCAGCACAGCCCCGATGACGCCAGGGAGTCGGCGAATGGACCTTCCGAAGGCTGATCTCATGACTTCGATCCCATTTATTTCTAACGCAATGCAGATCCCCCAGGTGTGTCCAGCATCACGGAAAATGCTGCTATTGAGCAACGCAGATTACGCAGCTCACTTTGTGCTGGAATATTAGTGGTATATACTCACTTTCTGCTGATGAGCCGGAGTGGGCGGCTGCCGGCACGATCTGCAAATCATCCGAGCCGCCCAGGGAGCAACCGAGTGACCACAACCCTTGCCCTTCCCGTGATTCCTCTTCGCCAGGCCGTGCTGTTCCCCGGCGTGACGGTCCCCATCGCCGCCGGCCGGCGGGGCACCCTGGCGGCCATCGAGGCCGCACTTGCCGGTTCCGACCGGATGGCGTTCGTGTCCGCCCAGCGCGAGGACGTCGAGACCGCGACCCCCGAGGTCCTCCACACGATCGGGACGATCGCGAGGATCGTCCAGGTGCAGCGCGGGCCGTCGGGGATGCAACTGGTGCTCCACGGCGAGCGCCGCGCGATCGCGCTGCGCATCGCGGAGCACGACGACTACCTCGTGGCGACCGTGCGCGACGCCGAGGAGATGCCTCCGCTCGACGCGCAGGCGCCGACGTACCTCGCGCTCGTCCGCGAGCTGCGCGAGCGGGCCGTGGAGCTCGGCAGCAAGAGCGGCTTCCCGCGCGAGGCGGTCCAGCGCTTCATGGCCGAGGTCACCGACCCGGGCCAGTTCGCCGACGTCGTCGCCACCCACCTCGACATTTCGGTCACCGATCGGCAGGCGCTGCTCGAGACGCTCTCCGTCGAGGAGCGGTTGCGGCGGGTGCTGCTCCTGCTCCAGCGCCAGCTCGCGGTGCTCGACGCGCAGGAGGACATCAAGTCGAAGGTCCAGGAGGAGCTGGGCGGGCGCCAGCGGGAGTTCTACCTGCGCGAGCAGCTCAAGGCGATCCAGAAGGAGCTCGGCGAGGGCGACAAGGGGAACGACACCGACGCGCTGCGCGAGAAGCTGGCGGCGCTGCCGCTGCCCGAGGCGGCGCGCAAGGAGGCGGACCGCGAGCTGTCCCGCCTCGACCGCGCCTCGGGCGAGTCGATGGAGGCGCAGGTCATCCGCACCTACCTCGAGACGATCGCCGAACTGCCGTGGGGAAAGCGCAGCGACGAGAAGCTCGACCTCGCGCACGCGGCAAGCGTGCTCGAGCGGGATCACTACGGCCTCGGCGACGTGAAGGACCGGGTCCTCGAGTTCCTCGCCGTGCGCGCGCTGCGGCGGAAGGGCGAGGCGGCGGCCGAAGGCGCACCGGCGGTGGGAGGAGCCACGGTCAGGGGCCGGGCGCCGATCATGCTGTTCGTGGGCCCGCCCGGCGTCGGCAAGACGTCGGTCGCGCGCTCGATCGCCGCGGCGATGGGGCGCGAGTACGTGCGCATCTCGCTGGGCGGCGTGCGCGACGAGGCCGACATCCGCGGCCACCGGCGCACCTATGTCGGCGCCATGCCAGGCCGCATCATCCAGGGGATGAAGCAGGCAGGAACCGCAAACCCCGTCTTCCTCCTCGACGAGGTGGACAAGCTGGGCGTCTCGTACCAGGGCGACCCGTCGGCGGCGCTGCTCGAAGTGCTCGACCCTGCGCAGAACGACACCTTCACCGACCACTATCTCGGCGTGCCGTTCGACCTTTCGGAGGTGCTGTTCATCGCGACCGCGAACTTCATCCAGAACATCCCGGGGCCGCTCCTGGACCGCATGGAGGTGGTCGAGTTCT
Organism: Thermoanaerobaculaceae bacterium; assembly: GCA_050018455.1. Taxonomy (GTDB): domain Bacteria; phylum Acidobacteriota; class Thermoanaerobaculia; order Thermoanaerobaculales; family Thermoanaerobaculaceae; genus RBG-13-68-16. Next base: position 160,334 of record JBEKAA010000004.1, on the reverse strand, counting down.
CGGGGTACACCGAAAAGGAGAAGCTCGAGATCGCCCGACGTTTCCTCCTCCCGCGGCAGCTCTCCGAGGCGGGGTTCGCGGACGGCCAGCTCACGGTGAGCGACGAGGCGCTCGCCGCGACGATCACCGGCTACACCCGCGAGGCCGGGGTGCGGCAGCTCGAGCGCGAGATCGGCCGGCTGGCTCGCAAGGTGGCGCGTCGTCTCGCAACCGGCGAGATCGAGAGCGCGACGCTCGACGCTGCGGAGGTCGGTCGGCTGCTCGGCCGGGCGAAGGTCCACCCCGAGCACGCCGCGCCCGCGGACCAGGTCGGCGTCGCCACCGGGATGTACTACACGCCGGTGGGCGGCGACATCATGTTCGTCGAGGCCTCCACGATGCGGGGGAAGGGTGAGCTGGTGCTGACCGGGCAGCTCGGCGACGTCATGAAGGAGTCGGCACGGGCGGCGTGGAGCTACGCCCGCGCTCACGCCGACGATCTCGGCATCGACGAAGGGGCCTTCGAGCGCGACGTGCACGTCCACGTCCCGGCGGGCGCGATCCCCAAGGACGGGCCGTCCGCGGGCGTGACGATGGCGGTCGCTCTCGTCTCGGCCCTCGCCGGCCGCGCCGCCAGGCACGACCTCGCGATGACCGGCGAGATCACGCTCTCCGGCCGCGTGCTGCCGATCGGGGGCGTGAAGGAGAAGGTGCTCGGCGCCGTGCGCGCCGGAATCACCACGATCCTGCTGCCGAAAGCCAACGAGAACGATCTCGAAGATCTCCCGGCCGACGTCCGCACGCGCCTCGAGGTCCTGACCGTGGACCACCTCGACGAGGTACTGGCGCTCGCCCTGCGGGGCGCATCCCTCCGCGAGGGGCGTCTCACCTTCGCCGAGGTTGCCAACGCCGACCGCCCCATGCCCGGCACGGCCGCTCAGGGCAGGCTCCGCGAGGGATCTGGGAGGGGGCTGGTAGATCCAGGCTTTCCCCCACCCAGATTCCTCGTCGCTCCGCTCCTCGGAATGACATGTTCGATGGCAAACTGGTATAACTCACGGTTGTGGAGACGGCGCCGCGGGCTTCGGCCGCCGTCTTGCCCCGGGCGACATGTCGTCCCGGACACTCCTCCCGACCCGGAAGGAGAGCGCATCCGCGCGGGCCTCTCGGACCTTCGGGCTCACCGGCTCAGCGTCAACGCGAAGAGCACCTGCGCAAGGTAGTACGCAGGGAGTCCCCACGCGCGGCTGGCGAACCGACGAACGACGAAGCGGTCCCGAGCCACGGTCAGGTCGGACACGTAGAAGAGGATCCCCGCCGCGCACGTCATCCAGCCGGCACGGCCGGCCACGGCGATCGCCCCCCACGTCATGAGGGTGATCACGGCGATGTAGGCGAGCACGGCGACCCGCAGCCTGCCGAGGTGAGGCCACAGCCAGACTGCTGCCGCGACGCCCGGGACAACGACAACGGCCGCCACGAGCCGAGGCCAGGCGCGCGGCGGCAGCACGGTCGAGAACGCGACGATGTATCCGACGTGCGCGACCAGGAAGCTCGCAAGACCGGCGGCAAACGCCCGCGGAACCGCCAGCAGCACGTCGCCGGCCATGCACGCCGCCAGGGCAAGCAGGACCCAACGGCCGTATGGAGTGGCAAGGCCTGAGCCGAGCAGGGCGAGGAGCACGAACCCTGCCGAGGCGACCGTCTTGGCCACCACGGCCCCTAATCGCCGGCCGCTCAACTCCGCCGCCACCAACGCCGCGACGGCGGCGGCCACGACCGCGATCAGCGCGACCTCGCCTGGACTATTCATGAGGGTTCTGCTGCGAACGCGGATCTGGCCGGCCTGGCGCGCGTACTCGAGGTTCGGAGCCTGCGACGTATCGCGGAGGATACGACTCGGCTCCTCACCCGGGAACGAGTGGGGCTTTGCCTCGCGAGTTCGGGGGTGCGGGGGGCATGAGGCGCCGCAAAGTCGGCGCCGGTCCCCCCGCATCGAAAAGTCGCCCACCATGCCAGCCACCTCCGCGCTCTCGCGACGAACCCCCACGAATAATCCAGGCTGGCGATCATCGAACCCGCGGCCTCACGCCAGAGTCCGCCCGGCCGGGCGCTGCGAGTCGACCAGCGCCCCGTCTTCGACGACGAGACGGCCGCGCACGAGGACCCGGCACACGTCGAGCGTGGTGGTGCGGCCTGGATACGTCTCCCAGGCGTCCGCGAGGGTCGAGACGACCGGGTGCGGCGGGCCGTTCGGGTCCACGACGACCAGGTCCGCGTCGGAGCCGACCGCGATCACTCCCTTCCTCGGGTACGCGCCGAGGAGCCTCGCGGGGTTTGCTGCCAGGCGCAGCGCCAGTTCGCCGAGCGGCCGGCGGTGCCGTTTCACCAGCAGTTCGAAAAGCATCGGAACGAGCGCTCCGATCCCGGCGAGACCTTTGGGGACGCCGCGAATGTCCTGGCGGCTCGCGTCCTTGTCGCTCCGCGTGAACGCGCAATGGTCGGTGGCGAAGAGGTCGAACGACCCCGCGGCGGCGTCGGCCTCGAGGCGAGCTCGCGTCGCCTCGTGGCGCAGCGGAGGCGTGCAGAGGTACCGGTGCCCGTGGTCTCCCCCGAGCGCGGCGTCGGCGAACCGCAGGTAATGGGGCGCCGTCTCGCAGCTGACCCTCGAGTGCCCGCGGGCGGCGGCGACGCGCGCGAGCGCGTCCGCGGTCGACACGTGCACGATGTGCATCGCGCACCCCGTCCGCGCCGCAAGCTCGAGGACGCGTTCCACGGCGATGACCTCGGCGCGCTCCGGCCGCAGCGCGGCGTGCGCGCGAGGGTCGGAGAAGTCCAGCCGCGACGGGTCGACCGCGGCGAGCGTCTCGTCATCCTCGCAGTGGACGAGCAGCCGGGCGCCGAGCGACGCCAGGCGCTCCATCACGACGCCGAGCCGCTCGTACGAGGTGAATAGCCCCCCCTCGCGGTAGGTCGTGTAGAGCTTGAAGGTCGCGAGCCCCGCGGACACCAACGCCTCGACCTCGGCCCAGTCCCACGGCCACGCCGTCGGCGTGAGGTGGAACGCGACGTCGCAGTGGCTGCGGCCGCGAATCCGGGTCCGGCAGCGCTCGACGGCCCCGGTCAGCGTCTCGCCGGGTCGCTGCGTCACGAACCCGACAAGGGTGGTGACCCCGGTCCGCACCGCCAGTTCCGACGCGGTCGGGAAGGTGTCGGCGAGCTCGAAGCGCCCGATGGCGTCGTCGACGTGGACGTGGACGTCGATCATCCCGGGAAGGACGTGCAGCCCTGCCGCGTCGATCTCTCCTTCGCCACGACCGCGCGTCAGAGCCCCGATCTCGGCGATCGACTCGCCGACCACGCGCACGTCGGCGCGCCGCGCGCCGTCCGGCGTCCACACCGTCCCCCCGGCGATCAGAAGCCCCGTTCGGTCGCGAGCCCCGAACCCCGAACCTCGAACCCCGGTCATCAGAACCGCTCCCACAGCACCCGCGCCCGCTCGCGGGCTCTCGCCATGACCTCGCGCTCGTCGAGGTCGATCTCGAGGGCGCCGCCCGCCATCAGCACCTTCCCGCCGACGACCGTGGAGTCCACGCTCGCCTGCGACAGGCCGAAAACCAGGTGGCCGAGCATCGTCGTCTCATCGAACGGCGTCGGCGGGTCGTAGTCGAAGACGGCAAGGTCGGCCGCACCGCCCTCGCGCAGCTCCCCGAGGCCGAGCCCGGGCCAGAGCCGCTCGACGATCGCAGGGTTGCCGGCCGTCAGCAGCGAGGTGGTCTCGAGGAAACCGGCCGACGGGTTCTTGGCCGCGAGGTGGCGCACGAACAGGGCGGCGCGCAGCTCCTCCAGCATGTCCGTGGTCATGGCGTCCGTGCCGAGGCCCACGAGGACACCCTTGGCGAGCATCGCCGGCACGTCGGCCACGCCCACCGCGTTGTTCATGTTGGACTGCGGGTTGTGGACGACCGCGGTGCCGGTCTCGGCGAGCAGCGCGATCTCGCGCGCGTCCACGTGCACGCAGTGCGCGGCGATCGACCCGGGGCCGAGGACCCCGAACCGGTGGAGGCGCTCGACCACGCGCACCCCGTGCTCGCGCACGCTGTGCTCCTTGTCGGACGCCGCCTCGGCGACGTGCAGGTGGACGCCGGCCCCGAGGTCGCGGGCCTCGGCGGCGACGCGCTCGAGCGTCGCATCGGAGAGGGTGAACGCCGCGTGCAGACCGAACAGCGCTCGCAGCGTGTCATCACGCGTGCCTCGGCACCTTTCGATGAACGCCGCATTCTCGGCGATCCCCGCGCGGGAGACCCCGGCGCCGTCGCGGTCGGACACCTCGTAGCACAGGCACGCCCGCACCCCGGCCCGCCCGACAGCATCCGCGATGACGTCGAGAGAGCCCCGCACGGCGTGCGGGCTCGCGTGGTGGTCTACGAGCGTCGTCGTGCCGTGCCGGATCGCTTCGATGAGCGCCACCTCGGCGGAGACGCGGCAGTCCTCCAACGTGAGCTGGCGGTCGAGCCGCCACCACAGGTGCTCGAGCACCTCCCGGAAGGTCGCAGACGGTGCAGCCTTGCCGAGGCCGCGCACCAACGTCGAGTAGAGGTGCGTGTGTGCGTTGATCAGCCCCGGAAGAACGACCTTCCCGGTCGCGTCGATGGTGCGGGCGCCGGCCGCGCCCGACGCGCTGTGCGGAGCGATCCGCGCGACGCGCCCACCCTCGCACACGACGTCGTGCCCATGGAGCACCCGCGGGTTGGCGCCCAGCGTCACCACGGTCCCATTCGCGATCAGCAGAGTGCTCACGTCTTCTCCCAGGTGCCGGGCTCCCGGCTCCCAATCACCTTTCCGGACTGACGCGCCTCGAGCTGGCCCCTCTCCGGGTTCTCGCGGTCGAGTGCCCACTGCAGCGGGTTGTCGGCAATGTAGGTCCGGATTGCCTCGAGGTCGCCTTGGTTCCGGATCACGTGCTCGTAGAAACCCCGCTGCCAGAACACCCGTCCGTGCGTGCCACGCAGGGCGTTGATCCGACGCGCGGACGCGGCCTTGAACTGCCCGACGATCGTTCCAAGCGAACCCGGGCTCGCGCCCGACCGTAGGGGCGAGGCGCTGCCTCGCCCCGGGGCGACCCGGCGGGTCGCCCCTACGGTTGGCGACAGCACGAGCACGCCGTGCACGTGATTCGGCATCACGACGAATCCGTCGAGACTGACCTCGGGACGCAGCTCGGCACTCCGAGCCCACTCCTCGGCAACGATGCGACCGGCTCGCGTGAGGCTGATTGCGGTCCCGGCGATGTCGCAAAGGCAGCATCTCCGAGCGGCCGTGCAAACGGTGATGAAGTACGCGCCCGCCTGCGCGTAGTCATACCCGTGCAGCCGCGTCGAGCGTCGGACCGGCACGGAATCGGAAAGCTCTCCACGCTTCATCGAACGTCATCCCTCGACGAGAGCGGCGGCCTCGTCGGGCGTGCGATCGCGCATCGCGAGCGCCCCGGTGAAGCACATCAGCGTGCAGAAGGAGCAGCCCACGCAGCGCGCCGCGTCGGTGCGCGGGATCTTGTCGTCGTCGAGCGAGATGGCGAGGTACGGGCAGCGCGTGCAGTTGCCGCAGTGCACGCACAGCTCGGCGTCCACCTGCGAGATCTGCTTGACCGACGGCAGGTCCATGAACTCCGTGACCGGCCCCGGCAGCGCCCGGCCGATCAGCTCCTCCACCGAGCGCAGGCCTTGCGCCTGAAGAAGGTGCGAGAGCCCCGAGTGCAGTTCGTCGACGATGCCGTACCCGTACTTCATCACCGCAGAGCAGAACTGCACCGTGCGAGCTCCAAGCGCCAGGAAGTTGGCCGCCGCCCGGTAGTCCATCGGGCCGCCGTTCCCCGAGACCACGACACCGAGGTCGGCGACCTTGGCGAGGGTGAGGTTGGAGATCGGCGTCACGCCGGCGCCGCTCATGCCGACCACGATCCCCTCGTCCCACCGCTCCCTGCTCCCGGGGCGAAACGCGAGGGTCGGGAACGTGTTGGCGAGCGTGACTCCAGCTTTGGCGCCAGCGTGGCGTTTCAAGACGTCCCGGATCGCCACGATGATGGGCGCGATCAACGTCACCGCCGCGGTGAGCTTGAACAGCTTGGGGACCTCCGGGTCGCCGGCCTCCAGCACCCACTCCACGATCTTTGCGGTCGCCTCGGCGTCCTGCGAGACGATGTCGCCCCTGGTGCCGTCGCCCCCCTGCGGGCACGAGAGCGAGTACTCGACGCCGCGGACGCCGGCCGCCTCGAGTTTGCGCGTGTTGGACCGCCACGCGGCGCGGTCGGCCTCATCGTGACCGCTGACGGGCCCGCCGGTCGAGGCCAGCGTCAGCCGGTCCGGGAACTCCCGCCGGAGGCGCTCGACCTCGCGGCACACGCGGTCGAGCGCGTGACCCGACACGTTGTCGCAGTTCCCGAACGTCGTCTCATCGAACGCCACCATGTAGCGCGAGGGGATGTGGATCGGCACGCCGTCGAACGCGGTCTTCATCACGCCGCCTGCCCACCCCGCCTCGTACGCCTTCCGCATCTGCTCGTAGCCGTCGGTCGGCGGGGCCGCGGAGAGCAGGAACGGCGAGGGGATGGGCTGCCCGAAGAACTCCGCGTCCAGCGGCACCGGCAGGCGACGGAAGCCGGGGAGGATGGCAAAGCTCTTGACCTTCTCCCTAGGAGAGGCGTGGTCGGTGGCCGGCGGCCGGTGGCCGGTCTCGTCTTCCCTTTGCCCTTTGCCCTTTTCCGTTTGCCCTTTCTCACCGAGGAATGCCAGCACCTCGAGCGCGGCGTTCTTGCCTGCGGCGACCGCCTCGACGACGGTGGTCGGGCCGTGCACGAGGTCGCCGGCGGGGAAAACCCCCGGCCCCGCGGCCGGCCGCTGTGCGGCGCGGGCGCCGATTGCCACGACCACGGCGTCGAAGGAAAGCCTGCGCTGCTCGCTGCCCTCGACGTCGCGCACGCGGCTCGGGTGGAAAGTCTCCCCCGCGGGCAACGAGACCTTCCGGCTGACGAGCCCGGCGATCTTTCCGCTCTCGGTGAGGATCTCGGCGACCCGCACCCGTCCCGAGACGTGCACGCCCGCGCGCAGCAGCCCATCGCGTTCGCTCGCGGTGAGAGGCATCTCGGACAGCGACTCGAGCGCGAACAGTTCGACGTGCGACGCGCCTGCTGCAACCGCAGTTTCGGCGCAGTCCGCCGCCACCGCCCCGCCCCCGACGATCGCCACGCGCGCACCGGCCAGACTCCGCTGTCTCGGCTCCGCCAGGAAGGCAGTCCACGGGGTGGCACGCTCCTCGCCGGGTATCTCGAGGCGGATCGGCTCGCCGAGGCCTGTCGCCACAATCACGGCGTCGTATCCGTCCGCCAGGAGCCTGGCGGGCTCGTCGACGACTCCAGGCGTGACGCTGACCTTTCCGAGCGCCACCACGAACGCGAGGTCGGCCTCGAGCACGCCGGCTTCCATGCGGAACGGCGGGATGAGCCGGACCACGCCGCCGGTCGCCCGCGACTCGAACACTTCCACCCGGCAACCGGCCTGGGCGAGCACCGCGGCGGCGCCGTACCCGGCCGGTCCGCCTCCGACGACCGCGACCCGGGCGCCGGTCGCGGGTGCGCGGGCGAACTCGGGCATCACGCCGAGTCGTCTGGCCCTCGCAATGATCGCGGCCTGCACCGCCGGGATGTCCACGGGCCGGTCGAATGTCGCGCGAGCGCACGCCGCCATGCAATGCGTGTTGGGACACACGGCGCCGCACACGCCGCCCAGCGGGTTGGCCGCCATGATCATGCCCGCCGCGCGAGAGAAGTCCTGCGCCTCGCCGACGCGGACGGCCATGATGAAGTCGGCCGGGGAGCAGTCGGCCGGGCACGCGGCCTTGCACGGCTTCTCGCTGCAGTACTCGCACCGCGCGACCTCTGCCGCCAGCTGCGCATCGCCCAGGAACAAGGGGCTTCTGGCCGTCATGCACCCCCAGATTTTCGAGACTAGCACAGCACCAGCTGCATGAACGGCAAACTCGAGATTGGGTCCGATGCCGAGAATCGAAAGGCAAGGGGCCGCCAAAACCGATACAATGCGCCACGGGAGCAAAGAGCGTGAGCGACAGAGCGAAGAACGCGCGCGAGCATGCCGTGGAGCGCTGCCGGGAGCGCCGCATCACGATTCCGACCATCGGGCAGTTGCGGAACCCCGCCACGATTCCCGCCGCGATCCAGACGAGGCTGCCGGCGCTGGACATGCAGGACGCGAACCCCCTGAACCTGTTCCGCATCGGCTGGCACAACGACCCCGCCACTGGCGGCTTCGGACCCGTCAACGCGCTCGAGATCCCCCCGGAGCTCTCCGGAGTGCCTGCCCGCATCGTCGGCCTCGTGGGCCGGCACTTCCCGACCGGCGCGCACAAGGTGGGCGCTGCGTTCGGGTGTCTCGTGCCGAGGCTCGTGTCGGGCGAGTTCGACCCCACCAGGCACAAGGCCGTCTGGCCTTCGACCGGAAACTACTGCCGCGGGGGTGTCTTCGACTCGGCGCTGCTCGGCTGCAAATCGCTCGCGATTCTCCCGGAAGGCATGAGCCGCGAGCGCTTCGACTGGCTGCGCTCGATGGGCGCCGAGATCATCGCCACGCCGGGCAGCGAGTCGAACGTGAAGGAGATCTTCGACACCTGCTGGGAGATCAGGAAGACCCAGCCCGACGCCGTGATCTTCAACCAGTTCGAGGAGTTCGGGAACTACCTCTGGCACTTCGGGGTCACCGGCCCGGCCGCGCAGGAGGCGTTTGCCGCCCTCGCCGGCCCGCGGTCGCGCCTGGCCGCCTGGGTGGGCGCCACCGGGTCGGCCGGCACGCTGGCCGCCGGCGACTACCTCGAGGGCGCCTTCCCCGGCTGCACGATCACGGCGGCCGAGGCGTTACAGTGCCCGACGCTCCTGTCGTGCGGGTTCGGCACGCACCGCATCGAAGGGATCGGCGACAAGCACGTCCCCTGGATCCACAACGTCCGCGCCACCGACCTGGTGACGGCGGTCGACGACGAGGCGACGATGCGCCTGCTTCGGGTTTTCAACGAGCCCGCCGGGCGCGAGGCGCTGTTGCGCCGCGGCGTCCCGTACGACCTCGTCGGCCGGCTCCCGCTGCTCGGGATCTCCTCGATCTGCAACCTGCTCGCGGCGATCAAGACGGCGCGCCACTTCGAGCTCGACGCCGATGACTTCGTGATCACGTGCTTCACCGACTCGGCGGCGCTCTACCAGACCCGCCTCGCGGAGCTCACGGTCGAGCGCGGCGAGTACACCGACCGACAGGGCGAGGCGGACGTCGAGCGTTTCCTGCTCGGCGCCACGACCGACCACCTCCGCGAGCTGACCTACCCCGACCGCAAGGCGATCCACAATCTCAAGTACTTCACCTGGGTCGAGCAGCAGGGGCGAACCGTCGAGGAGCTCAACGCGCTGTGGTCGCCGTCGTTCTGGACGGAGCTGCAGGGGCAACTCCCGGTGTGGGACGAGGCGATCGAGGCGTTCAACGAAGAGACAGGGGGCAGCGCACAGGGCGCAGGGAAGAAACAGGACAGTCCTCATGAGCCGCGGGCTCAGCTCGGACCATGAAAGAGACGGTCATTGTCCTGAAACTCCCCTCTGTCTGTGGCGATCCGTCAAGAGCGGGCGGGGGCAAGCCCCGCCCCTACACTCGAAGGCGCAGGGGCATTCGCGTCGGAGTTGCCTTTTCTTGTGTAGTGGCGGCCCTTGCGGCCGCCCTCGAATCGGATCTCCATGACAGCACAACGGGAGGGAGTTTCTAGGCAATGACGCGGACATCGGGTTCTGAGGCGCTTGCGGCGGCAAGGAAGTGCGAGACGGACATCGTGCGGTTCCTGCGCGAGATGATCGCCATCCCCGCCGAGAGCGGCAGAGAGCGGGCGCGCTGCGAGCGGGTCAGGGCCGAGTACGAGAAGCTCGGGCTCGACGGCGTCCGGTTCGACCGGATCGGGAGTGTCGTCGCGAGCGTCGGCGACGGGCCGTTTGTGATCATGATGGACGGCCACATCGACTGCGTCGGGGTCGGCGATCCCAAGGCGTGGAGTCACGACCCCTTCAAAGGCAAACTCGAAGGCGGCAGGGTGTACGGCCGCGGCGCGGTGGACGAATTGCCCGCCATCGCCTGCATGGCGTACGGCGCCAGGCTCCTGGCCGAGCGCGGCCTGCCGCCCGGCGTGCGCGTCGTGCTCGTCGCATCGGTGCTGGAGGAGGACTGCGACGGCTACCCTCTGATGCACCTCATCGGGGAGGAGGGCGTGCGGCCGGACGTGGTGGTCCTCGGCGAGCCGACCGACCTCGACGTCTATCGCGGCCACCGGGGGCGCATGGGGATCGAGGTGGTCACCCGCGGCCGGTCGGCGCACGGCGCCCACTGCGAGCGCGGGGTGAACGCGATCTACAAGATGGCGCCGATCGTCGCCGACATCGAGGCGCTCAACGCGACGCTTCCTGTCGACGACTTCCTCGGCAAGGGCACGGTCACGGTTTCTTTCGTGGACTGCAAGACCCCTTCGTTCAACGCGGTGCCTGACGAGTGCCGGATCGTGCTCGACCGCCGCCTCACGGCCGGGGAGACGCCCGAGCAGGCGCTCGTCCAGATCCGTGCACTGCCCCACGCCGGTGACGCCGAGGTGCGCGTCCTGGCCTGGGAGGGCACGACCTGGACCGGCGTTTCCGCGCACCAGGAGCAGGTGTTCCCCACGTGGGTGCTTCCCGAGGCGCACCCCCTGGTGCAGGGCGTGGCGGGCGCGGCCGGGTCCGTGCTGGGACGCCCGCCGGGGATCTCGCGCTGGGTGTTCTCGACCAACGGGACGGCGACGATGGGCCGGCTGGGGATACCGACCGTCGGGTTCGCCCCGGGCCGCGAGGAGCTGGCGCACACGACCAACGAGTGGGTCGCCGTCGAGGATCTCGTGAAGGCCACAGCGGTGTACTCGCTGATTCCGCATGAGCTGGCGAAGACGCTGACAGCTCACAGCCCCACCACACCCCCTGGCGGAGCCGGGGAGCTGAGGTTAGACGCAGGACGTCTGCTGTCAGCTGTTAGCTGTCGGCTGTGAGCCATCTTCTTTCGATTTGTGACCCTGGGCTTTCGGAGGTACGCATGCAGACCGACCTCAAAGGCAAGCACTTCATCACCACCCAGGAGTGGACGACCGGCGAGCTGGAGGCCGTGCTCGCGCTCGCGAAGGAACTCAAGGCGGCAAAGGCCACCGGCAAACCGATGCGCCTGCTGCCGGACAAGACGCTGTACATGATCTTCTTCGACTCTTCCACGCGCACCCGCAACTCGTTCGAGACCGGCATCACGCAGCTGGGGGGGCACGGGATCTTCCTCTCGCCCGACAAGATGCAGATCTCGCACGGGGAGAACGCCAAGGACACCGCGTCCGTGCTGTCGCGCTACGGCGAGGGGATCGCCATCCGCCACTGCGCCTTCCGCGAAGGGAACCCCTACCTGCGGGAGGTGGCGCGCTGGGCCTCGGTCCCCGTGATCAACATGCAGTGCGACGTTTACCACCCCTGCCAGATCATGGCGGACTACATGACGATCCGGGAGAAGTTCGGCAGGAACACGCGGGGGTTGAAGATCGGCGTCGCGTGGACATCGGCACCCAATTACATCCGCCCGCTCTCGGTGCCGCAGAGCCTCGTCCTGATGATGCCGCGCTTCGGCCTCGACGTCACCCTGGCGTACCCGCCGGAGTTCTCCCTCATGCCCGACATCGAGACGCAGGCACGGGCCAACGCCACCGCCGCCGGGACCAAATTCGAGATCGTCAACGATTTCGAGGCGGCGTTCCGCGACGCCGACATCGTGATCCCCAAGTCGTGGGGCCCACTGATGCACACGACGGACAAAGCCCAAGGCCTCGCGCTCATCGAGAAGTACCCGACGTGGCGCTGCGACGCCCGACACATGGAGTTCGGCAGGAAGAACCTCATCTACATGCACCCGCTCCCCGCCGACCGCGGGCGCGAGGTCACCGACGAGGTCATCGACGGGCCGCGCTCGGTGGTCTACGATGAGGCGGAGAACCGGCTGCACGTGCAGAAGGCCCTGATGGCGCTGACGATGTAGAAACGGGAAAAGGGCAAAGGGTAAAAGGGCAAACGAAAGGCAAAGGACCCGAGACAGTGAGCGTCGCCAGCCCAGCTGTTGTCTTCCTTTTGACGTTTACCCTCTTCCGTTTGACCTCTTACCCCACCCGCCAGCCACCCCGCGTGGCCCACCGGTTGGAGCCGACCTGATGGCAGCGTTCACGTTCGTGTGCAGCGAGTGCGGGGCGACGTACCGCGAGGCCGAGGTGCGCTACGTCTGCCCCGCCTGCGCGGCCCTGCAGCAACCCGCGGGCGTCACCCGCGGCGTCCTGAGCGTCGAGATCGACGATCTCCCGGCGTGCTGGCCGGCGGCGCGCGCTCATGACCCGGGCGCGCTGACCGCGTTCCTGCCGGTCGCAGCGCCCGTCGCGCTCCCACCGCTGCGCGTGGGCGGCACGCCGTTGCTCCCCGTGCCCGGGTTGCGCCGTCTTCTCGCGATGCCGCACCTGTGGGTCAAGGACGACACCCGCAACCCTTCGGGCTCCACCAAGGACCGGGCATCGCTGCTGGTGGTCGCCAAGGCGGTCGAGTACGGCTGCGCCACCGTCGCGACCGCCTCGACGGGAAACGCCGCCTCGGCGCTTGCCGCCGTGGCAGCCGCCGCGGGGGTGCGGGCGGTGGTGTTTGTGCCGGCCTCGGCACCGCCGGCCAAGCTGGTGCAGATGGCAAGCTACGGGGCCCGTGTCGTGCCGGTGGACGGGAGCTACGACCAGGCATTCGAGCTCTCGCTCGCCGCGTGCGAGCGGTTCGGCTGGTACAACCGCAACACCACCTACAACCCCTTCACGATCGAGGGGAAGAAGACCGCGGCACTCGAGATCGCCGCGGACCTTGCCCCGGACGGGCCGCAGGTGGCCGTCGTCCCCGCCGGCGACGGCGTGATCGTCGCGGGGATCGCGAAGGGGTTCGCCGACCTCGTGCGCTGCCGCCTCCTCAAGCGCGCGCCTCGTCTCATCGTGGTCCAGCCCGAAGGTTCGGCCGCACTCGCGCAGGCGCTACGCACCGGCGCGCCTTCGGTGACCCCGGTGGCGGGCCCGGCGAGCGTTGCCGACTCGCTCGTCGTCGCGACGCCGCGCAACGCGATCATGGCGCTCGCCCGGGTGCGCGCCTCCGGGGGCGCAGGCGTGACGGTGAGCGACGAGGCGATCCTCGACGCAATTGGCACGCTTGCCCGCACGACCGGCGTGTTCGCCGAGCCCGCCGCGGCCGCGTCGCTTGCCGGTCTGCTCGCCGCGCTCGACGAGGGGCTGGTCACCCGCGACGAGCGGGTCGTGCTGCTGGTCACCGGCACCGGCCTCAAGGACGTCGCCGCGGCGGCCCGCAGGGTCCGGATCCCCGATCCGGTTCCGCCCGACCTCGAATCGGTCGCCAGTCTCCTCGACACCCAGACAACGCCCTGACGAGGCGTCTCGCGGCAGACAAGTTCTATCGCGAGAGCGTCTCTCGAAAGGAGGGCCAAGGGTCGCTTCAAACCGGTTTGCCATCGAACATCTCATTCCGAGGAGCGGAGCGACGAGGAATCTGGGTGGGGGAGAGCCTGGATCTACCAGCCCCCTCCCAGATCCCTCGCGGAGCCCGCCCTGAGCGGAGTCGAAGGGCTCGGGATGACACCTTTGCTCTACGACGGACGGCAAACCGGTATCAGCTGCCTCGATGGACTTTGCGTCTGACGACGTGCGGCTCGCTGTAGATCACCTCGACCACGCGCCAGTTGCCGGTGTCCGCGACGACGATGTGGCCGTGGGCGTCGATCGCGACATCCATGGGCCGGTTGAACGGCCCCTGGTGGACGCCGTCGTTCGGGCCATCGTAGGCTGCGACGAGCTCGCCCGTGTCGGAGAACACCTTGACCTGGTTGTGACCGGTGTCGGCGACGGCGACGCGGTCGCCCCTGATCGCGACGCCGTCCGCGTCGAGCAGGTCCGCGGGGATCTCCCGGACGAACGTGAAGCTCGCGCCGTCGAAATCGAAGAGCTGCAGGCGGCTGTTGCCCGAGTCCGCCACCACGATGCGACCGGCGCCGTCGCTGGCGATCCCCGTGGGCGCGATGAACGCCCCCGGTCCGCTGCCCGTCGCCCCGTACGCGCCGACGACGCGACCCAGATCGTCGAACACCTGCAGACGGTCGTTGCCGGTGTCGGCGACCACGATCCTGTACGTGCACGTGTCGCTGTCGCCAAAGCGGGTGATGTCGCTGATGCGGAGCTCGTCCAGGACCGCGTTCGCCTGCTGTGCCCCGTCCGTGTTGGACCCGACGAAGACGCGCTCGCCGAAGTCGGCGGGCAACTGGCAGTCCGAGGCCTCCGCCACGACCCTGCCATCGACGTACATCGACAGCTCCAGCCCCTGCCAGGTGACGGCGATGTGGTGCCAGTCGCCACGCTTCCACTGGCTGACGCCATAGCCGACGCCGTGCTCGGCGCCGTCGGCCCACGCCAGGAAGCGCAGGTTGTTGGCCCCGTCCTTGAACAGGCTCACGCCGTTGGACAGTTCCGCGCCGGACTGGAGGAAGACATAGCCATTCCCGTCATCGCCGTCCCAGCTTGGCTGCACCCAAAGCTCGATTGCGCCCCGGGCCGGGTTGAAAAGGGGCGGCGTCGCGTACGAGAGCGTCGCAGACCCCGCCACCAGCGCTCCTTCGCCGAACTTCCCGGGCACGAAGGTGACGCCCCTCGCGCTTGCATGGGCGCCGCCCTCGCCGTCCGCCGTCCCGTCGAAGTGGCAGAGCAGCAGGGTGTGCGCGTCGGCGGCGTACGGGCCGCCCCACGTGCACGCGTCGCCGACCGCGGTGACGCCGGTCGGCCCCGAGAGCTGGCCGGTCCCCGATCCCAGCTCCCCGATCTCCTGCAGGATGTTGGTTCCCTCCTCGCCGGCCGGGTCGACCACGGCGACGGTGCCGCCGTTCTCCCGCGTCACGAGGAGGTGGCCGTAGGCGTCCCACGCGAGGTGGCCGTGGTCGTATCCGCCGATCGACAGCCAGTCGAGCGGGCGCCCCGAGCCGTCTTGCACGCCGATCCCCCCCGACCAGAGGAGGGAGTATCTCCGGTCGTCGGGACCGACCGCGATCCCGCTGGGCGTGTCGAGGGAGAGAGCCCAGAACGTTTCGCTGAAGGCGCTCTCGCGGCCGGCGCCGTCGACCGCCGTGACCACGTACCCCACGGCGGTTCGGTCGAGCACGGCCGCGACCTCGGTGCCGGCCACGGACCGGGCGAGAGGGACCCACGCGTCGCGCGGCCCTTTGGTGCGGTAGACGTTGTAGCGTGCGACGTCCGGGCTCGGGCTGGCGCCCCACCGCAGCGCGACGTTGCCGCCGTCGCACGTCCCGTCCAGGTACGGCGGTGGCAGCGGCGCGCCCGCGGCCGGGACGTGCGACGCGAACGCGTACGTGTCGCCGCCGCCCCACGCGAGCAGGTTCAGGTCGGTGTTGGCCAGCCAGGTGAACTCCTGGTGCGCGCCCTTGAGGATCTCGACCAGGAACATGTTCTTGTTGCCGACGTCGATCGTGCCGAACGGGTTGTCGTGGAGCGTGTGTCCCGTCGCCGTCGTCAGCGGCCCGCCCGCCGGCCGGTTCGGAAGCGCCGCCGTCCCGTCCGACCCGGTCGTCACCTCGATCCCGGGCGCCGTGTACTCGGCGAGCGGGTCCCCGGCGAACCTCCGCACCCGGAACATCCGCACGGTCACCCCGGCGGCGGGCGTCCCGGTCGCGTCGAGCACCCGGATCCGCGTGACGGCCGGCAGGTCGTACTGGTACTCGCCGAAGTAGCCGCGGCGGTAGCCCTTGTTGGCGTTCATTCCGCCCACGGTGTGTTCGTCGGCGACGGGCGGGTTCGGGCACTCCGCGCTCCACAGCCCGGGCAGATCCGCGCTCGAGTGCTCGAGCAGGACCGGGCGCCCGCTCAGGTCCATGATCCGGTGCGGTTGGTTCACGGCGAAGTCGAAGTTGTAGAGGTCGATCACGCCGAGTTGGTGACCGAGCTCGTGCACCATCGCCCAGTCGAGGTCGGTTGTGGGGTCGACCGAGCCGTTGAAGCGATCGTCGCTCGCGAGGAACCATCCTCCGATCGCACCGTCGTTGGGGACCTGCTGCGGCGTGATCTTGAACTGGTCGATCCGAACCCGCTCCTGACACCCGTTCGGTGCCGACGCGTACATCGAACGCGCGAACATGTCGTTCATCGCCCGGAACTGCTTCTGCACCCAGTCCTCCGCCGAGAACGGCAGCGACGGGTCCACCGGCGTCTCCAGCGCCTGGTACACGGCCGGCGTGATCTGGAACCCGAGCGGCGTGGCGTCCGTGCGGTCCGCGATCGTGTTGTTGCTCTTGTTCGTCTCCACGATCGTGTTGTCCGGGTCGAGAGTGAAGCTCACCGTGTGCTGCCCGAGGAGGCGCCCGTTCACCACATCGTGATCCCACGGCCACGAGTAAACCGTAGCGCTCCCCGTCCCGGGCCGCAGGTTCGCGAAGCTCCCCCGCTCCACCTCGACCCCGTCGATCGCCCACGCGTACTCGAACTGACCGGAGGCGATCGTCCCCTTGTTCATGAAGTGCGCCGTGAACGTCACGATCTCACCACGATCCGGCCAACGTTTGGCGTTCTCGGTCCCGCTGCACAGGCGCGGCAGCCCGTCGATCGAGTAGTCCAGGCAGTACGCGCTGTACAGCGGCGTCATCTGGATGTAGAGCACGTCGAGGTCGACGCCCTCCGGTTTCGACAACAGCGATGAAAGCCTCGCCGCTCGGCCAAGCATTGGCTTGATCCGCGCACGGTCCCCCTCCAGCGCGCGCTCGAGCGGGTCCACGCTCAGCTCGGCGACCGGCGACGGTACCCTTTCGTGCGAGCTGTTGGGAGTCTGGCCTGCCGGCTCCCGGGAACTCGCGCCCTGCACCGAAACCACGAGGACCGCAATCACGAGTCTCAGCTTCGGCCGTCGCACGGCCTATTCTATCTCGCAGTCCTTGAACCCGCGTTGTGATCCCGAAACCCCGTCATCCGAGGCGCCGTCGAAATCGCACACGCCACGTCGGAACGGCGCCGGGTCCGCGTCAATCTCACGGTGCGTTCAGTGGCCCGTGCGGCGGGTCCGCCCGGAGACGTAGGGTTTGAACGCTGCGGGTGTGCCGGGGGGCGCGATCTCGAACGCGACGTCCACGACATCCTCGGCGACCCTGGTGCAGGTGAGACGGAACCTCGGTTGTGACGATTCCGGTTCACTCTGGAACACGATCGTCTTGCCATCCTTCGACACGTCGACGGAGTAGGGGATCACGTGCCCCTCGTTGTCGAAGTACACGGCCGCGAGCCCGCCCCGGCCGGGCGCGGGGTAGATGACCATGAGGTCCTCGTGAGCGACCGGCGGCCTGCCGGCCGTTGCCGGGTACTCCGAGTGGCTGCGCCGAACGAGAACGTGTCCGTCGAGGTCGAGAGCGAACGATACCGACCCGCTCCCCTGCCCGGGCTGCCCGCTCCCATCGCCTTGCCAGGTGCCGACCAGGAACCGGACGGCGTCCAGAGGCGACGAGGGTGCGGTGGCCGCGACGGCCGTTGTGATTGCCGAGGTTCCCTGTCCGCAGACAACGGGTGCCCCGCTCCACAGCAGGAGCAACATTGGCACAGCCACCTTGCGCACCTTCGCCTCCTCTGGAGGTCGTGCCCGCCCGGTTGGACACCGGGCCTCCGGGAACCACGCGGGGGACCCGGATCACTCCCTCGACACCTCGATCCCCGATGCGTGCATATGGACGATCAACCATTTCCCTGCGTCACGTCTGAGCACCAGGGTTCGGCGAGAGACCAGATCGGGTCCCCTGAAGTGGAAGGTCACGACAGCCGTGCTCCCCCAGATCTGGATGCGCAGGTCCTGGGGGACGAGGTTCATGTACTGCGGACCGGTCTTGCCCCTGCGCACGCTCTCGAAGAACACGGTGAACACCTTGGTGATCTGGTCCTTGTTCTCGAGGCGCAGGAAGAGCGGAGCGAGGGGGAAGAACATCGTTGCGTCGGGAGCAAAGAAACGCGAGAACCTCTCGACGTCGGCGGCGTTGAGGGCCTCCATCAAGCCCTCGATCACGGTCTGAACCGCCGCCACCTCGGACTGCGGTGAGCCCACCGGTGCCGCCGTCTGCGCGCGGGCAGCGCTCATGCTCATGACGGCGATACACGTGAACGCCGCTGCAGCACACATTCCAAACTGTCGTGTCATTCTTGCCTCCGCGACTTCCTGGGCCGACTGCCGCTCGTGTCGCTCACCAAGGTGCCCGGTGCCATCCCCCTGCTGGGCCCGCAGCCGCGAGCACCCCGCCGGGCGCTCATGCCGGCTGGACCACGATCGCGGTCCCGTAGCAGACCATCTCGGTGACCCCCTGCATCAGCTCGGTCGCGTCGTAGCGGATGCCGATCACGGCGTTGGCGCCCAGTTGCTCCGCATGGGTCAGCATCATCTCGAACGCCTCGGCGCGCGTCTTCTCGCACAGCTCGGTGAACAGCGAGATGTTGCCGCCGGCCAGGGTCTGCAGCGCCCCGCCGATGGTGCCGAAGATCGACCGCGAGCGCACCGTGATCCCGCGTACGACTCCCAGGTTCCGCACCACCCGGTAGCCGGGCAGCTCAAACGCCGTGGTCGTCATTGCGTGGTTCATCGCTCCCTCCGTGCAAATGCGGCTTCTACTTTGCTCCTGTTGCAGCGACCGCCCTCCGGAACTTGGCGAACTCGTCTCCTGGAACCCAATTCGGCATCGAGTCGGCGTCCGCGATCGCGAGTCCGGCGAAGAAGGCGAGCTGCGTGTCTTCGATCATGCCGTCGAAGTTCCAGCCTTCGTTCCACTCATCGCTCGGCTGGTGGTAGTGAGCCGCGAGCCACTCCTCGGTGACCTTCTCCCCCCACCCCGGGTCGCGCCCTACGAAGTCGAGGCCTCCCTTGAAGTAGAGCCCCGGCACGCCGATCCTGGCGAAGCTGAACTGGTCGGACCGGTAGTAGGCGCCGCGATCGGGGAACGCCTCGTCGGTGACCACCCGGCCCTGCAGCGCGGCGGCAGCCTCCAACACGGCGTCGAGTGTGGACTTGCCCTTCCCGGTCAGCGCCACGTCCCGGGTCTTGCCGAAAATGTTCGCCATGTCGAAGTTGATGTCGGCCGCGATGCGCTCGGCCGGAAACGTCGGGTGCGCCGCGTAGTAAGCCGACCCGAGAAGACCGTACTCCTCGCAGCTCACGATCGCGAACAGAATCGAGCGCCGCGGCCGCTCGGGCAGCGCAGCGAACGCCCTCGCAATCGCGAGCACCTGCGCGACGCCACTCGCGTTGTCGACCGCGCCGTTGTAGATCGTGTCACCCCTGGCGTCCGGTTTGCCGATCCCGAAGTGGTCGTGGTGAGCGCTGAAGATCAGCACCTGGTCCTTGAGGACGGGGTCGCTGCCGGGGATCATCCCCAACACGTTGCCGGTCTCGCCGCGCTTGAGGGCGTTCGCGAGCGTGATCGAAGTGCGGATGCCGAGCGGCACCGGCCGGAAGTCGCGGCTCCGGGCCTTCTTGACGAGAGCGTCGAGATCGAAACCGCCGGCGGCGAGGACGCGGCGGACGGCGTCTTCCGTGGCCCACGCCCGCACTTTGATCCTCGGCTCACCGGCCGGCGGCAGCTCGAACTGCTCGCCGGTCCACGAGTTCTGCACGACCTTCCAACCGTACCCGGCCGACGGCGTGGTGTGAATGATGATCGCTCCCACCGCGCCCTGGCGGGCGGCGCTCTCGTACTTGTAGCCCCAGCGGCCGTAGTAGAGCCGTCGCTTCCCTGCGAACAGCGCTGGGTCCCAGTCCGGGTCGTTGTTCATCATCACGAGGACCTTGCCCTTGAGATCGGCGCCCTTGAAGTCGTCCCACCCGTACTCCGGCGCCTGTATGCCGTAGCCGACGAACACGAGCTCGGCGTCGGAAATCGCCGCCTCGGGCGCCTGGACGCCGGTGGCGGCGATGAAGTCGTCCCAGAACCGCAGCGTGGTCTCCTTGCCGCCGGCGCCGAACGTCCAGGTCGGTGGAGCCGTCGTCGTGATCCCGACGATCTCGAAACGCTGCTCCCAGCCGCCACCTGGGCCTCCCGGCGTGAGGCCGAGCGACTCCATGACGGATGCAACGTAGCGACACGCCAGCTCGTCGCCGCGGTGCGAGGGCGCCCGTCCCTCCAAGAGGTCGTCGGCAAGGAAGCGCACCGCGCTTTCGAGGACACCCTTGTCGATCACCCCGGCGGCCGTCCTGGCTCCGGCGGGGAGATCGAGGGCAGGCTGCGCGGCGAAGCCGGGGCCGGCAAGCGAGGCTGCGAGGCTGATCCCAGCGGCCAGAAACATTCTCATGTCGAAGCTCCTTGACATCGGCACAAAATACCAGACCCCGGAGGTCCCCGCTCAGGTGGGCGTATGCTCTGCCGGCAGACGGGAAGGTCGTTCCAAGGATGGGCGTGTTCTCATCGTTTGTCGTTCCGGCCGGTCTGTTGGCGCTGGCCGCGCTGGCCGCGAGCGTCACCCGGCCGCTGCCGGACGAGTTGGCGGCTTTCCTCCGCGTCTACCCATGGATCGTTCTCGTGGCGGGCGTGCTGCTCGGCCTGAGGTTTCGGCGAGGGCGCGTGGTTCTCGCCGTCGTCGCCATTGCTCTGGCCGACCGGATGCTCCTCCGCTTCGGCGCACCGGCGGTGAGCGAGGACGCGGCACGCTGGGCGTTCAACGCAACCGCGTTCCTGCTCCCGCTCGACCTCACATGGTTCTGCCTGGCCCGCGAGCGGGGGATTCTGACCCCGAACGGTTTCGCCCGGCTGGCGTTGATTGCGGCTCAGCCCGCCGCCGTTGCGTTCGCGTGGCTCTCGTACCAGCCCCGGTTCGTCTCGCTGCTGGGGCGGCGCATACTGCCGGCCGGGCTCGCACCCGCGATGCACATGCCGGACGGTTCGCTCGTCGCATTCGCCGGCTCGTTCGCGGCCGTCGGCGTGCTGTGCGCGCTGAGGCGCAACGCTCTCGCGGCCGGGTTCCTGTGGGCCCTGGTCGCCTGCTTTGCGGCTCTCGAGTCGAACCGATCCGCGTCGCTCTACTTCGCCACCGGAGGGCTGATCCTGATCGTGGCGCTGCTCGAGAGCACGTTCGCGATGGCGTTCAGGGATCCTCTCACCGGGCTCGCGAGCCGGCGGGCGTTCGACGAGGCTCTCGAGAAGCTCGCGGCCGGCTACGTGATCGCCATGGTGGACGTGGATCACTTCAAGGCCGTCAACGATAGGTACGGCCACGACGTGGGCGATCAGATACTGCGGATGGTCGCGTCGCGACTCGAGGCGGCCGCGAGCGGGGTGCGTGTGTATCGGGTCGGCGGCGAGGAGTTCGCGCTCGTCTTCATGAACCGCTCTCGCGACGAAGTCCTGCTCGACCTCGAGAACCTCAGGGCGACAATTGCCGAGTCGGGGTTCGCGCTGCGATCGCCCGACCGGCCCGCCCGCAAACCCAAGCGTGTCCGACAGCGCCCGGAATCGGCGGTCGAGATCACGGTGACCGTGAGCATCGGGGTCGCCGAGCCCTGCGGCCGGTTCGCCGCACCCGATCAGGTTCTCCGGGGGGCGGACGAAGCGCTCTACAAGGCCAAGCGCGAGGGGCGCAACCGCGTCTGCGTCTGACCCCGCCCGGCGCCGGGTGAACCCGGCAGCGGGATGCTAACCTTGTACGCTGGGGCCAAGGGCCGGGTGACGGACCGGTGCTCGTGCACGCACGGGGATCGCCACTCGCGGGCCGCGGGCCGACCGATTGGAGATCGCTTGAGCCGGAAAATGCTGATCAACGCGCAGCGCGCCGAAGAGGTGCGCGTCGCGATCATGAGCGGAGACACGCTCGACACGTACCAACTCGCCGTGGCCGAGGCAGGTTTGTCCAGAGGCAACATCTACCGCGGCATTGTTGGGAACATCAACCCGGCTTTGAACGCGGCCTTCGTGGACTTCGGCGCGGAGCGGGACGGGATGCTCCCGGCCCACGACGTGGTTGCGGAGGCGTACCATCGGACCCCACCTACCGGCGACTCCGCCCCCCGGATCGACCAGACCCTGGAGCGCGGCCACTCCCTGCTGGTGCAGGTCACCAAGGACCCCGTCGGCTCCAAGGGGGCTGCGCTCACGACCAACGTCAGCTTCGCCGGGCGGTACCTGGTGCTCACGCCGTTCGACCAGACGCGCGGCATCTCGCGCAAGGTCGAGGACGAGGAGATTCGCGCCACCATGCGCGAGCAGGCGGCCAAGCTCGAGGTGCCGGAAGGGTGCGGCATCATCTTGCGAACCAACGCGCTCGGACAGACGAAGGCGGTTCTGAAGGCGGACCTCGCGGCCCTGCTCCGGCTCTGGAAGCGCGTCCAGGCCGAGATCAAGAAGGGCAAGGGACCGCGCTTGATCTACTCCGACCAGGACATCGTCGTGCAGGCTTTGCGCGACCTCCTGGACAGCTCCATCGACGAGGTGCTGGTGGACGACGACGCGGTGTTCGAAAGAGCAGAAGCGTACATGCGCGCCTCCATGCCGCGCGCCAAGACGCGCCTCGTCCGCTACACCGAGCGCATGCCGCTCTTCTCGAGATTCAACGTCGAGCCGCAGATCGAAGGGATCTACAGCCGGAACGTGAAGCTGCCCGGCGGCGGATCGATCGTCATAGACCCCACCGAGGCGCTCACCGCGATCGACGTCAACTCGGGCAGGGCCTCGCATGGCGCGTCCCACGAGGAGAGCATCTACTCGGTCAACCTCGAGGCCGCGGCAGAGGTCGCGAGGCAGCTGCGGCTCCGCGACATCGGCGGCCTCGTCGTCGTCGACTTCATCGACATGCGGTCGCGAAAGCACCAGCACGCCGTCGAGAAGGCGATGCGCGACGCCATGAAGGCCGACAAAGCGCGCTCCACCGTCGGCCGCATCAGCCCCAACGGCCTGCTGGAGATCAACCGCCAGCGCGTCAAACAGGCTCTCGCCCTGCGAACCCACAGGCCTTGCCCAACCTGCTCCGGCACGGGGACCATCCCGTCTCCCGAGTTCGTCAGCCTGAGGCTCCTCCGGAGCATCGAGGCGCGAGCGGCCGATGGCCGTCTCAAGGCCGTCCGCGTCGGGCTCCACCCCGAGCTCGCCGACGCCCTCCAGAACGGGCGCCGGCAGGAGATCGCGGCCCTCGAGCGCGAGTTTGACATCACGATCGAGATCAACGCGGCGACCAGCTTCCACCGGTCCGAGGAAAGGGTTGAGTGGATCGTGCGGGAAACCGCGCCGGTGCCTCCGCGCCCGGCTGCCGTCAGCGCAGCGGACCTGGTGAGCAGCGGCTCCGCGCCGGACGACGAGGGAGGGGAGAAGAAGCGCAAGCGCCGCCGAGGCGGGCGACGGCATCGGAAACCGGGAGATGAGGCCTCCCCTCCCGTGACCTCGGCCGACGCAGGGGAGGAGGCACAGCACGAACCTCCCGACGAGTTTTCGACCGGGTCGCCGGCAGACGCCGACGTAAACGCGGCCGCCGTCGGCACGGGCGGGAAGAAGAAGCGGCGCCGCGGCGGCCGTCGGCACCGCAAGGGCGGAACGGAGGGGCCGCCTGTCGGTGATGCCCCGGGTGGACTCCTGGCGTCTGCAGACGCCGTTGCGCCGCCTCCCGAGGCCGCACAACCGGCAGACGGAGACGAGCTTTCGCACGGCGCGGTGGGAGGCAACAAGAAGAAGCGCCGGCGACACCGACGCCGCCCCAAGGTCCAGGCGGCAGAGGCCCACAGCTAGACGGGAGGCGCGGGATGGCTGCAATTCAATCGTTCGACGTGACCAGCGGGTGCGACCTCCAAGAGGTGGACAACGCCGTCAACCAGGCCTCCAAGGAGATCAGCCAGCGTTTCGACTTCAAGGGCCTGCCGGTCAGCATCGAGCTCAGGCGCAAGGAGAACCTCATGGTGCTGGCGGCGCCCGACGAGTTCAGATTGAAAGCGATGTGGGAGGTCGTCCTGGGGAAGATGACCCGCCGGGGCGTCCCCGTCAAGAACTTGAAGGCAGGCCCGATCACCCCCGCGGCCGGCAGCTCGGTGCGGATGGAGGTCACGCTCCAGCAGGGGATCCCGGCCGAGACGGGGCGGGCGATCGTGAAACTCGTGAAGGAACAGAAATTCAGGAAGGTCCAGTGCGCGATTCAGGGCGAGCAGGTCCGCCTGTCATCGCCGTCCCGCGACGAGCTGCAGTCCGTGATCGCCCTCCTGAAGAAGGAGGATTTCGGGATCGAGCTCGCGTTCGGGAACTACCGCTCGCAATGAGGCCGGTCGCGGTCCGCGAGGTGGCTGTCCTGCCGAGCCAACTGGAGTATCGTGTTGAATGCTGATGTGGCGCCCGGAGGCCAAGGACGTGGCAACCTTTTCAGTTGAGAACGCTCGCTCGGAGGGTTGATGGCAGTTTCTGGCAACCTCCGGACGATGCCGTTCCCCGATCTCATGCAGTGGATCTCCGTGAGCCGCAAGACCGGGACCCTGGTCATCAAGGGGCAGCGCTACACCAAGAAGATCCTCTTTCAAGGGGGACTCGTTTCTGCGGTCACGTCCAACAACCCGCGCGAGCACCTGGGCTACTACCTGGTCGGGTGGGGAATCCTCACCGAGGAGGAGCTGGAGCACCTGCTCGACCGGCAGAAGGAGCAGAACGTCATGCTGGGCGAGCTGCTCGTCCAGACCAACCGCCTCACCCGCGAACAGGTCGACCATCTCGTACGCCTCAAGACGGAGGAGACGATCTACGACCTGATGCACTGGGGCGAGGGGGAGTTCTTCTTCCTCGACGATGTCCAGCCCAGGCGGGACTTCAAGGAACTCCAGCTGACCGTCGACCAGTTCATCCTGGAGGGCGCCCGTCAGCTCGACGAGCGCAAGCACATCAGCTCCGTCATTCCGGACACGGGTTGCATTCCGCGCGTCACCCAGCCGATCGACGAGACGCGCCTGACCCCCGCGGGAGCGGCCGTTCTTGCCCAGATCGACGGATCGAGGAGCATCGAGGAGATTGCCCTCGCCTGCAGGATGTCTCAGTTCCCCGTCCTCAGCTTCGTGTATCAGGGCGTGCAGAACGGGGTGTTCGAGCTCCTGCCGCCGGCCGTGCCGCCTCGCCGCATCCCGGGGTTCTACCGCTCCACGTGGCGCGACCGCATCCTGGAGGCGGAGAGCAGCATGGCCCTCGGAGACACCCTCGAGGCCTACCGCAAAGTCCTCGAGGTCCGGGAACGCTACTCGAACATACCCAAGGCGTTGGCTGCGGCCGACGAACTCGAAAAAGAGATCGTCAAGGAAGTGGAGAAGCTCCCGGTCGGGTCGTCGACCATCCTCGAGTTGGCCCTCGCGCCGAAAGACATCGTCCAGCTCAAATGCGCTCCTGAAGAGGGTTTCGTCCTGTCGCGCGTCAACGGACGCTACACGGTGAACCAGATCCTGACGCTCCTGCCCGGGGGAAAGCTCTACAACCAGCTGATCATCTACAACCTGGTCCAGCGCGGTGTCCTCCAGCTGCGGGAGTCGCAGCAGATCGTGCGGCACCCCGGCGCCCCCCGTTTGCGGACCTGACGAAGGCGCCGCCGATAGCGGACCATCTGCGTTGTCGGGCTTCGGCGGTTCGGATCCTCACATAGCCTCTGGCTATGCTCCGGTCCGACCGCCTCGCCCTCCTAGCATCTGGCCCACTCTCGGCGGCGCGCTGCACGCATCACGCCCCAAGGCTGCGGAGACCATCGAGTCGTCAAGCCTGTGGATGGATTAGACGGGATTCTTAGTCGCCGCTTTCCTGACGGCCTCCAACAGGGGCCAACAACGCACAGGGTGATATCCTAGAAACACTTCGGAGGCCCTCATGACCCTATCGCCATCGAGCAAACAGAGCCTCCGAGGCTCGGTTTGCCCTTTTCCACTAGTCCATCTAATCCGCGTTGGGCATCGATGCATCTGCAGGAGGGAGGCGCATGCTCCGGTCACCTGACACGCAGGACGCACGGGTTGCCGCGTGGAGCACGAACAGCCGCGTCACCGAGTACCTGATCGAGCGCATCCCGGCTCCCCTCTGGCGTGCGACGGTCCCCGGCATCTCGACACGCACGGTCCGGAGCATCGCGGCGCACCTCCACAACGCGCGGTGCAGCTGGGTGAAGACGTTGGGCGAGGAGCACGGGATTGTTTCGCCGATGCGGGTGGATCAGCGGACCGTCACGCCTCGGCAACTTGGGTCGGCCCTGAAGCGGAGCAGTCGCGGCATCGCGGCCCTCTTGCAGCTTGGCAACGATCGGGGCGGGCAGGTGCCGCCGTCACAGGCCTACGTGTGGCGGAATCTTCCGCTGGACGTTGACCATGTCCTGACGTACTTCGTCGCCCACGAGGCGCATCATCGGGGCCAGATAGTGATGGTGGCCCGCCAGCTTGGGTACCGACTTCCGCAGAGCGTGACGGCGGGGCTGTGGCAATGGCGAACCCGTCGGCGCGAAGCAAACGCATCGTCAGGCGCTGATGCCTAGCGCTTGCAGCAGGCACAGACGTTGCCCTCGTGAACAATGCTCGGGTCTTTTCGGTCCCGTCCCTCGGGTCAAGCGGTGATCCGGCCGAGGCCGCGCATCTGAACGATCGCACGGTGCCAGATCGGCCACTGGCTCACCTGCAGCAGGCGGGCGGTGCCTTTGTAGGCGGGTGGGTGGGGGAATCCGCCCCGCGGGTCGAGGAGATATGGCGCCGGAGCGTGCGGGTACCGAGCGGCCAGACCGGCGGGTGGAGACGCTGGCCCCGACCGAGCGCTTCATGCGAGGGAGGGGAACAGCGAGGGTCCGCACGCCGGGATGGCCAGCTCGGTCGCACGCGGAGGCGGGTCGGAGGGCTGCGCTCGATGCGCAGCCCGAGCGACCCCTCCGAGCCCGTGGGGCAAAACAAAACCCGCCCAGAGGGCCAAGAAGATAGCCTCCACGCAGTGGAAGGAACGTGACCGGTCGGGTCAGCGGCGACGCAACGCCGTATCGGTCACGACCGTGGCGCCCTCGGTTGCGAGTGCCGAAAGAAATCCCTCCCGATCCAGAGGATTGAGGAAGAACCGGCCGTCGCCTTCGACGATCACCCCGTCCTGGTCGCGCGCGGAGGCGAGCACCGTGGTCGCCATGCTGTCGAGCATCCACGAGCCCACCTGGTAGCCGGGCAGCGGCACTCCGGAGAGCCGTTGGCCGAGCAGCGGTCGGTGGAGCATCGCGCGGGCACGGGCGAGCAGCATCGAGCGCCGCCCAAACAGCGTGGTGATCGTCAGCGTGCCTCCTCCAACGACGTACGACAGCCGGGCGGGCGCAACAAAGAAGATCATCGCGAGGACGAGCACGACCGCCAGCAGAATTCCCAGAACCGTGGCCAGCGTGAGCCACCACGAGGCCGTTCTTTCCCCGGGAGGCTCGAACGTCCCGGGTCGCGCGGTGTTGAGCGCCTTGAGGAAACCGTCGCGGTCGGCGGGCGCGATAACGACCGGGGTCGCTTCGCCGCTCGAAAAAAGCAACACGCCGAGATCGGAGCAGTCGGTGATCTGGAAGACCTCGCCAAGTCGCGGGTACGAGAAGAAGCCCACGCAGTATCCGGGTTTCTCCGTCCCGAAGCGCAACGAACGGTCGCGAAGCCACTCCGGGCGCACCTCGGCTATTCTCGCGAGCGAGATCGTCTTCTCCTGGCGGGACGATCCGAGAGAGCTGGAGATCGTCAGCTTCGCGCTGTCCACGACATACCGGATCGTCGGCACACGCAGCAGCTCGAACAGCAGCCAGAGCAACGGCACCCCGAGCACGGCCACGAGGATCGCAAACCACAAACGGGCCGGGCCTGGGACCGGTACCGGCCGGAACACACGGGTAGATTTCTCGTTCATGAAGGCTCCTTGACGCAAGTCTACCGCGAGAGAGCCCTCAGCGTTGCAAAGGCTCGAACACCGTCTCCGGGCCGGCAACGGTCACACCCTGCGCCGCCAGGCGCTCCCGCCAGGCGAAGATCTCGGCGCGCGATGGCACGACCAGCGTGGCCCCCCGTGGAAGCGCCGAGAGCGCCCTTGGAGGGACGAACGTCATGGGACGGGTCACTGCCAGCCGCGCGAGCCGCTTGCGCGCGGCGAGCAACTCGGCGTCTTCGGGCAAGGCGGTGAGGTCGTCGAGGACGTACGTCGTCGAGCCGGCCGGCACCGACGCCTTCGCCCGCTGCAGGGCCTCGCGAACCGCCGCGACCGCCGGAGGGCGCGGCACACCGGCGACGGACATCATCTTGCCCGCCGACGTCGAGAAGTGTTCCGCGTAGCTCATCTTGAGGAACTCGTAGATCACGGATGCCGGGCGAAGCGGCGCGGCGACGGTGGCGAAGAAGCGGAGCTCATCGCGGTCGAGCACGGCGCCGTCGCACTCGCTGCCTCCCTCGAGGACCCAGACCGGCGTGCCGAGCAGCGGGCCCAGGCGGAGGAAGTCGACCATCGCAACCACCGAGGCGTGGCCGAGGTCCGGGTACTCGCAGTTGGTGTAGGCGGACAGACCCAGCGCATCGACCCGCGTCATCCAGTCGAAGATGTCGAGAGCCGCGAAGGCGGCGCGGCCCTTCTCGAGCTTCTCCGGCACGTACCCGGAGAACTGAAGCATGAACGGCACACCTCGGCGGGCGCGCGTGCGCCAGAGCGCCCTGCACTCGTCGATCTGCCGCACGACCCAGGCGTTGATCGTCGAGACGAAGTCGAAGTACGCGGCGGAGGCATCACCGAACGAGGGATCGTTCTCATTAAGAGGCATGGGCACCACGTCGAGCGCCTTGAACCGGGTGCGGTAGCGGCTGTTCACGCCGGCGATCCCGCCGAACCTCTGCGCGAGAGACCGCCGCCAGAGGTCGGCCACGGACGGCGTGTACTGGGCGATCTCGTAGGAATCGGTCGAGGCGTCGAAGCACAGCAGGCTCCCGCGCTGGGAGACGAACGGTTCGTTGAAGAGCCCGACGCCGAAGGCCAGCAGCGCGGGTTCGGAGGAGAAGGCGTCGGCGTAGAACGCGGTCTCCTCGCGCAACCAGCGTTCGTACTCCGGCTTGCCCACCGTGGAGAGAAAGAAATCCGGCGTCGGCCGGCCCGATGGAAGTCGCCCGCGCTCCGTCAGGACGTTGCTGTACAGCCAGTTGCGCCGATCTCCCCCGACACCCGGGAGAGAGCTGCCGTCGATGCGGTTGAGAACGACGCCGACGCCGCGGGCGGCCGCCTGGGCGAAGATCCTCTTCAGGATCGCGAGGCTTGCCGGGTCCTCCCAGATGTGGGGCGGGGGGACGACGTTGAGAATCTCGGCCCCGTTCTCGATGGCGAACGACACGAGCCTTTCGGCGTCGTCGGCGCTCGCGAGGAAGTCCCAGTGCACCGTGAACCCCACCCGGGGGACCGGCGCCCCACGGGGTGTCGGCGACACACCGGCCCTGCTCCCGGTTAGAGCGACTCCGGCGAAGCCAGTCACCGCGGCACACACCGCCAATAGCGGCCCTAACCGCCGGGTGAATACGCCGACGCCCCGCTTCACGGGGGGACGGTAGCACACCGGAATCGGCCCGTCCCCGCGTGCTACCATCCTGACCGGGAACACCTTCGCGGTGCATTGCGAAATTCCACGTTGGGACGACGGGGCTCGGCAAGGCTGGATGGGTTTGAAACACCGCATCACGAACTACACCGACTTCGGCAGGGCGAGGAGAAGCCGTCTCGCAGCGCTGGCGGTCCTCCTGGCCGCGACGGCGACGCTGGCGGCGTCCACGGACGGAGTCAAGAAGATCCTCGTCCTGTACGAGCCCGGCCCCACCCCGGTGGCGAGCGGTCTCGGGGACGCCCGCCAGCTTTGGCAGCTGCTCGGACACTTCAAGACCGATGTGACTCTCCAATCTGCAGATACATACAAGTCCGACGGCAATGCCGGCTTCGACGTGACCTTCTTCATCGGCTACACGCGTGCTTACGCCCCCCCACCGGCGCTCCTGCGGGATGCGTACGCGGCCCAGGCCACCTTCGTCTGGCTCAACACCGGTCTCGCGGAGTTCGGGCGCTCCTGCGATCTGGCAAGTCGTTTCGGTTTCGTCGCACAGGGGTTCGACACGACTTCGGTCTTCGACTCCGTTCAGGCCGGAGAGTACCGCTTCACAAAGAGCGAACCCAACGCAAACATCATCAAGGTCGTTGATCCGGCCCGCTGCCAAGTTCTCGCCACCACGACATCGAGCAAGAACAAGCTCACGGTGCCGTACGCAATACGCTCGGGGTCCTTCTGGTGTCTCGTGGACTCGCCGTTCTCGTACGCAACCGAGGCCGATCGATACCTCTACTTCGCGGATCTGCTGCACGAGATCCTCAACGAGGACCATCCGCGCTCTCACTCGGCGCTCATCCGAATCGAGGACACGAACCCGTTCTCCGACCCCGCGAGCCTGCGCGCCATCGCCGATCTGCTTTCGGCACGTCGGATCCCGTTCCTGGTGGGCATCATCCCCTACTACGTCAACCCTGCCACGCAGACTCGCGTCGCGATGTCGGAGAAGCCGGACTACGTCGACGCCCTCCACTACGTGATGGAGCACGGCGGGACGATCGTCCTGCACGGCACGACGCACCAGTACAAGGGCGAGAGTGCCTCCGACTACGAGTTCTGGGACGAGAGCCGGAACCGGGTCCTGCCGATGGACTCGAAGGAGTACGTTGCGCGCAAGCTGCGTGACGGCGTCGTGGAGTGCATCAAGAACGGAGTCTACCCCCTGGTGTGGGAGACCCCGCACTACAGCGCTTCCACGCTCGACTACTCCGTCATCGCCGAGCACTTCTCGACCGCAATGGAACAGCGGCTCGTCCTCGACAACCTCGACTACAGCCAGTACTTCCCCTACGTCATCAAGCGCGACATGTACGGCCAGCGGATACTGCCCGAGAACCTCGGCTACATTCCTCTCGATCCGAAGCCCGCAAAGGAGCAAGAGGCGGTCGACCAGTTGCTCTCATTCGCGAAAGCCAACCTGGCGGTGCGAGACGGTTTCGCGTCGGCGTTTTTCCACCCGTTCGTGAAGATCGAGTTCCTCGCTCATCTCGTGGACGGCTTCCGGGCGCTGGGGTACACGTTCGTCGACGTCCGCGAAATGCCGAACACGGTCCTGATGGACGACCGCGCCATCGCGAGCGGAAACGCGACGATCAACCTCGCACTGGCCGACCAGTACCTGCGGGAGTCGTGGCTCGACGGCGACGGCCAGGTCGTGAGGCGCGAGGTGTCTCCCACCCGTCTGCACGGCCGGGTGCAGCGCGAGGTGAAACTCCCACCCCGATGGATCTACGTCGCCGAACCACGCGAGTACCGGGAGCGGGCGGTGTCCCTGTGGGAGACGGCGAAGAACCGCGCCGGCGCCTTGCTGGCCCGGCTCTCGAAGAGCGAAGAGCCGCACCGGCCGGCCGATGCTCTCTTTCTCTACGACCCGCAAGCCACCGGCGGCGCAGCGAACGACCAGGCGAGCCTCGCGGCGCCGTTCGAGGCAGTCAACATCCCGGTCGAGCGGGTGCCTCTGACGCCGAGCCTGGCGATCGACACAGGCGAGCACAACCTCGTCATCGTCCCGTACACGATCACCGAGGCGCTCACTGCCAAGCAGATCGAGGCGCTCAAGGAGTTCGTGGCCGACGGCGGCAACCTGATCACCGACTTCCGCAACGACCTGGCGACCGCCCTGGGCGTCAAGTTTCTCGAGTCGACCCTGCTCATCGAGCGGGTGCGGGATCAGCTCTTCCCGGACGAACCCCTGCACTGGAAGTCGGGCGAGGTGATGAACAAGTTCGAGACCACGGACAACGACGAGCTTCTCGCGACCGATGAGGTCACCGACATGCCCGTGGTGATCGGGAGGCGCTACGGACGCGGGCGGTTCATCCTCTTCGGCACCCGGTTCGATCCGGCCAGCACGGGCGGCTACTCCCGCTTCCCGTACATGGTGCACTACGTGGAGCACTTCTTCGCGCTCACGCCGATGATCCGCCGCGAACAGCTCGAGATGTACTTCGACCCGGGCTACCGGCACACCGTGAGCATCGAGCAACTCGTCCCACGGTGGGCAGCCGCTGGAATCCGCGTACTCCACGTAGGTGGCTGGCACGAGTACGCCAAGTGGACGTACGACTACAGGCGCCTCATCAGCCTCTGTCACGCCAACGGCATCCTGGTCTACTGCTGGATCGAGCCGCCCCAGGTCAATGAGAAGTTCTGGCGGGACCACCCGGAGTGGCGGGAGAAGAACTACAAAGGCGAGGACGTGCGACCGACCTGGCGGTATCCGGTCGCCCTGACGGATCCGGCGTGCCTGGCCGCCGCGATCGAGTTCTATCGCACGCTGCTGGCCGGCAACGACTGGGACGGTGTCAACATCGGGGAGCTGTGCTTCGAGGCGGGACGCGGGATGAAAGACCCGCAGCTCTTGACGCCCATGCACCCGTCGGCCCGCAACGAGTTCCGACACCAGGCCGGGTTCGACCCGATCGAGCTCCTCGATCAGGCCTCGCCGCGCTTCTGGCGGCGGGATGCCGCGGCCTTGGCCGCCTTCGGCCGCTACCGAGTCGCCAAGGTCGTTCAGCTCCACGACTCGCTGCTAACGATGGCCGACGCGGTGGCGAAAGGCAAACCAGGTTTTCAGACGATCGTGACCGTCTACGACAGCCTCGCGGTGCCCGAGATGCGCACATGGCTCGGGGTGGACGCGCGGCAGATTGCGGCTCTCCGCACGAAGCACGTCTTCAATCTCCAGATCGAGGACCCGGAAAGCTTGTGGTCCACCGACCCGCGGCGCTACGAAGCGACAGCCGCGCGCTACGCGGGCCTCGTGGCTCCCGACGAGCTGGCCCTCGACCTCAACATCCTCTCGTTCCGCGCCGAGAACGCGATCATGCCCTTCCCAACGCGCATCCAGACCGGCACGGAAGCTGCGTGGCTGGTCAACTCGGCGGCCAGGGGCGCGCAGCGCGTCGCGATCTACTCGGAGTCGAGCATCAACCAGCAGGACCTCGCCCTGCTTCCGGCAGCCTACGCAGCGCGCACCAAGGTCACCAGGCTGGAGGAAGGGTGGGGAGTCAAGACGCCGACGCCCATCGTGCTGCAGCTCGCGAGCGACGTGCAGGAGATCTGGCGAGACAACCAAAGGCTGCACACGCTGGGAAGGGGCCGGTTCCTCCTTCCGGTGGGGAGCTACACGATCCTGGAAGTCCAGCCGACGCTGCAGGCCTTGCAGCCGGGTCCGCCGGATTCTCACCTTCTGTCGCTGACCGGCGATCTGCTGTACCAGAAGAGCTCCCAGCGAAGCGTGACCTTCGGGTATCGATCGGACAACCGTTGCATCGCGACCCTCACGCGCCAGCCGTTCGCGCTCTTCGTCGACGGGCGGGAGACGTCGTTCGAGGCCCTCAAGGGCAACGGGATGGAGGCGCTCATCCTCCCGCCCGGTGAGCACTCCGTCCTGCTGGTGACCCAGAGCACCGTCTCCTACGGCGTCGACATCACGAGCTTCTGGTCTTCGTACGTGATCGTGATCTTCGGCGGCCTGTCGGTCGGCCTTCTCGCGTCCCTCTACCTGATCGTGCGCGTGCGCCCGCGCTCCCCCCGGCGGGCGACATGAGCGAGACTGCGCTCCAGCTCGACCTGTCGATCGTGTTCGTTCTGGCCGTGATCCTGATCTGGTTCATGATCGCCTACCAGCTCGTCCTCACCGTCGCTGGCTTTTTCCACTCGCTCCGCTCCGCCAGAGAGAGCCGCGAGGTGGACGCTATGCGCTTCGACTGGCCCGAGGTTGCCGTGCTGATCCCGGCCCATAACGAGGGCCTTGTCATCCGCAACACGCTGGAGGCGATGCTGGCGTTCGACTACCCCACGGATCGATACGAGGTCCTGGTGATCAACGACGGCTCGAGCGACGACACCGGCGCCATCGTCCAGGAGTTCGCGGATCGCGACCGACGGATCCGGCTCATCAGCGTCAAACCGGGCGAAGGGGGCAAGGGGAAGTCGCGCGCGCTCAACATCGGGCTGGCCCAGACGGACGCCGGCCTGATCGCGGTCTACGACGCCGACAACACGCCGGACCCCTCCGCCCTGCGCTACCTCGTAGCGCAACTCCTGCTCCACCCGGAGCTCGGTGCCTGCATCGGCAAGTTCCGCACCGTCAACAAGGACCGCAACCTGCTCACGCGCTTCATCAACGTCGAGACGCTGTCGTTCCAGTCGATCGTGCAGGCGGGCCGCTGGAAGCTGTTCCGCGTCTCCACGCTGCCGGGCACGAACTTCGTCATCCGGCGCCCCCTCCTCGACCACCTCGGCGGGTGGGACGAGAGCGCGATCACCGAGGACTCCGAGATGTCGATCCGGATCTACATGGAAGGGTTCCGGATCAAGGTGATCCCGTATGCGGTCACCCACGAGCAGGAGCCAGAGACCTGGAGCGTGTGGTTCAAGCAGCGCACACGATGGGTCCGGGGCAATAACTACGTTGCAACCAAGTTCGTGAAACAGATCCCGAAGTTCAAGGACAAGGTTCTCGCCATCGAGGTGCTGTATCTCCTGTCGCTCTACTACGTCTTCTTCGTGGCCATCGTTGCTTCCGACCTTCTCTTCCTGGCTAGCCTGGCCCGGCTCGTCGCCATCCCGCTCCCGGGGCCCTACACTGCCGTGTGGGTCCTCGCGTTCCTGCTCTTCATCATGGAGATCCTGCTCGCCCTCTCGTACGACCGAGAGGACTCATTCGCGAAGATCGGACTGATCGTCCTGGCGTACTTCACCTACTGCCAGCTGTGGATACTCGTCGTGGCGAAAGCGCTCTGGCTCGACCTCGTCAAACGGGAGAAGCAGACCTGGGTGAAGACGCTACGCTTCGACCGCCGCCCCGCGAAGAGCTAGCAAGAAACCGCAGAGGTGCCGAGGGGTGGAGGAGCCGGAGGCGAGGCTCACAGCGCGAGCTCCAAGAACAGCGAACCCTCGAAAACGTCCGGCCGGTACGCCTCGATCGGGCGAAAGCCGAGCGCGCGGTAGATGGCGATCGCCTCCTCCATCCAGGGTGCAAAACTGATTCGCATGGCACGGTAGCCGCGCTCGCGCGCCCCATCGATCACCGCAGCCGACAACCGCCTGCCGACCCCTTTTCCGCGGAAGTGATGGCGGACGTAGAGGCGCCTCATCTCGCAGACACCTTCGCCGAGCGGTCGGAGCGCCACACAGCCGGCCAACCTCCCGTTGCAGCTCGCCAGCAGGAGCGCTCCGCGCGGAGGAGCGTACTCGCCGGGGAGATCGGTGAGCTCGCGGGCGAACTCCTCGAACGAGAGGTGCCGCCCGAGTGCGGACGCGTACTCCTTGAAAAGCGTGCGGGCGTTCGCCACCGCTTCCTCGTTGTCCGCCGGGCGGATCTCGATCGTGACACTCCCTCGCGCCATTCACGGCCCTGCCGCGCGCATCTTGCCACAACCGGACCGGTTTGTGCGCTTGAGACGCTGGATGAACTGCGAGCCGCGCACGGTGGTCAACAGCTCGGCTGCAAGGGAACCGGCACGACCACCCCGAGATGTATGAACCAGAGCTCGAACCAGGGGTCCTTCGAGAGTCCGAGCGCCTCCCGCAGCGCGCGCCGATAGACCGCTCCTTGCGCAGCGTAGGCGCCCGCACGCTCCTGGAGTTCCGTCTCGCCGTCCACCTCGTCGGTCTTGTAATCCGCGATCACCAACTCCCCGGTGTCGGGGTCCCGGTACACAAGGTCGATCGTGCCGGAGACGAAACCCACCGGAGCGCCGGCCGCGTCGCCCGGCGCGAGAAGCACGGGCAGCTCTCGCGCAATCACGTGGCCCGCGATCGCGCGAAGCCGGTCCAGCAAGGGACCATGGGCCACGCGCCTCAGGAGATCCTCGGCTCGGGCGAGAGCACCCACCATGGCGCCCGGATCGACGAGATCTTCGAGGGCTCTTGCCAGCCGCTCGTTCCCCTGGGCGAGACCGGCTTCGAGATCGCCCGTGAGGTCGAGTTGCTCGAGAACCCGGTGTACCGCACTGCCTGCCGCGGCGGCAGCCCCGCGGGTCGTGCTGCCCAGGTCCTTCCGAAACTCGCTCCCCTCACCGTAGCGCTCGCCGGCGACGGCGTCCGCGAGCAGCCGGTGCGCCTCCTCCGAGGCTGCCGCAGAGAACACCCTCGCTTGGCGGGCCTCTGCGTCCCGCCGAAGCTCGTCCAGCCGTACCGCCTGACGGCCGATCTCCTCCGCAGCAGGCAGCACCGACGCACCCACGGGTCCGGCAGAGGGGGGACCGATCGATCTCAGGGCCGGGAACTCCCACCGGACGCCGCCGCCGTCATCGTAGCTCCTACCCCCGGCCCGTGCCCTCGCCGCCGCTGCGAGGAGACCTCCCTCCGGCGTGTCGCGCCGTGACATCAGGTCCATGTGCGAGCGCGTGCCGGAACCCGACGAGGCCCCTTCGGTCGGCCAGATACCGGCAATCACGAGGCGGTCCCTGGCCCGAGTCATGGCGACGTAGAGCGTACGGACCATCTCAGCCTGGCCGACCTTGCGCCGGCGCGACTCGACTGCGTGCCACCCCGGTGTCGCGGCGCCGAACAGCACGTACTCGAACCGCCCGCCGATCTCCTCCAGGTCCACCCGCGGGCGCGTTCCCCCGCGCGACCGCTTCTGTGCCTGCAGGAGATACACGTGGGCGAAGTCCAGGCCCTTGGCCTTGTGGATCGTTGTCACCCGCACCGCGTCCTCCGCTGCGGCGAGCGGCCGGCCCTCCTCGGCCTCGCGGGCCTCGGTGACCGCCGTGCGCAGGGCGCGCAGCACGGCGTGGGGGTCGGCGTTCGTCTCCATGGCCTCCATCAGCGTGCGGAAGAAGCGGTCGAGGTTCGCGACGCGGTACCTCCCGAGAGCGCGAGCGGCTTCGCTCGCCTCGAACTGCGTGAGGGTGCGAAGCCGCTCGACAAACACCACTGCCGGGTCCGTCTGGAACGAGACACGCAGTCGAGCAAGGTGCTCCAGAAAATCGCTGAGATTCCGCTCCCACCCCCGGATGCGCTCAATCTCGGGAACGTCCTCGGGGAGCCTCGTCGCCACCTCCAGAACCAGCTGTTGCAAGGCCGTCAGCTCGCCCCCGTCGGTGGAGACGAGCCCGCTGACGCGATCCGGGAAAGACCGCGTCCAGAGCGGGATGAGTGCCGCATCCGGGACACCCACGACGCTTGACCGCAGTACCGTTACGAGCGCGAGGTGGTCGCCGGGGTCGAGCACGATCCGCACCAGCGCGGCGGCCTCGATGATCTCGCGCCGGCGGTAGTACGAACGGTCCCGTTCCACCGTGTACGGCACGCCAGCGTCGCGGAACGCCTGGAGGTAGGTGTCGAGGTCCCCCGTGCTCCTCAAGAGCACGCCGAACTTCCCCCAGGGTACGCCCCCCTCGCGAAGCTGCCGGATGTCCGCCGCCAGCGCCGCCGCCTCGAGCTCCACGGCCTCCTGAGTGGAGGGTTCCTCGAGGGTGCCGGCCGCTCCCTCGGCCGCGGTCCAGGAGACCCAGTACTCAACGGGCGCCCGCCCGCCCGGGACCGGCCCCGCGTCGCCCGAGCGCTGCTCACACGGGACCAGCGGCTGGAAAGCCGGCTGCATCCCGGGTTCGCGCCGCATCACCGGCCGCACGACGCGCTCGACCTCGGCCAGGATCTCGGGGCGCGAGCGGAAGTTCACGCAGAGGGAGATCACCTCGCCTCCCTCACCGCGGACAAGGGCAAGGAAAGCGTCGTACGCCGCCAGGTCCGCATCCCGCCAGCCGTAGATGGACTGCTTGGGATCCCCGATCAGAAACAGGCCCGGCCGTCCCTCCGGGGGACCGTCCAGGGCCAGCATGCGCAGGATCTCGCACTGCCGCCGGTCGGTGTCCTGAAACTCATCGACCATCAGCTGGGCGATCTCGCCACGGGCGCGCGCCCGCACCTCCGGGTGGCACGAAAGAACGTCGTGCGCGTCCCGCAGGAGCGCGGTGAACGTCTCCGCACCGCGCGCTCTCATCGCCCTGTGCACCTCCGCCAGGAGCGGGCCGAGGGCGCGCCGCGCCAGGTCGAGCAACTCGGGGTCGAGTGCTTTGAGGTGCTTCGCGAGCCCCGCCAGCTCCCGGGCGGGACTGATCAGACCGGCGGTCGCATCTCCCAGACAGTCGGCTTCGCTCGCGGTGAAGGTGTTCTTCCCCCACTTCTCCAGGTGCTTGACCAGGTTGTCGGGCAGCGCACCGCCAACGACGCGGAGCAGTTCAGCCAGGGTCGCGGGTGGGTCCTCGCGTTGAAGCGCGTCGGTCAGCGCTTCGACGCCGTCGGCTATCGCCGTGGCGTTCTTCGTTCTCCCCGAGCGCGCGAGGCGCGTCCCGACGGCGCCGCGTATCGCGAAAGCGAGCTCGCGCACGTCCGCCGTGAGCGCGCTCACCGCGTCCCGGCCGAGCGGGTCCGAATCCAGGGCATCCGGCGGCACGCCGTCGCTCGCCATTTTGACGAGCGCCTCGGCGAAATGAGCCGGATCGAGGCCCTGGGCGGCGAGTCCGAACAGCGCGCTCCGCTCGGGCGCCGCCAGCGCTTGGCGGAACCCCGCCTCCACGACCTCCTGCACGACTTCCGCCAAGGCGAAGCCCTGCGGGTCCACCGTGAAGCTCGGGTGCAGTCCGGCCTCCAGCGGAGCGGCGGCGAGCAGGCGGTGGCAGAACGCGTGGATCGTCGCAACCTGGAGGTGGTCGAGGGCGACCAGCAGCGAAGCGGCACGGTCCCCCTCCTCGCCGCCGGCGCCGGCCAACGCCTCCGGAAACATCCCGATGGGCAACGCCCCCTTCTGGACGTCGGCGAGAGCCTGGGCGACCCGGCTCGCCATCTCGGCGGCCGCCGCCTCGGTGAACGTGATCGCCACGACGCCGTCGAGAACGCGTGCCGCGATGCGATCCGCGGGAACCGGCTCCTGCCTCCCGAGCTGCTCCTGGCGCGCGCGCATTTCGCCGGCGGCGCGCCGCCAACCGGGACCGAGGCACCAGGCAAGGATGCGGCCTACCAGGGTCGCGGTCTTGCCGGTTCCCGCGCCGGCCTCAAGCACGAGCGGTCGGTCGAACACCGTCTGGGCGCGCAGGCGTGCCTCGCGATCGGCAGCGACGGCCAACCCGGTCGTCCGGGGGTCGCTCACTCCTCGTCCTCCTCGCCGCCCTCGGCGCCCTCGTCCGCGAGACTCCACAATCCGAGGAGAGCCGCCTCGGCGTCACCGAGCCCCTCCGAACTCCCACGCCGAGCCGCCGCCCACCGGGCGAGCCGGCGGCGCGCCCCGCTGTCACCGCGTACGCACGCGTCTCTGACCTCGCAGTACGTGCAGCGCCGAGGCTCCTTCGGCCTATCCGGCTCCTCGAGGCGCGGGAAGAAGCTCCCTTCCTGCCATACGCCCAGGATCGCGCGCGCCGCCACCGAAACGGCCTGCGCCAGGCCTGAGTCCTCGCTCGACACCGCAAGCACTCGCCCGAAGTCCTCGAGGTCGGGCCGGAGGTAGATGTAGCGTCCCTCCGCGGGCCGCCCGGGCACGGCCAGCGCGTACGCTCCGGCCTGAAGCGCCTGCCCTCTCCGGATTGCGGCGAGCAGATGCTCGTGTCTGGTGCGGTCCGTTTTCGCCGTCGACAACGGCTTACCGGTCTTGAAGTCCGTGAGCCGGACGCCGCCGCTGGCCTCCTCCACGAGGTCCGAGCGGAATCGAAGCTCGTGCTCCCTCCCGTCGGCATCCTCCACCATCGCAGCGCCCGACGCCTCGAGCCCCAGAACCAACACTTGGGACGATCCCTCCGGCCAGAGAAGCCGTCCGGCAATCTCGAGGTACGGCCGCGCCCTCTCCTCCAGCACTCGCTCGAGGCCGGCCATCGTGAGGCCTTCCTCGCGCGCGACCCGAAGCGTGGCCTCTCGCAGGGCGGTGTCGATCTCGGCAGCAGCGGGCCGTCCGACCGGGACGGGCTGCGCCGCCACGGCACCCTCGACGGTGCGCGGCAGGTCGCGCCGTCCCGCCGCCAGGATCGTTTCAAGGGCGCGGTGTACCGTCTGCCCGACCACCAGGACGTCCACGCTTGGCGCCGCGGCCAGCGGGTCCGGTGAGGGTTCCAGGTGCAGGATCCGCCTGAGGAACGCCTGCCACGGGCACGCGGCCACGTTCTCGGCGGTCGTCACCGCCGGCTCGCCCCGTCTCGGGTCGGCGCCCTCCCGCGACGCGCCGACGAACCCGAGGTACGGCCCCACGGTAGCGGCGCGCCAGCGACCCTCGGCGGTCGTGCGGTCGGGGTCGAGCTCCTCCAGCACGGCGAGGCGCGCGGCGGCGCTTCCGCCGCACGCCACTTCCAGAGCGCAGCCGAAGTCGCGGCGCGAGCCGTGCAGGCCGGCGAGCACCGCGTGTTCTTCGGGGGGCCTCAGCTCGCCGGGCGCTGGCGTGAGCGCGAAGCCGACCAGGGGTGGCTCCCCGACCCCATCCGCCAGGCAAAGCCGCGCCACCAGGGGCGACGGCGGGCGGGCCTTGCCATCGTCGTCGCACACCTGCCAGGAGAGTGTTGCGCGCGTGGAGGACGTGAGGAGCTGCGCGAACAGGTATCGCTCCTCGTCGAATCCGACCCGCTTGACCGGAACCTGGGGGAGGACGTCTCTCTCGATCGCCTGGCGCAGCCGGTCGGGAAGCAGCGGGTCTTCTCTCACCTGACGGGGAAACGAGTCCCGGTTGAGGCCGACCAGGAACAGGTGGCCGAAAGTCCGCGCCCTGGCTTCGGTCACCGACAACACCTGCACGCCTCCGCCCGCGCCGCCGAGGGGGCTCGCGCTCGTCTCCTCGAGCTCTCGCCGCACCACCATGAAGAACTCCTCGCGGCTGAGCGCGAGCGCCTCCGGCAGCTCCGCGGCGAGGGTCGACAGCGCGGCGGCGACGCGCTCCACGCCGGGGAGGGTGCGCCGCCAGCCCAGTCCAGACTCCAGCAGCCGTTCGAGGCGGCGGACGTGCTCGTGAGGTTTCGCATCGGGCGGCCACGAATCCACAAGCTTCACGAATGCGACGGCCTGCCCGACCGCCCGGCGGAGGCGGGCGCCGGCCAGGCGCCGGCGAGGGGCGACCCGTGCCGTTTCGCCGCTCTCGCCCTCCCCCGGCAGCTCGGCGAGGCCGCGTCGGATCGGCAGCACGAGCTCGCCGCCGTCGTCGAGGAGCGCATCGGCGTCGAGTTCGGCCACGTCGCGGATGCGAGCCGCCCCGCAGGCGTGCAGCGCCAGGCGGAGATCGAACCCCGTTAGGCCGCCGGCGGCGGAGAGCCAGCTGTCGGCGGGAGCCTGGCTGCCCCGGCGCAGCAGGTCGGCGAGCGCACGCACGCGGCGCCCGGCGGGGTCCAGGGAGCCCGCCGTATCGAGCGACGAGAAAGGGATCCCGAGGCGGGAGAAGTGCGTGTTGATCGCGAGGGTGTAGGGATCGAGATCGCGTGCGACCACACCGATCAACTCGGGCTGCGCCCCGTTGTCCAGAAGCACGCGAATCCGGCGTGCGACCTCCCGCACCTCGGCCTGCGTCCCGGGGGCATGAAACATCTCAGGTTTCGGAGGCGGCGACGGTCTCGCATCAGCCGGCATCCGGCTCGCCACGCGTTCGAGCCGCTCGAGGAAACGGCTGCTGAAGGCGACGCCAAGGTCGTCTTTCGAGGCATCCACCGGGTCCGGCGGACGGTCCAGGTAGATCCGGGCGCCGCAGTGGCTCAACAGCGTTTCGATTAGGTCCGTCGCGACAGCGGTTGCGTCGGCGAAACCGTGGATCAACACTGCCCGGGCCGGTATTAACGCTTCCGGCTCGGCTTTGAGAAGCGCGACCGCACGTCGCAGCACGTCGGAGGCGAGGTCCAGCGCTCCCGCCTCCAGCACCCGGGCAACCGCCGAGGCGGTCCTCACGAGGGCCGCCGCACGCTCCCGCTCGGCTTCCTCCCGGTGACCCTCGAGCAGGTCCGCGAGTGCGTCTGCGGCCGCTGGCGTGAGACCGGCGTCGAGGAGGTCGCGGACGGTTGCCACAATGGGCGACACGCCGTCTTCGATCGCGGTCGCGAGAAGCCGCAGGGCCGGCTCGCAGGCGGCGAAACGGCCGACCAATACGGGCAGCAGGCGCGGTCCGGGCCGATGCGGCTCCGCCCCGTGCCGGGAGACGACTCGGGCCGCGAGGGAGTGCAGCGTGACGATCTCGACGCCGGCGACGGCCCGCCCGCGCACGGCCACCAGGCGCGCTGCGAGGTGCAGGCGCAGGCTCCTGGACGGGACGACGACGACGATCGGCTTCGCGAGCAGCCCGACGTCGGCTGCAGACGACGGGAGGAGCGCCCCGAGGTCCGCGAAAATACGTTCCTCGGTGGCGCGGGCGCCCGCCGCGGTCACGATCAGCGGTCCGGCACGAGTCGTCCTCCGCTCAGCGCTCACCTTGCCGCTCCTCGCTGCATGCGACCACGCCGCGCGTCCGCCTGTCAATCGCCGGGTGCGGCGCCCGCCTCGCGGGTCGCGCACAATTCCAGCATAGCGCCGGCCTGGAGGCTGCCCGTGTAATGGAGCGACCGCACCCGCTCACTCGGACGGGCTCCTGGGTAACCTTGCGCGACCCGGCGCGTACAATCGTCGGACTCGGAGGCTGCACGAGATGGCCGGCCAAGAGGCCTGGCAGAGGAGCTGTGCATGAGAGGGCGTACGAAGATCATCATCGGGGTCGCTTTGGCGGTCGTGATTGCCGCCGTTGTGGCGGCGATCGTGAGCAGCAAGAACAAGGGGATCCAGGTGCGCACCGCCAAGGTCGCGCGCAAGGACCTCGTCCAGCTCGTGACCGCCAACGGCACCGTCCAGGCCAAGACCAAGGTGGAGCTGTCAGCCAACATCATGGGCCAGGTGACGGCGCTCAACGTCCAGGAGGGCGACCGCGTGACGAAGGGGGATCTTCTCGCCGTCATCGATCAGGCCCGCTACGCCGCCGCAGTGAACAGCGCCAAGTCCAACCTGCAGGCCCTCGAGGCCGAACTGACCCGCTCGCAGGAGGCCACGGCACAAGCCAAGCGCGATCTGGAGCGCGCCGATCAGCAGTACAAGGACGGGATCCTGGCAGAGGCCGACCGGGAGCACACCCGCAGCACGTACGAGCAAGGGGTGGCATCGGCGCAGCGCGCCAAGCGGCAGGTCGAACAGGCGCGGGCCGATTTGGCGTCCGCCCAGGACTCCATGGACAAGACCGAGATCCGCGCGCCGATGGACGGCGTCGTCACGCGACGAAACATCGAGAAGGGCGAGGTGATCATCACCGGCACGATGAACAACCCCGGAACGGTGCTGATGACGATCTCCGACATGTCCATCATCGAGGCGGTGCTTGAAGTCGACCAGACCGACGTGCCGCAGCTGCGCATCGGCCAGAAGGCTGACGTGCGGATCGACGCATTTCCGGACGAGAAGTTCCCGGGCGAGGTTTCGGAGATCGGGTCGAGCCCGATCCAGGGCACCTCGGCGCTCGGGGGCGCGGCGACCGGGACCGACTACAGCGTGAAGGTGACCCTCCTCAAGCACCCCGAGAGGATCCGGCCTGGTCTCACCGTCACAGCCGATATCACCACCGCGACCAAGGCGAACACCCTCACGGTGCCGATCGGCGCCCTTGTGCTCCGAGCACCGGACGCCAAGGGGACGCCGACCCCGGCCGCAGCGCCCGGCGGGGGCCCGGCCAGTAGTTCCGCCAAGAAGGAGTCGGTCGCCTCCCGTGGTCGCGAGATCGAGGGCATCTACGTCATCGCCGGAAAGAAGGCGGAATTTCGGACCGTCACGACCGGCATCCGGGGCGAGCTCGACGTCGAGGTCGCAAGCGGTCTCAAGGAAGGGGAGGAGATCGTGGTCGGGCCGTTCCGAGCGCTCCGCGACCTGACGCCCGGCGCGCAAGTCGTCGTCGACAAGACACCGGGCGGCGGCCCGCAGGGCTGACGAGGCCGGAAATGGGACGGAACCCGAGCCTCCGCGAGCCCGAAAGCCGATGATCCTCGAGGACATCGTCCGCACGGGTCTGGGGTCGCTGGCCGCCCACAAGCTGCGGTCAGCGTTGAATCTGCTCGGCATCATCATCGCGGTGGCGACGATCGTGGCGGTGATCTCGGTCGTCTCGGGCCTCAACAAGTACGCCGCTGACGTGATCTCGGGCCTCGGCCCCAACACGCTCATCTTCACGAAGTTCGGGATCATCAGGAGCCGCGAGGGGTTCCTCGAAGCGCTCAAGCGCAAGGACATCACCGAAGCTGACCTCGAGGCGGTGCGCCGGCTCGTCCCCCAGGCGCGGCGGGTTGCCGGCAGGGTGCTCTCCACGCACCCGGTCTATGCCGGGGGGCACCGCCTCGCGGACACCTTCGTGCTGGGCGCCGAGTACGAGTTCCCGTGGATGATCGGGCTCGAGCTTCAGGACGGCAGGTTCTTCACCG
This sequence comes from Thermoanaerobaculaceae bacterium, assembly GCA_050018455.1. Taxonomy (GTDB): domain Bacteria; phylum Acidobacteriota; class Thermoanaerobaculia; order Thermoanaerobaculales; family Thermoanaerobaculaceae; genus RBG-13-68-16. The sequence continues at coordinate 115,713 of JBEKAA010000004.1, read as the reverse complement.
AGAACGAGGCGGATGCCGGGCGCGCCGTCGCCGTCATCGGGTGGGACATCAAGGACGAGCTGTTCCCTCACGAGGACCCGGTCGGGCGTGAGATCAAAGTCGAGGGGAGGGCGTTCCACATCATCGGCACCATGGCAAAGCAGGGGAGCACGTTCGGCCAGAGCCAGGATCGTTTCGTCCTGGTACCGCTGGCGGCGTACCGGCACACCTTCGGAATCACCCGCAGCCTCGACATCTTCGTGGAGGTCCCCGACGCCGGTTCCCGTCAGCCCGTCGAGGATGCGGTTCGGCTCGTCCTGCGCTCGCGCCGCGGCACGCCGTTCTCCGCGCCCGACCCCTTCGGCATCGTGGACGCGGAGGCGCTGAACATTCTCTGGCGCAGCATCACGTTCTCGGCGTTCGCGCTCGTAATCTGGATCTCCTCGATCTCCCTGGTCGTCGGCGGCGTTGCGATCGCCAACACGATGTTTGCCTCGGTCGTCGAGCGCACCCGGGAGATCGGGATCCGCAAGGCGCTGGGCGCCCGCCGACGGGACCTCCACCGCCAGTTCCTATTCGAAGCGGTGGCGCAAAGCTTCGTGGGCGGCCTGATTGGAGTCTTGCTCGGCTGGCTGGTCGCGCTCGGGGTCGGACATTGGAGCCCGTTCCCGGCCCGCGTGACGGCCTTTCTCGTCATCGCGGGCCTCGCGGTGGCGACGCTTTCGGGACTCCTTGCAGGTTGGCTCCCGGCGATACGCGCCGCGCGTCTCGATCCGATCGTCGCCCTGAGGGACGAATGATGGGAAGACAGCCAACAGTTCACAGCCGACAGCTCACAGCCGGCGTCCCCTTCTCGTCTTTGAGCTGTAGGCTGTCGGCTGTCGGCTGTCGGCTTCCCGCGGGGTTGGCATGAGCCGGTGGGACAAGGTCGTCGCCGCACGCCGCGAGAACGTTCTCGCGGCGCTGCGCGCGATCCGGGAGCAGAAGCTGCGTTCGTTCCTCACCTGCCTCGGCATCATCATCGGGGTCGGGACCGTCATCGTGATGGTCTCGCTCGTGCAGGGGTTCAACCGCACCTTCATCTCGCAGTTCGAGAACTTCGGAGCGACTCTGGTGCAGTTCCAGCGCCTGGACGACCGCTTCGGGGGGGGCGGCCCGCTCCCCGAGGAGCAGCGCCTGCGGCCGGTGCTCACGCTCGACGACGCCGAGGCGATCCGGCGTTACGCGCCGGCCATCACGTTCGTCTCGCCGGAACGGTGGAACACCGACAACGTCGAGGTCCGCTTCCGCGGCAGCCGCAGCAACGATGCGAGCGTGGGAGGGGTCACTCACAGCTATCCCGACGCCAACAACCACTTCGTCGAACTCGGCCGTTTCTTCACCGCCAGCGAGGAGGCGCACTCGGCGCCGGTGGCGGTGATCGGGACCGGGATCGTCGAGGCGCTGTTTCCGCGCATCGACCCGATCGGGCGGGAGATTGAGATCAACGGACGCCCGTTCCGAGTCATCGGCGTGATGGAGAAGAAGGGCGGCTTCTTCGACTCCGGCGCCGACCAGCAGATCGAGATTCCGATCGGGAACTTCGACCGCATCTGGCCCGACGTGAAGCGCACCTACGGCTGCGTCATCGCCACCGTGCCCAGGAAATCCGAGTGGGTGGACCTCGCGATCGAGCAGGGGACCCAGATCCTGCGCGATCGCCGCGGCCTGCGCTTCTCCCAGCCCAACAACTTCGGGGTCCGCACGCCGGAGCGCACGATCCGGACGTTCCAGCAAATCACCGGCGGCGTTTCGGCCGCGATGCTCGTCATTGCCGGAATCTCCCTCGTGATCGGCGGCGTCGGCGTGATGAACATCATGCTGATGAACGTCACGCAGCGCACCCGCGAGATCGGCGTGCGGCGCGCTCTGGGCGCCCGCAGGTCCGACATCCGCCTGCAGTTCGTCACCGAGGCGATCACGCTCTCGCTCGTGGGCGGCGCGATGGGCGTGGCGGTCGGCATCGGGATGTCCCAGCTTGTCGGGCTGGTCAGCCCGTTTCCCACGAGCATCTCGGTGTGGGCGATCGTGGCGGGACTCGCAGTGTCGGGCCTCGTCGGTTTCTTCTTCGGGACCTACCCGGCGTACAAGGCCGCGCGGCTCGACCCGATCGACGCGCTGAGGTACGAGTAGTGCGCGGGCGCCGGTGCCGTACGCGACGAGAACCTTCCCGCATCGATTTGGGTGTGTTGTCGAGGGCGAGATCCGCTCAAGGAGGATTCCACATGACAAGGAAGACACTCTCCGGCTTGGTTGCGATCGTAATCGTACTCGGCGCCGCGGCGCTGGCCCAGGGCGAGCTGCCGCCGTTGATCCCGCGCGAGGTGCTGTTCGGCAACCCGGTCAAGGCCGCACCGCAGATCTCACCGGACGGGACGCGCCTCTCGTTCCTGGCGCCGTCGCCCGAAGGCGTCCTCAACGTCTGGGTTCGGACGATCGGCAAGGACGACGACGCCCAGGTCACCAGGGACACCCACCGCGGGATCCGGACCCACTTCTGGGCGCAGGACGGGAAGCACCTCCTGTACCAGCAGGACGTCGGCGGCGACGAGAACTTCCACGTCTACTCGGTCGACCTCGGCAGCAACGTGATCCGCGACATGACGCCCTTCGCGGGGATCCGCGCCGAGGGCGTGATCCTCGATCGCAAGCACCCGAACGAGATGCTGGTCGGTCTGAACCTGCGCGACCGGCGGGTGTTCGACATCTACCGCGTGGACCTCACGACCGGCGCCGTCCTTCCCGACACCGTCAACCCCGGCGACGTCGTGGCGTGGCAGACCGACCCCGATTTCGAGATCCGCGGCGCGATGGCAAGGAACCCCAAGGACGGCAGCACGATCCTGCGGGTGCGCGACCGCAGGGACGCGCCGTGGCGCGACCTCGTCGTCTGGCCGTTCGGCGAAAACGGCGGCGTCGAGGACTTCACCGCGGACGGCAAGGCTCTCTTCGTCGAGAGCTCGATCGGCTCGGACACCACCCGCCTCGTCAAGGTGGACGCCGCGACCGGCAAGGAGCTCGAGACCATCGCATCGAACCCGAGGTGCGACGTTTCCGGCGTGCTCGTGCAGCCGGACACCCACGAGGTCCAGGCGGTCACGTTCAACTACCTTAAGACCGAGTGGCGAGCCATCGACCCCAACCTGCGGGACGACCTTGCCGCGATCGGCGCCATCCACCGCGGCGTGTTCGCCATCCAGAGCCGGGACGCTGCCGATCGGAACTGGGTCGTGGCTTTCAGCTCCGACAACGGCCCGGTGGCGTGGTACGCGTACCACCGCGACACGCACAAGGCCGACTTCCTGTTCGTCAACCAGCCGGAGCTCGAAAAGGCCGGCCTGGCCGCGATGGAGCCGGTCGTCATCAAGGCCCGCGACGGCTACGAGCTGGTGGCCTACCTGACGCTCCCGGTGGGCATCGAGGCCCACAACCTGCCCCTCGTCCTCAACGTCCACGGCGGGCCGTGGGGCCGCGACAACTGGGGGTTCCGCCCCGACGTCCAGTGGTTCGCCAACCGCGGCTACGCCTGCCTTCAAGTGAACTTCCGCGGCTCCACGGGCTTCGGCAAGAAGTTCCTCAACGCGGGCAACGGGCAGTGGGGCGTCGGGAGCATGCAGGACGACCTGACCGACGCCGTGCGGTGGGCGATCGGCAAGGGGATCGCCGACCCGAAGCGGGTGTGCATCTACGGCGGCTCCTACGGCGGGTACGCGACGCTGGCCGGCCTCGCGTTCACGCCCGAGCTGTACGCCTGCGGCGTCGACATCGTAGGGCCATCCCACATCAAGACCCTTTTCGCCTCGATCCCTCCGTACTGGGCCCCGATCAAGAGCGAGTTCCTGCTGCGCGTCGGCGACCCGGAGAAGGACGATGCGCTGGATCGGAGGATCTCGCCCCTGTTCCACGTGGACGCCATCCGCGCCCCGCTGCTGATCGGTCAGGGAGCGAACGACCCGCGGGTGAACATCAACGAGTCGAACCAGATCGTCGAGGCGATGCGGGCGAGAAAGTTGCCGGTGACCTACATCGTGTACGCCGACGAGGGGCACGGCTTCGCGCGTCCCGCCAACCGTCTCGACTTCAACGGCCGCACCGAGGAGTTCCTGGCCAGGTACCTGGGTGGACGCGCCGAGCCCTGGCGCGAGGTCAAGGGTTCAGCAGCCGAGGTCAAGTAGCTAGCCTGGATTATTCGTGGGGGTTCGTCGCGAGAACGCGCAGCTGGCTGGCATGGTGGGCGACCATCTGCCGCGGGGGGCACGGCCCCACCCCTCCCACGCCGCCAGCGCCTCACGCCCCCCGCACCCCCGAGCTCGCGAGGCAGAAGAGCCTCGCTCGCTCCAGGGCGAGGAGCCGAGTCGTATCCTCTGCGATACGTCGCAGGCTCCGAACCTCGAGTACGCCCGCCAGGCCGGCCAGATCCGCGTTCGCAGCAGAACCCTCAGGAATAGTCCAGGCTGGGTCCGCTATGCGGGGCGTTGCTGCATCGCGGGAGCGCCCGGCGCTGCGAGGGGGCTGCCGATGCTGAACCGGTAGCCGGCGTAGATCAGCGTCAGGCCGATCAGCTCGGTCACGTAGAGCACCTCGACGTACCCGAAGCGGGTGAACGCCCCGCCGATGCCGGGCAGGAGCGCGCCGATGGCGATCAGTACGTTGCCCACGAACCGGTGGTGGGTTTCCTTCCGGCGCGAGAAGCGGACCGCCGAGAAAATTGCTCCGCCGACGAGGAAGACCAGAGCGTACGTGTTGATGAACGGGGAGAACGCGCGCACCCACGGCCACGCGAGCACCTTGCCCGAGAGCCGGTGGGCCTCGGCCAGGGCGAGATTGACCGGGCTTGCCAGGACGCAGGCGGACGCGACCAGCACTACGGTAACGAGGCACGCCGTGAGCACGTTCGCGGTCTTGCGGCGAAGCAAGAGGTACACCGTCCCCTGCGCCAGCGGGGCGCCGCCCAGCAGCGCGCCGGAGATGTACCACGCCCGGAAGATCCCCTCGCGCCAGCCGACCACGCTCGTGAACGCCTCGGTGAACGTGCCGACACCGTAGACCAGGACGCCGATCGCCCAGACCAGCAGGTGCGGCCCGCGCCCCCTGGTCAGGTAGCGCCGCAGCAGCGCCGCGGAGAACGCGAGCGAGAACAGCGTGGTGATCACCGGCAGGTACAGCACTGGGTTCGGCATGTCGGCTCCCGGGGCTTCGTCCGGCGCAAGCATAGCGTGATCGCACCCTCAGTCGCCGGAACAGGTCCGGCACGTTCGAACCGGGTCAGCACGAGGCTCATTCCCTTTGGTGGCGGTACGTCCCCCTGCTGGTTTTCCCTGCGGCCGCTCCACGCTTGTGAAAACCGGTATTATTGCGGCCGCCGGAGTTGACGCTCCCGCGCGGGAGCCGTCGGGAAGGACCACCCCATGCCTGTGACCCTGGACGGACAGCACCTGACCATCGAAGACGTCGTGGACGTCGCGCGGCACGGCGAGAAGGTGCAGCTCGCGCCCGACGCCGTCGAGCGCATCGTCAAGTGCCGCGGGATGCTCGAGAAGAAGATCGTCGCCCACGAGATCATGTACGGCGTCAACACCGGGATCGGCGAGTTCTCCGAGGTGGTGCTCTCCGACGAGCAGGTCAAGCAGTTCCAGAAGTACCTGATTTACAACCACGCTGCGGGGATCGGCGCGCCGGCCCCGATCGAGCACGTGCGCGCGGCGATGGTCTCGCGCATCAACGTGCACGCCCGCGGGTACTCCGGCTGCCGCCCCGAGATCCCCCTCACGTACATCGCCATGCTGAACAAGGGCGTCACCCCCGTCGTGTGCGAGAAGGGCAGCGTCGGCGCGTGCGGCGACCTTGCGCCGATGAGCCAGCTCGCGCTCTCGCTCATGGGCGAGGGCGAGAGCTTCTACCAGGGCGAGCGGATGCCGACGGCCACGGCGATGGAGAAGGCCGGCATCCCGGTCCCCGGGCTGCAGGCCCGCGACGGCCTCGCCGCGATCAACGGCTCCAACCTGATCACCGGAATGGGTTGCCTGATCCTCTACGACGCCGATCGCTGGATCAAGCAGGCCGAGGTCGCGGCTGCCATGTCGCTCGAGGCGCTGCTCGCCAACATGAAGCCGTACCAGGGCAAGCTCCACGAGCTGCGCGGCTTCCCCGGCGCGGTCACGTGCGCGGCCAACCTGCGCCAGGTGATGGACGGCTCCGACCTCGTCACCGGCAAGCTCAAGGTCAAGGTGCAGGACGCCTACTCGATGCGCTCGACGCCGCAGGTGATCGGCGCGGTGCGCGACGCGCTCGCGTACGCCCGCACGCAGTTTGAGATCGAGCTGAACGGCGTGGCCGACAACCCGATCTTCGTGTGCGAGGAGAACCGCGTGCTCACCGGCGCCAACTTCCAGGGGACGCCGATCTCGTTGCCGCTCGACATGGTTGCGGCAGGGCTCACGACGGTCTCCGTGCTCTCCGAGCGCCGTCTCAACCGGCTGCTCAACCCGGCTCTCTCGGTCGGCCTTCCCGCCTTCCTCACCAAGGGCGCCGGGATGTTCTCCGGGTTGATGCTGTCGCAGTACACCGCCGACATGATGATCGTCGAGCAGCGCATCCTCTCGACTCCGTCGTGCACCCAGTCGATCCCCGCGGCGGCCGACCAGGAGGATTTCGTCTCAATGGGGATGAACGGCGCGCTCAAGGCCAGGCAGATCCTCACCAACGCGTACGGCGTGCTGGGCATCGAGCTGATCGCCGCCGCCCAGGCGCTCGACTTCCGCGAGTTCACCCCCGGCAAGGGCACCCTGGCCGCCAAGGCCGCCGTGCGCAAGGTCGTCGAGCACCTCGAGGAGGACCGCCCGCTGTTCCCGGACCACAACGCGATGATGGCCGCCGTCGAGCGCTGCGACATCCTCGTCGCCGTCGAGAAGGAGATCGGCCCGCTCGCGAGTTCGTGGTAGGGGGCAGGGCCCAGACGGGCCGCAGGTGAACCGAGAGGGGGATCGGGTGGGTGAGGAGGCGCGCGACAAGGAGCCCGAGATGCTGACGGGCGGTGCCGGCCGCGGCGTGGGCGCCGCGCTCGTACGTGGGTGGAGAAGCGGGTCGGCCGTCGTCGGCCTGATTGCACTCGGAACGCTCGCGCTCCACCTCGCCACGGCCAAGGTGTACGGGCTGTTCATCGACGAGCTGTACTTCCTCGCGTGCGGGGAGCACCTCGCGTGGGGGTACGTGGACATGCCGCCGCTGACGGCGGCGCAGGCGTGGCTCGCGCGCGCCCTGTTCGGCGATTCGATGCTCTCGATCCGGCTCTTCCCGGCGCTCGCCAGCGCCGCCCTCGTCCTGCTCGCCGGCGCGCTGGCGCGCGAGCTGGGCGGCAGGAGATTCGCGCAGGGGCTCGCCGCCCTCGCTGTCGCGACGGCTCCCGGCTACCTGCTGGTCTCCAGCTACCTCTCGATGAACTCGATCGAGCCGCTGCTGTGGATGGGGTGCGCGCTCGTGCTGATCCGCATCATCAGGACCGGAGACACCAGGCTGTGGCTGGCGTTCGGGGTGCTCGCGGGGATCGGGCTCGAGAACAAGGACACGATGCTGCTGTTCGGCTTCGCCCTCGTCGCCGGCCTCGTCTTCACCCCAGAGCGCAGGCTGATGAGAAACCGCTGGTTTCTGCTTGGCGGAGCGATCGCCTTCCTGATCCTCCTGCCCAACCTGATCTGGATGATCCGGCACCACTTCCCTCACCTCGAGATGCTCGCCAACATCCGCCGCAACGGCCGCAACGTCGAGCTCTCGCCGCTGGAGTTCATGGCGCAGCAGGCCGTCTTCACGGGACCGCTCGCCGCCCCGATCTGGCTCGCCGGGGTGTGGCGGTTGCTCGCCAGCCGGGCCGGACGGCCGTACCGGGCGCTCGGGCTCGCCTACGCCGTCACCATCGCCGTGCTGCTGGCGGTCCACGGCCGCGTGTACTACCCGCTCCCCGCCTACCCGCTCCTGTTCGCCGCCGGGGCGGTGGCGCTCGAGACCTGGCTCGCCTCGCCCGGGCTGCGATGGGCAAGACCGGCATCCGCGACCGTCGTGGCGATTGCGGCCGCGACTCTCGCGCCGATCGCGATGCCGCTGCTGCCGCCCGAGACCTATCTGCGATACACACGGGCGATCCACCTCAACCCGCCCCGGATCGAGCACCGCACCACGAGCGCGCTGCCGCAGCTCTTCGCCGACCGCTTCGGCTGGCCGGAGATGGCGCAGGCCGTCGCCAAGGCGTACTTTGCCCTGCCCGCCGCCGACCGCGAGCGCTGCGCGATTTTCGGGAACGACTACGGGCAGGCGGGCGCGATCGATTTCTACGGTCCCGCGCTCGGGCTGCCAAAGGCGATCAGCGGCCACCTCACGTATTGGTACTGGGGGCCGCGCGGGTACACCGGAAACGTCATGATCGTCCTCGGCGACCGCCGCGAGGTGCTGGAGCGCAAGTTCGAGGACGTCCGGGCGGTCGCCGAGATCGGCCACGAGTACGCCATGGCCCAGGAGCACTTCACGCTCTTCGTGTGCCGCAAACCCAGGGGTTGGACGCTCGAGGCGATCTGGCCGCGCCTGAAGTCCTGGAGCTGATTGTCTTTCTTGGTCGAGCAGAGCGTCTTCGTTCCCGTTGCTTTGAAAGTCCGTCGGCCTACTCGTCCGGGTTCGGAGTGACAACTCGGTGCCAGCAGCGGGCGGGGGCAAGCCCCGCCCCTACACAGCAATGCCGACCCACCCCTTATGGAGGGGCGGCTCTTGCGGCCGCCCGCAGAGGTCCCTCGACCACGCTCCGCCCTCCAAACCCTCCACTTTCATGATCCGGGTGTGCTCGCGGCTCATGACGATTGTCCAAAAAATCCTCCCGCCCGGTGGGCCATTGCGAGGAGCCGCACAGCGGCAGAGCCTGCCGCGAGCGGGCGCGCCGCGCCCGCGCGGCGGTGAGGGAAGCGAACTCGCAGGAGGGCACGAGACCGCTTCGTCGACCTGTCCCGCGACAGCGGGATTCGCTCCTCGCAGTGACAAACGATGGGCCCAATGAGCGTCACCCACCACACCGGCGAGCCGCCCGCGACGGCGACGCCCGGCTGGCCTAGACTGGCTTCATGACCGCCGTCACCCAGCTTCGAGGCGCGAGCAAGCGCTATCTGCGCGGCGACGAGGTGGTGCACGCCCTCCGCGAGGTGTCGTTCGCGCTCTCGGCCGGCGAGATGGTTGCGCTCGTCGGGCCCTCCGGCTGTGGCAAGTCCACGACGCTCAACCTCATCGCCGGCGTCGACAGGCCCGACGAGGGCGAGGTGATCGTGTGCGGCACCGACCTCGCCCGCGCCGGCGAGGCCGAGCTCGTCCGGGCCCGGCGCCGGCACATCGGCATCGTGTTCCAGTCGTTCCACCTCATGCCCCACCTCACCGTCGAGGAGAACGTGGCGCTCCCTCTCGCCCTCGACGGCCGCAAGGACTCGGCCCGGGTGCGGGACCTCCTCCGAAGGGTCGGGCTGGACGACAGGCGCGGCTACTTTCCCTCCGAGCTCTCCGGCGGCGAGCAGCAGCGCACCGCGGTGGCCCGCGCGCTGGTGCACCGCCCGGCGGTCGTCCTGGCCGACGAGCCCACCGGCTCGCTCGACTCGGCGTCCGGGACCGCCGTGCTCCAGCTCATGGACGAGCTGCGCCGCCAGGAGGGGAGCGCGCTTCTCCTCGCCACCCATGACGAGACGATCGCCGCCGCCGCGGACCGCGTGATCCGGATGTCCGACGGCGCGATCGTGGCGGTGCTGTAGCCGTGCTGCTTCGCACCTTCTTCCTGCGACCCGTGCGGCGCCGCCCGTTGCGCTTCATCGCGACCGTGATCGGGGTCGGCGCCGGGATCGCCGCACTCGTCGCGACGGTCGCCGCCAGCCGCGCAGCGGTGGCGTCGCTGCGCGAAGGCGTCGACCAGGTCGCCGGCCGTGCCCGGCTGGAGGTGGCTGCCCCGGCCGGCGTGCCCGAGGAGCTCCTGGGCCGTATGCGCCCGCTCACGGCCGACGCGGTGGTGGTGCCGGTGATCGAGGAGATCGCCCTGCTCCCCGCCCTGGGGGATGCGGTTCGCGTCCTGGGCGTGGACCTTCTCGTGGACGCCCAGGTGCGCGACGTCGAGCTTGACGCTCCCGCCTCCGCTTCAGGGCGGACGGTCAACGCGCTGCTGGCTGGACAGGGAGTGCTCCTGCCGCGACGTCTCGCCGCGCGCCTGGCGCTGCGCCCCGGCGATCCCCTGGAAATTTCCGTCCGCGCGCGGCGCCGGACCCTCACGGTCGCCGGCACGTTCGTCCCGCAGCGCTTCGCATCGGTGTGGGACCGCGTACTCATCGTAGACATCGCGCTCGCCCAGGAGCTGTTCGGGAAGGTCGGCCGGCTCGACCGCATCGAGCTGGTCCCTCGCCCGGGCGTGGACGAGACCCGCCTGGCGGCTGCCGCGCGCCTCCTCGTCCCCCCGGAGGTGACCGTCGAGCAGCCGCGGATCCGCGCCGCCGCTGCGTCCCGCATGGTGCGCGCTCTTCAGTTCAACCTCACGGCGCTGTCGGGCGTCTCGCTGTTCGTCGGCGCGGTGCTGGTCGCGACCACCCTGGCAACGTCGGTAGTCCAGCGCCGCGCGGTGCTCGCACTCGCCCGCTCGCTCGGCGCCAGCCGAGGGCAGATCGCGCGGGCGCTCCTGGCCGAGGCCGTGGCGATCGGCGCGCTCGGCGGCGCCCTCGGGGTGGCCGGCGGCGTGCTCGGGGCACGCGCTGCCCTCTCGAGCGTGCGGTCCACCGTGGCCGCGGTCGTTCGCGGCGTGCCAGCGACCGAGATCCAACTCCCGTTCTGGCTCGCAGCCCTCGGTCTCTTCGTTGGGGTGGGCGTGTCGGTGCTCGCCGCGATCCTGCCCCTCGCGGAGGCGGTCCGCACCCCGCCGGTGCAGGGGCTCGTCGGCGAGCGCCCCGCGTTCCTGCGCCGGCCGTCCCGGAGACGCGCGGCCGCCGTTGCCTCGGCGTTCGCGGTGCTCGCCTTCGCGCTCGCCCGGGCGCCCGCGTGGGACGACCTCCCGGTGGCCGCTCTGCTCGCCAGCATGACTCTCCTCGGAGTGCTGCTCGCGGCCGTCTCCCCCATCCTGGATCTGCTGGCGCGCAGCGCCGCGGCACCGCTCGCTCGCGCCGCGGAGGGCACCGAGATACGCCTCGCGATCGCCGCGCTCGCGGCGGGTCGCCGGCGGGCGAGCTGGGGCGCCGGCGCCGTTGGGGTCGCCGTCGCGCTCGCCGTCGCGATCGGCACGATGGTTCATTCGTTCCGCGCCACCGTGATCGACTGGGCCAACCAGGGGATGCGCGCCGACGTCTGGATCCGCCCGCTTGCCGCGACCACCGGCGTCCAGGTCGGACGCCTCGATCCGGAGGTCGTCCGGGTGGCCGAGCGCCTCTTCGGCAAGGACGTGATCGACCCGTTCCACACAGCCACGGCATACGTCGGCTCGCAGCCCGTCACGCTCGCGGGCGGAGAGTTCGCGGTGGTGGCCCGTCGCGGCGGCGTCACGTTCCGCGACGGGCGCGACTCCCGCGCCGTTTTCGCCGCAGCGCTCGCACACCGGGCGGCGGTGGTGGGCGAGCCGTTCGCCACCCGCTTCGGCGTCCGCGAGGGCGACACGATCACGCTGCACGCGGCGGACGGTACGCTGACCCGCAAGGTCGAGGCGGTCTTCTACGACTACTCGAGCCAGCAGGGGATGGTGGTCATCGACCGCCACGACTTCCTGCGCCACTACCCGGACGACGGGCCGCGCGAGCTGGCGCTCTTCCTGCCCCCCGGCGCCGACCCTGCCGCCGCCCGCGACCGGCTGCTCGCGGCGCTCGGGGGCCGCTTCCTGGTCGAGGCCCTGCTGAACCGGGAGCTCAGGGCGGAAGTCGTCGCCATCTTCGACCGCACCTTCGCGATCACCCGCGCGCTGCAGGCGGTGGCCGCCGCGGTGGCCGTGCTCGCCGTGCTGACCGTGCTGTTCGCGCTGCTGGGGGAGCGCCGGAGGGACCTCGCGCTCCTGCGCGCTCTCGGGGGCACGCGCTTTCAGGTCGGGGGCGTCGTGGCGGCCCAGGCCGCGCTCCTAGGGGTGACCGGAGCCTCCGGGGGACTCGCGGTCGGGCTCGCGATCGGTTTCGTCCTGGTGAAGGTCGTCAACGTCCAGTCGTTCGGATGGACCTTGCGATTCCTGCCCCCGTGGCCTTCGCTCGCGGTCACGGCGGCGCTCGTCACCTTGGCATGCCTGATCGCGGGGCTCGCCCCCGCGCTCGCGGCAGCCCGGATGCACCCCGCAGAGGCGCTGCGGGAGGAGGGGTAGCGTGCTCAGGGCGCTGCGACTCCTGGCCGTTGCGCCGCTTCTGGCCGCCGCAGGCTGGGAAACAGTCGTCGCCCCGCCGGCGCTGCGGTTCCCTCGCGACCACGGGGCGCACCCCTCGTTCCGCACGGAGTGGTGGTACGTGACCGGCCGGCTCGACGATTCAGCCGGCCACCGGTACGGCTTCCAGCTCACCTTCTTTCGGCAGGGTCTCGACCCGGGGACGCCGGCACCCGGGGAGTCCGGTCTGCGGGCGCGTCAGGTCCTCGCCGCCCACCTTGCCGTGGGTGACGTCTCCTCTGGCCGCATGCGCTTCGCGGAGCGCGTCCGCCGCGTCGCGGGCGGTCTGGCCGGAACCTCCACCGCCGACCTCGATCTCTTCCTCGAGGACTGGACGATGCGACGGACGCCCGAGGGGACGATCGTCATCGCGGCAGCGAACCGCGAAACCGCGACCGACCTCCGCCTCGAGCTCACGCCGTCCGGGCCGCTCGTGCTCCACGGGGACGGTGGGCTCTCGCGCAAGGGCCCCGATCCAGGGAACGCCTCCGTGTACCTCTCGTGGACCCGGCTGGACGCTCGCGGGACCCTCGCTCTCGACGGACGCGCCGTGCCGGTGAAGGGGCACGCGTGGTTCGACCACGAGTGGGGGACGAGCCAGCTCGGCCCTGATGTTGTCGGGTGGGACTGGCTCGGTCTCCATCTGGCGGACGGGCGCGACCTCATGCTGTACCGCCTCCGCACGGCCGGCGGCAACGCCGCGAGCGAGTCGGCGGGGACGCTGGTCGCGCCCGACGGTTCGTCGCGCCACTTGGCCGCGTCCGACTTCACGGTCGCGGCGCGGACGTGGTGGACCAGCCCGCGCACGGGCGCCCGCTACCCCGCCGTGGTTCGCATCACCGTCCCCTCAGCGGGGCTTGACCTCGAGACGCGGCCTCAGATTCCGGACTCGGAGCTCGATGCGACTCGGTCGACCGGCACCGTGTACTGGGAGGGCCCGGTCAACGTCGCGGGCTCCGTCGGCGGCGAAGGCTATGTCGAGCGAGGAGCGGAGCGACGAGGAATCTGGGTGGGGGAAAGCCTGGATCTACCAGCCCCCTCCCAGATCCCTCGCTGCGCTCGGGATGACACCTTTGCTCTACGACGGACGGCAAACCGGTATGAGGAGCCGAGGAGAAAGGCCCGGGCGACGCCGGTCTCTGGCTCCTCTGCTCCTCTGCTCCTGAGCTCCTTGCCGCTCTGACCTTCGGCAAGCTTCGCAGCTGCGGACGCCCCGCCAACCCGAGAGTCAGCGTGCCACGAGGTGGCGGGTGAAGAACTCGTCGGTGGCCGTGTACGCCCTGAGCCAGCTCTTCCACAGCAGGAAGTTGTGGATCTCGTCGGGGAAGATCAGTTCCTCGACGTGCACTTTCTGCGCGCGCAGGCGCTGCAGGAGGTCGATTGTTTGGGAAAAGTCGACGTTGCGGTCGTCGTCGCCGTGGATCAGCAAAACCGGCGACTTCCAGGTTGCGATGGCGGCGTTCGGGGATGACTGAAACGCCAGCTTCAACGCGGCTTCGCGATCGGGTGCGTCCTCGGGGAATTCATCAAACCTCGCCCAGTCGTGCACGCCGTGGAGGTCCACTCCGGCGGCGAACAGATCGGAGTTGTGCGCCAGGGCCATCGCGGTCAGATAGCCGCCGTACGAGCCGCCCCACAGGCCAATGCGCCTGGGATTGACGTCGGGCAGCGCCTGCAGGTAGCGACCGGCGACGACGATGTCCTTGTACTCCGCTCCACCGCGCGGCCCACCGTCGGGGACCTCGCGGAAGTGCCGCCCGTACATGATCCCAGTGCGGTAGTTGACCGCCAGGACCACGTACCCCCGGCTCGCCAGGTACTGGTTCATCGCGTACGCGTTGTGGTAGTAGCCGAGGTAGTGGAAGCCGAGCATCATCTGGCGGATCGAGCCACCATGAATGAAAATAAGCGCAGGGCGGCGGTCCGACGGGCGGTCCGTCTTTCCTGACGCCTCCGGCTCGAACAGCTGTCCGTGGATCTCCCAGCCGTCCTCGGCTTTGAAGATCACCTGTTTCGGGGCGACGAATCGCGCGGAAGGAAAGTCCGCCGGCAGGGCAGCCTTCGCGATCATGTCGCGCCCCTGGCTCGTGACCAGGTATGGCATCGCCGGCGCGGTAGCAGTCGAGCCGAGACATACGACTTTGCCCGCAACTTCGAGCGGCGCCCATTCCATGGTCTCGCCGCGCGTCAGCGGCTCTGGCGTGCCGCCTTCGACACCCACCTTCCATAGGTGTCTGCGATCCACGTCATCCTCATTCGAGGTATAGATGACCGAAGCTCGGTCCGCGCTCAACGCGACATCTTCGGTCTCGAACCTGCCCGGTGTCAGCAGCGTAGCGGGGCCACCGGCGGCCGAGACCGAGTAGAGATGGTTCCATCCGTCCTGCTCCGACGAGAAGACGATCCGGTTCTTCGCCGCAAACTGAAAGGACGCATCTTCGGTCAGATCGGGAAGCGAGTCATCGAGGCTGTCGCCGCTCTTCCACACTTCGCGCGCTGAATCTTTTGCGACGTCGTAGAGCCATATCGACCAGGGCAGCGGAGTGAGCGGGATGAGAGGTTGTTTCGCCTGCTTGCCCACCAACCGCACGAATGCCAGTTGGCTCCCGTCCGGCGACCAGCGCGGGAAGAGATCGCGGTCGGCACTGGGCGAGACGTACCGCAGCGTATGCCGCCCGAGTTCGTAGATCACGATGAAGTTGTGACCGCCGCGCTCGCTCACGAACGCGATCTTCTTCCCGTCCGGCGACCACTTTGGCTGCTGATTGTTGCCGCGGACAAAGGTCAGGGCCTTCGCTTTCCCCTTGCCGGAAATGGGCGCGATCCAGAGTTGCTTCTTCGCCGCCCACACCGCGAGCTCGCCGCTCGGGGAGATCTCGATGTCCTCGCACCCCTCCTCGTTGCACCCCATCTCGCCGAGCAGGCGCGGCTCGCCCTTTTCGACATTCACGGCCCAAACCTGCTGCGTGCGCCTTTCGACATTGCTCGTCGGATCGGCCGTTTCTCCGGCGCTGTTGGACTCCGCGCCGCGAGCGTAGATCGCCGTCTTCCCGTCCGGTGTCAGCTTGAGCGCGGCGAGGGGCTGGCCGTCGTCGCCCGTGTAGTGCGTAATCTGGCGCGCAGCGAACCCTGGGAGATCCGCAACCCACACGTTTCGCTCGCCCCTAACAGAGAAGATCCAGGCGATCCGCGGAGCGCGTTGGGCGGCGACGAGGTTCGTCGGGAACGGCGAGCTTAACGCCTGTTCCAAGGAGAAGCCGTGCGACGCGGTCTGCGCCGAGGCGATAGCAGACAGAGCAAGGCAAGCCAGCCCACAGGAACCCGACCGCCGAGAGAGGAAGTGAAGTTTCATGTGCCGAGCGTACGCGCCGGCCTGCCCCCTGGCAAACGGAGTGAAAACGGGGTCCGAGGCCAGGGATCAGCGAGAAACAGGAAAGGCAGGGCGACGGCAGCAGGCGTGTAGCCGCGCCGCCGCCGCTAGGCCTATGGCAAGTCGCGCGAGCCGGTCGCACCGGAGCGTACCCGGAGGCTATGCGAGGATTCGAGCCGGCGAGCGCAACGCACAGGCGAGACGCGGCTCTGCCGCAGCTCGCGGGGGGCACGGGGGTTCTTGAGCGGCCGGGCGGGCGGCGGAGCGGCCGCGGGACCCCCCGCCCGAATAGATGGCCCGACGCCGGCGGCGCCTTTACTCCACGACGACGAGGACCTGCCCGCTCTCGACCGTCGCGCCTGGCGCAACCATCACACGCTCGACGCGTCCTGGGCCCTCCGCGCAGATCTGGTTCTCCATCTTCATCGCCTCGAGGACCACGAGCGGCTGGCCCGTCTTCACCTCGTCCCCCTCCGTCACACTCACGCTCACGACCCGCCCGGGGATCGGCGCGCGCACCTCGTGAGGTCCGGCATGCACGGACGCAGTGCTTGCCTCGCGTTCGAGCGGTCCCCGCAACCGCACCTCGAACTGGAGCTGGGCGAGCCAGACCCGCCAGTGGTCGCGGCCGAGGCGCTGGCTCGCGACGGCGAAGTTGCGCCCATCGGGCCAGAACAGTGCGTCGAGACCGGTGTGGACCGGCAGCATCTCGACGACGTGCGAGGTACCGTCCACCGTGACCTCCCACGCTCCGTCGAGTCGCCTGGCCGAGACATCGACCCTGCGGCCGTCGCGCTCGATCCACCACCTCATCGCCGGCCCCCACCCACCCGGCTGACAGCTGACAGCTCACAGCCGACAGCGCCCCCACCCACACAGTCAACAGTCGACAGTCGACAGTTGACAGGCCCCCCACCCTCCCTGCTGACAGCTGACAGTTCACAGCCGACAGCGCCCCCACCCACCCAGTCAACAGTCGACAGCTGACAGTTGACACGCCGCCCACCCGCCCGGCTGACAGGTGACGGCTGATAGCCAACAGCAGGCGCAAACTCACCGAGGCGTTCGCCCACGAGGGTGGCCTGTTCTGTGCGGACCACGGGCCACGGACCACTGACCACGGTCATCTCGGTTCCCTGCCTTGGCCGTGCCGGCGCCCGGCAAGGCGCCATTCCCGCCCGTCGCGCTCGGCTGCCTCGAACCCGTCCTGCGGAAGGTGCTCCGCCTCCTGGGCCGCGAGCACCGCCGCGGCGACGATCGCCGCGCGCTCGACCTCGGGATCGACCGCCGCTTCGAGCGCCTGCACCGGCGCGCGCGCCAGCAACTCGTCGAGCAACCCCGTGTGCAGCGCGCCGGCCTGGAACTCAGGGACATCCAGCAGCAGTCGGAAGAGCGGCAGGGTGGTGGCGATTCCGGAGATCCGGTACTCGGTCAGCGCCTGCCGCAGCCGTGCGAGCGCTCGCGGCCTGTCCTCGCCCCAGACAATCAGCTTCGCGAGGATCGGGTCGTAGTCGAGCGGCACGCGCGAGCCCTCCCGCACGCCGGTGTCGACCCGGACGCCCGGGCCGTGCGGCCGCTCCAGCTGATGGATGACGCCGGGCGAGGGGGCGAAGCTCCGCAGCGGATCTTCCGCGTAGATCCGGCACTCGACGGCGTGGCCGCGCGGCGCGATCTCCGATTGACGCAGGGGGAGGGCTTCGCCGAACGCCTCGCGGATCATGAGCTGAGCGAGGTCCACGCCGTACACGACCTCGGTCACCGGGTGCTCGACCTGCAGGCGCGTGTTGACCTCCAGGAAATAGAACTCACCCGACGGCGCGAGCAGGAACTCCACGGTCCCGGCCGAGCGGTAGCCGACCGCGCCGGCCACCGCGAGCGCCGCGTCGCCCAGGCGCCGCCGGAGCTCCGGGCCGACCGCCACCGACGGGCACTCCTCGAACACCTTCTGGTGGCGGCGCTGGAGCGAGCACTCGCGCTCGCCGAAGTGCACGAGCGAGCCGTGGCGGTCGCCCAGGATCTGCACCTCGACGTGACGCGGCCGCTCGACGAGCTTCTCCGCGTAGACGCGGTCGTCGGCGAAGAACGCCTTGCCCTCCGAGGACGCGCGCGCGAACGCCTCCTCCAGCTCGCCCGCGGTGCGCACGATGCGCATTCCCTTGCCGCCCCCGCCTCCGACGGCCTTGAGGAGGATGGGGTAGCCGATCGCCTCGGCTGCGGCCCCGGCCGCGGCCGCATCCGCCAGCGGCTCGCTGCCCGGCACCACCGGCACGCCGACGCGGCGGGCCACTTCCCGCGCCGCCGTCTTCGATCCCAACAGGTCGATGATCTCGGGGGGCGGACCGATCCACACGAGGCCGGCACCCTCGACCGCCCGCGCGAACCCCGCGTTCTCCGCCAGGAATCCGTACCCGGGGTGGATCGCGCCGGCGCCGGCGGCGCGCGCGGCCCCGAGGACCGCCCCCTGGTCGAGGTACGACGCGCGGGCGGGAGCCGGACCGATCCGTACCGCGAGGTCGGCCGCTAGGACGTGCGGCTGGATGCGGTCGACGTCCGAGTACACCGCGACGCACTCGTGCCCGAGCTCGTGGCACGCCCGGATGAGGCGCACCGCGATCTCCCCCCGATTCGCGATGAGAACCCTCACCACACAACCCCCCACCCAGTCGACAGTTCACAGTTCACAGTTGACAGTCCAGCCGACCTGTTTGAAACAGCCCACCTGTCGATTCGTCCTCCAGCACCTCGTCGGGTCAGGGCGAAAACTGTCAACTGTCGACTGTCAACTGTCGACTGTTGCTTCATAGCGGGATGTTTCCGTGCTTCTTCGGGGGCATCCAGTCGTGCTTGTTGGCGGCCAGCTGAAGCGCGGCGATCACGCGCCGGCGCATCGTGCGCGGGGCGATCACGGCGTCGATGAACCCGCGCTCCGCGGCCACCAGCGGGTTTGCGAACTTGTCGACGTACTCGCGCACCAGCTCGGCACGCCGGATCTCCGGGTCCGATGCGCTTTCGATCTCCCGCTTGTAGAGGATGTTGACGGCGCCCTGCGGACCCATCACGGCGATCTCCGCCGAAGGGAACGCGAAGTTGAAGTCGGTTCGGATGTGCTTCGAGCCCATCACGCAGTAGGCGCCGCCGTACGCCTTGCGGGTGATCACCGTGACCTTGGGGACCGTCGCCTCCGCGAGGGCGTAGAGCAGCTTGGCGCCCTGCCGGATGATCCCGCCGTGCTCCTGCTCGACGCCCGGCAGGAACCCCGGGACGTCCTCCACGATCAGGAGGGGGATGTTGAACGCGTCGCAGAAGCGCACGAAGCGGGCCGCTTTGACGGAGGCGTTGATGTCGAGCACGCCGGCAAGGTGCGCCGGCTGGTTGGCCACCACCCCGACGGGCCGCCCGGCAAGACGGAGGAAACCCACCACGATGTTGCGCGCGAAGTGGGCGTGGACCTCGAAGAACTCTCCCTCGTCCGCCGCCGAGCGCAGGAGCTCCTTGATGTCGTAGGGCTTGTTGGGGTCCTCCGGCACGAGCGCGTCGAGCGCGCCGTCCTCGCGGTCGGGGGAGTCCTGGGTTGGGCACACCGGCGGGTCGGCCGCGTTGTTGGAGGGAATGAACCCCACGAGGCGGCGAATGCTGCCGAGCGTGTCGACGTCGTCCTCGCAGGCGAAGTGGGCCACGCCCGACACCTGGCTGTGGGTCGAGGCACCCCCGAGCCGCTCCATCGTCACGTCCTCGTGCGTCACCGTGCGGATCACTTCGGGGCCGGTCACGAACATGTAGCTGGTGTTCTTCGCCATGAAGACGAAGTCGGTGATCGCCGGCGAGTACACCGCGCCGCCGGCGCACGGACCGAGGATCGCCGAGATCTGCGGCACCACGCCGGACGCGATGGTGTTGCGCAGGAAAATGTTCGCGTACCCCGCGAGGGAGACGACGCCTTCCTGGATGCGCGCTCCTCCGGAATCGTTGAGGCCAATGATCGGGACGCCGAACTTGAGGGCGAGGTCCATGATCTTGCAGATCTTCTCGGCGTGGGCTTCCGAGAGCGAACCCCCAAACACCGTGAAGTCCTGCGCGAAGACCGCGGCCTGCCGGCCGTCGATGCGCCCGAACCCGGTCACCACGCCGTCGCCCGGGATGCGCTGGCGCTCCATCCCGAAGTCGTGGCTGCGGTGGGAGACGAGGCGATCCACCTCGTCGAAGCTGCCTGGGTCGAGCAGGAGGTCGAGCCGCTCGCGGGCGGTGAGCTTGCCGGCCGCGTGCTGCTTGGAGATGCGCTCCTTGCCGCCCCCGTCGAGGCTCGCCGACTCCAAGTCCTGCAGACGCTTGCGGACGTCGTCGCTCACGTCGCCCCCCCCCGAATGTTGTCCGGCCGTGCCGGAAAGCGGTCTATGCTATCACGACGACGCCATGGAACGTGACCAACCATCAGGCCTCGCCGAGCTCGCAGCGGCAGTCACTCGCGCCCGTGTCCCGGGGCTTGAGGACCTCTACTTCGAGCGCCGAGCCGAGTCACTGTGGCACCTGGCCGCCGGGCGTGTCGTCGCACGTGAAGCCTCTCTGCACGAAGGGGCCGCCGCGCGCCGCGACGGACTGCTGCTGTCCGGCGACGGTCTGGACCGCACGGTGCTGGCGGGTCTCCTGGGAATCGCCAGCCGCAGCCTGCCGTCGTTCTCGGTGCCGCATTTCCCGGAGCCGCCCTCGCTCGGGGATGCGCTGAGCGAGCCGCCAGCCGGCTGGACCGGCGTGCGCTGGCGCTGGAGCTGGGCCGCGGCGCTCACGGGTCGCAAGGCGGTGACGATCACCCGGCCACAACTGGCGGAGGTGACCTTGGCCGACGGACAGCGTGCCCTCTTCTGCTGGCCCCCGGACGCCGGCACCCTGCCCGAGTCGCCGGTCGGCCGGACCGTCGACGATGCGCGACCGGGCAAGGCCCGCGTTCTCCTCGCTCCCGCCGCCGCCGCCGTGCTGCTCCACGAGCTCGTGGGCCACCCGCTTGAAGGCGACCTCCTGCTTCACGGCGCGTCGCCGTGGAGTGGACGAATCGGCGAATGCATCATGCAGCTCCCGCTCTCCGTCACCGACGACCCCACGCGGTTCGACCTCCCAGGCGGCTTCAGCTCCGACGATGAAGGCACCGCGGCGGCCCCCCGTCCGCTGCTCGCCGAAGGTGTGCTGGCGGGAGCGCTTGCCGACCGGCGGACCGCCGAGCGCCTGGGGGTTGAACCGGGGAACGCCCGGCGAGCCGGCGTGCACTCCCCTCCGCGACCGCGAATCTCGAACCTGCTCGCGACCGCGAACTGCGCGTTGCCGGAGCCTCCCCGCACCGATGCCGCGATCGAGGTCCTGGCGCTCGCTTCCGGGACACTCGAGCCCGCGTCGGGGCTACTCCTGCTCCGCGTCCGAACCGCGTTCTCACTGCGCCGCGGGACACGGCGGCGCGTCCTCGCACCGTTCACGCTGGTCGGAACGGTGGCCAGTGTGACCGGCGGCCTTCTGGCGGCCGCCCAGCCGTCGGATCGCGGCGCCGAACCGGGATGGTGCGCCAAGGACGGCGAGGTCGTGCCGACGGGCGGCCTCGCACCGTGGCTTCTCATCGAGGGTCTGGAGGTGCGGTGAGGGCGTCTGACGACCTGCTGATGGCGGCAATCCACAGCGCCTCCGAGGAGCTGAGCGGAAAGGGCGTGCGGTTCGAAGTCTTCGCCCGTCTGGGTGAGAGTGTCCGCCTGAGCTGCGGTGCCTCCGGCACTCTTGAGCGACGCTCCAGCCGAGAGTTCGGCGTCGGCTGCCGCGTCAGCGGCGGGGGCCGCGCCGGGTTCGGCGCCGCTTCGGGCGGGGGCGCTCGGGCCGGCAGGGCAGCCGCGCGCGCGGCGCTCGGAGTCATGCTGCCGGCAGGGGATCCGATCCCTCCGCGCTCGGTGCTCGGCGCAAACGGGACGTCGCTCTCCCACGACTTTCCCGACGGCGAGAAACTCGCGGCGATCCTGGGCGACGTGGTGGCCCGGGTGTCCGGCGGCCGGCACGGCGTGACGCCGGTACAAGCCCGGGTTCTCGCCGGAACCTCCGCTGCCGCGCTTGCCACGGGGGAGGGGTTCCACGCGCTCGCCACGGCCGGAGGCGCCGTGATGGAGCTGCTCGTCGCGCCGCCCGAGGGCCCGTGGCGACACTTCCACTTCGCGGCCCAGGCGGTCTTGGACCTCGACCCTGCGGCGATCGCCGAACGCGTTTTGGAAACCGCGCTGCTCGCGACCCGCGGAAGGCAACCAGAGAGACAACTGGCTGATGTCCTGCTCGCGCCGCCAGTGGCCGCGCCAATCGTGGAGGCCCTCGTCCAGTACCTGACTGCGGCGAGCGACAAGAACCGAGAGGTCAGGGTCTCCGGCGCCTGGCACCTGACCGACGACCGTCTCGGACCCGAGGGGCTGCTTCCCATCCCCTGGGACGGCGAGGGGCTTCCGGCACGGCGGATCGAGCTCATCCGACGCGAGAAGGTCGGCGAGCGTCTGGCGACCTGGGAGCTTGCCCATCGGCTCGGCGGGCGGCCGGGCGGCGCCGTCCGCCCCTCGTACCGCCACCCCCCAGCGGCGGGGCCGGCAAATCTCGTCGTCCACCCCGATCCCTCGACAACCCAGTCGAACCTGCTTGGGCGGCTGGCAAACGGCTTCTACCTGGCGGTGCCGGCCGGGACCGTCCGGGTGGACGCGGCCGAGGGACGGTTCGGAGTGCACGCAGCGGCGGTCGCGCTGCAAGACGGCAAGCCTGCCGCAGCACATCCGCTCGTCGAACTGCGAGGTTCGTTCCGCCGCCTGCTCGCCGGCCTGCTCGCGGTGGGCGCCGATAGCGAGAGCTTCTCCCTCGGCTGTGCCGTCACGACGCCTTCCCTTCTGGTCCGCCGCCTCGAAATCGCCTAGGCTCCCGGCTTCGTCCTTCTCCCAAAGCCGGAACTGTTCGTCGCTTGCTTTCTCACCATCGCGGCCGGCTTCGGCGGCCTGTGGTTGATCGACAAACCGCAGAGGGACGCTCGCCTGCAAACGCGGATCTGGTCGGCCATCCCTTGTCACTCTGGTTGACGCCTCATACGATCGTTTGATATAAGGTTCGGGTCGTTCGTCACTCCGACGCCGTTGCACCGAGGACCAGGTGTCCGCCGCAGAGCGCCAACCTTCACAGGCCGACCAAGGGGCCGAAACGCGGAAGCGTCTTCTCGACACCGCTGAATGCCTCTTTGCCGAACGAGGCTTTGCCGGCACCTCGGTCCGGCACATCACTGCCGAGGCCGGTTGCAACCTCGCGGCCGTCAACTACCATTTCGGCGGAAAACAGAACCTCTACCGGGAGGTGTTCCGGCGGAGGCTGGAGGCGTTGCGCGAGCAGCGCATCGCCAGCATCCGAGGCACCCACGAAGAGAAGGGCTCGCTCGAGGTCGTGCTCGCCGCGTTCGCCGGCGCGTTCTTCGAACCGCTGCTCCAACGGGGCCGGAGCAGGTCGGTTCTCGACCTGCTCCAGCGCGAAATGCTCGACCCCAAGTTGCCGCCGGATCTGTACCGGTCCGAGTTCGTCGAGCCCATCAACGGCGCGCTCGTGTCCGCGATGATGAGCACGACGCCGGATCTCGACATCCGTTCGGCCCGGGTCTGCGCCATCTCCGTGATCGGGCAACTCGTGCAGTTGGCGCATCGGGTCCGAAGGGCCAGGCTGCAGCCGAGCGCCGATGACGACGTGCCGCCACTGAAGGAGACCGTCGCCCATATAGTTCGTTTCTCAGCCGCCGGTGTGCGCGCCTGCGCGAGGGGAAAGAGATGAGAAACCTCGGCCGCGCAAACGGCGTAGACGTTGCCCTGGGCAGCGGGATCGCCCAGCAATCACGAGGAGAGAGACCGATGCAAGACACGCAACATGGATCTTCCCTCCAAAGGAAGGCGCGGCGGGCCCCGTTCACTGTGCCGGTGGTCGCCCTGATGCTGTCCCAGGGTATCGCGTCGGCCGCGTGGAAGACTCCGCCCGTCCCGGAACGCCCCAACGCGCCGGTCGAGATGCCGAACACGCCCGTACCTGAGAAGGCGGCCGCTCTCACCATTCCCGAGGATCTCCTGAAGCCGGGCGCGACGATCACGCTCGCAAAGGTGGTGGACATCGCGCTGCTGAACAACCCAGCAACTCGGACGTCGTACCTGGCCGCACGGTCCGCCACCGACCAACTCGGGAGCAAGCGAGCCGCCTACTATCCGTCGCTCGATCTCACGGCCAGCTTCAACCGCAGCAAGAACACCTCCACAGATACTCTCGTCAATACGGCCCAGAACATGTACGGCCCGGAAGTGACGCTCGACTATCTTCTCCTCGATCTCGGCGGCCGCTCTGCCAACGTCGAGGACGCGCAGCTCGGACTGATCGCCGCCGACTGGAGCCATAACGCGACCATCCAGAACGTCGTGCTGGGTGTCGAGACGGCGTACGTCGAGTACCTCGATGCCAAAGCACAACTCGAGGCTGCCCAGGTCACGCTCAAGCAGGCGCAGGTCGTCCTCGACGCCGCCACCACGAGACACGACGCAGGCGTCGCCACCATCGCCGAGGTGTTGCAGGCGAAGACCGCGTTCTCGCAAGCTCAGCTCTCGCTCCAAGCCGCCGATGGCGCGGTGCTCGCGCTGCGGGGCGGCTTGGCCACCGCGATGGGTCTGCCGGCGAACACGCCGTACGACGTGGGCACGCTGCCGGCCGAAGTGCCGCTCGACCGCGTTTCCGGCGTGGTGGAGGAGCTGATCGCCAACGCCGAGGCGCGCCGGCCCGACCTGGCGGCGGCCCGGGCGCTCGCCGACAAGGCGACCGCCCATGTCAGGGCGGTCCGCTCGGACGGCCTGCCGAACCTTTCACTCAACGCGAATGCGGGCCGCGACTACATCGATCCCTACGCGGGCAGGAGCCCCGTCAACTCGTGGTCGGCCACGGCGGTCGTCAGCTTCCCTCTCTTCACCGGGTTTGCCAACACTTTCGACCTTCGCAAGGCCCGGGAGGATGCCGGCGTCGCCCAGGCACAGGCCGACTTGCTCGAGCAGCAGGTCGTCCTCCAGGTCTGGCAGAGCTACTACGCCCTGAAGACCGCCACACAGCTCGTCAAGACCAGCCGCGATCTCCTCGCGAGCGCCGAGCAGTCGGAGCGTGTCGCGCTCGGCCGCTACAAGGAGGGCGTCGGCACGATCATCGATCTGCTCACCGCGCAGGCCGCGCTCGCCGGCGCGCGTGCCGAGGAAATTCAAGCGCGCTCCGGCTGGTACATGGCGCTCGCACAGTTGACCCACGACACCGGCAGCGCCGCACCGCTCGACCAGCCCATCGAGATCACCAAGGAGGGGGGCATGCCGTGAAGAAGCCCGCCAACGCGAGGAGAGAAGCTACGATGAAAACCGTCCCTGCTTTTCGAGCCGTCGTCCCGCACCTGGCCATCGTGGCCGCCCTTGGAGCCATCGCCGTCGCGACTGCCCCGCTCTGGGGGTGCGGCGGCGGCAAGCAACAAGCTCAAGTGCAGCCGGTACCGGTGACGCTCGGCAAGGTGGAGCAAAGGACGATGCCCGTGTCGTTCCACGCCATCGGTCACATCGACCCGATCTCCACCGTCGCGGTCAAGGCGCGCATCGGCGGCGAGCTGCAAAAGGTGTGGTTCGTCGAGGGTCAGGTCGTGAGTGCCGGCGCAACTGTGTTCACGATCGACCCGCGCCAGTACCAGGCCGCGCTCCGTCAGGCGGAAGCCGAAATGGTCAAGGACCAGGCGCTGCTCCAGAAGGCGGACTCCGACGTCCAGCGCTACAGCCAGCTCGTGAAGCAGGACTTCGTCACCAAGCAGGACTACGACCAGACGGTGGCGAACGCCGAGGCCCTGCGGGCCACCGTCGCCTACGACCTGGCCGCCATCGACAACGCCAAGCTGCAGGTCGCCTACTGCACCATCACCTCGCCCATCGAGGGCCGCACCGGCAACCTCAACGTCAAGGCCGGCAACTTGATCAAGGCGGACGATCTGCCGCTCGTGACGATCAACCAGATCCGGCCCATCTTCGCCAGCTTCTCTGTTCCCGCACAGTACCTGCCCGCCGTGCTCAAGAAGACGGCGGACCCCATCAAGGTGCTCGCCACGATCCCCAACAGCTCGGCGCCGCCCTCGGCAGGCACGCTCTCGTTCGTGGACAACGCGGTCGATACCGCAACCAGCACCGTCCTGCTCAAGGCCACGTTCGCGAACCAGGACGAGTCGCTGTGGCCCGGCCAGTTCGTCGACCTCTCGGTCATCCTCGGCGAGGAGTCCAACCGCATCGTCGCCCCGGCTCCCGCCGTGCAGACGGGACAGCAGGGGCAGTACGTCTTCGTGGTCAAGAGCGACAACACGGTCGAGCTGCGGCCCGTCAAGGTCGACCGCATGGACGAGACGGACGCCGTCATCGCCCAGGGTCTCTCGGCCAATGAAACGGTCGTCACGGACGGCCAGCTCCGCCTCGTGTCGGGAGCGAGCATCGTCGCAAAGGAAGGCGGCGCCCCGGGAGCCGGCAAGCCATGAACCTCTCCGAGCTGTTCATCCGCCGCCCCGTGATGACGACCATCGTGATGGCCGGCGTCCTGATCTTCGGGATGATGGCCTACACGATGCTGCCCGTCAGCGACCTGCCTAATGTCGACTTCCCGACCATCTCGGTGACCGGCACGTTGCCGGGGGCCAACCCCGACACGATGGCCTCTTCGGTGGCGACACCGCTGGAGAAGGAGTTCTCGACCATCGCCGGCATCGACACGATGAGTTCCACGAGCACGCTGGGCGCCACCAACATCGTCATCCAGTTCGTCCTTTCCCGCAACATCGACGCCGCCGCGCAGGACGTCCAGGCCGCAATCTCACGTGCGAGCACCCATCTTCCGCAGAACATGCCGTACCCCCCTTCCTACCAGAAGGTGAACCCGGCGGATCAGCCGGTGCTCTTCCTCGCCCTCACCTCGCCGACGATGCCGCTGTACGACCTCGACGAATACGGCGAGGTGATGATCGGCCAACGCATCTCGACCGTGTCGGGCGTGGCGCAGGTGCTAGTGTACGGCTCGCAAAAGTACGCGGTTCGAGTCCAGCTCGACCCGCGCGAGCTGGCCGCCCGCGGCATCGGCATCGACGAGATGAACAACACCATCGCCAACGCCAACGTGAACTTGCCCACGGGAATCCTATACGGACCAGACAAGGCGTACACCATCATGGCGCAAGGGCAGCTCACCCAGGCAGCTGCGTACCGCCCGGTGGTGGTGGCGTACCGCAACGGCAAGCCCGTCCGCATGGACGAGGTGGGCTCGGTGTCGGACAGCGTCGAGAACAACAAGGTGGCAGCCTGGTATATCAACCAGCGCGGGATCATCCTCGCGATCCTGCGCCAGCCCGGCACCAACACGGTCGAGGTCGTGCAGAGCGTCAAGCAGTTGCTGCCGACCTTCGAGCACCAGCTCCCCGCCGCCGCCACCCTCAAGGTCCTGTTCGACCGCACCGAGTCGATCCACGATTCGGTCAACGACGTGAAGACCACGCTCCTGATCACGCTGATCCTCGTCGTGCTGGTGATCTTTCTCTTCCTGCGTAACGTCTCGGCCACAGCAATCCCCTCGATTGCAATGCCGATGTCGATCGTCGGCAGCTTCGCCATCATGCAACTGCTCGGCTACTCCCTCGACAACCTCTCGCTGATGGCGCTCACGCTGTCGGTGGGGTTCGTCGTCGACGACGCCATCGTCATGCTCGAGAACATCGTCCGGCACATGGAGATGGGGGCGAGTCCGATGCAGGCCGCACTCGAGGGCTCGCGGGAGATCGGCTTCACGATCGTCTCGATGACCCTCTCGTTGGCCGCCGTCTTCATCCCCGTGCTGTTCATGGGCGGTATCATCGGGCGCCTGTTCCGAGAGTTCGCGGTGGTGATCGGCTGCGCGGTGCTGATCTCGGGCTTCATCTCGTTGACGCTCACCCCGATGCTGTCGAGCCGCTTCATCAGGCCGCCGCGAGAGGTCGAGCACCACGCGCTGTTCAACCTCTTCGAGCGCTTCTTCGACGGCATGCTGAACGCGTACAGGACCGGCCTGAAGTGGTCTCTCGCCCATCGCCGCGTGATGGTGGCGCTCACCGTAGTCATCACGGTGGGGACCGGGGTGCTGTTCGTCATCTTGCCCAAGGGGTTCGTGCCGTCGCAGGACATCGGGATGATCTACGGGCAGTCAGAAGCGATCGAGGGTATCTCCTTCGACGCCATGGTGCGGCACCAGAAGCAGATCGGCGAGATCCTGCGCGCCGATCCCAACATCGAGGCGTTCATGCTCTCGGCCGGAGCACGGGGCGCGAGCGTGGCCGGCAACTCCGGTTCGTTCTTTGTCCGCCTCAAGGACCGCAACAAGCGCAAGCTCAATGCCGACGAGGTCGTCGAGGAATTGCGCCCCAAGCTCGCAGCGCTCCCGGGCTTGCGCGTCTACCTGCAGAGCCCGCCCGCCATCCAGGTGGGCGGCCGCGTGTCCCGCAGCCAGTACCAGCTCACCCTCACCGGCCCGGACACGGCCGAGCTTTACCGCGCGGCTCCCCTGCTCGAAGCGAAGCTGCGATCCAGTCCGATGCTGGTGGACGTGGGGACGGACCTGCTGCTCAAGAACCCGCAGATCAACGTCGACATCGATCGCGACAAGGGTGCCTCCCTCGGCGTCAGCGCGACGCAAATCGAGGATGCGCTCTACACCGCATACGGCACCCGCCAGATCTCCACCATTTACGCGCCGCAGAACCAGTACCAGGTCATCATGGAGCTCAAGCCCGAGTTTCAGACCGACATCGTCGACCTGTCGCTGCTCTACGTGCGCTCGTCGTCCGGCCAGCTCGTGCCGCTCGACTCGCTGGTCAGGATGACGCTCGGACTCGGGCCCCTCACCGTCAACCACTCCGGTCAGATCCCCTCGGTGACTCTGTCGTTCAACCTGCGTCCCGACGTGGCGTTGGGCCAGGCGACCGACGCGGTCAACCGGCTCGCGCGCGAGACGCTGCCGGCAACCATCAACGCCACGTTCCAGGGCACGGCGCAGGCGTTCGAATCCTCGATGCAGGGGCTGGGGCTGCTGCTAGTGCTCGCGATCCTCGTCATCTACATGGTGCTGGGCATCCTGTACGAGAGCTTCATCCACCCGTTGACGATTCTCTCGGCGCTCCCGCTCGCCGGCCTTGGCGCGCTCGCGACGCTGATGATCTTCCACGTCGATCTGAACATCTACGCGTTCGTCGGAATCATCATGCTGGTCGGTTTGGTGAAGAAGAACGGCATCATCATGATCGACTTCGCCATCGAGACCCAGCGCAAGGAGGGCAAGAGTCCAGCGGACGCCATCCTCGAGGCGTGCCTCGTTCGTTTCCGTCCGATCATGATGACGACGATGGCGGCGCTGTTCGGCACGCTGCCGATCGCCCTCGGCTTCGGCGCGGGCGCCGAGGCTCGCCGCCCGCTCGGCCTCGCGGTGGTGGGCGGGATCGTGGTGTCCCAGTCGCTGACCCTGTTCATCACGCCGGTGATCTACACCTACATGGAGAGCTTGCAGGCGAAGCTCGGCACGTGGTTGTGGTTCCTCGGCGGCCGCGAGAAGCACGAGGAAGCGCCGGTGGCGACCGTCTGATACCAGTTTGCCATCGAACATGTCATTCCGAGGAGCGGAGCGACGAGGAATCTGGGTGGGGAAAAGCCTGGATCTACCAGCCCCCTCCCAGATCCCTCGCTGCGCTCGGGATGACACCTTTGCTCTACGACTGATGGCAAATTGGTATGAGAATCCACCTCCAGATAGTGAAACGGGCGGCCTCGATGCCGCCCGTTGTTGTTCTCTCCGCCCCACGTGGGCGGTGACTGCACCGCCGCAATGGCCATCACGATCGCCACCGTCGCAGGCGGCCGCGCCGGCTTTTGCGGAGCCCTTGACGCGCCTACCTGCGCCCGCACCGGCGGACGCTCACGTCCACGATCCTCCCCTCCGGTCGAACGTCCACGCGGTGGAGCCCGATCACGTGGTCCTTCAGGACGTCATACTCGAGATCCGGCAGGAGTTGCAGATCGGAGACCTCGACGCCCATCATCGGCAGCAGCGCCGCGATTGCCTCGTTCACGGTCACCGAGTAGGTGCGGTACGGGTCGATTCGCTGCCCGTGCACGCGCACCGACGACGGCAGCACCCGGCCACCCGCGGCGGCCCTCGGGTCGTACTCGAAGCTCATGCCGGAGACCTGGAGGAAGAAGTCCTCGTCGATCCCGAGGTAGGTGAGCCCCATCTCCAGACTCTTGATCAGCTCGGCGCCCGCGAGCCGGAACGTCGCGATCTTGAGGCCGAGGCCGGTCGCGGGGTCGTAGCCGTAGGACACCGGCCGGAAGAGGTCCACTCCGACGATGGGCCCTTTGAAGATCCCCTCGGAGATGAGGCCGTTCGCGGTGATCGCGATGTCGGTCGCGGTCCGTTCGCGCAGCGCGTCGGTGATCAGGTCACCCATCGCGCTGTCGCGCTCCGGTCGGTCCGGGTCGGTCACCATCTCGAGGTCACGGACGGCGGTGGCGAGCGCGAGCTTGTAGACGTCGCCGTAGGTGGCGACGATGCCCTGCTTGAGGTCGTCCACCACGCCCTGGACCTGCGGCAGGGGCTGCACCCTGTCGTCCACGGGCAGCAGCTTGTAGCTCACGACTTTCACCGCCCCCACTTCGACCGTGAAGCGCAGCCGCCCGACGTACTCGTAGTGCGATCCCGCCTGGAGGATCAGGGTAGGTTTGTCCTCGGGGTTGTTCACGACCTCCGGCCGCTCGAACACGTAGTGGTTGTGCCCGCCGACGATGATGTCGATGCCGGGAACGTTGGCGGCGACCGCCCGGTCGTAGAGCACCCCCAGGTGCGAGAGGCAGATCACCACCTCGGCCCCGCTGCCCCGGAGCTCTCCGACCTGCTGCGCCGCGATCCCCATCAGCACGGCCGGGTCGCCGGCGCCCAGGATCCGCACCGGCGCCGGCATGTTCATCACGTCGTCGGGGACGGTCATCCCGAAGATGCCGATGCGCACGCCCCCGACCTCTTTGATCATGTTCGGCCGGATCCAGGTCGCGAGCGCCGGGTACCCGGAAAGGTCAAGGTTGGCCGAGAGCAACGGCAGCGTGCTGTCGCCGTACGCCGCCGCGAGCGAGCCGGCGAGCACGTCCGGCCCGAAGTCGAACTCGTGGTTCCCGACCGCCATGGCGTCGAACCCGAGTTCCTTCATGAGCTGAAACTCGGGAACCCCGAAATACGCGTTGAAGAAGAGGTCGCCGTGGAAAACGTCGCCCGCGTGCAGGAGCAGCACGTTGGGCTCGCGCGCGCGCACCGCGGCGATCACGCTCGCGGCCTTCGCCATCCCGCCGACAGTGCCCTCGAGGTGCCGGTCCTTGGGCCCCCAGGCGTCGAGGTGCGAGTGGGTGTCGTTGACGTGGAGCAGCGTGATCGTGGTTGGGCCCGCTTCGAGCGCCGGTGAGGTCACGAGGCACGCCACCGCCGCGACTGCCACCGCCAGACAGGAGACGATCCGCCGAAGCGAGCCAGCCGGCCACCGTACCGCCGGTCTGCCCATCGAGGCCGCCCCGTCGAGCTTCCTTCCGCTACTACGCCGCGTGTTCATCGTCCGCATCCTCCTGTTCTCGGTACACAGCTTTCCTGGACCGCCGCGACGCCCCCAGCTTCGATGCGGAGAGAGGCGCTCATTTCACTCCTCCTCTCTGCGCTCATGCCCGCGTCCGGGGAATCGTCGCCCCGGGGCGCGCCAGTGCCATCGCCAGCACGGACACCACCACGATGACGAGCACCACGAGGGTCGAAGCGTTCATCGCTTCCTCCTTTTCGAACACAGCCCGAGCCACGCCTGCGGGCGCCGATGTCGGCCCGCGCTCAATGGAACGAAGCTCCCCCGAGGGGATCCCAGCTCTGCATCGCCTGGCGACCGAGGTAGTAGGTCGCGGCAATCACGACCGCCGTCCCGATCGCAACCCGAATCCAGGTCTTCCTGGCGTCCTTGACCACCACGTCGACCACCGTCGTCTGGCCGGTCCGAACGACGAACGGCTTCTCCTGCGCGCTCGATGGCGCACCTGCGGTTGCGGTTTTCCCCGACCAACGGATCCGCAGCATGTAGCGGCCGGGCACCAGGTCCGAGACCGTCCAGCGCGACACCGTCTCCTGGCGGATCGGCTCCTCCGAACGGGATTCGGCCCGGTACAGCTCGGTCAGGAGCTTGCGGTTCGAAA
Organism: Thermoanaerobaculaceae bacterium; assembly: GCA_050018455.1. Lineage (GTDB taxonomy): Bacteria > Acidobacteriota > Thermoanaerobaculia > Thermoanaerobaculales > Thermoanaerobaculaceae > RBG-13-68-16. Next base: position 83,642 of record JBEKAA010000004.1, on the reverse strand, counting down.
CGACGTCGCGATGCAGGTCGGACCGGTTTTCGAAAACCCGTACCTCCAGCGAGCCACCGCGCCCTTCGCCGCCGGCACCGGCGCCGCGCGTCACGTAAACCCCGCTCGCGCAGCCGGCGCACCAGGGCGACGAGCAGCGTCACGCTCACAAGCCTGTTTGGGATCCCACCTCGCATCGCCCACCTCGTCTTGCCCCGGCACCACCCGATTCCCTGGGCCTTTCACCGCACACGCTCGGTTCCGGCCAGGGCTGGGCCCTGATGAGGGCCTCACATCGAGGTGAAGGTTCGGCAACGCTTGGGCAACAGCTTGAGAAGGGGGTTCTGTCTAGAAAGCGTTTGTTTAGTTGAAAATGGGTACGAGCAGCGGTATGCTCGCACGAGAATCAACATGGACGAACGGCTCGGTCACGACATGTATCGGGTCGGCGACCTCACGCTCGACATCGAGGCCAGGCTGTTGACGCGCGCGGGCACGCTCGTGCCCCTGCCGCCCAAGACGTTCGAGCTGTTCGTCGAGCTCGTCCGCCGGGCGCCCGGCGTCGTCCGCCGCCAGGAGCTCCTCGACACCGTGTGGGCTCACGAGCTGGTCAACGACGAGGCGCTGACGCAGCGAGTGATGCTTCTGCGGCGCGCCCTCGGCGACGATCCCAAGGAGCCGAAGTTCATCGCCTCGGCCCCCAGATGGGGGTATCGGCTGGTGGCCTCGGTCGAGCGGATCGAAGCAACGCCTTCGGAGCCCCTCGCCTCGCCCCAGCGAAAGGACGGCTCCGGGAGCAGCGACCGCCTGCGCTCGCTGCTGGCAACCACGCGCGTCAGGTTCCGCTGGCTTGTCTGGCTCTCCGGCGCCCTTGCGGTCGCCGTCACAGCGCTGTTTGGAACCCTCGTCCTCGAGGGTCGCCGACACGCCATCGACTCGCTCGCGATCGCTCCGTTCCACGCCGCCGAAGGCAGCGGGAGCGAGATCGAGTACCTGTGCGACGGCATCCCCGCGACGCTCGACAGGACCCTGAGGTCGGCGCTGCCCGGTCTCCGGATCATCGCCGAGAGTGCGATGGCGCGTTACAAGGGCGCCCAAGCTGACCCGCAGAAGATCCGCCGCGACTTCGGGGTTCGCGCCGTGCTCACCGGAACACTTCTCCGGCGCGGCGACACGCTGGTCATCGACGCCGTTCTGGCAGATGCCGAGGATGGGACGCAGCTGTGGGATGCGCACATCGAGCGCCCCGTTGCAGACATCCTCGCCATTCAGGGCGAGATTTCCAACGAGATCGTGAAGGGCCTGCGCATCCGGCTCTCCGGGAAGGAACGCACCCGACTTGCCAGGCGTCCGACGGAGAACGTCGAGGCCTACACCCTCTACCTCAAGGGCCGGTACTTCTGGAACAAGCGGAACGAGAAGGGGTTCGAGGACGCGGTCGCGTGCTTCAAAGCGGCGATCGACCAGGACCCGGCTTACGCCCTCGCCTACGCCGGCCTCGCGGACTGCTACGCGATCGAGAGCACGATCGAGTACGGCGCTGCAGCGGCCAACGAGGCGATGCCCAGGGCACGGGCCCTGGCCACGAAAGCTCTCCTGATCGACGCGGACCTCGCGGAGGCGCACGCGTCGCTCGGTCTCGTGCTCTGGCTGTACGACTGGGACAGGGTCGCCGCCGAGCGCGAGCTGCGCCGCGCCGTCGAGTTGGACCGCACCTGCGCGGCCGCCTACCAGTGGCTCGCCGAGATGCTCGCCGAGCAGGGACGGCCGGAAGAAGCTGAACGGGAGATCCGGCGCGCCCTCGAGGTCGACCCGCTTTCCCTCGTGATCAACGCGGACCGGGGGTTATTCTCGTACTACGAGCGTAACTACGAGCAGGCGGTCCAGTTCTACCGTCAGACGCTCGCGATGGACCCGAGCTTCGCCCAGGCGTAGCTCGGCCTCGGTCTCGCGTATTCGCAGCAGGGGGAGCACGCGCAGGCAATCGACGCCCTTGGGCAGGTGTACCGCCTCGCCCCGATACCGCCTGCGATGACCGCACTCGGCTACGCGTATGGCCTGGCCGGCAAGAAAGGTGAAGCCCGCGCGCTGCTGGACGACCTGCTGGCGCTCGCCAAGCATCGCTACGTCTCCAGCTACTATGTCGCCGGCGTGTTCATCGGACTGGGGGACCGTGACGGCGCCTTCGAGTGGCTCGGCCGCGCCTGCGACGAGCGAGCGAGCCTGCTGGGCGCGCTCAAGGTTGACCCCGGGTTCGACTCGCTGCGGAGCGACCCGCGTTTTGCCGCGCTGCTCTCCCGCGTAGGCCTCGCCAAGTAGGAGAACCCGCTACCGCAGCTTGGTCAGCAGCTTCTCCGCCTGGGCCTTGATCGTGGGATGCTCGGGAGTCCAGCGAGGATCCGGGGTCATCACGATGATGCCCTGGAGCTGCTCTATGGCCTTGCCCTTCATCCCCTCCGACTTGTAGGTCTCGGCCAGGTAGAGCTTGGTGAGGGCGTCCGTCGGCGCGCCCGCGAGCGACTTCTCCAGGTGTGCGATCGACTTCTTGTTGTCGCCCCCCTTGAACCACGGCAGCTTGTAGTACACCCGACCGAGCACCCGATCAGGGCCGTACCCCTCGACCGAGGGGTCCAGCTCCAGGCACGTCTGCATCTCCTGCTTGATCGACGGCACGAGGGCGAGCGACTTGAGGATCCCCCTTGCCTCGCCGTAGACGCTGTAGACCACGCCGAGCCAGAAGTGCGCTTCGACGTCCTTGGGCGCGAGCGCGACAGCCTGTTTCGCGAGCTCGATACCGGTGTTGAAGATCGCAATCTTCGCGCTGTCCGGCGCATCGGCCCTTGCATAGGTCCCGTAGAAGTACGCCGCCCTGGCTCCCTCCCACCGAGCTTCGACGGAGGCCGGATCCGCCTTGGCAGCCTCCTGAAACTGCTCGAAGGCCACTTTGGCGCGCGCCGGATCGCTGCGCTGCTCGTACGCTACCCGCGCGTCGGCGAGCGGCCCGGACGGCGCTACCTGTCCAAGGGCAGAAAGGGCAACAAGAGAAAATGCAACCACCGCCACGAAGGTCCCCCGAGTCGTCATGATCGAGCTCCTTGGTGTCAGTTTACCAGTGCCGAGCGCGCGGTCCGCTAGAATCCAGGGGGAGGCGCACATGGAGTTCGGGATCCTGGGTCTGGAGCTCTCGGGGAAGACCACGCTCTTCTCGCTGCTGACCGGTCATGAGCCGCTCGCCGGCCACGGGAAGTCCGCCGTCCACGTCGGGATTGCCCAGGTTCCCGACCCTCGACTCGACCGCCTCTCCACGCTCTTCAAGCCGAAAAAACACACACCGGCCACGGTGCGGTTCGTGGACGTGCCGGGGATTGCCAGAGGCGGTTCAGCGAGCCTCAACGTTCCCGAACTGAGAACCATGGACGGGCTCGCGGTCGTGGTGAGGGGGTTCACGTCCGATGCCGTATCCCACCCCGAGGGAAGCCTCGACCCGGCCCGCGATCTGGAGCTCATGGAGACCGAACTTCTCCTCAACGACCTGTCGGTGGCGGGGAATCGCCTCGAGCGGCTGGGCCGCGACCTCGCCAAGCGGCGGACCGCCGAACTGGAAGCCGAGCGCGACGCGCTGGAGCGGTGCCGCGCCGCCCTCGAGGCCGGCACCCCCCTGCGCAGGATGGACCTGACCGGTGAGGAGCGCCGACTGCTCAAGGGTTTCGCATTCCTCACGCTCAAACCGATGCTGGTCGTCCTCAACGCAGGCGAGGATGACGCCGGGGACCTGGCCGGAGCCGTCGAGCGTTCCGGGCTTTCGGGTTTCCACGCTCAGCCGGACGTCGCGGTCAGCGCGGTGTGCGCCACGATCGAGCAGGAGATCTCGCGTCTCGCTCCCGGCGACCAGGCCGCGTTCCTTGCCGACCTCGGGCTGCCGGACCGTGCGCTCGACCGGCTCCTGCGGGCGGCGTACAAGCTGTTGGGGCTGATCTCGTTCCTCACGGCCGGCGACGACGAGTGCCGCGCCTGGTCGATCGCCGCCGGCACGACCGCCGTCAAGGCGGCCGGCGCCATCCACTCGGACTTCGAGCGAGGCTTCATTCGGGCCGAGGTGGTGCCGTGGGATGAGCTCCTCGGAGCGGGTTCCTTCGCCGCCTGCCGGTCGCGCGGCACGCTGCGCCTCGAGGGCAAGGACTACAAGGTCCAGGACGGCGACGTGATCACCTTCCGCTTCAACGTGTAGGTGTAGGTGTAGGTGTAGGCGTCGGCGTGGGTTCGTCGGAGCTGGGCTCTGGCGTCGGCGTGGGCTCGTCGGAGCTGGGTTCCGGGGTCGGCGTCGGTTCGGCAGAGACGGGTTCTGGCGTCGGTGTAGGCACGGCGGAGTCAGGTTGCGTCGGCGACGTCGTTCTCCTGGACCCGGGTTGTGACCGCGGCCTCCCAAAACCCGGGAGAACCTTCGCAGACGGCTGGCCCTGCTCTCCAGGGTTCACGGCGCCCGTGCCCGGAGACGGAGCCGCCGCGGGCGCCACGGGGGCAGAAGCGGTGCCCGCAGCGTTGGGCACCAGCGGTGTTGCCTGGGGGACGGCCTGCGCCGGGAGTGCATTTGTGCCCTGCGGCGTAGCCGGGTGCTGGGGAGGCGTCGGGACCATGCCCTCGGGTGAGCCTGTCTGCACTTCGGCAGGGCGCGGTTTGATCTCCATCATCCGCCGAATCGCGGCCGGGTCGATTTCGGTGACCTTGAGAGTCGAAGTTCTCACCTCTTCCTGATAGTGCCGGAGGGCCGCCTCCGTCTGCAGGTCGGAGTCGTAGACGAGCGGGTTCTTCTTGGGGTTGGCAAGCTCGGGAGCGTGTCGGTACGCCTTGGCATAGTGATGGATCGCGTCCTCGCGCCGGCCGCACCGCTCCTCTGCCAGAGCCAGCATGAAGAGCGCCTGCGCATACCCGGGGCGCTCCTTAATGGTCATCTTGTAGTAACGAACCGCCTCGCGGTCGCGCCCCTCGCGCTGCAGCACGAGCCCGAGGCGATACGCCGCCTCGTAGTTGTGCTTGTCCAGCTTGAGGGCCGCGTGTAGGTAATCCTCCGCATCGCCCGGGAAACCCTTCTCGAGGATCAGGACGCCAAGCTCGGCGAGATCCATGGACGAGGCGCGGCCCGACTTGACAAGCTCCAGATAGGCAATGATCGCCCGGTCCGCGGGCCGATTCGGCGACAGGAAACGCTCGAAAACCGAACCACCCGCCGTCATCGCCGTCGCCATGATCACCACACCGAGCATCACTCGTCTCATTCCAGCCTCCCGCGCCGGACTCGGGCGCGCACCCGGACGTTGTCGCCCTCTTCGACCACCTCGAACCCCTCAACGATCGCGCCGCGCGACTCGAGCTGGCGTCGCTGTTCCTCGAGGGCCTTACTGAAGCGGTCGAACCCGACGGGCACTCCCTTCCCGACCTTCTTCAACGCATCAACGTATCGAGAGAACACCCCTTCGTACGCTCCGCCTCCCTGTGATACGGCCGGCGTGGGATTTTCGTTGAGCGCTCGCCGGGCAGCGCTTCCGCTGACCCGAGCCTCTTCCTTATCCCGGAGCATTCGCTGCCAGAGCTGGCTGTACGTGGAAAACCGGTGAAGCAATTGTTCCATGCGGAACTTCTCGGACGCGGAGCGCCCTTCGGTCCGGCTGAGCTCCTGCAGCCGCCTCTCCAGCGCCGCCCGTTCGCGCTCCGGGGGCAACGGGACTTGACGGTCACCCGCGAAAAAACGCTCCCACTTGCGGGCCAATTCCACGAGCCAGCGCTCGAGCTGGGCGATCAGGTCCGGCGTACTCATTCCACCGAAAGAATACAACCTCCTCGACCGGCGGCGCTCGGTCACGCAACGCCCTCCCAGGCCGGGTGTTCCTTCCAGGCAGCGAACACCGGGTAGAATCGACCCATGTCCAACCATCTCGCCGCACTTCCTGCCGTCCACCGGGTCCTCGCTTCGCGAGAGGTGGCCGACGCCGGAGCACGCTACGGCGCTGCGGCTACGCGTCAGGCCGCACGCGATCTTCTCGCAGCGGCGCGGGCGAGGGTCGCGCAGGGGGAGCCTGTTCCCTCTCTCGAGGCAATCGCTTCCGAGGTGCGCGCTCTTCTGGAGCGCAGGGCAGCCGTCGCGTACCCGGAAGTCCTCAACGCGACCGGGGTTCTGATCCACACAAACTTGGGCCGGTCGCCGCAGCTCACCGTTCCAAACCCCGGCTACGTGGCCCTGGAGTACGACCTGGCCTCGGGCGAGCGGGGTGAGCGCCTGGCGCCGGTCACGGCCCGCCTGGCTCGCTACTTCGGGGCGGCGGCTGCCACGGTGGTCACGAACAACGCCGCCGCACTGGTCCTGCTGCTCGCGGCGCACGCAGCCGGGCGCGAGGTGATCGTGTCGCGCGGCGAGCTCATCGAGATCGGCGGGGCATTCCGCCTCCCCGACATCATGGCGGCGAGCGGGGCGCGCCTCGTCGAGGTCGGCTGCACCAACCGGACCCATTCCGGCGATTTCGCGAGCGCTGTCGGGGACAACACCGGGGGAATCCTCGTGGTCCATCGCTCGAACTTCGCTCTCGAGGGTTTTGTCGCCACACCGAAGCTCGGGGATCTCGTCGCGCTCGGACGGAGGCGCGGCATCCCGGTGTGGGTAGACCAGGGTTCCGGCTGCCATCTCGACCTCGCACGCTACGGGCTCCGCCACGAGATGTCGGTGCGGGAGATCCTCGCGGCCGGTGTCGATGCCGTGCTCTTCTCAGGCGACAAGCTCCTCGGCGGTCCCCAGGCCGGAATCGTGGTCGGCACGGACGCGGTCATCGCCGGGATGCGCCACCACCCGCTGCGCCGGGCAGTCCGCCCCGACAAGACTTCCCTGGCTGTGCTCGCAACGACGCTCGACGCCTACCTCGCCGAGCGTCCCGAGGAGGTCCCGCTCTACCGTCTCCTCGCGGCGCTGGCGAGTGCAATTCGCTCCCGTGCGCGTCGGGTCGCGCGGCGCCTCGAGCTGAAGGGGATCGTAGCCGGCTTCCGCCCGTCGAGGGCGGTCCTCGGAGGCGGCACGACACCGGACCAGACCGTGCCGTCCTGGGCCGTCACCGTTTCCGGCGGGGAGAGCGCTGCGGACCGCCTCCGTCGCGCCCGTCCTCCCGTGATCGGGCGCGTCGAGGAAGATCTCGTTGTGCTCGACCTGAGAGCGATCTTCCCGGAGCAGGACTCCTTGCTGGTCCGCGCGGTAGCGGCGGCCCTGACGGGCTAGCCTCGCTCCTGCAGCGTTGCTTCCGGGATCCCAAGGAAGTGCGCCAGCTCCTCGGTCTCGCCGACGCACAGGCGCAGCGCGAGGCCGCGGGCATCAGTATCGTCGAGGCCGGGACGACAGGCCACCGGGTCGAGGCCGAGTTCGCCCACGCCGACGATGCGCCCCTCCGCGAGGATGACGGCCCGCTCCAGGAGGTTGGCGAGCTCCCGAACGTTTCCAGGCCACGGCGCGAGGACGAGAGCGGCCATTGCGGCCGGCCTCAGCGCCGGCACAGCCACGTTGTGACGCTCGCCGGCACGGCTGAGGAGGTGCAGCGTCAGCGTGGGGATGTCGTCCCGGCGCTCCGCGAGAGCTGGCAGCCGGATCGGGAAGACTGAGAGCCGGTGGAAGAGGTCGCGGCGAAATGAGCCCTCGGCCACCGCCCCGTCGAGATCCCGGTTGGACGCGGCGACCACCCGCGCGTCGACCGTGATCTCGCCCTCGCCGCCGAGCCGGGTGATGCGGTGCTCCTCCAACGACCGCAGGAGCTTGGCCTGCGTTCCGATCGGCACCTCCCCGATCTCGTCCAGGAAGAGCGTGCCGCGATGGGCCTGTTCGAAGCGACCGACGTGCCGGGCGGTGGCGCCGGTGAACGCCCCGCGCTCGTGTCCGAACAGCTCCGATTCCACCAGGCTTTCCGGCACGGCCGCGCAATTGAACGGCACGAACGGACCGTCCTTTCGCCGGGAGAGCTGGTGGAGCGCCCGGGCGAACAGCTCCTTGCCGCTCCCCGACGGGCCGAGCAGCAACACCGCCGCGTCGGTGGGAGCCACTCGCCGGAGCGCGGTCAAGGCTCCCGAGAAGATCGGGGACGAGCCCACCAGCTCCTGCGTCCCCTCGCCGGTCGGCGGCGTGGACAGGAGCGACCGTCGCGGCTCGCAGGCTGCTCGAACGACCTCCAGCACCCGCTCGATGTCCAGCGGTTTCGGGAAGTAGTCCCTCGCGCCCATCTTGAGTGCCGCCACCGCCGTTTCGACCGTGGCGTACCCCGTGATCAAGAAGACTGGCAGGAGCGGGTCCGCAATTCGAGCCGCACGCAGCACAGAGAGCCCATCCGCGCCCGGAAGCTTGAGATCGGTGACAACCGCAAGGTACGGCCCGCCGTGGCGCACCCTTTCGACCGCCACATCGCCGCGCATCACAAGCTCGACCTCGTATCCCTCCCTGCGCAACGTCTCTGCCAGCATCTCGCCCAGCCGGCTCCGGTCTTCCACCACGAGTACCGGGGCGTTCACGTCACACCCTGGCGCGGCAACCATACGACGAATCTGGCGCCGCCGCCTTCCCGCTGCTCGTGCTCCACGTCCCCTCCGTGCAGGCGCGCGAAACGGCGCGCGAGCGCCAACCCGAGACCCCCCGACGGCTTGCTCGAGAAGAACGGAAGGAAGATGCGCTCGCGGACCTCGTCGGCGACGCCGGGTCCGTCGTCCTCGAACACCACCCGAACGGCGACCGTCGTCGCCTCGACATGAACGGCGACAGAACCTCCTGTCGTTGAAGCGGCTTCGACACCGTTTCGGAGCAGGTTCTCCACCACGACAGCGAGAGCGAGCGAGTCTCCGACAACAACGGCCGAAGTTCCCGCCACGCTCACGGGAACCGCCGGAAAAGCGGCACGAACCCTGCCGGCCGCCTCTTCCACCAGTGCCATCAGATCGACCGGTTCCCGACGGAGGTCGCGGGGTTGAGCGAAACGGAGGAACCGCTCAAGGATATCGACGAGGCTCTCCGCCTCCTCGTTGATCGCCGCGATGAAGCGGGCGCCCTCGTCGGGACCCGCACCCGGGAGGAGACGGATGTAGCCGCGCATGGTTGTGAGAGCGTTGCGCAGCTCGTGCGCCATCCCGGCAGCGAGCTCGCCCAGACCGGCCATCTGCTCCCGCTCCGCGAGCGCCCGCTCGAGAGCTTCCACCCCTGTGCGGTCGGCGAGGAACACGACCTCTCCCTGCGTTTCCCCACCGGCGGCCAGCAGCGGCAGTCGCCGGACCTCGACGACCCGACCGCCCAGGCGCGCCTCCCTCCGGGCCTCAGCCAGCGGTGCCGGGATCGGCTCCCCCACTCTCAACGACGGTACGACCTCATGGGCGGCCGGATTGGCTGCGCGCACCGAACCGCCGGGCTCGGTGATCACGACTCCCGCGGACGAGCCTCGGGTCAGCACGCCAGCCAGCACCTCGAGCTCGTCGGCTCGACGTCGCAACGCCGCTTCCGATTGTTCGAGCCGCCGGACCGTGTCTCGGAACGTCTCCACGAGAAATCGGTCCTCGGCCTCGCCCCGTGGCCCGCCGGTCACTCGTACCGCTTCGGCGAGAAGCTCCCTGTACGGTGCGAGGACCCTTGCGATCAGGGCCCAGGCCACGAGACCGCCCCCGAGTGCGACAGCGAAACCGAGCACGGCGCCGACGCTCCGCCACCTCCCGACCGCACCCGCACCCGACACCGGCACGACGGCTCGAACGACCCGGCCGTCGGCGAGAGGTTGGTAGGCCACCAGGACGTTGCCCGCCGCCGTCGTGACGGGTCCCGCGACGAGCTGGCCTCGCCGCTCCCACTCCGTGCGCGATGTCCAGGGCCACCACGCCGGCACGTCAGGGCCGGTAACTCCGATTCGCTCGAGGATCTTGCCGTCCTGCAGGATCACGAGCCCCCACCCCTCGGTGCGCAGCCCAGCGCTGAAGCGGGGTGCCTCGCCCCCTGCGATCCTCCCGGCGAGCACCTGTGTGGTGGCGAGTGCGGCCCGCCGTGCTTCCTCCTCGACGAGGCGAGTGACCACGAAAACCCCCGCCATCTCCGCTACCACCATCCCGACCAGCATCACCAGCGTCGCGCCGATCAGGAGGCGCGCTTCGCGGAAACGGCGGGAAGGGAGGCCGGATTTCACCGACGCACCCACCCAAGCAGTCGGAGGATCGCCGGTTCGGCAAACAGCAGCAGGCACGCCGCGGCGCTGAGAAACGTACCGAACGGCAGTTCGGTGTCGCGCCGACCCCTGCCTGCGGCGATGAGAGCCAGACCGACAACGGCACCGCAGGTGGCGCCCACGCCGAGCGTGAGCAGCATCCCTCGCCATCCGAGGAAGGCCCCGATCATCGCCAGGAGCTTGACGTCGCCCAGTCCCATTCCCTCCACACCGCGCAGGCGGCGGTACGTCACCATCACGGCGTAGGGGAGACCGGCGCCCACTGCCGCCCCCACGAACGCGTCGGTGATGGTCGCGACCCCCCCCGCCCAGGAGCACGCCAGGCCGATCGCGATGCCTGGGAGCGTCAAGACGTCCGGCAGCAGGTGGTGTTCGAGGTCGATGAAGGCCAGAGGCAGTAGGAGCATCACGAGCAGCATCGCCTCCAAGCCCATGATGGTCAAGCCGAAGCGCGCCACCACTCCCGCCGCGAGGGTTCCCGTCGCGAGCTCGACGAGGGGATAGCGCGGAGAGATCGGCTTCTTGCAGGCCCGGCAGCGTCCGAGCAGGACCACGTACGACAGGATCGGGATGTTGTCGTACCAGCGCACGAAAGCCCCGCACGCCGGGCAGTGCGACCGCGGGTGAAGGAGCGACATTCCACGCGGCAGGCGGTGGACCACGACGTTGAGGAAACTTCCGAACACGAGGCCGTAGGCGACAGCCACCATGAGCGGGAACCAGGCGGGGACGAAACTCTCAGCCATGTTTCCCTCGTTGGGTGCCGCGGATGGGGGACACGGGCAAGGCACGGTTCCGGGGTTGCATCCCTCGTGTTCCTTTCTTGCGGGCCAGCTCCCGGTAGAGCCCCTCCTGCTGCCGCACCATCGTGTCGCGCTCGAACTCTGCGAGATCCCGGTCCGCTGCACCGGCCAGTCGTCTTCTCAGTTCGGGGTCGCCCAGGATCGCGGCGACGCGCGAGACCAGACCCTTCACATCGCCTTCCGCGACCAGGAAACCGTTCTCACCGTCCCGCACAACCTCGGGCACGCCGTCCACCGCCATCGCGACGACGGGAACGCCAGCTGCCAGAGCTTCCACCAGGGCGCGCGGCAAACCCTCGAATCGCGAGGTGAGCGTGACAACGGTCGCCGCATCCAGGACCGCCGGAATGTCACGTCGCCACCCGGGGAGGTGGAGGCGCCCGTCGAGCCCCGCCTCGCGCCCCTGTCGTTCGAGCGCCCTCCGAAGCTCACCGTCACCCACCAGCAGGAAGTGCGCGTCGGGGAAGTGCGCCGCGAGCCCGGCCGCAACCTCGACAAACCGCTCGGGAGCCTTCTGCGGCTTGAAACACGCGATCTGGACCACGAGAGGAGCATCGGCTGGGATCCCCAGCTCGGCGCGCACGCCCTCACCGCCGGCATGGGCGCGAAACACCGCGAGGTCGACCCCAGAGCGGATCACGCGTGCCCGCTCCTCGGGAAAAAGGCCGAGGCGGGCACCGTCCTGAAGGTTGCGATGGGACACCGTGATGAACGCGTCGGTTCGGCGAGCCGCCATCCTCTCCGCCGAGAGAAACGCCCAGCGGACAGGCGGCCTCTGGTGCGGGCCGAACCCGAACCCGTGAACGGAGTGAACCACCAGCGGCACGCCTTCGCGCCGGGCCGCCAGCCGGCCCAGGATCCCCGCCTTCGAGGAGTGCGTGTGCACGAGGTCGGGACAGAAGCGCCGGATCGCCTTCCTCAACTCGAAGTACGCCCGGAGGTCCGCCCACGGCCGGATCTCACGCCGTAGGTGGCGGAGCTCGAAGAGCTGCACCTCGGCGAGACGGCGCGCCTCGGGGAGCAACTCGCCGGCATCGGCGCACGCGAGCGCAACGGCGAACTCGCGCCGGTCGAGCCTTGCGACGGTATCCAGCGTGTTGCGCTGCGCCCCGCCGAGTTCGAGCATGGTGATCGCGTGCAGGACCCTCAGGCGGCTCATCGCGCCAGCCGACGCGCCACGCCGGCGCCGTCCCAAAGCGCGTCCTCCATCGTGGAGTACTTCCACTCCGCCCACCGCCCGGCCAGCACGACGCCGGCGGCGCGGTAGGCGTCGCGCAGCGTCGACACCGCCTCGGGGCGCGACGCCTCGAAGATCACGTAGGCAGGATCGAGGTGCATTTCGTCCACGGTGACCACGTCGGCGGCGTCGCGCAGCAGCCCGAGCTCCGTCAGACCCTCGAGGCAACGCTCGCGCAGGCCAGCCGGCGGCGCCGCGCCGGCCATGAAGCTCACCTCGACCGAGAGCGTGTGGAATCCTGGCGGCGCAACCCTCCCGTGGTTCGACGGAATCCCGACGCGGTAGAACGGGAAGCGTTCCTCCGGGACGTACAGCCAGTGCTCGCGGCGCGGCGCCGCCCCGCGGACACCGAGGTTCACGTTCACGACCGCTACAGCCCGCAGGCGCGCAGCGGCAGCGCGCCCGGCGACGGGCAGGTCCGCCGTCATCGCAACCAGGTGCGACAACGGTGCAGTCACCACGAGCGCATCCCAGGGCACCGCCTCCCCCGACTCGAGGACCACCTCCTTCGCTTCGAGGTGTAGCGCGCGAACTGCACACGAGAGCCGCACGGGGGGGAGCGCGGCCGCGATGGCATCGGCGAGGAGTTGAATGCCCCCTTCGCGCGGGTAGAGGAAGGTCGCGTTGTACCCGATACGCTTGCGGTAGAGACCGAGGGACCCGTCGACCACGTCCGCGAGGTCAGGCCGCGGGACGTAGCGACCGACCCACTCGGTGGTCAGCTCCGAGGGTTCCGTGCAGAACAGCTTGCGGTTGTAGGGGATGAAAAAGTGGCGGGCGAAACCCTCACCGAACCTGGAAAGCACCCAGTCCAGGAAGTTGCGGGGCTGCGTGTCTGGATCGGACTTCCGGAGGTGGGCCTCGATAAAGCCCAGCAGGCAGTCCCGCCGGATCTCGCGGGGGAGCCGGTAGGTGTTGATCTGGATCGGGTACGGCGTCACGCACCCCGCAAGAGCGATGCCCGCTCGCCGCCGGTGCGAGCGCAACGCGTTGCGGATCCCGATCTCGCGCAGCAGTTCCCCGCTCTCGGGGCGCGCGAGGTGCAAGAGGTGGCCGGTGAGGTCGAAGTGGAAGCCGTCACGGGAGCTCGTGCGGCACGCTCCACCCGGATGTGCTCCTCTCTCCAGAACATCCGCCTCCACTCCCAGCTTTCGCAAGTGGTACGCGGCGGAGAGGCCGGTGAGGCCGGCCCCGACGACAACGACCCGCCTCATTCGGGCACCTCCATCCGAACTCGCGCTAGGACGGCCAGCAGCACCACCAGGCCCAGCGCGTACCCGCCCAAGGCCCACAGCCCGACCTGCCACGACCACAGCACCGTCGTACCGACACCGGTTACGGCGCCGACGCCGGCCAGAACGATGATGGTGCTCACCGTCCTGCCGACGTTGCCGCCCATCGCCACGCGCAGACGGAGCGGGAAGTGGTCGGGGCTTCCATGCCAGAAAGGCTTCCCGGCCCGAGCGCGCAGGATGCTCACGTAGGCGGTGTCGGCAAGCGGAACACCCAAGATCGCGAGCGGCGCGAGGAACCCCGCCGGGCTCCTGTCGCTCCACCGGATCGCAATCGCCAGCGCCCCGAGCGTGAGCCCGACCGCCAGCGAACCGGCGTCGCCGAGGTAGATGCGAGCCGGGTGAACGTTGAAAACAAGGAACCCGCAGAGGGCTCCTGCAAGAGCCAGCGACGCGGCCGCCTCGGGGTATTCGCCCGTCGAGAGCGCCACGATGCCGAAAGCGAGCCCGGCCACGGCGCCGACGCCCGCCGCGAGGCCGTCCATGATGTCCAGCAGGTTGAACGCGTTGCAGACCGCGAACAGCCAGAGGGCCGCGAGGGGCCACCGCAGTCCCTGCGGCACCTCGGTAAGCTCTATCACGGCGCCGCTGCGCAGCAGCACGAACACGGCCACAGTCTGCCCCGCGAACTTCGCTACCGGCGTCAGCACTCCGAAGTCGTCGACGAGCCCGACCAGGAGCGTCAGCGTGCCGGCGAGCAGCAGGCCCAGGAGAAGACTGTTGAACGCGAAGACGAGCCCAAGCGCCAACAGGTAGGCCAGGAAGACGGCGAGACCCCCGAGGTACGGCACCGGTTCGGATTGACGCTTGAGCACTCCGTCCGGCCGGTCCACGATCCCGAAACGGAGCGCGGCCTGGCGGGCTATCGGGGTGAAGTAGAGCGCCAGCACGAAGGAGAGTACGAAACCGAGCACGACGAACCCGGCGCTCACACGAACTCCGAGAGACGCCGCCTCGGGATCTGTCGGCGTTGCGCCGCGGCTCGGTGCACACGCGACCACGTCCCGCGCAGTGCGCTCAGCACCGCCGGACGACGGAGCAAGACCCAGGCCAGCATGGCCACCTCTCCCGGCAAAAGTACGGGCAAGCGCAGCCAGAAATCAACCGGGTGGAGGTTTCGAAGCAACGTCGCCCATCGGTTCACGAGGATCGATGCCGCCAGCTCGGGCGTCCGCCGGAAGATGAGCCTGCTGCCCCCGGGCCCAGCGGTCGCGCCGCGACGGTGCACTGCCACGGCGCGCGGCTCGTAGAGCACCCTCCAACCGGCGTTGTTCACCCTCCACCCGAGATCCAGATCTTCCCAGAACGCAAAGTACTCGGCGGGAAAGACTTCGCCCGCCACCGCTGCGTCCACGAGCGCGGCTCGCCGGTAGACCATTGCGGCCCCGCACGCGGCGAGTACCGCTGCCGCCTCGCGATACCTTTCCCCGGCGATCCTCCCGTACCCACGGTCCCGGACGCGCAGCAGGAGCGGCGTCAGGACCTGCCCGCAGGAGTCAAGGATCGCCCCGCCGGGCCGGACGAGTCTGCCGGCCACCCCTCCGGCGCGGGGATTCTGCTCGATCACCTGGCTGCACACAGCCAGGAAGTCGGCGGCCGGAAAACAGTCGGGGTTGAAGAACCCAGTGAGCTCCACCTCGGGACCGAGTGCCGCCAGGCCTGCGGCGCATCCACCGGCGTACCCGGCGTTCGCCGGCAAAGGCATGCCCACCACGCCGCTCGGCGGGCTCTCGGCGAGCTCCCGCGAGCCGTCGGTGGAGGCACAGTCGACGAGCACGATTTGCGTGGGCGTGGTCTGAACGCGCAACGCCTCCAGGCAGACCGGAAGGTCTTGGCCCCCGTTGAAGTTGACGACGACCGCGCCGGCCCTCATTTCCCTCCCACCGCACGCCACACTTCGAGATGCCGGCGCGCAACGTCCTCCCACGTGAAACGGGCAGCCAGCGCAGGCCCCGCCGCCCGCAGCCCACGCCCAGTCTCGGAGTCTCCGAGGGCGCACGCAAGGGCGGCGGTCAGCGCCTCGGCGTTGCCGCTCTCGAACAAGACCACCGCCGGCGCGAAGTGTTCCCGGTGCACGGCGATGTCGGAGGCAACCACCAGTGCGCCACATGCGAGCGCCTCGAGCACCGGGAGGTCGAACCCCTCGCCCCGGGACGGCGCCACGACCGCGGCCGCCCCCGCGTACAAGGCCGGCAGGGCATCGTCCTCCACCCGGCCGAGCAGCCGGAGCCACGGCCTAGGCTGCCGGAACGCCCGGACATCGGCGCGTGCCTCCCCAACGACGACGAGTTCGAGGTCGGGGTGGCGGTCGCGAAGCCCGGCGCACGCGGCGAGCGCGAGGTCGCTGCCGCGGCGAGGCTCGAGAGCGCCGAGCTGGAGGAGATAGGGTCGCGCGAGCCCGAGCCGCGTCCGGCGCGAGGCCACGGCCTCGGCAGACGGCGGTGCGAAGCGGTTGCCATCGACACCGTAGCCGGTGAGATGAATTCGTTCGCGCGGCACCCGACAGCGTTCGGCGATTGCCTCCGCCACGCTTCGCGAACCCGTGACGATCGCATCGGCGCGGCGGACACCTGCCGGGATGAGCAGGCGAAGCGTGTTGGCCCGGCGTCCCGGGAACCACTCGGGGTGCTCGAGGACGAGGACGTCGTGGACCGCCACCGTGATCGGGCAGCGTGGCAGGAGCGACGGGTAGTAAAAGGGGAAGTGAAAAACGTCAAAACCCCGGCCGGTGGCGCGCTGGAGGTCCCAGAGCACCCATGGCATCGTGCGGCGGGATCGCCGAGGCGAAACCAGCGCGATCTCGAACCCGGTTTGCTCGAGACCTGCGCATGCCCCCAGCAGCCCTTCCAGATAGCGGGCGACGCCGGCTCGCGGCGGCAACAGTGACTTGCCATCAACCCCGACGCGGAGGTCGCCGTTCACCCCGACTCCCCTCGTGGCCAGTTGTGGGCCATCTCACCGTAACACCGGCTCGGCACGAAGGATCATCGCCGTGCGCTGCGTCGTGCGCTGCACAAGGCCGGCCATTCCAAACGCTGCGAACCGAAGGGTGTGCGACTGCAGCCGGTGAACGAGCCGAGCACGCGGCCCCTGTGGCCAGAGCTTGCGCCCATAGCGCAACTCAAGGGTGGTGCGCTCCCGCTGACTCTCACTGTCGAACTCTCCCGCAAGAGTCTTTCCGCCGCTGTGCTTGCGGAAGGCTCCCAAGACCTCGATGCGGTACACGACCGGGGGCGCGAGAAGGGCCACCCGCGC
Organism: Thermoanaerobaculaceae bacterium; assembly: GCA_050018455.1. Classification (GTDB taxonomy): domain Bacteria; phylum Acidobacteriota; class Thermoanaerobaculia; order Thermoanaerobaculales; family Thermoanaerobaculaceae; genus RBG-13-68-16. The sequence continues at coordinate 66,862 of JBEKAA010000004.1, read as the reverse complement.
GAGCAGGTCCGTGTCCATGTGCAAACGAAGGGACTCGTCCAGGGCTCCCACGCGCTCCAGCAACGCGCGCCTGAAGAACATGGCCTGGTTGTAGGGCCAGAACCCCTCGAGCCAGCGCGTGGCCGGCACCGGGCATATGCCGATAGTGCCGTTCATGGCGCCTGTGCTCCCCGTGAGCGCGGTGTCTCCCACCACGACCATCGCCTCTGGGTACCGCGCCACCCCTGCCGCGAATCGTTCGAACGCCGCAGGAAGGTAGAAGTCATCGGCATTTTGCCAGCCCACCCATTCCCCGGACGCCCTAGCGAAGCCGAGGTTGAGGGCGTGGCTCTGACCTCGGTCCGGCTCGCTCTGCCAGTACGTCACAACGCCGGGCCGGCTAGCGAGAAATTCGCGCGTGCCGTCGGATGAGCCGCCATCGATCACGATCTGTTCGACAGTCGGGTAGTCCTGAGCCGCCACACTCTGCACGCATCTGCGCAAGAAAACGAGTTGGTTGAGGGAAGGAGTGACGACCGACAGCGACGGTCGGCAAACGGCGCTCGATGCAGGCGGGCTCACGAGCACAGCCTCGTATGGCCATCTCTGTCAGCAGTGGCCCGACAACCGCCTAAGGAGGCGGTCCTGCACACAGTCCATCCCGACAGTTGCGATCTCACAGGTATTATTCTAAGCGCGACCCGATTAGGGGAGAGGTCCGGCGCCGGCGGGCCGGTCCGTGCTGACGCGAATGCGAATAGGACTTGATGCCAGGGCAGCGTTCCTCGATCCCCACCGGGGGTTCGGGCGCGTCGCGCGCGCCCTCGCCGATGCGCTACTCGACGCTGCGCCTGGCGAGGTCGTCCTTTTTGTCAGCCATGGCGCTCGTGTTCCGCGCTCATGGTACTCACGCGCTGCGTCCGTCGTCCAACTTTCCCGGCCGCGGCGGGGAGCCTTCCTCTTCGACCCGATCGCGTGGATGGTCACGTTGCGGCGTCACGGGCTCGATGTCCTGCACCTGCCAACCTGGGGCGTGCCGCGCGGCGTGCCGGTCCCCACCGTTGCCACGTTCTACGACGCCACCCCTTTCCGCTTCGCCTCGCCCCCGCAGCGGTGGAAGCGCCGGCGCGCCCGGATGACAACGCGTTCTCTCGTTCGGGCGGCCGCAATCCACGCCATCTCGCAGCACGCCGGAGCCGAACTGCTGGACGTCACGCCGGTCCGGGCGGAGAGAGTGTCGGTCATCCACCTGGGGGTGGATGCGATGTTCTCCCCGGCGCCGAAGCCCGAGCGGCCGCGCCATCTGCTCTTCGTCGGCGGCACCGACCCCCACAAGAACCTCGACATGCTGATCGAGGTCCTTTCCGAACCTACAGGGAGGACCTTGCCTCCCCTGGTGATCGCCGGGTCGCCGGAAGTTCCCCGGCGTGGTCGCGCGCCGGCGTCTGCAGCGGTCACGAGGCTGGCGCCCAACCCGACCGACTCCGAGCTCGTCGACCTGTACCGCGGGGCTCTCGCGTTGCTGGTTCCCTCTCGAAACGAGGGGTTCGGTCTTCCCGCACTCGAAGCGATGGCGTGCGGGTGTCCGGTGATCGCGGCAGACGCCGGAGCACTGCCCGAGGTCTGCGGAGATGCCGCGATCCTCCTCGATCCGGATGACCGCGCGGCGTGGCTGGATGCAATCACCACGCTCGCCACCGACGCCCACCGGGTCGGCGTTCTGAGGGAAGCCGGCCTCGCCCGTGCGCGCTCCTTCACATGGGAACGCACCGCCGGCTCGATGCTCGACCTCTACCGCCGCGCCACTCGCCGCGAGAGCTCTTGAAGCTCGCGCCGCACCGCGGCGTCGCGCGCTTGCCGCGCGCCGTTGAAACCGCCGGGGAGAGCCGCAAATGGATCGCTGTTTGCGCGCGCTGCCCACAGGACCCGCATGTTGTCGAGCCACGAGCCGTCGCGATCCAGCAACCGGCCGGAGCGATACTCGACGTCCGGAAAGTCGTCGACGTGGGGAGGCACGTCGGAGACCAGGTCGGCGACCTCCCGCGGACCGAGCATCAGCATCGCCGCGAGGCTTTGCGGGTCCGACACACCCGCCTCCGCGAGCGTCGCCGTGAGTGTCGGATCGCGGAGCGCCTCCCAGTGAAGTTGCACCGGTCCCATCCCAGTCGATCCGGTCACTACCGTGAACTCGTTGAGCACGACCGGGTCGTACCAGATGCAGGTGTCGGGAAACACCTCCCAGAATGCCCGCACGATGGCGAGGTACGACTCGGACGTCAGCGAGTAGAGAGGGAGCCACATCGAAACCACGCCGCCTGGACGCAGGTGCCGGTGGCAGAGCTCGAAGTACTCGCGGGTGTAGAGGGTCGAGTTGCCCGCATAGACGGGGTGGATCGAGTCCGACAGGATCACGTCGAAGGTCTCCCGGCTCGCCAACAGCAGGTTCCGCCCGTCGTTGAGCGCGACCCGCACGCGCGGGTCCCGGAGCGCGCCTCGGTTGATATCCCCGAAGACCTTGTCGGAGACCTCCAGCACCTCGGGCGAGATCTCCGCGACCACGATCTCGCGCACTGGGTGCCGGGTCACGGCCCACGCCGTGCCGCCCGACCCGAACCCGATGTGGAGGACCTTCTCGGGTCGGGCGCAGAGGAGGAGCGGCAGGTGACCTTGAAGCCGCTGGATCGCGCGCAGTTCGGGCGAGGTGCCGGCGACGTTGACCCCGTTGAGCTCGAGGGAGCGCCACGTCCCGCGCTGATCGGTGATCCGGCGGACCAAAACCGTCGCCGAGGCGCTCTCCCGGAGCTCCTCCACCACGCCCTCGGCAACCGCTGCCGCCCCACGCAAGACTGCTCCCGCCGGGACAACGGCTCCCTCCACCACGAGAAGGCCGGCCACGACCGATCCGGCTATCCGCATTCGCAAGGAAGGGGCCAGCACCACCCCTATGAGGGCGCTGAGCACGCCGAAACCGACGATCAGGTTCTGACTGCCGAACGCCGGCACCAAGAGCAGCGGCCCCAGGACCGAACCGAGGATGGCACCCCCGGTGTTGGCTGCGGCGACCTCGCCGGTACGGGCTTCGGGTGACGCACCCGAAGGGTAGGCGGCGACGCAGAGAGGGAAGCTCGCACCGAACGCGAGCGTCGGGAGGAGAATCGCCAGGGCCACAGCCACCGCGAGCCCGCACTGGAGCTGGGCGAACGACGAAAAACGGCCTCGGACCGCGAGCCACGCCAGGACGTCACCGAGGTGGCCCAGAAGCGGCAACTGGACCCCCAACGAGATCCCCAGGAGTACCTGACACGACGCGAGAGCGCGCCTTGCATCGCCTCTCACGAAGCGGGCGAGCGACGCGCCGGCGGCGATCCCCACGAGGTATACGGCGAGGATCAACGCAAACGCGTAGACGCGGGAGCCGAGACTCAGGAGCAGAACGCGCGTCCATACCAGTTCGCAGGCCAGCGCCACGAAGCCGAACAGCGCCGGAACGGCAAGCCAGGCGCGCCGGCCCGGCGCAAGTCCTTCGACGATTGGCCTGGGGCCACGCGGCACGCCGGTCTCGGCCACCCACGCCAGTCCCGCCACGACAAGCCCGACGATCGCGAAGGCCGAGAGCGTTCCGCGCTCTCCAAGGGCGGGCAGCGCGACGAATCCTGCCAGCACGACGCCGGCAACCGCTCCGAGCGTGTTCGCTGAGTAGAGTCGCCCCACCCGCCAGGCGAGCGAGTTCCCCTGTCCGACGCGGGCCACCAACAGCGGGAGCGTCGCTCCCATCGCAACGGTCGGAAGCGCCAGGAAAGCCCAGGCGATCCCGAATCTCGCAAGAAGCGCCATACCCCAGCCGGAGAGGGGCTCGGGACCGAACCCGGCAGCGATTCTCTGCAGGAAGGGCACAACGCGGGGGGTTGCGAGCGCCACGCCGGCAGCGACCGCCTCGGCCGCGCCGTATAAGCGCAGGTGCGAACGCAGCCGGCCGGCAAAGCGAGCCACGAGCAGCCCGCCGATCGCCATGCCGGCCATGTACGCTGCCACGACCGAGATCGCCGCCCAGAGCGAGTTCCCGACCACGAGCCCCAACGCCCGTACCCAGACCACCTCGTACGCCAGCGCAACCATGCCCGAGGCGAAGAACAGGACGGTTACCAGCACCGCCACATCGCCCCCACGAGAAGACCGAGACTGACCAGCGAAACCACGGCGCCTGCGACGAGGCCCGGCGGCCGGTAGTGCTCCGTCACGCGGTGGTTGCCCGCCGGGACCCTGACCCCGTGGAGGATGCCGACCCCGACCGTCTCACGAACCGGCCGGCCGTCGACACGGACGTCCCATCCCGGATCGGGCGTCCGCAGCCAGAGCAACACGCCACCGTGCTCACCCGCGGTGACGCTCCACTCCTTCCGGTCCTCGCCCGCGACGACGGGGCGGACCTGTCCGCAGAGCTGGAGCGGCTCACCGGGTTGCGGGACGCGGCACGCGAGGGAGACTTCGGGCCACGCCTCCGGGTTGTCGTAGACGACTAGGTCGCCGTCGCGGCACACCTCGGAAAACCCCTGGATCGGGTGCTGCGACACGATCCGATCGGCGCCGAGGGCGTTGAGCCACCACCGGCCGGCGGGTCCGCGGTCGGCCTCATCGAGGTGAGAATCGAGCGCCCGTGACGCGATCGGCGCAAACGTCCTCGCGCTGCGCCGCCCGTCCAGCAGAGCGGTGTAGCCGAGGCAGAGCGAGCGCAGCCTGATCTGGCGGCGGTCCTGGGTCCAGCCGAGTTGCTGCCTCGACGGGCCGACGGGATAGATGCGGGCAGCGCGGCGCTGGGCGTCGAGGCACATCGCGCGCGCCGAGTCGTCCGCTCTCCGGATCAGAAGAGTCCCGGGCGCGCGCCACGCTAGTGCGAGGTTACCCACCAGGGCTGCGGGCGCGGCGAGCGGCGCCACGAACACGCCTCCCGCCCCGACCGCCCCGAGCAGCACGGGAACGGACGAGCCCCCGAGCGCGATCCCGGCGATCGCGGCCATCGCCGCGATCACGACGCCGATCCATGCCCTCGGCCGCCGAATTCCGGTCGCCGCGGCAGCCGCGGGAACCACCGCGGCGAGAGCGGGGAACAGGAGCCGGCCCGGGTAGCGGACCAGGCCGGCTGTCACGAATCCCCACGCCTTCAGGCCCCAGGGGAGCGAGGGCAGCACGCTCCCCGCGACCAGCACCCATCCCCACCACGCGAGGCACCGCACCGGCTTCCGACGGTCGAAGACCGCCACCGCCCCGAGAACCAGCGCCCAAAGCGGAACGGCGAGGTGCTTGACGAACGGAGGGCCCATGCGCTTCGGTGGCGGGGCGTCCGGTACTGCCAACGCGACCACGTCTTCCGGCATGACAACCCCCACATTCTCGAATGCCAGCTCCCTTCCGGGGCCGCGGTCTCCGTCCCACACCCACGCCGCGAACGGCAACGCCTGCACGGCGACGATCCCCGCGGCGAGCACCAACGCCGCGGCCGTCCGCCGCGTCGGCGCGAGCGTCAACGCAACGAGCCCGGCGATAGCCGCCAGCTGCGGCTCCGCCGCCAGGTAGGCGAGCGCGAGGAATCCCGCCGTTCCCGGCACGCTTCCGCCGAGCGCGGCCCACCAGACCCACGGCGTCCACGCTAGTGAGTCGAGGTTGTTGAGCACCCCGACGGAGCTCAGCACGGGTCCGGCCGCCACGACACCCCACCCGGCCATCAGATCGAGCCAGCCGGAGGCGCCCAGCCGCCGAGCCAGGAGCGTGCAGCCCGCAGCAAGGATCGCCAGGTGCAGGCCGGCCTCGACGCCGATGGCGACCTGCGCCGGCAGCAACGCCGCCACCCAGACCGGGGGGTAGAGCAACCCGGTCTGCGGGTTCGCGAAGAACGGCTCACCGCACCCGGCATCGGGGTTCCAGAGCGCGCTCCGCGAGCCGGTGAGCACTTCGGCCGCCCGATGTCGCAGCGGCGCAAAGTAGCTCACCAGGTCTTGACCGGTCGGTACCCAGCCGAGCAGCGCCGCGAGCGCCACGAGAACGCCGGGGGCGGCGGCCAGCGCGAGGCGGTATCCAGGTCTCATCGCTCCTCGCCGAGAGTCGCTCGCAGCCGTGCAACCGCCGACGGATCGAGCCGAGCCAACTCTCTTTCGTAGTTGGTCACAAACGTAGCTCCAATAGCCCGCCGAGTAGCTGCCTCGGCTCGCCGCAAGGCGACCCGCGCCGTTTCGATCTCGCCCTGGGCCAAGCGTAGCGCGGCCAACTCGAACCATGCCGGGGCACAGTTCGGTTCCAGCATGATTGCGGTGCCGAGCGCACGCAAGGCGGCGGTCCGGTCGCCAAGCGCGCGCCGGGCGACCCCTTCCCCGAGTGCACACCAGACGTCCAGCGGGTTGATCTTGCGGCCTTGGGCGTATGCATCCGCCGCGGCGGAGGCCAGGGCCTCTTCATCCCGCAACGCGGCTCTCGTCAACCTGATGCGCCCGAGCAAACACCACGCGCGAGCGAACCGAGGTCGGGCCGAGCATGCGAGCGACACCTGAGTTTCCGCGTCTGCAAGCGCGCCGTCGCTCTCCGGATGAGCCCGGAGCACCGCCTCGGCTCGATCCACCGCGGCCGCGGGGCTGGCTCCAACACCCCAGTTCGGACAGGAAAGAACAGTCGCCGCCATCACCGACAGCGCGCCGATCGTCGCGACCGCCGCCGCACGCGGTTCATGCAGCCGCCGGCCGTGGCGGCGAGGCAGCACCGCGCCGAGCGCCAGCGCCCCCGCCCACACGACGCCAACAACCATCGCCTGCGAGTTGACGGCCGAGGTGAGGACGAGCGCGGCGGCGACGCCCCACGCGGCCGGGCCGCGGTTTCGAAGACGAACAGCCGTGCAGGCCAGCAGCCCGGCCACCAGCGCGCAGCCCGGCAGCCCGAGGGATGCCGCTGCCGCGAGAATATCGCTCTCTGCGAGGTCGGGGATGCGCGCGTATCGCGCGAACTCTCCATCGCGCGGGAAGTTGTGGGCGATCGCGGCATCCGCATATCCGCCCGGCCCGCAACCCAACGGAAATTCCGCTACGGCGACCTTGAGCGCCACGCTCCAGATCCGGACCCGCTCGTAGCGCAGGGGATCGCGGTCCACCGCCAGTCTGATCCCGATCCCGATCAGCGCCGCCGCGGCGAGCGCTGCAGCGCCCGCGGCGAGACGCCAATTCCGGCTCCCCGTGACACCCCACACGATCGCGATTGCGATGGCTCCGAGTAGCGCTCCCCGGGAGCCGGAGGCCACGATGCCGGAAGCCTCCACCGCCAGCAGGAGACCTCGAACGGCACGAGGCGCCCGCACGAAAGGCACCAAGGCGAGGCCCAGCAGCACGATCGTCGCGGCCCCGTTCGGATTGCCGAAGGGCCCCGCCGGCCTGGCGGCGTGCTGCACCCGCTCGACGACCATCCAGAGCGCGGCGCACGTGGCCGCGCACACGACCGCAACCCTTCCCCACGCGGCCACCCTCGGCATGCCTCCAGCGGCGAGCAATGCGACCGCCACCAGGCCAACCGCCGCGCAGCGGGCGGCGTCAAACGCGGCAACCGGACGCAGCGCCGCATCGGCCGCGACCCACAGCACGAGCGCCCCGGCCCAGGCGACGGGCCCCGTCGGATGCGCCGCCGGGACGAGATTGCGAACCAGGAGCACCGCGGCGACGGCCACGGTGACGACTACGACGGGTGCGGGTAGCTCCAATCCCGCCCCCGCGAGCACCCACGCCGCCGCTGTCGGCACCAGCAGCGCGGGCAAGTGCTTCAGCGACGGAGCGCGCACGCCGCCTCCAGCCCCGCGAGGTCTGCCCGCCACGGCGCGCGCCGGCGCGCCTCCCGAACCCACACGAGCGCCTCGCCGGGATGCCCCTCGGCCAGAAGCAGGCGTCCGCGGGCCTCGGCCCAGCTGGCGGAACGCGGCTGGACCCAGGCCCGGTCGGCCAGCATCCGGTCGATCGTTCCCGGATCTCCCCCCGCGCCGGCGCCGCCGAGCACCCGGCCGGTGGCGATCTCCAGCGGCGTTACGCTCCACGGCGCCCAGCGGGCCGATTCCAGCGCGGCCTCGACCGACCCCGAGGAACCCGCAGCACCTGATCCGCCCATGGCGACCTCGCTTCGCCAGGTGAGCGCGCTGAGCACCGCCCCGGCGCCGAGGACCGGAATCAGCACCCACGAACTCAGCGGGCGCCTCGGCAGCGACGAAACCCGCGCCGCGAGCGTGCCGGTCAGAACCGCCCAGGGGAGCAACACCTCGGGCGCGTAGGCGGAGAAGTCGACGAGGTTGTGCAGTGGGAGGGATGCGACGGAGAGTGTCAGCGCCGTCTGAGAGGACCAGCCCCGCCGAATGAGCCACACCAACCACACGATTCCTGCGGCCAGAGGAATGATGCCCGCCAATCCGAACTCCGCCAGGAGCTGTAGAGGCGTGTTGTGCGTGTACGGTGTGATGTTGATCGCTCCGGTCGGCCCTGTCAGGGCGGTCTGGCCCACGCCACCCGTGCCGACGCCAAGCCAGGGGTGATGCACGAACACCCACAACGTCGAACGCCAGTTCACCCAACGCAGGGAAGCCGGCTCGAGACGGCCGAGATCGGTCCGCAGCGCCACCGTGGCGACCGCCACGACCATGAGCATCACCGCACCGGCCGCCGCAAGCCGGCTGCGAAGGTTCCTCACGAGGAACGGCAGGAGCAACGCGCAGCCGACGGCCACCGCCGCGAGCGAACGGGTGAGCACGATTGCCGTGGCAGGAACGCAAAGGGTGACGGCCCAGCCCACGCGGCTCCAACCCCGGGACCGCCACACGCGCTCCGCTAGAAGGGGTACCGTCAGCATCAGGAGCGCCGCGAAGTGGCCCGGCAGGGCAGCTGTTCCAAAGACTCTGCCCCCGGCCAGCCTCGTTGCCGCCGCATCCCGCCAGCCCGGGGGCAGCGTTTCAATTGCGCCACGAGCGACCGACAGCCCTCCAGAGGCCTGATGAAACGCAACGACAGAAGTCAGGGTGAGACCGAGGACGAGCAGTCCGACGAGCCGGGCGCCGGGCGCCGAGAGGCGCGCGATGCCGAACAGGAAGGCGGCCGCTACGAACAGCAAGGAGTGCCGCAGCGCAAGCTCATGGTCCGCCGCGACGAGCCATGAGCAGCCGACCAGCACGGCGCCCGCGAACAACCAACGCGGATTCAGAAAGCGGCGCTGCGACCGGGGAGGCGCGAGGCACAGCACTAGGAGCGTCGTCCAGAGCAGCGGCCCGAACGAGGGGTAGCGCGCGGAACCCCAACCTGCCGCCACCCCTGCGGCCGTCACGACCACCGCCAGCCCCGGCGCCTTCATGACGAGAGTCTAGCCTGGACCGTTCACGTCGGTCCTGTCCCAGACGGGAAACCGGCAACAGCGTCGCGAGGCGGACCGGTTTGAGACAAGAAAAGGGAGGGACGTGATGTCCCCCCGGGCGTGCAGCTCGAAAGCTGCGTTCAGTTCGTCTGCATTCCTTCCGGCCACGCGTAGAACTGGCCGTTGGAGAACACGATCGCCGCCGCGAAGTCGGTCGTCGGGCCGGATGTGGCGGGGATTATCGCTACACCGCCCTTGGCCTGCGAGTAGATCGTGTAGGACGTGCCGTTGGCATCATTTTCGACAATGAACGCCTGGTTCCACCCATCGTTGGTCGGCATACGCTTGATGAAGGTGGGCGTTATGTAGGCGTCCAATTGGTTAGTTAGTGCCCCCGAGATGGCCGTCCTTGGGTAAAAGTTGAAGTCGACCGAGTAGGCCTCGAGCGCCGTGGCGATCGCGCGCATGTCCGCCATCGACCTCTTCTGCCGGCCACGGTTGATGGCGTTCAGCAGGTTCGGGATGGCGATGGCCGCGATGATGCCGATGATCGCAACCACGATGAGCAACTCGATCAGTGTGAACCCCTTTTGCTTTCTCATACGATCCTCCCTGTCGCTGTCTTACTATAGCAAAGGTCGTGCCATCTGGAGCTGTCCTTTCGCCCGATCATAGTGACGCAAAACGTCACTCATTCCCGCACAATGTGCCAGTTCACGGCACTCTAGTTGGTTTGCATGCCGTCGGGCCATTGCACGAACACCCCGTTCGACACCACGATGTCGTCGCTGAAGCTGGTCGTGGGGCCCGGAGTCAGATTCGACTGGGCAACACCGTCGGAACCGTAGCTCACCACCGTGTAGGAGAGGTCGTTGGCCTGGTAGTAGATTGGGCGTTGCCACCCGTCGAGACCGGTCAATTGCCTCAGATAGGTCGGAACGAGGTACGGAACCAGGATGTCGGCGGTCCCCGGACCGACCTTCGGCATGAACGGGTAGTCGGTCGCGTAGGCGGAAACTGCGGTCGCGAGCGACCGCAGTTCGGCCATGGTCTTCTTCTGGCGAGCCCGTTGAAGGCTCGAGGTCAGTGCAGGTATTGCGATGGCGGCCAGGAGACCGATGATCGCCACCACGATGAGGAGCTCGACGAGGGTGAAACCCGCTCTTGTTGCGTGCATGCCTCCATACCTCAATGCAAGAGCCACGCCATTTGTGCGTCCGACCAATCGCAGCACCCGGGTACCATAGCGCGCGCTGGCCGCTACACGGTGAGGATTCGTTAGACTGTTCCCAGTGCCGAGGCGCGAAACGGTTCCGCTGGCCCTCCTGATTGCGTTCTGGGCCTTGCTCTACTTGCCGAACCTGTTCGCGGCTCGGACCCTGCCGATCCGCGATGTCTCCGCGACGCAGCTCGCCTGGAGGACCGTGTGGCGCGAGCAGGTGAGCCGGGGATGGGTCCCGCTCTGGGACCCGTGCTCCAACGGGGGCCGGCCGATGCTCGCCAATCCCAACGCGATGGCAGCGTACCCGGGGACCCTGCTCTTCCTCGTCATGACGCCGGAGGCGGCCGCAGGCTGGCACCTTGCCCTCCACCACCTCATTCTCCTTCTCGGGTGCTACCGGCTGGCGAGACGTTGCGGCGCCGCCCGGCCGGCCGCGGGAGTCGCTGCGGCGGCTACGGGCACCTGCGGCATCGCCTGGTCCAGTTTGACCTTCCTCAACTTCCAGGCCTCGCTGGCCTGGTCGATCTGGGCCCTGGCCACAGCCGTGCCCCCGCCCGAGCCGGGGCGCCCGGCGCTCCGCCGAGCGCTGGCCGGAGGCGCCCTCCTCGGTCTCTCCTTCCTCGGCGGTGAACCGGTCACTGCTGCATTCGGCGCACTGGCCTGGGCTTTGATCGCCGGGTCGACGTGGCGGTCACGCCCCTGGCTCTCCCTGGCAGTGGGGGCCGGAGCGGCCGCGATGCTTGCCGCTCCGGTCCTGGTTCCCCTGCTCGCGATCTTCCCGGAGACCGTTCGCGGGGGCCTCGCGGCGGCAAAGGGCGCCCTTGGCGCCGATGCTCTCGCACCGCGGCGCTTCCTCGAGCTCGCGTTTCCAAACCTGCTCGGATCGCCGCTCGGCGACGCGACCTCCGGCTTCTGGGCCCGTCCCTCGTTCCCGTGGCAGCGCTACTACCCGTTGATTTTCCTCGGGGCGGTCCCGATTCTCTGCGTCCCCGCCGCGTGGGGGCGACGAGCGCTCGCACCATGGTGGACGCTTGTCGCGGCTGGCACCGTGGGCGCTGCCGTCCTCGCGCCCGCAGGGATCGCCGGCGCCGCTCAGAACCTGCCGCTGCTCGACTCGGTCCGGTACGCGATCAAGTTCCTGGTCCTGCCGGTGTTCGCCTTGACTCCGCTGGTGGCGGCAGGTTGGCAAGCGATCGCCGACTCGTGGGCGGCGTGGGGGCGGCGCTACGTTCACGCCGCGACGCTCGTGACGATGTTGCTGTCCCCCTTCGCGCTCGCACCGAACCGACTCCTGCGCCCCCTGCTCGAAGCGCTGTATCCGGCATCTCGGCAAAGCCTCGCCGAGGTGTCGGATCCGACCCTGGCTCGCGCCGCGGCGGCGGACTGGCTTGCGCTGTCGGCGCCGGTCGCGGTGGTCGCGGTGGCCGGCCCGGCACCGATTGTGCTGACGGCGGCTGCTCTCGGTGCCAGCCTCCTCGGCGGTTCGGGCGTGTTGCTTTTCGACCGGAACGCCAGGTGGGCCGAGTCGCCCCCTGCGCGCAACGCTCTCTCCAGTGAGCCGGTGCTTGCGGTCCTGCAGCTCCCCGAGCCGTCGACCCGGCTCGTTTCACCGCTCGAGCGTTTCTGGGTCACGCACCAGACGCTCGTGCCCGAGTCCGGCACGCGCTGGGGGATTCGATACGTCCTCAGCCGCGGGCCGGACGGCCTGGAGCCGGTGCGTCAGGAACTGCTCGCCGCGGCCACGGCTCACATGAGCGTCGACGAGAGAGCCCGCGTGGCGCGCGCACTGGGAGCGAACGCGGTGATCTGCACCGCGCCGCTCTCGGGGTGGCAGGGCACCAGGGTCGGGCCTCTCTGGGTCGGTGCCGTCGCAAACCCGTCCGGCCGGGTGTATCTCGCCCGTCGCGTGCTTCCAGCGGACACCATGCTGACCGCCGCCACCATCATGGCCTCCGACGGCTTCCGGCCGGGCGAGGATGTCGTTGTGTTCGGGAGCGGCGGGGCGAGTGTCGCTGGAGGCGGCCTGGTGTCGGAGTTGGCAGGGCCGCCCTACCGCCGACGCTTCGACGTGAGGGCCGACGGTCCAGGCCTTCTCGTCGTCCAGCAGAGCTTCATGGCGTGCTGGAGAGCCACCGTGGACGGTCGGATGGCCCAAATCGAGCCCGTCAACGGCAGCGCAACGGGGATCCGGGTCTCCCGAGGGAGGCACCACGTCGAGCTCCGGATCGACCCGACACCCTACCGGACCGGGACCGCCGGGCCGCTGCTGCTCCTCCTGACCGCGGCGCTCATTCGGAGGGGGGGGTCATCGCGGGACCGCGCGGGTTCCAGCCGTGGCGGGGAGCGTAGCAACCGGGCCAGCCGACCGGCGCAGTGACCGTGAACGACGCGATCTCGCACGCGTAGTCGTAGGCGAGCCCGCCTTTCGCGTGGACCGCCACGTCCACGAGGTAGCGGCCCGGCCCCAGTTCCAGGCGAGGAAACTCCAGCGTGATCTGGCCGCGGCCCGCAAGGCGCTCGGGTTTCCAACCGTCGAGATCGGTGTTCGTGCCGAACACGTAAGAGCCGTCTTCGCGGTGGATCGCAATCCCGAAGACGAAGTCGTCCTGCGGCATGCGGACGGTGTAGGCCGCCCGGATCCCGGCGGCCTCGCCGCTCATCAGCAGCCGGATCGGCCTGCCGCCGCCGTCCACCAGATCCACCTGGTCCAGGGTCACCGCACCGTTTCCCCACCGCCGCGAGCTGCCTGCCGCGGATTCGCTGCCCGCCTCGTCGCTCGCGACGTCCGAGCGGTAGCGCGCCACGGCGGCGCCGGCCGGTCCCGTCAGGACAGGAGCGCCGCCCTTTAGGTAGAGGGCACGCTGCGCGAGCTGCTCGACGAGGCCGAGGTCGTGGCTCACGAGGAGGATCGCGGTGCCGCGCCGCTGCAGCTTCGCGATCCGGTCGAGGCACTTGTGCGCGAACGCCTCGTCGCCCACGGCGAGGATCTCGTCGACGACGAGCACGTTGGGCTCAACGGTCACGGCCACCGCAAAACCAAGCCTCACGTACATCCCCGAGGAGTACGTCTTGACGGGCTGATCGATGAACGGGCCGATTCCCGAGAACTCGACGATCTCGTCGAGGCGATCCATCACCTCGGAGCGCGAGAGACCCAGCATCATGCCGTTGACGATGGCGTTGTCCCGGCCCGAGATCTCCGGGTGGAACCCCGCCCCCAGCTCGATGAGCGCAGTCACACGACCCTCGACCTCGACGCTGCCCGAAGTGGGTTGCAGGATCCCGGCCACTAGCTTGAGCAGCGTGGACTTTCCCGATCCGTTCGGTCCGATCACCGCGAACGTCTCGCCCGGAGCGATCTCGAGGTCGACGTCCGAGAGGGCCAGGAAACCGTTGTGCTCCTCGTTGACCCGCCAGAGATCCCCGTGCAGGAGCGCACCCTTGAGCGAGTGCAGTTTCCCCCGGCGCGTCAGCGGCGGGTACCGCTTCGAAACGCCCGCGAGCCGGACGGCCGGGGCGCTCACACCGTCTCCGCGATCGTCTCGCGCAGGCGGGAGAAGATCCAACTTCCCAGAAGCCAGAAAACGGCTGCCACGCCGGCCGCCCAGCCCCAGGCCGCAAGCGATGGGAGCCTGCCGAGCAGCACGACGTCCCGGTAGAGCTGGATGAGGGGCGTCGCAGGGTTCGCCTGGATCAGCCTCTTGAGGACGGGCACGCGGATCATCTCGAGCGGGTAGATGATCGGCGTGGCGAAAAAGAAGATGTTCAGGAGGTTGTGGAGCAGGTCCTTGAGGTCCCGGAAGTGCACTGCGAGCGCCGCCACCGCGAGCGCGAGGCCGCCCACCGCCAGCAGCCAGATGAGCAGCACGATCGGCAGCAGCACCACCGTCCAGGGGAAGCGCACCAGCCCGTTTCCCGCCGCGACCGCGATCGCCACCAGCAGTATCGGCAGGGCCAGCAGGTGGTGGACCAGATGAGAGAAGACCGTCACCGCGGGAAAAACTTCCGGCGGGCACACGACCTTCCGGAGCAGCGGGCCGTTGTCCCCCAGAACGATCGCCGCGTCCAGCAGCACCCCCGAGACGAACCCCCACGGCAGCAAGCCTGCAAAGAGGAACAAGGGAAAGGGCACCTCGCTGGTGACCCGCGCGGGGATCACCCAGGTGAAGACGACCGTGTAGACCGCAAGCAACAGCAGCGGGTTGAGGAGCGACCAGATGTACCCGAGGAACGTCCCGCGGTACCTGGCTTTGAGGTCGCGCGCCACGAGCACCGTGACCAGGCCGCGGTTGCGATAGAGCGACGACAGGACTCCTGCCTTCGGTGACCCGCTCTTCACGCGCCGCCCCCGCTTTGATGCTCCCTCGCCGAGAACGATTCGAAGTCCTCCACCTTGCCGTTGTGGATCCAGTGGTTCCGCAGCGCGTGTCTGATGTTGCCGTCCTCGTCGAAGTCGAGCGGCCCCATCACGCCCGCCACCCCCGGCAGCGTGCGCAGGCGCCCCGCAACAGACGCCCCCGAACGCTGTTCGAGGCCTTTGACCGCGGCGAGGACAGCCAGGGCGGCGTCGTACCCGTGCGCGGCGTAGATGTCCGGGAGAAGATTGTACGAAGCCTCGTACCGCTTGACGAACGAGCGAACCGGCTCGCTGTGCGAGGCCGTGTCGAGACTCGCGAGCGGGAAGAACACACCCTCGGCGAGCGTCCCCGCCCGTGCCAGGACCGAGCCAGCGGAGAACGCCGAGGTCGTGCAGATCGTGCCCCGGAAGCCGACGCTGCGAAGAAGACGGAGCGCTCCCAGGATGGCCTCGCCGTACCCGCAGACGTAGACGCCGTCAGGTGCATGCTTGGCCAGCACGTCGCGCACTTGCGCCTGCCAGCCGCCTTCGTCGAGGCGGATCGACCCGGCGACCCGGCCGCCACGGCTGCCGAGCTCCCTCACGAAAATCGGCAACAAGCCGCGCGTGTAGTCGTTGTCCTCCTGCAGCACCAGCACGGTTCGCGCGTCACGAACGAGCACCAGGAAATCTGCGGCCTTGACGCCCTCGAGCTCGTCGGACGGGTACACCCTGAAGAAGAACCGCGACCGGCGTGCGAGGTCCGGGGCCGAGGCCGAGGGCGAGAGGAGCACGAGTTCGGCTCGGTCGGCGACCGGGATGAGAGCCTTGGCCTCGGCGGAAGTTACGCCGCCGATGACGACCAGCGCGCCACTCTCGAAGAGCGCCTCGGCCGCGCCCGCCGCTCGCGTCGGGTCGGATCCCGAGTCGCGATAGACGACCTCGAGCCCCGGCGGTGCCGTCCCTGCCGCAAGCGCATCGTCGAACGCGAGCTTGACCCCGCTCTTGACCGAGGCGCCGTAGACCTCGGCGGCACCTCGCTCCGGGAGCACCACCCCTATCCGTAGCGCTGGATTGCAGCCGCTGGCGGCGACCAGAAGCGCCAGCGCGGCGGCACGCCGCATCATCGGACTCCTCTCATCGCCACGTCCGCGAGCGCACTGCCCGCACACCGGGGCGTAGCCCGAGGGTAGAGAGAACGGTTGTCCCCGTCAACCGTGGACGCTACCATCGCTTCGCATGCAGCCGTCCCCCCGCCGCGCGCTCGCGTCTCTCGCCTTCGTGGCGGCTGTTCTCTCGGGTTGCGACCAGCGCGCGTTCGATTCCGAGTGCGACATCGTCGTCCTCAACGAGAGTCAGTGCGCGCTGGCGATTTATGTCGATGGCCGCGAAGCGATGGCGGTGCGGCCCGGCACTGATCGGGCGTTCTCCGACATCGGAGCCGGACGGCACGTCCTCGAGGCTCTCGACTCCTCGGGCAGGCTCGTTCAACGGCGGACCGTCGAGCTCGCGACCGGGGAAGACTTCTACTGGACCCTCGACAGCTGTTAGAAAGCGGACCGGTCATCGACGCGCGGGCCGCGGCGTGCCGTCAGTCGAGAAGGTCATACAACCCCCGCAGGTCCGCCACCCGGACGTACCCGTTGCCGAAGATCCCGGCGCGGTCCACGAGCACCGCGCGCATGCCGGCGCTTTCCGCACCTCGGTAGTCGTCGAGCGGCGAGTCGCCGACGTGCATGCAGCGTGCCGGATCGACGCCGAGGCGCTCCGCGGCCCGGCGAAAGATCTCCGTGCCCGGCTTCTCGACCCCCTCAAGCGCGGAGACCAGCACCTCGTCGAAGAACCCCGTGAGCTCCAGGCGGTCGAGAAGCGCCGGGAGCCTGGAGTCCCAGTTCGACACGACCGCGAGCCGGAGTGAGCGGGCCCGCAACCACCCGAGCGCCTCCGCGACCTCCGGGAAGACGTGCCAGAGCGCGGGATCCGCGAACGCGTCCATCAGCTCCCGGAGCGCCGGCTCCCACGTTGCCGAATGTCCCAACTCGACGAGAACGCGGCGCACAAACTCCCCCCACCAATCCCACTCGTTTCCTTTGAAGGCGTGGTAGCGATCGAGCCCGCGCGGGTGAAGCTGCGTGAGCTCCGACCACACGCGCTGAAAGACCGGCCCGACCTCCTCCGCCGTCACCGGACCACCCAGCCGCGAGAGCACCCGAGCGTATACCGCGGGCGCGCCGGGGCGGCACTCGAACAGCGTGCCGCCCACATCGAAAAGCACGGCCAGCGGGGAATCGCCCTGCGCCACTCGAGGTTGCCTCCCTCGTCGGTCCGACGCGGTATTCTACGCGCGGCGAAGACGTCGGAGGGCGCATGAGCATCACCTGCAAACGCTGCGGCCAGACCACCGATGCCATGGCGCAGGCCCCGATCCCCACCGCACTGGGCGGCCAGATCCGGCAGAGCACCTGCGAGGCGTGCTGGCAGGAGTGGCTTCGCGCGCAGGTGATGCTCATCAACGAGTACCGCCTCAACCTCATGGACCCCGAGGCCCGCAAGGTCCTCGAGGGGCAGATGCGCTCGTTCTTGAACCTCGCGTCCGACCACCCGGAGTGACACCTCTCGCCCGACTCGCCCGCTCGATGTTCGCCGCCGCAGTCGCGGCGGTCACGCCGGACGCGCTGGTCCGCAAAATCGAGTTCACACCCGACGGCGTGCGGTTCGCGGATTGTTGCCTCAACCCGCGCGGGAAGCTGCGTCTCGTCGCCCTCGGCAAGGCGGCTCCCGGCCTCGCGGCGGCGTTCCTCCACCGTTGCCGGCGCGCCCCCGACTCCGTCTTCGTCCTGACACCTGAAGGCTCTCCGACTCCGGAGTCCGTGCTCCCCTTCACGCGCTTCGCCGCGCATCCGGTCCCGGACAGCCGCTGCGCTGTGGCGGCGCGCGAGCTGCTCTCCACGTTCGCCGGCGCCGGCGCAGAGGACGGCATCGTCGTGCTCCTTTCGGGCGGAAGCTCGGCCTTGCTGGGTGAGCCCCTGCCTGGAATCGATCTCGAAGAGGTCGCCTCCCTCACCGTGGCGCTTCTCGGTGCGGGCGTGCCGATCCAGGAGCTGAACGTCGTGCGAAAGCACCTGCTCGCGGCGACCGGGGGCCGTCTCGCGTGTGCCGGTCCCGCGCAGATCCTGACGCTCGCCCTCTCGGACGTCCCCGGCGACGACCCGGCGGTCCTCGCCTCCGGTCCGACCGTGGCCGACCCCTCGACGTTCATTGACGCACTCGGGGTGCTCGTTCGGAGCGGCGTGGCTCCTTCGTTCCGAAACGCGGTGCGACGTCTCGAGGCCGGCGCGCGCGGCGAGGCACCCGAGTCACCCAAGCCCGGCGACGTGCGACTGAAGAATGCGGAGTTCCGTCTGCTCGCGTCGAGCGCCGACGCGCTTGCCGCCGCCACGCAGGTCGCTCAGGCCGCGGGGCTGCGCGCATGCACGCTCACCCGGGCGCTCCGCGGAGAGGCCCACACCGTCGGCACCGTGCTCGCGGCGATGGCCGAGAGCCTCGCCCCGGGCGAGGGGACGGCGCTTCTGCTCGCGGGCGAGACGACCGTGACCGTTCGCGGCGGCGGCCGCGGCGGACGCAACCTGGAGCTTGCGCTCGCGGCGGCCCTCGCTCTGGCCGACGTCCCGGAGCGCTGCCTGCTCGCTGCCGGCACCGACGGGGTGGACGGCATTTCGCCCGCCGCCGGGGCCGTGGTGGATGGCGCGACCCTCTTCCGGGCGGCCGCCTCCGGTCGGGATGCGACGGCAGCGCTCGCGGTCAACGACGCATGGGGCTTCTTCGACGGGCTCCCGGAGGCGATCGTGACCGGGCCGACCGGGACGAACGTCGCCGACCTGGTCTTCGTGCTCGCGGCCGGTGCCCCTTCCGAGTTCCTGCCGGCGACCCGCTCGCTCGCCCAACGCGTCCCGGGTGCGGCGGGAGGTGCGTTCCCCCGCCGCGGACGGCCAGGCCAGTGACGATCGGGCGCAGCACGAACTCTTCGCTACACTGGTAGCGATGATCCTGCACCCCCGCCCTCAGGGTTTCGTGGCGATTCTCCAGTCCGCTCACGCCTTCCTCGCCTTTCAGATCGCGGAGCACTGGGGTAACCGTCTCACCCCGCGACCGGCACCGCGACCCGAGGTACTCGCTGCGGTCCTTCTCCACGACGCCGGCTGGGACGGCCGGGAGGCTCCCCGCCTCGACGCCGAACGCCGCCCACTCGCGTTCGACACGATCCCCGAGGGCGAGCACGAGGCGATCTGGGCCTCCTCGGTCGAGCGCACCGCCGTCTGCGGGCGCTACGCCCGCTACCTGGTCTCACACCACGTCTCGAGTCTCGCCGCCATGGGCACCGGCGAACGGTACCGCGACTTCCTCGCCGGCCAGGAAGCGTTGCGGGAGCAATTGCGTTCCGACCTGGCGAGCGACTCGCGCTACCGGGCGGCGTTGGGCGCCGGAACGGACGAGGTGAACCGCGCGGTGGTGCGTTTCGCCGACGCGCTCGCGGTGTACCTGTCTCGCGGCACCGAGGATGATGCGCTGTTCCCGGGCTTGCCGCGCCGGGGAGGCTCGGCCCCGCTCTCGGTGCGGAAGGTGGCGGAGCGCACGTACCGGTTGCGCCCGTGGCCGCTTGTCGGACGCCGCCTCGATCTCACGACCGAGGGAGTGCAGCTTCCCTCCAGCGAGTTCCCGGACGATGCGAGCCTGCGCGCGGCATGGGAACAGGCGCCGATCGTCCGGATCACCTGGACGCTACTGGCGCAAGGCACGCCCGCCGATTGACAGGTGAACGCTCGCAGTGTAGAAAGGTTGACCCCGTGCCCCGGGGACGGAGTTGGTGCTCCGCAGTAGCTCAATGGTAGAGCATCCGGCTGTTAACCGGAGGGTTGGGGGTTCAAGCCCCTCCTGCGGAGCCAATTCAAAGCCTTGTCCTCCAATGGGTTCGGAATTTCCACGGCGAGTCAGATCATTCCATACTCGTGCCGGGTACCGGTCGGGTACCAGGCAGGAAGGCTTTCGCCACTCCGCGACGGCTGCGATCGGATAGGCACACGTCCCCTCGGGCCGTCCCCTCGAATTGGGCAGGGCTATAGGAATGCGACGGGGTGCCGCTCGCCGATCCTGGGGCATCCTGCCGCGTTCCTGCAACCACCAGGCGCATCAGCGGCGGGGCCGCCCGTACGGTGCAGGCCACCGGCGCACCACGCACGCAACGACCACGATCAGGCCACCCCACTCCGGTGGCACCCCCGTGAGCACCCGGTCTGACCCCCCAAGGCCGGAAGGGCTTGGGGCAGAGGTAGCTGAAGCGCTCCCAGGCCTCCTTCGAGAAAAAGCCCTAGAGGCCGGCCGGGTGACTGCGCGGGGAGGCAGGCATCGTGGTGGCGGGCGACGGGCGGTCGGACATCGCCGGGGTCGCGACGTGAGCATTTCGCTGGCGCCGGGCTGTGCACTTGACGGATTCTCCCTTGTCGAAGTACGTTGCGCCCCGTGGAACACGCGCTCGAGGTTGCACCGCCAGCGTCCTGGACATCTACGCCTTGTAGCCACGCCACGGAAGGAGAGAACATGAAGAGACTCTGCACCGTCCTGCTCACGGCCGCCATCGCCTTTCCGCTCGGGGTCTTCGCCGGGGACGTTGTCCTCAAGGGGCACCCGAACCTGCAGAAGGCCCATCACGCGCTCCACGAGGCCGACCACTGGATCACCGAATCGCAAAAGGCGAACGAGAAGGTCTGGGGCGTCGAGGGTGGCCATGCCCAACGGGCCAAGGAACTCATAGGTCGTGCCAAGCAGGAGTTGGATCTCGCCGCCGAGTGGGTGAACTCGCACGTTCAGAAGTGACCGCCGTCCTCGCCCCAGCCCCCCGACCTAGCGACCTCGGTCCTTAGGGGCAGAGTGCCAGCGCTGCTCTTGGGGAACGGCGGAACGGTGAGCTGCCTCGCATGACATGTCTCCTCCCCTCCCGGTGGCTGGAGTAGGCTGGAATCCTGAAATGCGCACGTCTCTCAGCGGTTGGCAACGCCTCTGGGTTGTCCTCGCCGCAGTAGGGCTACTCGCCTTCATGGTCTATGCAGTTATCTTGGGGTTTGATACGAACGAACCGGACACCGTGGAGGCCGTCCTCTACGGACTGCTCGTGTGGGCCGGGCTGCTCGGGACGATCTACGTGGTGGGCTTTGCGGTCGCTTGGGTCCGGAGAGGCTTTACATCCGCGCACACCTGACTCATTTCACCCGATGCGGCTGGACGTTGCCCCGATACGGTAGACGCTCTGATCTGACGCTCAACAGAAGGTCAGAGCGGCATCAGCTCGTGGAGCTTCTCGACCGCGCCTGACCGGCTCGCGAACCGCTGCACGGGTTTGCCGAGAGCGCGAACCGATCGGTCCGCGTCCACACGCAGTGCGCCTCCCGCCGCTATCCCGTAGCCGACCTCGTTGGCGGTCAGCCCCAGCAGCGCGCGCAGTTCCTCCCAGTCGTCAGACTCGGCATGCGTGTCGCACATGACCGGCGCTATGCCCATGCAAGGGAACTCTTCGGCGCTTGCGTCGTCGTGCGGGTCCCTCCAGCGGACCCAGCAACGCGCCAGCATGATGCTGCCGGCCGACACCCCGAAAAACGGCTTGCCGGCGCGATGGAGTTCCTTCAGGAACGGCGAGAGCCCGTGCCGGTCGAGGTGCGCCATCCCAGCCTCGACGTCGCCGCCGCTGATGAAGACGATGTCGCTGCGCTCGAGCAGCGCCCGTGCCTCGGCGATGTCGGCACGCGGCGATGCGAGCCGCACCATGCGGACGTCTCCCGAACCGGCATGCTGAAAGAGGGCGACGAGCCAGCGGAAGAAGCCGCGGTCGTCGTCGCTCGCGACCCCGACGTACGCGATCGACGGGCGCAGCTTGCCATCCTGCGCCAGCACCGCCTCCAGCAAAGGGTCGGGCCCCTTGCGCGCGCTGCGATCTCCGCCTCCGATGAGGTACACCGGCTTTGGCGTGCCGTTAACCGGAGCTTCGCCTACGGCGTGGCGGTCGCGCCCGTCGCCTACCATCCGGCAATCTCTTCCAGCGCCGAGAGTGCGATGTCGATCTCCGCGTGGGTGTTGAAGACGTGGGTGGAGACGCGGACGGAGCCTACCAGGTTCAGACGGTGGTGCAGGATGTGGGCGCAGTGATATCCGCCGCTGACCAGGATGCGGTACCGGTCGCACAGGAGGCGGGCCACCGATTCCTGGGAGAGACCCGGGGCGTCGAGGGCGAACGCGGCCAGGCCGATGCGCTGGGCGAGGGGGGCGGAACCTGCCACCACTCGAACACCGGGGATGGCGCGCAGGCCCTCGACCAGGTGGCGCCCGAGGTCCTGGGAGTGGGCGCGTACGGCCTCCATGCCGAGCGTCCGGAGATAGCCCACCGCCGCGGCGAGTCCGATCGCGCCCTCGATGTTCGGCGTCCCCGCCTCGAAGCGCAGAGGCACGTCCTGAACCTCGAAGCGGTCGTCGCCGTGGTAGCGCACCATCCCGCCGCCGGTCTGGTACAGGTCCAGCTCCTCCAGGCGCTCGCGTTTCCCGTAGAGCACGCCGATCCCGGACGGTCCGAGCATCTTGTGGCCCGAGATCACGAGAAAGTCGCAGTCCAGCGCCCGCACGTCGATCGGCAGGTGGCTGGCGCTCTGCGCCGCGTCGATCAGCACGGGGAGCCCGCGGGAGCGGGCGGCCGCGACCCAGCGCTCGACCGGCGCCACCACGCCCGTGGTGTTGGAGACGTGCGCGAGCGCGAGCAGGCGCGTGCGGCTCGAAAGCGCCGCCTCCACGTCGCCGTAGCGCGGCAGGCCGTCCTCTTCCAGGCCGATCGTCATCGGGCGCGCCCCGATCCTCCAGGGGAGGAAGTTCGCGTGGTGCTCGAGCGCGGGCAGCACGACCTCGTCATCGGGCTTGAGCCCGAGGCCATGGGCGACGAGGTTGATGCCCTCGGTCGCGTTGCGCGTGAAGACGATCTCGGCCGGCGAGGCGTTCAGGAACGACGCGATCTCCCGGCGGGCGCTCTCGTGGGCGGCGGTGACCTCGTCCGCGAGCGCGTGCACGCCCCGGTGGACGTTGGCCGTGAGGTCGCGGTACACCCTGGTGACGGCGTCGATGACGCACTGCGGCTTGGGGGACGTCGAGGCGCTGTCGAGGTAGACGATCGGTTGGCCGTCGATCTCGCGCCCCAGGAGTGGAAAGTCCGGACGGGTGCGGATGAGCGGCTCGGTCCAGGCCGGCGCGGCCGCCGTCACGAGAACAGCTCCTCCGGACTCCATTCGAACGAAGTCCGGGCCAGGCGGAACTTACCCGACTGCTCGGGCGAGAGCACAGCCTCGCGCCGAACCGTGATCCTGGCGTTGGGCCCGTACACCGTGCGGAGGATGGCCGGAACGGCTTCGGCTGTGGCCCCGTCCACGGGCGCCTCGGCGACGTACCGGATCAGGTACTCCCGCGGACCGGACTGCTCGACCCGATAGGCGAGGACGCCCTCGGTGGCGCAGAGGGCATCATCCAGACGCTTCACGGTCACTGCGCGCCCCTCCGCGTCGAACGTGAGGTCTTGGATCCGGCCTTCGATCGCCGCGACGGCGAGGCCGTCCTTCCGCCCGCAGGGGCACGGCGGGCCGTCGTGGAGGCGGGCGAGGTCGCCGACGTCGAAACGCACCAGCGTGAACCACGGGTTGTCGAGCGTGGTGACGAGGATTCGCCCGACGCGCGCGTCGCCGCGCGAAGATCGGAAGGGCTGGATCTCGACGTGGCACGTCGCGGTATTTTCGTGGAACACGCCCGCCTCGCACCGGGTGAACACGTGGCCGGTTTCCGTGGATCCGTACGAGCTCACGACCGGCACGCCGGGGAACGTGCGCGCGATCTGGCGCAAGTGCGCGTGCGACGGGAACTCGTACGTGAGCACGATGCACTCCGGCTGATAGAGGCGCAGACCGGCCAGCACGCAGGCGCGCGCCAGGATCGCCAGGTACGCCGGGTCGGCTTCGATGACCTCGGCGCGAAAACGGTTGACCTCGGCGGCCATCCGTCGGACCTCGGAGGCGTCCCACGTCGTCGGGTCGAGCGCCTGGTTGAGGAAGAGCAGATTCCCCACGATCCGCTCCTCCATCGGCACACGGCCGACATGGCAGAGGTTGGCGGCGCACACGGGGGAGGTGAGAACCGCTTCGCGGTGTCGTCCCCGGAAGACGCGGTCGAGAGCGGGGTGCAGGCGCGCCGCCTCGCGTTCGGAGCGGTCCCACCACGGCTGATGCCACACGATGGAGACGCGGTCAGAGGCGGTACCGCTCGTGGCTACGAGCTCGATCTCTCCCGAGGTGAAGCCTTCTCTGATCCGACGGCCCTCGTGCGCGAAACCGTGCGGCACGTGTGTCCGGAGGTCCCGCTTCGACAGCACGGGCAGGGCGGTGAGGCGCTCGGCAAGGCTCCGCGACGGGCCAGGATCGCTCGATCTCCACTGCCTGTAGAAGGGCACTGATGACAGAGCCTGCTCCAGAGCGTCTGCGCACCGTGTCCTTGCCGTGTCAGCCATGCGCCGTCGATCTCCCGGGGGTGCCGCAGCGGCGTCGGGCCGCCTCGCACTACCCGCCGACCGCCGCAATGGTACAGGGTCCCGGGCCGCCGGTCAGCGACAGCGCCCGCGAACACCGCTCCCCGTCACCTACAGGGGTCAACCTCGTTCGCCGGCGCTCGATTCCTCGGCCGATTTCGTCCCGGCCTCACCGGAGCGCGAGGAGAAGAGCGGTGGCCGCAGCGCCCACCGCGACGCCGGCCAGGAACCAGGCCACCCGCACCAACCAGTTCGCCTGCGGCGCCACGACGCGGGGCGAGGCGGTGACCTCCGACAGGGCGAACGCGACATCAAGCGCGGACTGCAGGCGGTGATCAGGCTCCTTTTCGAGGCAGCGCCGGATCATGCGGGCCAGGGCGGCCGGCACCTTCCCCGCGTGCGGTTCGAGCGGGAGAGGCTCCGCGTTGAGAATCGCGCCCATCGTCTCGCCGACGGTCACCCGCTCGAACGGCCTGTCGCCGGTGAGCATCTCGTGGAGGAGGGCGCCGAGCGCGAAGATGTCGGTGCGGGCGTCCGCCCCGAGCCCCATGATCTGCTCGGGAGCCATGTAGACGGCCGTGCCGACCAGTGTCTCCGGCTCGGGCCCCGCTTCGACGCCGGGCGCGGGCTCTCGATGGGCGAGCCCGAAGTCGAGCACCTTGACGCCGCCGTCGGCGAGCAGGAAGACGTTCTCGGGCTTGAGGTCGCGGTGGATGAACCCCCGTTCGTGCGTCGCCGCAAGCCCCTTCGCCACGGCCATCGCGATGGCCACCGCAGTACGCCATGGGAGGGCGCCACGCGCCAGCCGCTCCCGGAGCGTCTCCCCCTCGAGCAGCTCCATGACCGCGTACCGGAGGCCGTCGTGCTCACC
Organism: Thermoanaerobaculaceae bacterium; assembly: GCA_050018455.1. Classification (GTDB taxonomy): domain Bacteria; phylum Acidobacteriota; class Thermoanaerobaculia; order Thermoanaerobaculales; family Thermoanaerobaculaceae; genus RBG-13-68-16. Next base: position 41,502 of record JBEKAA010000004.1, on the reverse strand, counting down.
GACATCGAAGATATTGAGGACGTTGGGGTGCGCGAGCGATGCCAGAGTGCGAGCCTCGCGCTCGAACCGCTCGTGCTCCTTGGTGTCCCCCGCGAGTCCCGGGGCCAGGATCTTGATCGCGACGTCCCGCGCGAGCCGCTCGTCGCGGGCGCGGTAGATCTCCCCCATCCCGCCGGTCCCGAGAAGGCCGACCACCGTGTACGAACCAAGCCTCGCGCCGGCCTCAAGCGGCATCGGATCCACCCGGCAAGGTGCGACCCCACTTCGTCACGCCCGACAGCATAGCCCGGAACAAATTCATTCCCAACCTGATCGCGCCAACGGACTTCGCGTGGTTTGCGCCGGACCCCGAACGTGGCGGCGCTCCCGCTTCCGCAAATGTCCGCAGGTGGCGCACAATGGGCCGTCACGCCATGTTTGCAGGTACGCCAAAGGGGAAGAGCGGCGCGTGCCGCGGTGTTGAGGGACAGGGCGACGCACAGGCAGGCGTAACCGCTCGGCAATCCGCGCACTGCCGCCCATCAACCCCGTCACGTCGCAACGTGCCAGGGAGGTCGACCGGGGGTGACAACCGGCTGCGCGCGGTCCTGGACGAAGAACGGGGGATGTGAGGATGAACGACACGGCCTTCAAGCAGCAGCTCTACGACGCAGATCCGAAGGAGACCTCCGAGTGGATCGAGTCGCTCGACCACGTGCTCGAGACCGAAGGTCCCGAGCGCGCCAGGTTCCTTCTGCGCAAGGTGCTGAAGCGCGCACGGATGCAACACCTCGGGCTCGAGCTCATCCAGACCCCGTACATCAACACCATCTCCCCCGAGCAGGAGCCGCCGTTCCCCGGAGACGAGGAGATGGAGAAGCGCATCCGCCGCATCGTGCGCTGGAACGCCATGGCGATGGTCACACGCGCAAATCATCGTGACCCGGGGATCGGCGGGCACATCTCGACCTACGCGTCGGCGGCTGCGCTCTACGAGGTCGGGTTCAACCACTTCTTCCGAGGGAAAGCCGACGGGAGCGGCGACCAGATCTACTACCAGGGGCATGCCGCCCCGGGGATGTACGCCAGGGCGTTCCTCGAGGGCCGACTCACGGAGGCTCACCTCGATGCCTTCCGTCGCGAGACCACCGGGCACGGGCTGCCCTCGTACCCACACCCGCGCGCGCTGCCGGAGTTCTGGGAGTTTCCCACGGTGTCGATGGGACTCGGCCCGCTGAACGCGATCTACCAGGCGCGCTTCAACCGCTACCTGCACAACCGCAACCTGAAAGACACGAGCGGTTCCCGCGTGTGGGCGTTCCTGGGCGACGGCGAGACCGACGAGCCCGAAGCCCTCGGCGCCCTCCACGTGGCGGCCGACGAGGGGCTCGACAACCTCACCTTCGTGGTCAACTGCAACCTCCAGCGCCTGGACGGGCCGGTGCGCGGGAACGGGAAGATCATTCAGGAGCTCGAAGCGGTCTTCAGGGGTTCGGGCTGGAACGTCATCAAGGTGATCCTGGGGCGGGAGTGGGACCCGCTGCTCGCCTCCGACGAATCCGGGCTCCTGGTGGAGCGCCTCAACACCGTGGTCGACGGGTGGTGGCAGCGCTACCACGTCGAGGGCGGGGCGTTCATGCGGCAGCACTTCTTCGGCGCTGACCCGCGCCTCGCGAAGCTCGTCGAGCATCTCTCCGACTTTGATGTCTGGAACCTCAAGTTCGGCGGCCACGACTACCGCAAGGTGTACGCGGCGTACAAGGCCGCGACCGAACAGTCCGGGCGGCCGACCGCGTTGCTCGTCAAGACGGTCAAGGGGTGGGCGCTCGGCAAGGACTTCGAGGGCCGCTATACGACGCACCAGCAGAAGAAGCTCAACGCGGCGCAGCTCAGGGCGTTCAGGGACGTGCTCCACCTCCCGATCCAGGACGAGGCCCTCGTCGAGGACCCGCCGTACTACCACCCGGGCATGGGCAGCCCCGAGGTGGAGTACCTCCTCGAGCGGAGGCGCGCCCTCGGCGGCACGCTGCCGCTGCGCCGGGTGCAGGTCAGAGCGCCGGAGTTGCCCGCCCCGGAGGTCTACGAGGAGTTCTACGCGGGCACGCCTCCCAACCGCGAGGTCTCCACCACGATGGCGTTCGTGCAGCTGCTGAGGAAGCTGCTGCGAACCGCCGGGCTCGGGCCGCGCATCGTGCCGATCATTCCGGACGAGGCGCGCACCTTCGGCATGGAGTCGTTGTTCAAGGAGCTCGGCATCTACGCCGCCAACGGCCAGCTCTACGAGCACGTCGACCACAACATGATCCTCCGCTACCAGGAGGCGAAGGACGGGCAGATCCTCGAAGAGGGGATCACGGAGGCAGGTGCGCTCGCATCGTTCACCGCGGCCGGCACCGCTTGCTCCACCCACGGTCTCGCGATGGTGCCGTTCTACATCTTCTACTCGATGTTCGGCTACCAGCGCGTCGGCGACCTCGTATGGGCGTTCGGCGACGCGCGCGGGCGCGGTTTCCTGCTCGGCGCGACCGCCGGGCGCACCACGCTCCAGGGCGAAGGCCTGCAGCATGACGACGGCCACAGCCCTGTGCTCTTCTCGGTGGTCCCCAACGTGCGGGTCTACGACCCCGCGTACGCCTACGAGCTGGCGGTCATCATCAGGGACGGCCTCAAGGCGATGGTGGACGAGGACCGGGACGTCTTCTACTACCTCACGCTCTACAACGAGAACTACCCGATGCCGGCGATGCCGGACGGGGTCGAAGAGGGGATCGTGCGGGGCATCTACCGGGTGCGCCGAACGGAAGGGGAGTTCGCGCACCGCGCCCAGCTCCTCGGCAGCGGCGTCACCGTCCGGGAAGCGCTGCGCGCCGCGGACATCCTGGCCGAACGCTTCGGGGTCGGCGCCGACGTGTGGAGCGTAACCAGCTTCCAGCAGCTCCGCGCCGACGCACTCGCCGTCGAGCGCTGGAATCGCCTACACCCCGCCGAGCCCCTCCGGGTCTCGAACATCACCGCTCAGCTCGCCGGCGCTCCCGGACCCGTGATCGCCGCAACCGACTACGTCAAGGCGGTGCCGGACACGGTGGCGCGCTTCGTGCCGCAGGGCATCACGGCGCTCGGGACAGACGGATTCGGGCTCTCCGACACGCGCGCCGCGCTTCGCCGCCACTTCGAGGTGGACGCGGAGCACATCGCGGTCGCCACGCTCTCCGCCCTGGCGCGCTCGGGCGCGATCCCGGCGGAGCGGGCCGCTTCGGCGATCATCGGCCTCGGCCTCGACCCCGACCACCCCGACCCGGTTGAGCGCTGACGGCTCGCGTTAACTCGGCTGCAGGCGGGCGGGTTCCGGCACGGCCATCGCGGCCCCGATCTCCAGGAGCCTCGCCTCGAGTGGCCCGAGAGCGGGGATGGCCTTTCCTCCCAGCGCCCCGTCGCCGTACAGCACGGCCGCCACGCGCGGCCCGACCTTGACCGGCAGCACGGCGGCCTCGGCAGGCCATCCACTCCCAAGCTCGCTGACCAGAAGCTCGCTCCCCTCGGTGTGTGGGAGCGGCCCCCGGAAGGTGTTCCCGGACGCGACAACGTCGGACAGCACCGAGGCCCCGTCGAGCGGGATCCAGAGGTTGCGGATGCCCTCGTCGACCGCCTTGTCTCCCTCTCCCAGCCCGAACTGACCGACGCCCGTCAACCCGAACCGCTCAACGAGAAGGAGCACGCCGCGGGAGAGCACCGCCGCCCCCGCGCGCAGCACGTTCAGCGTGGCCTCGGCGGTAAGGGAAGTGACCGGTTGGACGGCTAGGATCGTGCCGAGTGACGAACTGGGCGCCGTTGCACCGTCGGTCGTGAGCTCCGAGGCCGACGTGGCGTCTCCGTTTGCCGCGTCCGCAGACGACCTGGGTACGGCCCTCGCGCCGGGCGCCCGCTTGGCCTCGTCGGCAAGCCGCGAGATCTCCAGCGCGATCTTGTGGGCGTTGAATCCGTCCTCCGCCAGGAACTCGCGGGCGTCGACGCCGACCTCGCCGTGGTCGGGGATCTCCATCGCCTCGAACTTGAAGTACCCGTCGCGCAACTTCACGAGCTCCCCGATCACACGCTGGACCTGCTCGTAGATCACCGCCTCCAGCGCGTCCTGCGACACCGCGCACATCTGCACCAGGATCGATCCCAACCGGCGCTCCTCGCGCGAGCGGTGTTGCCGGTCGAGCGCCTGGCGCAGCGCCTCCTCGGAGATCAAGCGCCGGCAGACCAGCATGCTGCCGAGCGTCTCGCGTGCCGCGTTCGAGGCGGCGTAGATGACCCGCCCGGCGCGGAAGACGATGAGTCCCTCACCGTCGCGCGTGGTCAGATCGAGGCGCCCGCTCTTCTCAGCCATGGCCACAATCTGTAGGAGGTCCGGAAGACCGAGCTCGTTAAGGTGCCCGGCAAGGCTCATGCGACGGCTCCTTCTCCGCCGCGCCGAACCGCCATCTTCGGGGCACGGACGGCACCGCAGCGTGTCCAACGACCGCCGGCGGTGCGCACGCACACGCCGCCCTCACCGATCGATCTCATGGTGTAAGTCTAGAACAGTTTGTGCGCGACCGTGCGCACCACGAAACCGGCTGGCCGGAGAAGGTCGGCGAGCAGGCGCCGAGGTGCCGCGCGCCCGAGGGGCAGAAAAAGCCTCAGTGCACGCGAGGCAGGACCTTGAGGAAGATCGCCTTCCCGTCGCCCGGAGCGTAGAAGTCCGGTAGCTCGGCAGCGATCTCGTAGCCGCAGCGGAGGTAGAAAGCCCTCGTCGGAACGTACTGCGGCCTGGTCGAGGTCTCGAGGTATACGCGCGTGCGCCCCTCGCGTGCGATCCAAGTCTCCGCCGCGTCCAACAGCGCCCTGCCGAGTCCCTTACCCTGCCGTTCCGGGTGAACGGCGAGCCAGTAGAGATCCGCAGAGGCGACTGTGCCGGGAATCGGCCCCCAGCACCCGTAGCCGACGACCTCGTTGCCGTCTTCGAGAACCAGGAACCGGTAGTGGCTCCGCTCCCCGTGCTCGAGGCGGTCGTCAACCAACTCGAGCGCGACTTCCAGCTCCTGGGGGTTGAAGAAGCCGGTGGTACGCAGGAGAGTCTCCAGCGGTGCACGATCGTCAGGTCGCAAGTCGGCGCGGATGTTCACGGGTCCTCCACCATGGCGTTCGCTGCACGACAAGCGTACCACTGGTGGCGCAGAGCTCAGCAACCCGTGGCCGCCGCCAGGATCCGCTCAACCACGTCGGCGGCCGAGAGTCCGCCGTGCGTCGCGGCTGCCATGAACCCTGCGTCGGCGGAGAGGCACGGGTTGGTGTTGACCTCGAGGATCACGGGCGCTCCTGTCTCGTCGAGCCGGAAATCCACCCGTGCGTACCCCGCGAGGCCGCAGAGGTTCCAGCACGCCAGTGCCAGCTCCCGAACCCGCGCGAGGAGCGGCCCATCGTCCGCGCCGGGGAACCGCCGAACCGTGTGCGTCTCCTCGAACGATCCGCTCGCCCACTTCGCCTCGTAGCCGACGAGCGCAGGCACTCCGGGCGGAAAGTCCACGAACGCGATCTCCGCCACCGGCAACGCTGCGGGCCCTTGCAGCGAGGCCAGCAGCGAGACGTTGAACTCCCGGCCGGGGAGGAAGTGCTCGAGCAGGACCGGCTGACCGGGGAACCGAACCGCGAGAGATCGCCCGCGTGCCACCGCCTCGGCCGCACCGGAGCACACCGGATTGCCCTCCAGGCCGACCGAGGCGTCTTCCCACGCGGGCTTGAGGATCCAGGGCGGCGGGACGCGGTCCAGCAGCCGGGGGCGCTCCGGGTCCAGGCGCCCGCCGGCCGCGACGGGCAGCCCCTCGGCCGAGAGCACGGCCCGCGTCGCGAGCTTGTCGGTCGTGAGCCACAGCGCGCCCGCCGAGGAGCCGGTGAAAGGCACCCCGAGGACCTCGAGCGCCGCGGTAGCCGCGGCATGGAGCTGTGGACGCCCGGGAGGCGCCTCGAGGAGGTTGCACACGACCGTGCCGGCGAGCGCCGCGGCGTGCTCCCACACTCGGCCTTCGCGGACGGCAATGGTGGTGTGCCGGACGTCCAGCGCGGTCAGTCCCTGCTCGAACAGTCGAACCTGGTCGAGGACGTCGGCGGTCGAAGGATCGGCCTCGGGGTCCACCGCGGTGTGGGCGATGACGGCGCTGGCGATGCTCACAGGCCGTACCTCGAACGCGCGGAGTCGATGATGGCGCCGATCAGCTCCTGGTACGAGGTCCCGTCTAGGCGCACCATGATCGGAAGGTCCGAGCGCACGTGGTTGATCCCGGGCAGGGGGTTCACCTCGAGGAAGTTCAGACGGTCCGCCGCGTCGCACCGGAGGTCCACCCGCGCGGCGTCGCGGCATCCGAGAGCGCGGAAGACGGCGAGCGCGGCGTCGCGCGCCTGCTCCGCGAGCGGTTCGCCGCTCACCAGATGGTACGTTACCCGGTCCTGGTACTCCTCCTTGTTGAGGGCGGTGTAGGCGAGCGTCTCCGCCCGGTCGGTGAACGAGACCTCCATGACGCCGACGACCCTTGCGGTGGCGCCGTGCCCGACGATCCCGACCGTCACCTCGCGTCCGGGGAGGAACGCCTCCACGAGCACCGGCTGTTTGAACTGCTCGAGCAGCGTCCTGCACGCGGAGTCTAGGTCCCGGCGCTCACGCACCAGCGACCGGCCGGTGACTCCCTTGGAGCTGCCTTCCGCGACCGGCTTGAGGAAGAGCGGCACGGGGAGCCGGACGGATTCCGCCTCCTCCGGCGAGCTCACGATGGAGAACGGGGCGGTCGCCAACCCGTGGTCGCGCACGATCCTCTTGGCGATCGCCTTGTCGAGCGTGACGGCGCAGGTCAGGGGGTCGGCGAAGGTGTACGGCTGGTCGAAAAGCTCGCACAGCGCGGGGACCTGGGCCTCGCGCGAGCGCCCCCACACTCCCTCGCAGATGTTGAACACGAGGTCCCACCGCTCGCCTTCGACGAAGCGGCGGGCGAGTTCGCGCCCGCGCCCGACGCGCTCCGTCGAATGCCCGAGCGCGGCCATCGCAGCCTCGAGCCCCGCGACGGTCTCCTCGCTGTCGAACTCGAGCACGTCCTCCGGAGCGAACCCGTCCCTGAGATAGTCGTCCTTAAGGTCGTAACAGAGCCCGATCGAGAGCCCCATGCTTCTAGGGGTGCTCCGCCGGATCCACGTAGGAGTAGGTGAACCCCTCCCAGTTGCGCAGCGCCACCTGTCCGTTCTCGTACGACAGGATGGTCTCCGTCTGGATCGGCACCTTGCCGCCGCCTCCGGGCGCGTCGATCACGTACGTCGGGACCGCATACCCGGTGGTGTGGCCGCGCAGCCCGGAGATGAGCTCGACCCCCTTGTGCACGCTGGTGCGAAGGTGACCGGTTCCGACCACGGGGTCGCACTGGTACAGGTAGTACGGCCGGACGCGGATCTTGAGCAGCGCGTGAAAGAGGTCTTTCAGGGTCTGCACGTCGTCGTTGATGCCCTTCAGCAGCACGGTCTGCGACCCGAGCGGGATGCCGCCGTCGGCCAGCATGTCGCACGCGGCCGCCACCTCCGGCGTGATCTCGCGCGCGTGGCAAAAGTGCAGCGAGAGCCACACGCGATGCTTGCGCAGCACCGCGACCAACTCGGGCGTGATGCGCTGCGGCATGAACGAGGGCACGCGCGATCCGATGCGAACGAACTCGATGTGCGGCACCGCGCGGATCCGGCCAAGGACCTCGTCGAGGCGGTCCTCGGACATCAGGAGCGGGTCACCTCCCGACAGCAGCACGTCGCGGACCTCGGTGTGCTCCTCGAGATACGCGATGACCGCGTTGAGGCGCCGGGCCAGCGGGTCGAGCTCGCCCTGGCTGACCAGACGGGAGCGCGTGCAGTACCGGCAGTACGAGGCGCAGGTGTCGAGCGCCAGAAGCAGGACACGGTCGGGGTAGCGGTGGACGAGACCCGGCACCGGCGAATCGTGATCTTCGCCGCACGGGTCGGTCATGTCACCCGGACCGACCAGAAGCTCCTCCTCGCGAGGGACCACCTGGAGGCGGATCGGGCAGCTGGGATCGCCGGGGTCCATGAGTTCGGCGAAGTGCGGCGTGACGGCCACCGCGAACTTCTCCTGGCTCATCGCGAGGCCCCGCCTCTCGGCGGGGGTCAGGTTGAGCAGTTTCTCGAACTGCTCAGGCTTGATGAAGCGGTGGCGCATCTGCCACCGCCAGTCGTTCCAGCGCGCGGGGTCGTAGGACTCGCCGAAGATCCGGCAAATCTCTTCACGCCGCGCGCTGGCTATCAGGGGGTCCGCAGGAACGGTGTTCTCTCTCATGATCTCCTACCTCCGAAACGGGAGGTGTCGCACTCTTTACTGGTCAGGATCTGGGCGGAAAGGGACTCGGACTCTCTCTGCTCTTCTGTTCTATGGGCTATCCGGTGCCGGCCCGGCGGAAAGGCCCTCGAGGGGCACGGGAGCATGGCTCTCGTTCCCTTAGGCTCGAGTCCCGCCAGAGCTCCGCCGCGGACCCGGGAGTGGACCCGTCGCTACCGTGGCGTGCGTGGTCGTGGTGGGAAAAGCAACCGCGGCCGCTTTTGGGGATATTCTCCCTGCGGCCGCGGAAAAACGCTTCGCGCGGTTGGTACTACTTGGAGGCTGGTCAGGCGAGACGACCGTATCCATACTCGTCTAAAAGATAAGGCACAAATTCATGTTGTCAAGGGGGTGCGCGTTCGGCGCGCCCGTGCCCCTGCGTCCGCATTTCTCCCGTCGCAAGAGCCATGGCATTCTTAACGGGTGTCCCCGGGCGCGACCCTGCTCTTCTCCGGCGACCGGATCGTGGCGATCGACAAGCCCGCCGGGGTCAGCCTGGCAACGCGCCGCAGGGAGCCGGGCGCAGCGGTCGCGCGCCTGCTCGCGGCGCTGCCGGCAGCCGTCCGCAGCGAGCATGGGCTCGCGCCCGATGCGCTCCTCCTCGTGCACCGGCTCGACGTCGGAACGTCCGGCGTGGTGGTGCTGGCGCGCGATCAGGACGCCCACCGGGAGCTCGTCCGCGTCTTCTCGGAGCGCCGCGCGCAGAAGACCTACCTCGCGCTCGCGTGGGGCCACCCGCGTCCTCCGGAAGGACGATGGGCGTGGCCGCTCGGCCCCGACCGTCGTGATCGCCGGCGCATGGCGGTCAGCGTCGACGGGCGGGCGGCGGTCACCGACTACTCCGTGGAGCGCCGGGCCCCCTATGTTTCCCTGGTCAGGCTCGCGCCCGCGACGGGCCGAACCCACCAGCTCCGCATGCACCTCGCGCATGCAGGGCATCCCATCGTGGGGGACGACCTCTACGGCGGGCCGCGGCACCGCGGCGTCCGCGATCCCGCGCTGAGGATCCTCCTGGATCCCGGCCATACGCTTCTGCACGCCTGGCGCTTGCACTTGCCGGAGACAGACGCCGGACCCGAGCTGATCCTCACGGCATCGGTCCCCGCCGATCTCGCGTCGGCTCTCGCGGCTCTGGGCGTTCCGCTCCCGCCCGGCGCGTGACCCGACGGGAACTCGACCTTTGCGTTCTCGCGACGAACCCCCACGAACATTCCAGGCTAAAATGCCGGCGCTGGAGGACACGAACATGATCGACCAGATCCGGAAACAACTCGGCGACAAGGCGTCTTTGCTCGACTACTCCTGCCAGGGGATCCCGAAGGCGATGCTGCACTTGCCCGGACCGGACTTCGTGGACCGCGTGGTCGTTTCGACCGATCGTCCGATCAACGTCCTGAGGAGCCTCGCTTCGATGTTCAAGTCGGGGCGACTGGCCGGCACCGGATACCTTTCGATCCTCCCGGTGGACCAGGGCATCGAGCACTCCGGCGCCGCCTCGTTCGCGCCCAACCCGGCCTACTTCGACCCCGAGAACATCGTGAAGCTCGCGATGGAGGGCGGTTGCAACGCCGTGGCGTCCACGCTCGGCGCCCTCGGTTCCGTCGCGCGCTCCTATGCGCACAGGATTCCGTTCATCCTCAAGATCAACCACAACGAGACGCTCACCTATCCGCTCACCTACGACCAGACGCTGTACGCGAACGTCGACCAGGCGTTCGACATGGGCGCCGCCGGCGTCGGCGCCACCGTCTACTTCGGGTCGGGCGAATCGCGGCGCCAGATCCAGGAGGTCTCCGAGGCGTTCGCGCACGCCCACGAGCTCGGCATGTTCACCGTGCTGTGGTGCTACCTGCGCAACTCCGCGTTCAAGAAGGACGACGTGGACTACAGCGTGGCCGCGGATCTCACCGGGCAGGCCAACCACATCGGCGTCACGATCGAGGCCGACATCATCAAGCAGAAGGCACCCGAGTCCAACAACGGGTATGGGGCGATCAAGTTCGGCCACACCAACCCGCTCGTGTACGACAAGCTCTGCGCCGGCGACAATCCCATCGAGTGGACGCGGTGGCAGGTGGCAAACTGCTTCATGGGTCGCTCGCCGCTGATCAATTCCGGCGGCGCCTCCGGCAAGAACGACCTCGCGCAGGCCATGCTCACGGCAGTCGTCAACAAACGGGCGGGAGGCTCCGGGATGATCTCGGGTCGCAAGGCGTTCCAGAAGCCGACGGCGCAGGGCGTCGAACTGCTCCACGCGATCCAGGACGTCTACCTCTGCAAGGACGTCACGATCGCCTGAGAGTGGCGGAGGTGCGATGAGCGGCGAGCCGCCTCTGCTCTCGGTGATCGTCGTGGTCGGCCCGCTGCGGCGGCGCGCCGCCGCTTGTCTGCACTCGGTCCTTGCCCAAGACGCCGTGAGTCGTATCGAGGTGCTGCTCGTCGACTGCGCCCCGGGCGATCCGCTGCCCGTAACCGGCAGTGACCACGGCGCCGTCCGTCAGGTCAAACTGTCTCCGGATACCGCTTTCGGCTGCGCCCGCGCAGCAGCGGTGCGCCTGGCCCGGGCGCCTGTCGTGGCGTTCCTGGAGGAGCACTGCAGAGTGCGGCCGGGATGGGCCCAGGCGGTGATCGAGGCCCACCGTGAGCCGTGGGCCGCGGTTGGCGGGGAGATGCACAACGGCAACCCCGGCGTCGGCCGGAGCGACATCATCGGGCTCCTCAGCTACGGCCTGTTCTATGCCCCGCTGGCACGGGGCGAGGCCGACCTCGTGGCGGGGCACAACTCCTCCTACAGGCTCGAGGTCCTCCTGCGGTATGACTGGGACCTCGACGTGCTGCTTGGGACCGACATGGTGCTCCTGGCGAAGTTGCGCACCGATGGGTTCCGGTTCGCCTCTGAGCCCACGGCGAAGATCGACCACCTCAACGAGACCACATTTGCGGCCATCGCGCGCGGGTACTTCCTCTTCAACCGCTGCTACGGGCACACTCGCGCACATTACCTGCGGTGGCCCGTCGTCCGTCGCCTCGCTTACGTCGCGCTGACGCCGGTGATCCCCCTGTACTTCATGGCGCACTTCTCCCGTCTCCTGGCGCGTCAGCAGCGCGCTCTCTTAGCCTTCTTCCTGCGCAACGCAGCGCTGGTGTACGCAGTACAGCTGTGCGCCGCCACCGGCCAGGCAGTCGGACTGCTGTTCGGGCCCGGCGAGGCCGAGCGCCGATTCACCGCGTACGAGCTCACTGAGTCGCGCCCGGAGGGGATGCCGGCAAACCACGAATGACCGCTCCAGAGGTTTCCGTCATCATCCCTACCTATCGCTCCGAGAGGACCATCGCTGGGAGCCTGGAGTCGCTGCGGGCGCAGAGGTTCGCCGACTTTGAAGCCGTAGTGGTGGACTCGAGCCCCGATGCGGCGACCGGGCGCATCGTGCGCGAGCGCTTCCCCGAGGTGCGCTGTGAGCACAGTAATCGGCGCTTGCTCCCCCACGACGCGCGCAATCGGGGAGTCGAGCTCTCTTGCGGCGAACTGCTGGTGTTCACGGACCCGGACGTCTACCCACACCCTCGGTGGCTCGAGACGCTGGTGGAGAGCCATTGGGCGACCGGCTGCATCACGGTCGGCGCGATTGCATGTTACGGCCGCCGCTGGGTCGACATCGGCAGCCACCTGTGCAAGTTCTCCACCTGGCTTCCGGGAGGGCGCTCCCGGTCGGTGGACAACGCCCCCACCGCGAACCTCCTTTGCCCGCGCAGTCTATTTCTCAAGATCGGACGTTTTCCACCGGAGCAACTTCTCGGCGACACGAGTTTTTCGTGGGACGCGCGCGCCCTGGGCCACGAGCTGCGCTTCGAGCCACGGGCCGTCGTCGTCCACGACCACGGCCAGAGCCTCCGCACGCTGCTCAAGGAACGATACGACCGCGGCGTGCTGTTCTTGCAACTGCGTGCCGACCGGTACGGGAACCGCCGTCCCCTCCACCTCACCTACCTCCTGGTCTCGGTCATCCCGGTCCGCCTTGCGCGCATCCTCGCGCTGACCACCGCCCGCTGCTGGCATGCGAGTCTCCTCGCGGACTTGGCGCGCACCTTGCCCCTGGTGGCGCTCGGTCACGCCGCGTCGCTCGCGGGCGAATGCCGAACCTACGCCGCGCGTCTAGCCGGCATCTCCGAGACCTTACGCTCCTGACCGACGGTTGGAAGCCTCCTTTTCTCTTGACGATCGTGACCAAGCCCCTGTTTGCGCCGGTTGGCAGCAGTCCGATCATCCGCGCCCTTCTGAGGGAGTTCTCGGGCCCGGGGGAGAGCGGCAGCAACGCGACTTTGTGATACCTTTCACGCCGCGCGCTCGCACGCCGCGGGCGGGTCTTGGATCCGAATTGCCAGGGAGGTTGCCCATGCTGCGCAAATCTGTCGTGCTGATCACCGGAGCGAGCGGAGAGATCGGCCACGGTCTCATCACGTCGTTGTCGACCGACAAGGATCGACCCATCATCACGCTCGACGTCAAATCGCTCGATCCGGATCTCGCTAAGCTCGTGCAGCAGGAGTTCATCGGTTCGATCCTCGACGGAAACCTCCTCGAGCGGATCCTCTCGGAGTACGAGGTGGACACGGTGTTTCACCTGGCGGCCCTGCTCTCCACCCGCAGCGAGTTCACCCCGATGACCGCTCACCACGTGAACGTCGAGGGGACGATGAACCTCCTCGAGTTCGCCCAGAAACAGGGCGAGTCCCACGGACGGCCGGTGACTTTCCTGTACCCCTCGTCGATCGCCGCCTACGGGCTGCCTGACCTCGACACCAAGGCGCGCGTCGGCAAGGTGACCGAGAACGAGTGGACCAAGCCAGCCACGATGTACGGTTGCAACAAGCTCTACTGCGAGCACATGGGCCGCTACTACGCGAAGCGCTACAAGCAACTCGCCGCCGAGCCGCTCGCCGGAAAGGTCGATTTCCGCTCGTTGCGCTTCCCGGGGCTGATCTCCGCCGTCACCGTCCCCTCGGGCGGAACCTCCGACTATGCGCCCGAGATGATCCATGCCGCGGCCGAGGGCAAGCCCTACGCGTGCTTCGTGCGGCCCGACACCCGCATCCCTTTCATGGCGATGCCCGATGGGGTCAACGCGCTCCTGGGCCTGGCGGCCGCGCCGAAGTCCAGCCTCACCCACACCGTGTACAACGTCGGGGCGTTCAACCCTTCCGCCGAGGAGGTCCGCCAGATCGTCCTGCAGGCGTTCCCCGGCGCTCAGATCACGTACAAGGTGGACGAGAAGCGCCAGGGGATCGTGGACGCCTGGCCTGCCGACGTCGACGACTCGGCGGCGCGCACCGATTGGGGGTACGCCCCGCGTTACGATTTCAAGCGCGCCTTCTCAGAGTACCTGATTCCGATGATCAGGAAGCGCTACCAGAGGTGACGTGCCGACCGGCCCGGCTCAGCCGGCTGCCGGGATGGGGGTGAGGTTCCAGATCTCGCGGGCGTAGTCGCGGATTGCACGGTCCGACGAGAAGTACCCCATCGACGCCACGTTGCGGATCGCCTTCGCCGCCCAGGCGCGGCGGTCGGCGAACAGCTCGCCAGCGCGCGCCTGCGTGTCCACGTAGGAGCGGAAGTCCGCCACGTGCATGAACCGGTCGCCGTGCTCCATCAGCGCGGACCAGATCGCCCGCAGCGCCGGTCCGTCGCTGCCCGCGAAAACGCCGTCACGTAGTGCCGCGAGGACATCGGCGAGCTCGGGGTCGCTCCGGACAAAGTCCCACGGGTTGTAGCCCCCGGGACCCCTCATCGCTGCGACCTGTTCGGCGGTGTGCCCGAAGATGAAGATGTTTTCCTCGCCCACTGCGTCCCGGATCTCGATGTTCGCGCCGTCGAGCGTCCCGATCGTGAGCGCTCCGTTGAGGGCGAGCTTCATGTTCCCGGTCCCGGAGGCTTCCATCCCCGCGGTCGAGATCTGCTCCGAGAGGTCCGCGGCGGGTATCACGCCGCTCGCAATGGTGACCCGATAGTCGGGGATGAAGACGACCTTCAGCTTCCCGTCCATCTCGGCGTCCGCGTTGACCGTCTCGGCAATCCCGTTGATCAGACGAATGACGAGCTTAGCCATGCGGTAGGCCGGCGCAGCCTTGGCGCCGAAGATGAACGTGCGCGGCGCCAACGCGGCGCCCGGGTTTGCTTTGATCCGCCGGTACAGGGCGACGATGTGCATGGCGTTCAGCAGCTGCCGCTTGTACTCGTGCATCCGCTTCACCTGCACGTCGTACATCGACGCGGGGTCGATCACGGCCCCGCAGAGATCCTTCACCGTGGCCGCAAGAGCCACCTTGTTCGCGTGCTTGATGGCAAGGAACTCGTCCTGGAAGTCCGGGTCGTCGGCATACCGCCGAAGCTCGGTGAGACGGTCGAGGCCCCGCACCCAGGCGTCGCCGATCCGATTGGAGATTGCAACCGCCAGGCGCGGGTTGCACGCCAGAAGCCAGCGCCGCGGCGTGATGCCGTTCGTGATCGAGATGAACTTCTCGGGCCACATCTCCGCAAAGTCGGGAAACACCTGTTGCTTGAGAAGGTCGGTGTGGAGGCGCGCAACACCGTTGACGCGATGGCAACCGACGATCGCGAGATGCGCCATCCGAAACCGGCGGTCCCCGTCCTCGTGGACGAGCGAGACCCGTCGCAGACGTTCCCGGTCCCCGGGCCTGAGCCTCTCCACCTGTTCGAGGAAACGCTTGTTGATGTCAAAGATGATTTCGGTATGCCGCGGCATCAGGCGCTGCATGAGCGCGACCGGCCACGTTTCCAGCGCCTCTGCGAGCACCGTGTGCTGCGTGTACGCGCACGCTCGCCGGGTGATCGCCCACGCCTGCTCCCAAGTCAATCCTTCCTCATCGACGAGCACCCGCATCAGCTCCGCGACCGTGAGGGCCGGGTGCGTGTCGTTGAGCTGGATCGCGACTCTCTCGGCGAAGAGGTCCCACGCCGCGCCGTGACGTTCGCGGAACCGGCGCACGATGTCGGCCACCGAGCACGCCACCAGGAAGTACTCCTGCGTGAGGCGCAGCTCGCGACCGGCCTCGGCCTCATCGGAGGGGTAGAGCACCTTGGTGACCGCCTCGGCCTTCTCCCGACCCGCCACGGCGCTCAGGAAGTCGCCTTTGGAGAAAGTGTCGAAGTCGAAAGCGTCCGGGGCCGATGCTCTCCAGAGTCGCAACGTCGAGACGGTGGTCGTACCGAAACCCGCCACGAGCACGTCGTAGGGAACACCGTACAGGACGTGCGATCCCGTCCACACTGGCCGACGGTTCCCGTCGCCGCCCTGCGCTTCGACAGTTCCACCGAGCCGGACGGCCACGGTCAGGTCCGGGCGGGCGATCTCCCACGCGTAGCCCCCCTTCAGCCACGTGTCGGGGCGCTCGCGCTGCCAGCCGCCGACGAACTCCTGCCGGAAGATTCCGAAGTCGTACCGCAGTCCGTAGCCGAAAGCGGGGTAGTCGAGTGTCGCGAGCGAGTCGAGGAAGCAGGCCGCGAGCCGCCCCAGGCCGCCGTTCCCGAGGCCGGGGTCGGGCTCCTCCTCCACGAGCCGGTCGAGGTCGAGCCCGAGATCGGCCATTGCCTGGCTTGCAACGTCCCGCAGCCCAGTCGCGATCAGGTTGTTGTCCACCAGCCGCCCCAGGAGGTACTCCAGCGACAGGTAGTGGACGGTCTTCGGATCGTGGCTGCTCAGCACACGGTGTGTGGCCACAGCGCGGTCGATCAGGGTTTCGCGGATCGTCAGCTGGAGCGCGGCCAGGTGGTCGGCCGGCATCGCCTCCGCGACTTCGAGGCCCCGCACATACCTCAGGTAGTAGACGAAACGTTCACGAAGGACCTGCGGGGAGACCGCAGGGCCGGGCAAGGTCGCCACCAACAGCGCCCTCCTCGAGATGGGAGCGACTCGGCCGGGGGCGCCGGCCGTCGCGCCCAGTGCATTGTAGCGCACGCTGAAGGCGGAGCCCTGTTTCCGAGAAGCGTAGCCTGGACGCGCCAGCTCTCTTCTACCGCTTCTGCCCGCTTGTCACGCCTGCGGCACCGGGACCACGCGGGTCGGCCGCCGCCTCCAGCGCCCCGCTCTCCGCGCGCCGGACGGCGTCCACCTCACCGATGCCTTCGGCCGGCCGCAGCACGTGCCCTCGCCGGATCAACTCGGCGCGCACCGACTCGGAGAGAGCACCCTCCTCGGCCACGACCACGTCCGGGAGCCACTGATGGTGAACCCGCGGGCGGTCGACCGCCGCCTGGAGCGGGTCGCCGTCCACGATTACGTTCAGGAGGACCTGGGCGGTGGCGGTCGGGATATGCGATCCGCCGGGCGAACCCAGTGCGAGAACCTCACCGGCGCGCCAGGCAACGGTCGGGGTCATCGACGACAACATCCGCTTCCCCGGCCCGACTGCGTTGGCTTCGCCCTGGACAAGCCCGTACAGGTTGGGCGAACCCGGCGCGGCTGCGAAGTCGTCCATCTCGTTGTTCAGGAGGATCCCGACCTCGGGTACGAGCAGGCCACACCCGAAGCTCCCGTTGAGCGTCGTCGTCAGGCTCACCGCGTTGCCCGCGCCGTCCACGACCGACAGGTGTGTCGTTTCGCGCGACTCGTGCGTTCCCTGCGCGGGCCAGGGCCGCACCGTTCCGGACGCCGTGGCCCTCGTGCCATCGATCTCGGCGGCCCGACGGTCAAGCCACCTTCGATCGAGAAGCTGTTCAGGACCGGCGAGCGTCGTGGCAGGGTCGCCCAGAAGGAAACGGTCCGCAAAAGCCCGCCGCCATGTCTCGACCATCAGGTGGATGCGGTCGACCGACCCGACAGGCCGGCGGCTCCAGCCGAGGCGCTCGAGCATGCCCGTCGTCTCGGCCAGGATGATTCCCCCCGAGGACGGCAGCGGCATGGAGGCTACGTTCCACCCGAACGCCGTGAAGCGCACCGGTTCCCGCCACACCGGCCGGTAGGCTGCAAGATCAGCCGCGGTGAGGACGCCGCCGTGAGCTCGTGCGGCGCGCTCGATCGCCGCGGCGGCCGCGCCGGCGGTCAGCGCTGTCGGCCCTTGCGCCGCGTACGAACGAAGGGTCGCAGCGAGGGCGGGCTGCTTCAGTGCCGTGCCCGGAGCCGGTGCCCGTCCGGAGGGAAGCCAGACCGCGGTGGTCTCGGAGAAGCGCGTCAGGAGACGCTGGGCGGCCGCGACGCTGCGGCTCAGGCGAGGCGTCACCGCGAAGCCCTCCGCCGCGAGGCGAACGGCGGGGGCGACCACGGTGCGCCAGGGGAGAAGGCCGAAGCGACGGTGCAATTCGTACAGACCCGCAGGCGAGCCGGGCACACCGCTAGCGAGAGGACCCACGAGCGATCGCTCGGGATCGGGTTTCCCGTCCGGCAGCAGGAACATCGTTGCGGTCGCGGCCGATGGCCCGGTCTCGCGAAAGTCGAGGGCCGCGACCTGTCCTCCGATTCGGACGACCGCGAACCCGCCGCCCCCGAGGTTCCCGGCCGACGGGTGGACAACCGCAAGCGCGAGGGCGGTGGACACGGCCGCATCGACCGCGTTGCCCCCGGCCTTGAGGATGTCGAGCCCGACTGTCGTGGCTGCGGGGGACGCTGACGCGACGGCTCCTGAGCCCGCGGTCCCGCTCGCAGAGCAAACGTCGACGCCGCCGGACATGAAGAGCAACATCGCGACGGCCGCGATGGCGATCGCCCCCCGAACCATGGAACCGGGGCGCTCGCCGCAAACGGATCTCGGTTTCCTGAGCACACTCATGGCGCACCCTCCTTCAGCGATTGGTCGTCTTTTCCGGATACCCTAACCTTTCGACCAAGCCGTAGGGAACGTAGTCTGCAGTGATTTCGCGGCGGCTACCAACTCCTTTGCAGCGGCGATATGGGGGAGGAGCGCCATCACGCTGCCCTTTGCGAGCTCCAGGCGGCCGTTCATCACGGCCGCCACCGGCTCCAGCGAACCTCCCAGCAGCTCAGTCCAGGTGGACGCGTGCGCAGTGAGGACGTAGCGCGCCGCCTGCATCTCCGGCTCGGCTGCAGCCCGGGAGGCACGACAGTTGCCGTGCCAGAGATCGAGGAACACGGCCCGCCGCTCGATGCCGCGCTCCGGCTCGGCGCGCACGGCCACCACCACCGCCCCCTCCCATGACGCGGCGGCGGCACGGTAGCTCTCGCTGCTGTTGAGGGCGTCGCGCCACGCGTTGGCCCAGGCTTCGGTGAGGATCTCGGTCGCCACGGTTCGCTCCTCTCGCGCTCGACACAGGACCCGGTTCGAGCTGAGCATAGCCAGCGGCGCGTTCCGCTGGCAAGAAGGAAAAAGGCCGGAGCTGGGTAGCTCCGGCCTCGGCGTATCAACGCTATCCGGCCGAGTCAGCTGCAACCGTGAACAGTGCCGCAGTTGCCGCACTTGTAGCACGCGCCCGACCGGACCATCATCATGCCGCAGGTCGGACACGGCGGCGCGTCTGCCTGGTTGACGAACAGGTGCGAGGTCTCGCCGCTCTCGAGGCCGGGCAGCGCCTGCTGCCGTGGGCCCGGCAACGCGGCCTCCGCTCTTTCCTCGTCCACAGCGACCGGCTGCACGCCGACGGCCGCCTGATCCTCCGGGGCCAGAAACTTCGAGGCCAGCCACCGGAAGATGTAATCGATGATCGACTTCGCATAGGGAATCTGGGGGTTGTTGGTCCAGCCAGCCGGCTCGAAGCGCACGTGCGAGAACTTGTTGACGAGGAACTCGAGCGGGACTCCGTACTGGAGCGTCAACGAGATCGCGGTGGCGAACGCGTCCATCACGCCGGAGAGAGTGGAGCCCTCCTTGGCCATGGTGATGAACAACTCGCCGGGTTTACCGTCCTCGTACAGGCCGACGGTGACGTACCCTTCCTGTCCTTCAACCGAGAACTTGTGGGTGATCGCGACGCGCTCGTCGGGGAGTTTCCGCCGCACCGGCTGGAACGCCGACATCACGGCCTTCTCGCCGGCGGCCGCGAGAGGCTGTGAACCCTTGCAGTTGTCGCGGTACACGGCAACCGCTTTCAGGCCGAGCTTCCACCCCTCGCCGTAGAGCTTCTCGATCTCTTCCGGCGCGGTCTTTTCGGGCACGTTTACCGTCTTCGAGATTGCACCCGAAAGGAACGGTTGCGCCGCGCCCATCATGCGCAGGTGCCCTAGAGCGGAGATGAAGCGGGAACCTGAGATCGCCTTGAAGGCGCAGTCGAACACCGGGAGGTGCTCGTCCCGGAGCCCGGGGGCGCCCTCGATGGTTCCCGTAGTTTCGATGTGCCTGAGAATCTCCGTGCTGGTCGGCTCGTCGTAGCCGAGCTTGGCGAGGGCGCGCGGCACCGTCTGATTCACGATCCTGATCGTGCCGCCGCCCACCAGTCGCTTGATCTTCACGAGGGCGAGGTCCGGCTCGATCCCGGTGGTGTCGCAGTCCATCATGAAACCAATCGTTCCGGTCGGAGCGAGCACGGTCACCTGCGAGTTCCGATACCCGAAGGCCCTTCCGAGGTCGAGCGCCGAGTCCCAGGCCTCGGTGGCGGATTTTCGCAGGTCCGGCGCCACGCCGCGAGTGGGAATCCGGTGGGCTGCGTCGCGGTGCATCGCGATCACTTCGAGCATCGACTCGCGGTTGACCGGGTAGCCCGGGAAGGGACCCATCGCTCCCGCGATGCGGGCCGACGCCAGGTAGGCCTCACCGCACATCAGCGCAGTGATCGCAGCGGCATATGCCCTTCCCTCTGCCGAGTCGTACGGCAGCCCATCGGCCATCAGAAGCGCGCCGAGGTTGGCGTAGCCGAGGCCGAGCGGGCGGAACTCGTGCGAATTGGCGGCGATTTTCGGCGTCGGGTAGTGGGCGAAGTCGACCAGGATCTCCTGCGCCAGGATCGTCAGGTCCACCCCATGACGGAACGCCTCGGTCAGGAACGTCCCCTTCTCGTCGGCAAACCTCAGCAAGTTCAGTGAGGCGAGATTGCAAGCCGTGTCATCGAGGAACATGTATTCGGAGCACGGATTGCTGGCATTGATGCGCGCGGTGACCTTGCAGGTGTGCCACCGGTTGATCGTGGTGTCGTACTGGATCCCGGGGTCGCCGCAAACCCAGGTCGCTTCCGCCATCGTGTGCATCAATTCGCGCGCACGGAAGCGGCCCGCGACCTCCCCGGTGGTCACGGCCCGCGTCTCCCACCACCCGTCGTCTTCGACTGCCCGCATGAACTCGTCGGTCACGCGGACCGAGTGGTTGGCGTTCTGGTACTGGATCGACTCGTACGCGCCGCCTTCCTGCTCGAACCCCGCGGGGTACCCGGCCGAGATCAGGACGTGGGCCTTCTTCTCCTCCTCGGCCTTGCAGCGGATGAAGCGTTCGATGTCGGGGTGGTCGACGTTGAGAATCACCATCTTTGCAGCCCGCCGCGTCTTCCCGCCGGACTTGATCACGCCAGCGAACGAGTCGAACCCGCGCATGAACGAGACCGGGCCGGACGCGGTCCCGCCGCCGGCCAGCGGCTCACGCGAGGAGCGCAGCGCCGAGAGGTTGGAGCCGGTGCCCGAGCCGAACTTGAACAGCATTGCCTCGGTCTTCGCGAGATCGAGGATCGACTCCATCGAGTCCTTCACGGAGTTGATGAAGCAGGCGGAGCACTGTGGATTGGGCTCGATGCCGACGTTGAACCATACCGGCGAATTGAACGACACCATCTGGTTCAGCAGCAGGTAGGTGAGTTCGTCCTCAAAGGCGCGTTCCGATTCGACGTCCGCGAAGTAACTGCCCGTGTGACCCCACTCGACGATGGTGTGAACGACACGGCCGATCAGCTGCCGGACGGAGTTCTCCCGCTCGGACGTGCCAACGTGCCCGTGAAAATACTTCTGGGCGACGATGTTGGTCGCAGTCTGCGACCAAAATTCGGGAACCTCGACGTCGGTCTGCTCGAAGACGACGGCGCCGTCGCTTCCGGTGATCCTCGCGGTCCGGCGCTCCCACCGCACCATTTCAAAGGGGTGGTGCTCCCCATTTGTGAACAACCGTCGTACGGAAACACCCTGGGCATCCGGCCGGCGAGAAGCCGCGACGGCAAGTGATGAAGGTTCCGCGGACATCCCAGATCCCCCCTTCCCTAGAGTTCAAGTACTACTTGAACTTTGCCGTTCGAATCTAAGGCGGCCTCGGGGGCTTGTCAAGGGGCCACCGCAACATCTTGGGTCCCTCATGGCGATCCCCCACAAGATCTTGTGCTTAGCACGATTCGAGGCCGAAAAAGAGGGCAAGCACCCATCTGAAATAAAGTCTCAATCTGATGAAATGGCAACGAGCGGATGCGCGTACCTTCCCCGACGTCAAAAGTCAAGCCCCGACAAGGAATGGTGCCGGCGGGCGATTCGGTACTGCCTTTTACGCTCGAAAGCCGTGGAATCCAGCTGCACCGCAACCGAAGAAAAGCAATCTGGGCGCGGCCGCCCGCGCCCAGAGAGAAACTCCAGCCTGAAGCAGGAGGCCTACTTGGCCACCTTCTCCTTGAGGGTCTTCCCGACCTTGAACGCCGGGTACGAGCGAGATGGGATCCTGATCGTCGCGCCCGTGGCCGGGTTGCGGCCCGAGCGAGCCGAGCGCTTGCGGACGGAGAAGCCGCCGAACCCGGGCAGTGTGACCTTGCGGCCGGCGCCCAGCTCCACTGCGATGAGGCCCTTGTTGGCGTTGAAGATCGCGTCGACGGCCTCGGCCGCCTTGGCCTGGGTCATACCCGTCTTCCTCGCAAGCTTGGTGATCAACTCAGTCTTGTTCATCGTTCCTCCTTGCTCAAACGGCCTACTTGGCCAGTTTTTCCTTGAGTGTCTTGCCTGCTTTGAACGTGGCGTACTTGCGCGCCGAAATCGTGATCGTCTTTCCGGTGGCCGGGTTGCGGCCCTGCCGCGCCGACCGCTTCCGTGTCGCGAACGTGCCGAAGCCGGGGACCGTGACCTTCCGCCCGCCGACCAACTCGACCGCGACAATGCCCTTGTGTGCGTTGAAGATCGCGTCCACGACGTCCGCCGCCTTGGCGTGGGTCAGGCCAACCTTCTTCGCCAGTTTCACGGCAATCTCTGACTTGTTCATTCCCCGTCCTCCTTTATGGGTCGGTTCCTACGCTATTATTCGGACCATGACCCGAGTTTGTCAAGAGCCCTGCGGCCTTTTCGCCCTCTTGGTCGCCGTTTCGCTCGCTCCGACCGCAGTGTTTGGCAGCGAGCCCCCGGCGCGACCCTCTCCCACCGGCATTTCCGCGCACCTCATCTCCTAGCCTGGATTATTCGTGGGGTTCGTCGCGAGAACGCGCAGCTGGCTGGCATGGTGGGTAGAGGCGAGGAGCCGAGTCGTATCCTCTGCGATACGTCGCAGGCTCCGAACCTCGAGTACGCCCGCCAGGCCGGCCAGATCCGCGTTCGCAGCAGAACCCTCATGAATAGTCCAGGCTAGACACCCAGGCTTTTCGCGGAGCTCTCCCTCGAGGACCCGGATCCGGCGTCGTGCTACCTGCTCTCCCCCGGGTTGTGGTCGAGCGCGTCGCGACACCGCTCCTCAGGCTCCCGGACGCCCCCCTCGGCATGGTCCCGCCCCCCGGGGGAGGCCTCGCGCTCGGGTTGGCCGAGGGGTTGCCGCTGTGGCGAGGCGAGGGAACGGCCGACCGGATCGGGTCCCGGCTGACGCCGGGGCCCGGCTAGCGCTCCTTGCCCTCGGCGACCTCCTGGCGGAGCTTGACGAACGACGAGTATCGCCGCGAGGAGAGCCTGCCGGCTTGAACCGATGCCTGCACGGCGCAGCCCGCTTCGCTCGTGTGGCTGCAATCGGCGAACTGGCACTCGCTCCCGGCGCTGGCGACCTCGGGAAAGCACTCCTGCAGTCGGGACGGCGTGAGGTCCCAGAAACCGAACTCTCGGACTCCTGGGGTATCGACGACGAAGCCGGAGCCCGGCAACGGCAGGAGTTGTGCCGTCGTGGTCGTGTGCCGCCCCTTGCCCGTCGCCTCCGAGATCGAGCCCTCCCGAAGCCGGTAGCCCGGGTGAATGGCGTTGAGGAGCGCGGACTTGCCCGCGCCAGACGGGCCGCAGAACAGCGTTGTCCTGCCGGCGATCTTCCGGGTCAGCACGCCCACTCCCCGCGCTGTGCGCGCCGACGCGAGCAGGATCTCGTAGCCGGCGTCCTGATAGTCGCCGATCCACGCGTCGATCCCGGCCGTACCCTGATCGACCTTGTTGAAACAGATGAGCGGCTCGATGCCGGCGTGATGACACGCCACAAGGAGGCGATCGAGCAGCCTGGGGTTGGGGTCCGGCGAGACTGTTGCCATTACCACGACAGCCATGTCGACGTTCGCCGCGATCACCCGCGCACGCCGTTCCCCGGGCGACCGGCGCGTCAGCGTGGTCCGTCGCGGGCCGACCTCGGCAACCACGAGGTCCGGAAACTTGCCGTCGAGGAGAACGCGATCGCCAACCACCAGACGCCGGTCTTCAACGCCCTCCAGCCAGCGCAGTGCGCGGCGAAACGGAACGACCAGAGGCTCGTCGCCCACCTGCACCCGAACGAGGGGCCCGAAAACCGCTGTCACCACGCCAACGGCGCGCTCCGCCACGGGACAGAGTATAGCCTACGGCGACATCGGAAAAGGCAGCTGATACGCGAACGGGCCGCGCCCGACGACGAGCATCACCGACGAGCGAGTGTGCTCGCGACCGACGATGCGGTTCACGTCCTCGACGTTGCCAACGCGCTCGCCGTTGACCTGCAGAAGCGCGTCTCCGGCAGCGAGGCCGGCCTCGTCCGCCCTGCTCCCCGGCACGACGCGAGCGATGATGACCTGCTTAGCGCGTATTGCGACCTTTACCCCCACGAAGCGGAGGAGCACCTGCTCTCCCAGGTCGGCAGGCGGTTGGGTCGCCCGCAGCGTCACGACGCGCGACGAGCCGCGCTCCGTCACCTCCAAGGTGGCTCGGTCGCCCGGCGCAAGCTGCGCGAGGAGTGTGGCGTAGTCGTCCCGCCCGGTGATCGGCCTGCCGTTACCCGCTTGCAGAACGGCGCCGCGCGGAAGCCCCGCCGCTGCCGCCGGCGAGTCCGGGAAGACGTCCGCGACCTCGACTCCCTCGTTTTCACCTCGCGCCTTGCGTGTCGCCTCGCCCCGCGTCTTGACGAAGATCCCGAGCCAGGCCGCCTCCACGTGCCCGTAGCGCAGGAGATCGTTCACCACCCTCCGGACCCGCTTGGCCGGAATCGCAAAGCCGATCCCCTGCGCGTCGCCGATGATCGCTGTGTTGATGCCGACAAGACGCCCGTCGAGGTCCACGAGCGCACCCCCGGAGTTGCCGGGGTTGATCGACGCGTCGGTCTGGAGAAAATCCGTGTACACGCGATGCGTGCTCGGCGAGGTGACGGTGCGGTCGCGCGCGGAAAGCACCCCGACCGTCACCGTGCTCTCGAGACCGAGGGGGTTGCCGATTGCAATCACGGTCTCGCCGATCATCGAGTCATCCTGCTCGGCGAGCGGCAGGAACGGACGTCCCTTCGCCGGGACACGCAGCATCGCCAGGTCAGTGTCGGCGTCCGAGCCGATGACCTCCGCCTCCACGCTCTTGCCGTCCGCGAAACGGACCTTGATCTCCGCGGCGCCTTCGATGACGTGCTCGTTGGTCACGATCACGCCATCGGGGGAGATGAGCACCCCGCTGCCCAACGACTGCGACGTGTACACCTCGGAACCGGGAGGCCCGAACTCGGGGAAGAGATCGTCGAAGAGCGACCGCCTGTGCACGGTCACGACCTGTCGCGCCGTCAAGTTGACCACGGCCGGCCGGACCTTCTCCACGACCTGCACCACAGGTGTTCGCCGCAGGCTCTGGGCAACCGCCGGCCCGGTTACCAGAAGCACAACCATCGCTACCAGAAGGCGCCTCACCTGTCCCTCCTAACCCTCCGCGGAGGGCTTTGATTAGCGTACAACGTCGGTCCACTGTGCGTCTTGCTCACCCGACCGCCGGTCCGATCCGCCTTGGAAACTCGGCGCAGCGAGCCTACTATTGAGATCGAGGTGTCGCCTGCCTCGGGGCCATCGCGGTCGGCCCCGTTCCGGGGGCAGGATCAACTTGGCCGAGGAGGACCGGCAAACATGGACGTTCCCGTTCAGCAGGTCATCCGGCCCACCACCGTCGCCGAGGCGCTCGCGGTGCTCGCGGCGCAGCCCGACGCACGGCCGATCGCCGGAGGCACCGACCTGATGGTGCAGCTGCGGGATGGGCGCAGGCGCGTGTCGTGCCTTGTAGACCTCGGCAACCTCGGTCTGGCCGGCATCCGGCAACTCGACGACGGAGTCGAGATCGGCGCCGCGACGAAAATGGATTCGATCGCGGCGGACGGTGGCGTTCGGCGCCACTTCCCCGCACTGGCGGCCGCCGCAGGGACGGTCGGCGCGTGGCCGATCCAGTGCCGTGCGACCCTCGGCGGCAACCTCGTCAACGCCTCGCCAGCGGCCGACACCGCGCCCGCGCTCCTGGTCGCGGGCGCCTGGTTGACTGTTGTCTCGACCGCCGGGACTAGACGGCTTGGGGTCGAGGAGTTCTTCGTCGGGCCGGCGCGGAGCGCACTCATGCCCGGCGAACTGCTCGTGTCGGTGTTCTTGCCGCTCACCCGGATCCCCCTGGGGTGCCGACTGGTGGAGCGGTTCGTCAAAACGGGGCCACGGCGGGAACAGGCCATCTCGGTCGTGAGCCTCGCGGGGCGGGCGGTCGTCCGGGCCGACGGCGGGCTCGAGGCGGTGAGGTTGGCGCTCGGGTCGGTTGCGCCTACGCCGGTGCGGGCGCGCCGCGTGGAGGCCGTGGTGACCGGACGGCGGCCGGACGCGGTTGCGCGGCGGGAAGCTGTGCAGGCACTCGGGCACGACATCGCCCCGATCGACGATGTGCGGGCGACGGCGAGCTATCGGCGCATCGCAGCCGCCGTGCTGCTCGACCGTTTCCTTCAAGAGGCCTCCCGTGCCTGAACGTGTGACTGTGGACCTGACGCTCAACGGCGCGAACCGGACCTTCGAGGTCGCGCCCGGGCGACGGCTCCTCGACCTCCTCCGCGAGGACGCCGGCCTCACCGGCACCAAGGAAGGCTGCGGCGCCGGCGAGTGCGGCGCGTGCGTCGTGCTGCTCGACGGCGCACCCGTCACCTCGTGCCTCGTCCTCGCGGCGTCCGCGGACGGCCACGAGGTCGTGACCGTCGAAGGACTGCAGCGATCGAGCTCGCTGCACCCGTTCCAGGAGGCGCTAGTGGCGCACGGTGGCGTGCAGTGCGGGTTCTGCACGCCGGGTCTGGCGGTGACCGGTGCGGCCGCGCTCGCCCGCGGCCCCAGCGATGCCGACGAGCGGGCGCGCCTCCTCGCCGGCAACCTCTGCCGCTGCACCGGGTACCTGAAGGTGCTCGAAGCCCTCGAACGCACGCCGAGCGAGGAGGCGGACCATGCCTCGCCGTGAGCGAGCTCACCTCGAGGAGGCCATCGGCAGCGGCCCGTTGGGCGGTCACCACGAGAGACCCGACGCCAGAGCCAAGGTCTCCGGCAGCACGCGATACGTGGCCGATCTCACGGTACCCGGGATGTTGCACGCGGCCGTGGCCGTGGCGCCCGTCGCGTCGGCTCGTGTCGCGGGCCTGGACCTCGCCGCCGCGCGCGCCGTAGAAGGCGTCGAGGCCGTGATCACGGCGGCCGACATCCCCGGCAAGAACTTGGTCGGTGTGATCTTCGAAGACCAGCCGTTGCTCGCCGGAGAGAGGGTTCGCATGGTCGGCGAGCGGCTCGCGCTGGTCGCCGCGCGCACTCCGGAGGCGGCGTGGGCCGCCGCGCACCTCGTCCGTGCCGAACTCGAGCCCCTTCCGGCCGTGCACGACCCCGTCCAGGCCCTCGCACCCGACGCCCCGCACGTCCACGACGCGGGCAACCTCATCCGCACGTTCCGCGTCGTGCGAGGGGACACCGCCCGCACGCGAGCCGGCGTGGTGGTCGAAGCCGAGTACCGCGTCGGCGGCCAGGAGCACGCGTACCTCGAGCCCCAGGGCTGTCTGGCGATCCCGGAGGGACGGCAGCGCATCACGATCGTCGCCTCGTGTCAGTGCCCGTTCTACGTTCAGCAGGCGGTGGCCACGGTGCTGGGTCTGCCGCTCGCCGCGGTCAGAGTGGAGCAGGCGCCCACCGGCGGCGGCTTCGGCGGCAAGGAGGACTATCCCTCCGAGCCCGCGGCGTGCGCGGCCGTGCTCGCCTTCGCCACCGGCCGGGCGGTGCGGTTCGTGCTCCCCCGCGAACTCGACATGCAGGTCTCGTCGAAGCGCCACGCCATGGTCATCCGCCACCGGTGGGGCGCGGACCGCAACGGACGCCTGCGCTTCGCCGAGGTGAAAACCGTCCTCGACGCCGGGGCGTACATCGGCATCTCGACCGTGGTCGCGGAGCGGGCCAACGTCTCCTCGATTGGTCCGTACCACGTGCCCGCGGTGCGCGTCACGACGCGGGTGGCATACACCAACAACCTCTTCGGCGGGGCGTTTCGCGGGTTCGGCGCGCCGCAGGTGACGTGGGCGGCCGAGGCCACGATGGATCGCTTGGCGCGTGCGTGCGCCCTCGACCCCCTCGAATTCCGGCGCCGAAACCTGCTGGACGACCGGCGGCGGAGAATCTGCACCGGTCAGTCGCTTCGGCGTCCCGTGCTGGTGCGGGAGTGCCTCGACCGCGCCGCCGCACTCGCAGGATGGGATGAGTTCCATGCCGGGCCTCGCCGCCAAGACGGCCCGAAGCGGGAGGGCATGGGAATCGGCCTCGCGCTGTACGGCTGCAACCTGCACCACGGAGGCCAACACCTGGATCGGTCTTCGGCCGTGGTGATCCTGCAGCCCGACGGGTCCGTCGTCGTTCGGGTGGGCCTCACCGAGATGGGTCAGGGAAACCTCGCCGCTTGCCAGACCATCGCAGCCCAGTCGCTCGGCGTTGACCCCGCGCAGGTGCAGGTGTGGCAGCCCGACACGACCACCGTCGGCGACTCCGGTCCGACGGTGGCCTCGCGGGGCGCGCACGCCTCCGGCATGGCGATCCTGAACGCGGTCGGCCGGCTCCGGAAGAAGCTCGACCCGCTTGCAGCCGAGCTGCTCGGCTGCAACGAGCGCGACGTCGAGCTGGCCGGCGGCTTCGCCAGCGTCCGAGGCGAGCCCGGCCGATGCGTGCCGATCGCGCGCCTCGCCAGTGAGATGGCTTCCAGGCGGATCGAGGGGATCAGCACTGGGTGGTACAGGAGCCGGCCGCGACGTTTCGACGCCGCCACCGGCGTCGGCGATCCGTACGAGTTCTACGCCGTCGCATGCCACGTCGCGCGCGTCACCGTCGACGCGGACCTCGGTCTGGTTCGCGTGGCTGAGGTTTCGGCGGCGCACGACGTCGGGCGCGTCATCCACCGCGACGCGCTCGAGGGCCAGGTCCAGGGGGGCGTCGTCCAGGGGATCGGCTGGGGCACCAGCGAGGAGCTCAGGCTCGACCGCGGACGTCTCGTCAACCCCTCGTTCACCGACTACATCATCCCGACCGCCGCCGATGTCCCCACGATCCGCATCGCGATTGTCGAGAGCGAGGGGCTCGGTGGTCCCTTCGGCGCCAAGGGGATCGGCGAGCCGTCGCTGATCCCGACCGCGGCGGCAGTTCGCAACGCGGTCGTGGAGGCGCTGGGGGTCGAGATCGACCGGTTGCCGCTCACACCGCCGACCGTTGTCGCAGCGCTCGGCGACAAGCACCCGTTCGCCTGGGTGGTCGAAGAGGAGAAACTGCGTGGACGTACTGAGGAAGTTGCTGCAGGCCGTTGACGCGGGCGACACCTGCGTCCTCGCGACCGTCGCAGGGGTGCAGGGCTCGGCACCCCGCAAGGACGCCGCCCGCATGCTGGTCTCCGCCCGCGGCCTCACATGCGGTACCGTCGGCGGCGGCGAAGTTGAGGCGGCTGCTCGCGCCGCTGCGTCGGAGATGTTGGCGGGCCCGGACCGCGGACGTCTCCTCGAGATCGCTACGAACTGCGGAGGGGTGGTGACCGTGATGCTCGAGAAGTTCGCGCCCCGGCGCCGTCTCCTGGTCGTCGGCGCCGGGCACGTTGGCCGGGTCGTGGCATCGGCCGGATCGCGCGCGGGGTACCGCGTCACGATCGCATCGCCGGGAGGCTCCGAACACGCCCAGGACGTCGAGGAGTTCGAGAGCGTCGCCGCCGGCGACCCCGAGGTGCTTGACCACTGGGAGAACGCCGAGCGCACCCAGGTCGTCGTCGCGACCGGTGATGCGGACGCCGACACGGCGTGGGCGGTGGCGGCGCTCGCCCGGCCGTTCGCGGGCGTAGGGGTGGTCGGCTCCAAGAACAAGGCGGCCGCCATCCGTCACGCCGCCGCCGGGGCGGGTGTTCATCCCGACCGTATTCGCACATTGCGCTGCCCGGTCGGACTCGACCTCGGAGCCGTCACTCCCGAAGAGATCGCAGTCTCGATCGTGGCCGAGCTGATACGGCTCGACCGCACGGGCGAGGTTCCCGAAGGATGGCGGCGAGCGTCGCGGGCCTGATTCTGGCCGGTGGGGCCGGAACGCGCTTCGGCGGGCCGAAGGCGTTCGGGCGGCTTCCGGATGGGCGCAGCTTTCTGGCCGCGTGCGCGGACACCCTCGCCGCCGCCGGCGTTTCACCCGTCCTTGCGACCTTACCGGTGGCCACAGCCCCGGCAGGGGAGCATGGTCTTGAGGTCCTGCCGCTCCCCGCGACCGGGCTGCCGATGTTCGAGTCACTCAGGATCGGCCTGGGCCGCCTCCTCGGAGACATCCGATGGGACCGGGTCGTCGTGTTCCCCGTCGATCACCCGCTCGTGCGGGCCGAGACCGTGCGCACACTCGCGGCGACCGGCACTGTTGCTGCGATCCCGGTGCACCGCGGAAAGCGCGGTCACCCGGTCATGCTCGCGCGCGCGGTAGCGGAACAGGTTGTCGCCGGAGCGCTGCCCGGGCCCACCCTCCGCGAGGTGCTGCACGCCGTCGGCACAGTGGATGTCGCCGTGGACGACCCCGGTGTCACCGCCAACTGCAACATGCCTGAGGCACTGGCCGCGGCGCTCGCGCGAGGTGGCTCAGGCTGATCTTCGTGTCGAACTCTTGACCGAGGTCAAGGCACGCGTTGCGAGCTCCTTCCCGGTGCGATGAGCTGGCGCCGTCACGCCCGTAGGAGATCGGGCTGCCAGTTCCGCACGAGTTTCTTGATTGCGGTGCGGTCCGTGATCTTCTCGTCGAGCACCTTGCGAGTCAGGCCGGGAAGCTCGGCATCACCGGCGAACCGGAGCGCGATGAGCTGGCCGACGGAGAGCTCGCCGATCCGCGGGACGAGGTCGGCCGGGAGCAGCTTCGCAAGGCGCAGCTGCATCTCGAGTCTGATCACCCTGTCCTGCACGGTCACGGCGAACTGCCGCGCGTACAAGAACAGGATCAGCAGGCCGAAGGCGACCAGAAGCGCGACGATCGCGTCTATCGAGGGATGGCCTATGAGCCGCGCGACCGACCATCCAAGGTTGATTATCAGGATCCCGAAGAGCACGAAGTGATAGAGCGGCACGTAGCGCACGTGGCTCTCGAAGCCCTGCACCGTGTTTTCCGCCATGGCTGCGACCTCCCTGCCCGCGCAGGGTACACCCGGGCCGTGGCGAAACGACGCCGACTCCCGCGCGCCGCAGGCTTCGCCTCTCGTACGTCATGGACCGCGCTTTGAGATCACACCTTGAAGGTCACGACTTCGATGCGACCCGCGTCGCCGACACCGAGCCCTTTCCGGATCGCCGTCTCGATGTGGCGGCTCTGACGGGTCGTGTCCGGCAGCCCCTTCTCGGTCCGCTTGGCCATGATCACCTCCCGGCAGACGAAATCGAGGGCCACAGGATCGGTGGCGAGAAAGATCGCGTTCTCCCGCCAGAGGCGCGAGCGGTCGGCCGGGCGCGGCCCCCCGTCAAAGCACGCCTCGGTGGCGTCCATGACGATCAGGGGAATCTTCGTCGTGGAGACGTAGTGGGCGTACGCCTCGGCGATGAAGGGGTCGCAGTGGTTGTCGTGGGCGCTGCGGTAGTGGTCGTAGCAGCCGAAAGCGATGTTCTTCAGGGCCAGGGTGACGCCGGAGACGCCATGATCCTTGAGGACCGGCAGGCTCACGGTGACGTTCGTGCGGTCCACCGCCATCGTGTCGATCAGGGCGTTGCCCTCGGTTCCCTTGAGCATGATCGTTTGGTGATAGCGACCGCCGGCTTCAATGCTCTGGCCGTGCTTGCCTTTCCCGAACTTGTACCGCGTCGGAGCGAAGTGATCCTTCCAGCGGTCCCAGACGACGACGTTCTCCGGTCTCACGCCGGCACCGATCAACCCCGCCGCGACGGCATCGGTGACCTCGGGCGCGGTGTAGACGAGGGGGCGCCCGAGAAGGTTGATCTTCAGACCGACGCGCGCCTCGGGCGTCAGAAAGCGGCGCCAGGCCGCGGCGGGCGTGGAGGCACCGGCGAGCGCCATCACGCCGCGGTCAACCATCCTCTTGACGACGTCCGGATCGCGCGTGTCCCCGATCCAGACCTTGTCCGACTCGACCCGCACGACCCGGGCCTTTCCGGTGGCGGCGAACGCGAACCTCTTGCCGATCGCCGCGACAGCCGCGCCGCCCGCGATTCCCGTCAGCACGCCCCGTCTCGTGATTCCGAAGCCAGGTCCGCTCATGGCCCGCTCCTCTTCATCGCGTGTCCGTACCGGCGTCTGCGCCGCCGGGTCCTGCACCGAGTCTAATACGGCGCACGACGCTCACGGTTTGACCACGCCGACAATCACGACACCAAAGAGGGACCGAGGAACAGACTGCGCCTACTTCGACCTCGTCCTGCGAAGACGAGGCGGTGTTGCAGTTGACTCCGTCATGGGCAGCTTCGTACGGTGGACGCCGTCGTAGGCGGCGAGCGCGCCCGCCACGGCGGCCGCGGTCGGGACGAGGCCGATCTCGCCGACGCCCTTGGCGCCGTACCCGCCGACCGGGTCCGGAACCTCGATCAGGATCACGTCGACCTCCGGCATCTCGGCGGCCCTGAGGATCCCCAGATCACGCATGTTGGTCGAGTCCGGTCGACCCTCGGTGCACGGCAGGTCTTCCGAGAGCGCGTAGCCGAGTCCCATGTGCACCGCACCCTCGATCTGCTGCACGCACGCCAACGGGTTGATCGCGCGGCCGACGTCGTGAGCCGCCACGACCCGCTCCATCCGGCCGATCTCGTCGAGCACCACGACCTGCGTGGCGTAGCCGAAGGTCATGTGGGTGACCGGATTGTCGACCTTCGTGCCGGGAGCGACGGTGATGTCGCAGACGTACTCGCCGGCGTACTCGCACCCCGCGAGCGCCTCGAGCGGCGCCGCCGCAAGCGCCTGGGCGAGCGTGCGCGCGGCGCGCTGGGCCGCCATCGTCGCGAGCGCCGTGGCGCGCGAGGCGGTGGTCATCCCGCACCGCACGGCCAGCTCGCTGCGCGTCCCGACGGTCATCGCGTCGAGCGCGATCCCGGTCTCCTCGTGGACCACCTGACGGAGGATGGTGAACAGCCCCTGCCCCATCTCGGTGTACCCGGTGAGCACCTCGAGTCGCCCCTTCGGCAGCACCCGGAGCAGCACCCTGCCGATGTCGGCCAGACCGTTGCCGATGCCGGTGTTCTTGATCCCGCACGCGATGCCGGCGCGCGCGGCGTTCGCCTTGTAGATCGGCCGCACCGCTTCGAGCGTCTGCAGGATGCCGCACGCGGAGGTCATGATCTGGCCGGTCGCGAACCGGTCGCCCGGACGCAGCACGTTGCGCTCGCGGATGTCGTAGGCGTCGAGACCGATCTCCTCGGCCAGGATGTTGAGGCACGTCTCGATGGCGAACGCAGTCTGGGGGACGCCGAACCCGCGCATCGCGCCCGATGGGGGGTTGTTGGTGTAGACGGTGCGCGCCTCCACGTCCACGTTCGGGACCCGGTACGGCCCGCACGAGTGCCCGGCCGCCCGCTCGAGGACCTTCGTCCCCACCGACGCGTAGGCGCCGGTGTCCCCGACGATGCGGGCTCGAACCGCGGTGAGACGTCCTTCGCCGTCGCAGCCGACCGCGTACTCCATCGTCAGCGGATGGCGCTTGGGATGAAACAAGACCGACTGGTCGCGGGTGAGCACGGTCCGCACCGGCTTGCGCAGCAGCAAGGCGGCGAGTGCGGTCTGGGCCTGGACCGAGAGGTCCTCCTTGCCGCCGAAGGCACCGCCGTTCGACACGAGTTCCACTTCGACGCTGCCAAGCGGGAGGCCGAGCACCGATGCGATCTGAGCCTGATCGTCGTGCACACCCTGGCCCTGCGAGTAGACCTTCAGGCCCGCGTGGCTGGGCATTGCCAGACACGCCTCGGGCTCGAGGAACGCGTGCTCGATACGCTGCGTGGTGAAAGTCCTCCGCACGACGTGAGCGGAAGCGGCGAGCGCCGCCCCTGCGTCACCGCGGGCGAACGCCGTTACCTCGAGCAGGTTGCCGGACGGGTGGATCGCCGGAGCGCCGCTGTCGAGCGCCGCTTCGGGGGAGGTCACAGGCTCGAAGATCTCGTAGTCGACGCCCACCGCCTTCGCGGCCCGGCGCGCGTGGAACTGCGTGTCGCCCACCACCAGCGCGAGCACGTCACCGACGCAGCGCGTGGTCTCACCCACCGCAACGAAGACGGGCCAGTCTCTGAAGATGAGTCCCACATGACGGTCGCCCGGCACGTCGGTGGCGCCGAGGATGCGTTCCACTCCCGGCATTGCGAGCGCCGCATCGGTGTCGAGAGATCGCACCACCGCACGAGCGTGGGCAGCCAGGACGAACGCGCCGTGCAGCATCCCGGGCACGCTCAGGTCGGCGACGTACGGCTTGCGGCCGACGGCATGCTCGGCCCCTCGGTACCGTGACTCGCTGGCGCCGACACCGTGCGCCGCGTAGCCGTCGGATCCCCGCGTCAATCCGTGGCGCTCGCCGAAGAAATCGCGTCGGCGCGGCTTAGCGCTCGCGAAGACGCCATCGGCGCCCCACGCCTCGCCCGCGGTTCGAATCGCGTCGAAGATCCGCTGGTAACCGGTGCAGCGACAGATGTGCGCTGCGAGAGCCTTTGCAACAGCATTTCGGTCGTCGGTCTTACGTCGTTCCAATAGTGAGAACGCCCGCACCATGATACCCGGGGTGCAGTATCCGCACTGGATCGCGCCCTCCTGGACGAACGCACGGGCGAGCACCTCCCTCTGCAGCTCCGGAATCCCTTCCAGGGTCACGACAGACCGGCCGGCAATCTCGTGCAGCTTCTTGAGGCACGCGAGGGCGGGCCGGCCATCCACCAGCACCGTACAGCAGCCACAGATCCCCTGCGGCGCGCAGCCGTCCTTGGGCGAGGTGACGCCGCACTCCTCACGAAGCACTTCGAGGAAGTGCATCCCCTCCTCGTAGGCAACGGTCGTCTCACGGCCGTTGAGGGTGAACGTCACGGTGGGCTTTGGTTTCATCTCGCATCCAGCCGCGAGCGCGGTGGCGGGGCACTCGCCGTGGCCACGGACATTCTAGCCCGGCCGTTCCACGAGGTGCCAACAGCGAGAACTGAACGTCGATCGGCGCGGCGCCGTACGCGGCGTGTCGATCCCTGTCAAGTCCCGGCCGCGTGCTCCCGCCGGGGCGTGAGCACGAGCGCGCCGTCCGCAACACCGAGGTCCACCGTGTCGCCCTCGGCGACCTCTCCCGCGAGCACCATGCGGGCGAGCGGGTCCTGCACCAACCGCTGGATCGCCCGCTTGAGCGGCCGCGCACCGAACTCCGGGTCGTACCCCTCGTGCGCAAGATGGTCCAGGGCGGCGTCGGACGCCTCGACGACGATCCGCCGATCGGCGAGCAGCTGGTTGAGGCGCGCGAGTTGGATCCCGACGATCGACCGCAAGTGGTCTTCCGCGAGACGGTGGAACACGAGCACCTCGTCCACGCGGTTGAGGAACTCCGGCCGGAAGTGCGCCTTCAGCTCGCGCTGCACCAACTGGAGCATCTTGGCGCGGTCGTCCTCCGTGAACTCCTGGATCACGTCGGACGCGATGTTGGATGTCATGATCACGACGCAGTTGCGGAAGTCCACCGTGCGCCCCTTGCCGTCGGTGAGGCGGCCGTCGTCGAGGATCTGCAGGAGGACGTTGAACACGTCGGGGTGCGCCTTCTCGACCTCGTCGAGGAGCACCACCGCGTACGGCCTGCGGCGCACCGCCTCGGTGAGCTGGCCGCCCTCCTCGTAGCCGACGTACCCCGGAGGGGCGCCGATCATGCGCGCCACGGCGTGTTTCTCCATGTACTCCGACATGTCGAGGCGGATCATCGCCCGTTCGTCATCGAAAAGGAATTCGGCGAGCGCCCGCGCGAGCTCGGTCTTGCCGACGCCGGTGGGCCCCAGGAACAGGAACGAGCCGACGGGGCGGTTCGGATCCTTCATCCCGCTGCGGGCGCGGCGGACCGCGGTTGCCACGGCCGCGACCGCCTCGTCCTGACCCACAACGCGAGCCCGCAGGCGATCCTCCATCT
This sequence comes from Thermoanaerobaculaceae bacterium, assembly GCA_050018455.1. GTDB lineage: Bacteria > Acidobacteriota > Thermoanaerobaculia > Thermoanaerobaculales > Thermoanaerobaculaceae > RBG-13-68-16. The sequence continues at coordinate 5,499 of JBEKAA010000004.1, read as the reverse complement.
GCAGGAGTTTCGCCTTCTCGCCTTCCAGCAGCCTGCTCACGGGGATCCCGGTCCAGTGCCCAACGACCTCCGCGATCGCCTCCTCGGTGACCTCCTCGGCGAGCAGCGAACCCTGCGACGCCTGGTGGGCCTTGAGGGCGTCCGTCGCGGCTTCGAGCTCCTTGTTCAGGCGGACCAGCTCGCCGTAGCGGAGCTGCGCTGCGCGCTCGAGGTCGCCGTCGCGCTGAGCGCGCTCGGCGCCATCCCTTGCCGCTTCGACCTGCTCCTTCACCGAGCGGATGCGCGCGATGAGCTCCTTCTCGCGCTGCCACGACGCCTTCATGCCGGCGATGCGCTCCTTGAGCTCGGCCAGCTCCCGCTCGATCTCCGCCAAGCGCTCCCTCGAGGCCCTGTCCTTCTCCTTGGCGAGGGCGCGCTTCTCGATCTCGAGACGGAGCGCCGTGCGATCAAGCTCGTCGATCTCGGTCGGAAGCGAGTCGATCTCGATGCGGAGCCGGGAGGCCGCTTCGTCCACCAGGTCGATCGCCTTGTCGGGGAGGAAGCGGTCGGTGATGTAGCGGCTTGATAGCGTGGCGGCCGCCACGATGGCGCCATCGGTGATGCGCACGCCGTGGTGCACCTCGTACTTCTCCTTCAACCCGCGAAGGATGGCGATCGTCTCCTCGACCGACGGCTCTCCCACCAGCACGGGCTGAAAGCGACGCTCGAGGGCCGCGTCCTTCTCGATGTACTTCCGGTACTCGGAGAGCGTCGTCGCGCCGATGCAGCGCAGCTCGCCGCGGGCGAGGGCGGGTTTGAGGAGGTTGGCGGCGTCCATCGCGCCCTCGGCGGCGCCGGCGCCGACCAGCGTGTGGATCTCGTCGATGAACAGCACCACCTCGCCGTCGGAGTCCACAACCTCCTTGATCACCGCCTTGAGACGGTCCTCGAACTCGCCGCGGTACTTGGTGCCGGCGATCAGCGCACCGAGGTCGAGGGCGACGATGCGGCGGCGCTTGAGCAGCTCGGGGACGTCGCCGCTCGCGATGCGCTGCGCCAGCCCTTCCGCGACCGCCGTCTTGCCGACGCCCGGCTCGCCGATCAGAACGGGGTTGTTCTTGGTCCTGCGGGTCAGGACCTGCATCACCCGCCGGATCTCGTCGTCGCGGCCGATGACCGGATCCAGCTTGCCGGCGCGGGCCAGTTCGGTGAGGTCGCGCGCGTACTTCTTGAGGGCCTCGAATTTTTCCTCCGGGTTGGCGTCCGTCACCCGGTGGGACCCGCGGAGATCCTGGACCGCTCGCAGCAGCGCGTCGCGATCGACGCCGTGTCGCGCGAGGATCTCGGCTGCGGGTCCCGGCACGCCCGCGACGGCGAGCAGCAGGTGCTCGACCGACACGTACTCGTCCTGGAACTGGGGCGCGAGCTTGCCCGCGGTCTCGATGACCTTCCGCAGGTCGCGCGACGATTGCGCTTCGGCCGCGCCCCTGGCCGACGGAAGCCGGTCCAGCATCGCCGCGAGGTCGTCGCGCACGCGCGCAACGGGAGCGCCGACCTTCTCGAGCAACTTCGGCGCAAGCCCGTCGGTCTGCGCGAGGAGGGCCTCCAGCAGGTGGGCGGGGGTTGCCTCAGGGTTGCCCCGCCCGGTGGCCAGCTTCAAGGCTTCCTGGAGCGCCTCCCCGGCCTTGACGGTGAAGTTATTGTCGGACGCCATACTTGCACCTCTGTGTCCGGACTTTGTCTCTCACGGACATCAGCAACAAGGATAAAATCTTAGTTATATAGTGTCAAGCTGTGTGTCCCAATATCTTAGCGTGTTCTCATAATACCATAGGGTGTCCATTCTGACCTTTGGAGACGGACAGTCGCCGAGTGATCTACCCCGGGCGTGTGGCCGTTGAGGGCTTGTCTCGCTCCGCGTGTAGAATGCCCGGAACTGCCACCCGACCGGCGCCGATCACGGCGATGCGTGGCGACCAAACGGAGGACGGACGCAATGAGCGAAAAGCCCTTCACCCCCTACGTGCCTGCCGACTCCACAATGCGCGAATTCACCTTGCGGGCACTTCTCCTCGGCCTTTTCATGTGCGTGATCCTCGGTGCGGCCAATGCGTACCTCGGACTCAAGGCCGGCATGACGATCGCGGCCACCTATCCGGCCGCGGTGATCGGCATGGCGGTCCTGCGCCTGATGAAAGGCTCGCTCCTCGAGGAGAACTTCGCCCGTACGGTCGGTTCGATCGGCGAGTCGATCGCAGCCGGCGCGATCTTCACGATCCCGGCATTCGTCCTACTCGGGTACTGGAAGTTCAACACCTTTACGGACTACTTGACAGCCAGCGCGCTCATGATCGTCGGGGGCATCCTCGGAATCATGTTCGTCACCATGCTCCGCCGCGTGATGGTCGAGGACCCTGATCTGAAGTTCCCGGAATCGGTGGCGGCGTCTGAGATTCACAAGGCCGGCCAGCGCGGGGCCGAGGCAGCGATCCAGCTGTTCAAGGCAATGGGTGTCGGCGCGGTGGTCCGGCTCCTCGACGCACTCGGCGTTTTCAGCTCCAGCAACGCGTTCCCCGTTGCGGTGGGACGGGTGAAGCAGAGCCTGGTGCGACTCGGGCTGTCGAAGGACGCCCCGGCGATCACGGCCGGAGGTGTCTCGTCGTTCTCGGCTCCGGCCGTGAGTCCTGCGTACATCGGCGTCGGTTACATCATCGGGCCGGAGCTCGGCGCTCTCAACTTCGCCGGCGGCCTTCTGGCCTGGGGGTTGTTCGTTCCGCTGCTGGTCTTCTTCCTCGGCCCCAACATGATCGACCAGTACACGGCGGCCGCGGCCGGCGACCAGGCTGCCGCGTGGGGTGCAATCGTCGGGCACTTGTACCGCTTCGTCGTGCGCCCGATCGCCGTCGGCGGGATGCTGGTTGGCGCCTGCTACACACTGTTCAAGATGCGCAAGAACCTCGGCGTCGCCCTCAAGCGTGCGCTCGCCGACCTCAAGAAGTCGGCCGGCGTCCACGCTGCCACCAGCCGCATCGACCGCGACATCAACTTCAAGTTCGTCGTCCTCGGACTCGTCGGCGTCCTCATTCTGATGATCGCCCTCTACTCGTACTTCACGAAGGCGATCGGACCCGCTTTGCTGGCGGCCATCGTCATGCTGGTCACCGGTTTCTTCTTCGCCGCGGTCTCCGGGAACCTCGTGGGCATGATCGGCTCATCCAACAACCCGCTCTCGGGCCTGACGCTGGCGACGACCATCGTCGCGGCGCTCACCATGGTGATCATCGGCTTCAGAGGGGTGGAAGGCGTCGTCGCCGTCCTCGGCGTGGCGGCCGTTGGGTGCGTCTCAGCAGCCGTCGCCGGCGAGATGCTGCAGGACCTCAAGGTCGGGCACATCCTCGGCGGTACTCCCTGGAAGATGCAGGTCGGTGACCTGATAGGCGTCGTGATCGCGGGTGCCGTGATGTTCTTCCCGCTGTACGTGCTGCACTTCGCCGACCTCAAGCAGTTCCCGGCCAACGGCGGCTTCGGGAGCCCGCGCCTGCCGGCACCGCAAGCCGGTCTGATGGCGGCACTCTCCTCCGGCATCGTCGGCGGCGAGATGGCGTGGCCTCTGGTCGTCGTCGGCATCGCGATGGGGATCTCGCTCATTCTCATCAAGGTGAAGAGCCCAATGCTGTTCTCGGTCGGCATGTACCTGCCCCTCGAGACGACCTTCGCCATCTTCGTGGGCGGGATCATCCGCGGTATCGTGGACAAGATGCGCGACCGGCGTGGGTACAACGACGCCCAGAAGGCGAGGGTCGAGAACGCGGGCGTTCTCGCGGCTTCCGGGTTGATCGCCGGCGAGGCGCTGATGGGCTTGGGGGTGGCGGCCGTCGTCTTCTTCCGCACAAAGGGCTTCCCATCGATCACCTGGTCGCTCGCCGTCCCGATGGCGGTTCCGATCGCCCTGGTGCTCGTTGCATACTTGATCTACGTGCCGTTGAGCAAGGCCGGAGCCCCCGACGAACCGGCACCTCCGACCGCGGTGATGTAGCGGCGACCCGAAGGTGGCGTTCTGAGACGGCGGGCCGCAAGGGTTGTCCATGCGGCCCGCCGCTGCCAGGGATCAGAGGCAATGGAAGCGCTTACCATCGTCCAGATGATCGAGAAGACCGGTTTCGCGACCGGTTCGGTGGTGCAGATGTTCGACGCCGCCAAGGGCCTTGCGGCGCGGGGCCACACGGTCCTCGCCGTTACCCGGCCCAGCGGGGAGGTCGCCGAGCGCTGCGCCGCGGCAGGCGTCGAGCATGTGCCGCTCGCACTCCGACACGAGTTCGACGTCGTCTCGATGGTCCGCTTCGCTCGCCTCGCCCGAGAGCGCAAGGTCGACGTCGTGCACGTCCACAAAGGCATCTCGCACGCGGTTGCCCTGGGCGCGACGTTCCTGGGCGCCCGGTACGGCCTCGTCGTCAACCGCGGCGTCTCGTTCCCGATAGATCTCTGGTCCTCGTTCAAGTACCGCTCACACCGCGTCAACCGCATCGTGACCGTGGCCGAGAGCATCCGGCAGGTGGTGATCTCGAGCGGTCGGATTCCGCCCCACAAGGTCGGCGTGGTCTACGCCGGCGTGGACCTGGACCGTTTCGACCCTGAGCGGGTCAACCCCCGTGCCGTTCGCGAGGAGCTCGGGATTCCAGCCGAGGCGCGCGTGATCGGGCACGTCGGGATGCGGGACTGGAAAGGGTGGAAAGAACTCCTCCGCGCGTTTCCGACGGTCCGGGCCGACCACCCTGCAGCACACCTGCTCCTGGTGGCGTGCACCTCGAAGGCGCAGCGCGACGGCGTCGGGGAACTGGCCCGCGACCTGGGTCTCGAAGGTGCGGTCACAGCCACAATGGCGCGTTCGGACATGCCCGATGTGCTTGCGGCATGTGACATGGTAGTGGATCCCTCCTGGGCGGGTACGGGAATCACCGGGACGATCCGGGAGGCGATGGCTCTCGGAAAACCCGTCGTCGCCACCGCCGTGGCCGGCAACCCGGAACTGGTCGAGGACGGCGTCTCCGGGATCCTCGTACCGCCGCGGGACGTGCCGATGCTCGCTGCCGCAATCTCGCGCCTCCTGCGGGACGAAGAGCTCGCTCTGCGGATCGCCGCCGCGGGCCAGGAAAAGGTGCGTCAGTACTTCTCGACGGAAGCACGCTTAGCCCGCCTCGAGGCTCTCTACCTGCGCGCCGCCCAGGAAACCCGACAGCAGAGGATCTGAGAGCAATCTCCAACACAAGGCCGTGCGCCTCGTCCCAGTCGGCGCTCGCGCTCTACCCGCCCACGCAGGTAATCCATAGCTCGCGGCGCCGCGGCCCGGCTTCCGTCCGGGGGGTCCCGCGTCCGCTCCTCCCACCCACCTGGACGCTCTAGACCCCCCGGGCCCCATATGCGCTAACTTTAGTCTTGACATGAGCGAGGGGGTGGATATGCTGAGGTCATGGACGAGCGCGCGCTTGTGCAGGGAGAATGGCGCTGGGTGGAAGGTCTCCT